>NZ_KV812468.1:561164-655182 GCF_001813415.1 Alloscardovia sp. HMSC034E08 | reverse complement strand
GGTTTGATCGGCATCGCTGGCTCCTTCCCGGACACGGTGAAGCCCCAGGTTCCCGTGTGGGTTCTTGGGGCTTCTCCTAGTTTTCAACCACTTACATGTTCTCACACCGATATGCGGTTTTCTATCGCATGTTTCGAATACCCGCTAACGCTAGAGCTGTCCATATAAGGTGGTGGTGAACCTGTCGAGGGCCCGGTTTTTGCGCCGATAGACCGTGTCACGTTCGACGTAGAAATGATCGGCTATCATCGACACCTTCTCATCTTGTGTTCCTTCGCTAAGGAAGAATGCTTCCAACACCAGACAGTCATCCTCGGAGATGATTTCCCGTGCGGGCAAGAACCAGTCCATGTACTGGCGTGCCTCCACATACCGAACCTTGTAAGTGTCGATACGCTCGATCGTTGCGACGATTCTGTTCTCCGAGGCGTGCAGGTCACCCGAGGGCGGTGTGCTATCCATGCGCAGTGATGCGGGGCTAGCCGCATCAGCATAGGCGGTTTTGGTGGCGTCGTCGATGGTGTTGATGATCCGTTCCATAACCGCATAATCCTGCAACGCAGCAATCGCCGCCTTACGAGTGTCGAGGTATTTTGTCATCACATGCATGAGCGTGTCCTTTCAGTGGTTGTGTGGATTTCTTGTGCACCGCGTCAATCAACGCAGCCTGAGTAGCGTCTTTCGCATCAAGCGCACGCAAGACGGCTTCATCGAGCGTCCCTCCCGCAATCAGGTGCGTGATGGTGACAGGTTCGGATTGTCCTTGCCTATACAGGCGCGCGTTGGTCTGCTGGTAAAGCTCCAGGCTCCAGGTCAGTGAGAACCACACCAGCAGATGTCCACCGCTCTGGAGGTTCAGCCCGTGACCCGCCGATGCTGGGTGGATCAGCCCAAGCGCAATCTCGCCTCTGTTCCACGCCTCGATATCCGCGCTCGTTTTGAGTTCGCGAGCATGTGGGGGGAAGCGGGCGGTGATGCGTTCGCGGTCGAATAGGTCGCGGGCTTGATCGGTCTCGCCGTAACGGATGAGCACCCTGCCCGGCGAAGCGAGAGAACGTGCGTTACGTGAGCCCTCACCAATCACGAGAGTGCTCTGACCGCAGGCAACGAACACGTCGATCTCGTCAGCCACATCCAACTAAGCATCGAGGAGCTGATCACCCTCATGCACCGTGATCTGCGGGTTGGTGGTGCCGTAGATAAACCTTCCTGCATCCAGAGCGTTGCTTCAACCCAGCGTATTCATCCGCGTCGTGTACTTCGTGGATTGGGAAGTAGACGTGGAAGGCCTAGCCGAAAGCATACCCTTCACCTTCATGTGGTTGCGGGGAGTGGCGACCACATGATCAAAACCCGCGACTGCCGACAGCGAGGCTGCGTCCATGACCACGTTCTGGTTCGGGTAGTGGTTATTGTTCTGTACGCCGGTAACGGTGGCAGCAAACAGGGTGAAGGGCGTGGTCATGGCGTGACCTCCTTGAAATCTGAATCGAAATACTTGACTGGCGCCTGGAGGTCGCGTGCCCACCCGATCTCCAGGCGCATGCCAGGTGAAACGTGTCCGACGTATGCCCACAGTGCTTTGCACTTGGCGAGCAGCACCCGATTTAAAAACATCGCCAACTCACGCTGATCAGGATCGACGCCACCCATGAACTGCGGGAACAGCAGGTGTGGGGCGAACGGGATCTTGCCCGCGCCCAGTGCAAACCCACAGAATTGGCGGGCGAGCTCAACGTTCGCCTCGGTGTCGCCTGAGTAGAACCACCGCGCGAAAATGGCCACAAAGGCCGGATAGACGTGCTACTGAATGGGCTGGGCGCCACTAAGTATGAAGAACTTTTTGTGTTCTACGGGTCAGTGGTAGAGCTATTAGAGCAACGCGGCTTACATATCGTGACTCCCGTGGTAGGCGAACAAGTAACTTCACTGGATATGGCTGGGCGTAGCTGAGTATCTGTTTCCTTGATAGCGAATTAGAAGAATACTGGCTAGCCGCTGCCGATACTCCGGCTTTCCGCATAGGAGCCCTTTCTACTGCGGAGAGTGCAGCGCCGGCGCGGCGAGTTGTACAAGATGAAGAAGAATCCGCTATTCCCGCCGGATCTCCTGAATCTTCTGCTTTCGCCGAAAAAGTGGCAAAAATCCTCGAAGTTTTTGAAAAGTACGGCGCGCGTAGCAGAAGCTGACTTGGGACGGATAGACGCAATAGCGGGCGATGGCGACCACGGGCAAGGTATGACTCTGGGAACTACAGCGGCAGCTAAAGCAACATACGAATGTGTAAGCGCCAAAGCGGGCGTTCGCACCCTACTAGTGCACGCCGGCGCCACCTGGGCAGAAGGAGCCGGTGCACTTCTGACGCACTTTGGGGAGCGGCCCTAGGGCGCACCGGCAATTCGCTTTCTGATGAGCAGGCGCCAAGCATCCGCGAAATTCTTCAAGCCGTAGCTGCCGGAGCACGGGCAATACCAGAAATGGGTGGTGCAAAAGTTGGCGATAAGACTATGGTGGATGCAATTATTCCTTTTGCAGAGGGAATCGAAAAGCGCCTCGATTCAGCGGACCCCCTAGCAGCAGTCTGGGCAGCAGCAGCTGCAGAAGTCCAGACAGCTGCGGAAGCTACTGCAAATATATCGGCGCAAAAAGGCCGGGCGCGTACTCACGGAGATGCCTCTATCGGCGCTCCAGACCCGGGCGCCATTTCATTCTCTCTTTTAATGCGGGCAGCTGCTGCTACACTCTCCTAAACAAAAAAGCAGCACTACCGAGTATGCCAGCCGGCGTGGATTCTCTGGATTCCGCCGGCTGGCAGCTTTTTTCGCTATCAGCTATAGAATACTCGAAATTTCAAATATTGTGTAAGACTAGAGAAGATAGATATAAAAAAATATTTAAGGAGCGTTTATGTCTACTTTGGAAAATAAATTCGATGAAGCCGCCGGAAAAGCTAAAGAAGTAGCAGGCGAAGTGGCTAATGATAAAGATATTAAGGCAGAAGGTATGATTCAGAATACCGAAGCAAAAGTAAAAGAAACTGCCGAAAATATCGGCAAAAAAGCTAATGACGTTGCAGAAGATATTGAAGCAGGAGCCAAGAAACTAGCCGAGCGGGCAAAGGATGCCCTGCACGGCAAAGGCAAGAAATAAAGTACCAATAAATTAGAATTGCGGGTAGCCTCCGGATTAAAATTCCGGAGGCTACCCGCTTTTAATATTTCCCTTCGTTAACAGCTGTCTTCTCTAATACCGCTTTTCTTAATATCACTCTTCGCTTCCGCTCGCTTCCGCAGCCTTATTTATTGAGTCGCTGGCGAGAGCGGCGGCATATTTCCAATCCACCGATTCCTAAACCGAGCATCGCCACAGCAGCAAGAAGAGCATTACTACCCGTCCGTGGCAACTGTGGCGTAGGCGGTTCTTCCGGTGTAGAAGGCTTCTCCGGCGGCGGCTGCGGCGGTTTATAAGTATTGGTAAATTCCACTACCTTTATGCCGCTAGTATCGATATTTTCCTGCTGCGTCACCACAAATTTGCTCTGTAAATTCTCCGGCAAATTTTCCACTATTTTATAGCTGAGTGCCTCTCGGTCAGCCGGCGCTTTCTCTAATTCGCCCGAGGCATACTTCGGCAATTTTTCCAGTACAAAGCGAAAATCTTTTCCGCCCAGCGTCTGAAAACTTCCCGGGCGTAAATATTTCTTTACTGGTTCTACGCGCACTTTATTCTCGCCCTGATAGGTCTCAATCTGGAAATTATCGATATAGTTTTCCATATTCATATCTTCCAGTAGCTTTTGCCCACCAGTCCACTTTTTCTGCACCAAAATCTCTAGATAGGGCACTATCTCCACTTCCCCACCCGGAATGCGGTTGAAAAGTGGCTGATTGCCAAAATCTTTCACCTTTGCTTGGAAATTAATCGTGATATTTTTTTCAGCGCGATAGGCAATCTTGGTATTGAAATCAAAATTTACCACTTTGCTTTTTTCGTTATCGATTAACTGTATCTGCCGCGAGGTAGCATCATATTTCACCTGATAATTAACGCTCGGCGCACCATCTTCTAAAATTTCTAAAGTACCATCTACCACCTCTAGACGTTCATCTAAAGTGTCTACCAAGGTGATGGTGTTTTTAAATCCTAGATCTACGTACTTATCGTATTTCAGCACTAATCGATGATCTCCCGGAATTTTTCCCTGAAGTTGAAAATCGATTACATCACCGCGCGCTACAAAAGCCTGCTTAGTACCAGCTGGGGCGTCAGCATTTTTGATCACTTTGCTAAATTTTGCTTTCTGCGGCACGAGCAGCAAATAAGGATGTTTATATCCTACATAGGCGCGAGATTCCGCACTTCCGTCAAACCGACTATCCGTACCCCCATAGGGATTAATCCACATTTCTCTATCCGGGCTCGCAGCAGTAAATGCCTTTACGTGCGTGCTGCCATCTTCTTGTAAACGCAGTTGATACTGCATAGATAGATCATAGTTTTCTTGAAAATTAGCAGCTGCCTCAAGGATTTTTATCGTATATTCTCCCGGCACTACCTTTGTGAAATAGTATCGAGTCACCCCTAATTGTGGGTCTCTATCGATGCGAGATTTCTCCACTAGGTTTCCCGCAGAATCATATAGCCCTAATACGAATCCAGATTTACCAGAAGCCGTGGCGAAATCGTTGTAATTTACTTTCTCAATATTAGAGAGCAGAAAATACACTTTCTTTCCCAAAGTGACATCTAAAGTATTGATAGCGGCGTCATATTTCTGCTCCGCAATGGCATAATAAGGATATTTCTGCGGAAGTTGCGGTAGCGAAAGCGCGGCCGTTTCCGCTACATTGGCAGCATTGATATCGAAAGTAAAATCGCCTTTACCGAGCGGTATATTTAACTGCGGAGCGGCTTGAGGGTCCGACTTTCCCGCGATAGCAAATTCCCACTTGGTATTCTCACCCAACACTTCAAATGGGCGCTTAATATGCACATGGAAGGTTTTATTTACTAGCTTTACTTCTTTAAGCACTAGCTGGTAATCTGCACCCGCTTGCGCTACTTTTTGCACCGCATAGAACTGCTTCCCGTCGTCTTTCCGAAAAGTGAGCAAAGGCAGTTGCGCCTCCGCCGCCGGCTGCAAAGCGCTAGGCAATAATTCACCTGCGTCGTCATAGGAAATATCTTCCAGAAAATAGACGCCAGCAGCATCTTTGGTGACCGACACATTTTGCAGCGCACCCGAATTTTTATTTTGTAAAGGAAGCTGGAAATTATCTGGGGTACCACCTACTGCTTTCCCCTCTACCTCGATAAAACTAAGAGCGCGACGTGCCTTTATCTTCTCTTTTAAGACGGCGTTTATGACCGGATTGCCCTGTGTATCCGCACTAACTTTTACTCGCACCGTATCGCTTATATTCCGCCAATTTTTCACCAAAGTAAAAGGAAATTCTTTACCGAGCGGATAATCAGCTGCATCTCCCAAAAATTCTATTTCATATTTTTTCAGCCCATTGGCGAGCGGAGTAGTGGAGGTAACGTCATCCTGCTCAATTTCATAACTATCAGCAAAGAATCCCGTGCCTTCTTTTATTTCGAGATTAGTAATTTCCTCTTTGCTGTAAATAGTGAAATGCAGAGTCACCTCTGCTTCAGCGGGTTCAGCACCCGCGGGGGTAGCCACGAAAGGCAACACTAAACCCCAAGCTAATAGGGAAATAATGAGTATCAATACTCGCGATTTTACTTTCGTCATGCTCTTAAAAATACTCTCGTTTTATTTAGTAAGCGCGAAGCCGTTTCGTGCTCAAATTAGACACTTTATACCTATAATACTACAAATAATAGCAAATGAGCTAATTTAGGCATAAGATGCAGAACTTTTTGTGACTAGCCCGATAAGAAATAGTTAAATCATCTAAGTGCTGCAGATAATAATTTGTGGGCACGGTAACAATTCCACCGTGCCCACAAAAGTAATTATTTACTTACTTGCTATGCAAAAACTCTGCCGTAATTTAAGCGGCAAATTCCTAGCAAGGTGCACCACTATTACCAAGTTATCTAAAACTAACTATATCGCTATTTCCAGCTAAAATCGCTATTTTCCTTGATATATCGTTTCCTCGCTAAATAGTAAATACATAGGTGCCAAAAATCTTCCATATTTCTAAAAGGAGCTATACATCACGCAAAGCTATATGGCGCGAAATCTGTACGCCACAAAAATTCTGCAGCGAAAATTTACTACTTGGAGTGTCCTTTGGTTTTTAGGTCCAGATGACTTGAGTGTTGTCCATTGATGCCTCGCCACTAGGTGGGGAGAATGGAGCAATGGTGAGAAAGTTCAGTAAGCACACGCCCGAACAAATTGTTCGCAAGCTTGACAAAGCACGGGAGTTGAGGGAATCAGGATCGACGACGGCTCAGATTCTCACAGAGCTCAGGATTAGCGAAGCCACGCTGAATCGATGGCAGGCAACGTGTGGGTCGATAACGAAGAGCGAAGCGAAAGAACTCCAGCGTCTACGTGAGGAAAACACGCGTCTGAAGCGCCTGCTTGGTCAGGCTGAGCTGGAGAAAGCGGCGTGGAAAGAGCTATCGTATGATTCACGATATAGACGTGGATACCGCGGCTTTTGTGCGGTATGAGATGAAACAGCACGGCTATGTAATCAAAGATGCCCAAAGGTGGCTAAAACGTAGCTACGGATATACACAAAGCCGCATACGCGGTCAGGATTCGTTCAGTATGAACGATTTAGAAACAATCGCGCTACGCCTAGGCTACGCGAGCATCTTCGACTTCATAGACGCGCAAAAACAATACACCTACGGAACAGTGCAACAAGACAATTATGAAAAAGTGGCAAGCCAAAACGACGATAGAGACATCGAAGCTGAAACTCCGATAGATTAGCTACACAAGACGAGAGACCATATGATAACCACGCTCGACCTAGAACGCATCGCCGAACAACACAACATAACCATACGCACACAACCACTACCCGCACCATTATGTGGATACTACCAAGCCGACACGCAAACAATCGTATTACACGATAAATTAAATGATCTTCAATATAAATGCACTCTAGCGCACGAGCTTATCCACGCCGAACACCACGACAAGCCCACCGCCGCCATGTATCACGCTCGAAACGAACAACGAACCCGCACCCTAACCGCACTACTCCTCATACGCCTAGAAGATTACATGACTGCTGAACGCATCTATACTGGCGACATTGCACGTATAGCGGCAATGCTCGAATTCACTATCCAGGTAGCACGCGACTATGTAACCGCGTTAAAGAAAATCGCGCAACCAACTAGCCTAATCGCCTACGCATAAGCTATACTTGAATTTACCCTCTGGGGATAATACATAAAAAATAAGCAACGCGAAAAAGCCCGCCTGCAGTCTAGGACTGTGGGCGGGCTTTCTCATACCCATGATTTTTAATCACATTCTAAACGTTCAGAAAAAATATACACGTTTCCAGGGTCTGACGGGTATTGAAACTTAACCATACACCCTTTAGCCATGAGGGCTTGAGCAATAGCGCGAGTACGCGCATTTACCATCTGCCACGTATCACCCCCCACGATTGTCACGCCCATATTTACGATAGTCTTGAGCGTTTCTATAATACGTGAGCATAATATTTTCAGGAGTATAATTCACGCTCTTATACAGTGCCTCATTCTGAGCAACAACAGAGCTAACAATCTTATTATGTTTTACCCACATGTCAGTAAGCCACTTACACGCATCTTCAGGAGGTAGCGTGGCACATCTTTCTTTCTCCCACTTCTTCACTGTCTGCGTCTGCACACCCAAGGCGAGAGCAACTATATCCTGTGTAATTCCGAGCATTTCTCGAATTGCTCGAAAGTCTGCTTTGCTATAGCTTTCATATGCCATTTCCATGGCTTCACCTCTCAAAAATTGAGGGGTAGAGCGCGTAACGTGTATGCACCCTACCCCTACCGGTTGATAAGAATTTTATTCGTTGCCGAGAGCGTTGATCGCTGAGTTATCCCAATCAATAAGAGATTCCTCTTCAAAATCGTCGTGAGTGTGTAGTGCTTCATAGGTGGCGATTTCTACCCATGCGCCCTCTGGCGCATCCTCGTTGAGAGCAATCATGTATGTCATACCTTCGCCGTTGATGTTTTTCTTAAACCAGTTTTCGCTCTCACCAGTTGGAATAGTATCGTCGAAGTAACCGTAACCGTAGGTTAATTGCTTAGAATTGCTCATTATAACGAATTGGATAAGCTCGTGCAAAGTAGCGGTATTCTTGAAGTAGTCGTACATCTTCTAACGGTATTCCTTGCCCGTATATTCTGCGTCAATGCGTCGGGTTTCGTCGCTGAGGTCGCGGAAGAATTTTTCGCGGGGGTTATCGTTGCCCATGAATTGCGCGAAGTACATTGCGTTGCGGCGTAATTGCGAGATACACGGATAAGCCCATGTAAGCGGGTAATGCCGCCGCGAGCGTATCCAGTTCCTCGTATGATGCCACGAGCGCCGTATGCCGCGTAATAGGCTTACTCACCTTTAATGTGCATGGTGAGGCAGTGAGTAGCTTATCGCCTATATCGTTAATAGGTTCGGTCATAGCATGATTAAATATCGCTTTCAAAAGCCTGTAAGCGTTGTAGCGGTTGACTTCACCTGCGCCAGTACGCTCATTTATAGGCATCTGCTCATAGAATTGTGCGACGTGTCGCGGCGTGATTTTGCGCATATCCATATCACCAAAAAACGGTATTAAATGATTATTGAGCAAGTTACGATGATTTACGCGCGTTGTTTCCTCAACATTATCACCGTTAGGCTTTCGATGCGTATTAACATAGGTGGTCGCGTAGTCTTTGAATAGAATATGTTTGCCCGAGCGCCTGTTATGCACTTGGGTTGGTGGCTTCCACGCGCCAAGGCGTATACTACGCTCTGCATCATAAAGCCATGCTTCTAAATCACTGTAATACGGCGCTTTAGCCGTCTTATAGTACCGTTCTGGCAAGGCTGGGTATTGAGACCGTAAGTTATCTGGTACTAAATAGCTTGCTTCGTATACCGTTTCGCCTTTTCGGGTTCTTTTTACGATTTTACCGAATTTTCGCCGTCTCATTTCAGCCAACCACCTTAAAAACCACTCAACAAACGACATTTAAGACGATTCTAGCTCACTCGTGACACAATCACGATTTTTGCGACACACCCCGCCAACCCTTGAAAACACTGGCAAAACCGCATAAAAAAAGGCTTCACAGTTACCCGTGAAACCTTACCTCGTTACGGGATTGCTGGTATTGATACAAAGGTGAGGGTTATGGAGACTAAGCAAATATGCCTGTTTTCCCTTGTTATCAAGCCAAAGTGGGGATTCTATACTTGCTCTAACGCGCCTTGTGTCAGCGCCGAATTTAACGACTGAAAGCTGTTACCCGAAAAAGCCGAAAACCTTGCGCGCATCTATGCGCGCAAACCCCACTTTTGCGAAATGGTTAGGCTTTTGCGAAAATGTCGCTTCCAAAATGGCAAGCGTGCTGAGCCGTTATACGACCACCAATAGATTTAGCGCAAGCTCATCAGGTACTCTTTCACAAAGTTCTGAAAATCCACTTCATCAAGCTTTTCGCCATCAGCGCCAACTGGGAATTTTTCCCACCTCGTACTGCCCGTTTTAGACACTGTTCTGCACCACTTTTTGATGTCGGTGCCATTACGGATAGCTGAACTGGACGAGTTTTCTGAATTATCGCGGTTTTTAATCTGTAAAGACTCCCAGTCAACTCCAGCTTGTTTGCTTGGACGAATAAAGTCGACAGCTTTTACTACTTCGCCCGCACACCAAACCCAATCATCATCTGTACATTTACTACCAGAACCCGTGAAATTATATCGTAATTATTTTAATACACTATTCAATTACCAGCTCTACATAATCCCCATCTTCCTTATTGTATACATGCTTATTTACGATTCCAAGTAGTTTCTGTATATCTTCCATATCTGAAGCCGAAAATTCCAAATAACAAGTCTCATCACTGGTATAATTCAAGTCTTCATAAAAATCCTGAATCGCCACATAAAATTTTTCTAAAACATCTTCCAATGGATATTGGGAAATATTCCTCGGACTATCTCCTTCTCCTAATTCTGGTTCTTGAACAAATTTTAATGAAGTAACAAAACAATCACTTTTCATAAAATCGTCATACGTTTTATAGATATGTTCTGCTACCTTTTCGTAATCAGCTTTGTTATATTTTTCATGTACAAAAATATCTATATTTTTCATCTCGTAGAAACTTACACCTTGCCAAATTCAATAAACTGGGAGTTGACTATACAACAATAGAACAAATATTATTTATAGCATGATCTAAAAGGTCAATATACTTCCAGTATTCTGTCGGAAAGCTTGAAATTTCACTCATATCATTTTGATCAAAGTGGTAAACAATATGCCTCATTACTTGATTTTGAATAAAATATAAATCTCTTAATTCTGTAAGAGTTATACTTTCCAATTTACTAACATAAGCATATAGGTCATAAAAGACTTCTCGTCAAATCTATCTTCTTCATGTAAAAAATAAAGAAAACTATAGTTGGTTGCATTTTTATTAGAATAAATTATATTTGGTTTTGACATACTCCCCCCCCCTCCACAACTTCTAATTTTTATTTATCTACTTTAGTTTTTTTAGTAATTCTACAAAAGGTACTTTATTATTATCTTTTCTAAGCGAAATCAAATCAAAAACAGAATCAACATCTAAATCAAACATTACGGATTCCAAGCTAATTGTCATAAAATAATAATCTACAACCTCTTTACTAAACTCATTTTCTAAACTACTCCATAAATTATTCGGTAAAATGCAAAAGGCTAAAGTATCATCACCAAGACTTTCAACAAACCATCTTATTTCAAAATCTTCCTTTATGATTTCGTTGAAATACTTTATAGTTGTATCCCTATCCATATTATCCATATAAGGAATAACTATTTCTTTAGCTCTGTATTTTAATTTTATGTCATCACCATATTTTTTATTATTATTTATAAAATCTACTTCTATAAGATTTCCTATTTCACTATTAAAGTACTTGATTACAGATTCGTCTTCTTCTCTCCAATCAATCCAAATTAAATCATTACTTTCCCAAAGGTCATCAATATTATCTGGATATAATAAAAATTTTCTTACGCTTTCATATTTATTATTCATAAAACCTTATCCTCAACAAATTCAAGTTGTTTCACTCGACAGCCAAATGCCCAAAGTTTGCTAGGGAAGGAAAATCTTTTTCTAGGAAGGAGAAGTTGTCGCTCATTAGTTGTCTCCTTTGATTTCCATAATGTCTGCCGGCTGGCAGGCAAGAGTTTCGCAGATGCGCACGATAATGTTGGTTTGGATGTTGTCTCCTCTACCTAGTTTGGCAAGGGTGGCTGGGCTGAAGCCTGCTGCTGTGCGCAGTTGTTCTTTCGTCCATCCTTTGTCGATGAGAAGTTTCCATAGTTTGTTATAGGACAGTCGCATTATTTGTTCTCCTCATCGGTTTCGTCTTTCTCTTCATTCCAGGTAAATCCATAGAGTGCGTGCTCGTTTTCACCTAGTTTGATGACTCTTGTCCTGTTAACGATTTCTTCTGCTTCCGCCCGATATTTCGGGGTGGCATCGAATGAGAAGAATATTTGTTTAGGGTGGCCATCCTCGGAGGTAAGTTCCGCTACTCGTTCATAGAGTGTGAGCAGGTTGCCAACAGGGAAATATGCGAGTTGTTTGATGAGCACGGAGTCGTGGATCAGGATGGGCAGCTTGGTTAATTCTAGGATAGCTAAATCAAATGAAATCAGGTTCTTGGATTGTGAACCGGCCCCGTTGTCTCCTTGAGATGAAAAGGTATACCCCGCTTTACCGCGTGATTCTTTGAAGCTAAATAGTGGCGGTTTACGCTTTTTATTCGGATAGAGGGCTTGGACGAATTCTTTGGTGAGTCGGTTGATGTTGTGCTCGATATCGCCGAGAATGACCGGCCGTTGTTCTTTGAGAGCTTTGTTTGTTTCTTTGCGCAGCTTGTCGAATTCGCGCATTTTGTCATAGGCGTCGATTTGAGCTTCAAGACGTTTAATGGTGGCTGCTAGCTCACCGTTTTCTTCGTAGGTTTTGTCATCGAGCTCAACTGATTGTTTTAGCTGGTGAATTTCTCGTAGCCGTTGGTTAATCTCGTTGTCCAACACAGCAATTAAGCGACGATATTTTTCTGCCTGCTCGTTAAGCTGGTCTTCATAGACGCCGACAAGGGCTCGGTGATAGTACTCGATAGTTTCAAGTTTTTCTTTGTTCACGTTCGGGAAGAAGTTATAGAACTCTTCAAGGTCATCGGTTGTGAGCCTTGTTTCTCCCGATAGCGTTGCTTCAACTATTGATAATTTTCCTTTAAGAATAGAACGTTTGCTCTGCAGCGAGCGCAACTGAGTCCTCATGTGTTGTTCTTCGTTTTTCGCTTGCTCTGCTGCCTGGAAAAGATCGAGGTCTGCTGTCACTCGCAGTTGTTGAAACGCAATCCGTGCTTGCGTTAGTTCTCGCTCGGCTTGGTTGCGTTCTTTCTTATTTCGTATTTTCACGTATTGACTAAGCCCTGTTTTAGCCATCCCTTCAAGCGAAGAGTAGCTGAGGTTGGCTGCTTTGAGGTCTTCCTCGAGTTGTTTTAGCTTTCCGTACACGCCGAAGAGTTTCTCCAGCGCAAACACACCCTGTTCATCGGGTTGTGCAGGAGCGGCTTTAAGCGGCTTTTTCAACATGGCAAGTTGCTCGGTATCGATTCGAACGAAGCGGCCTATTAATTCTCGAAGAGTCGAATCGGGAATGTCTAGACCGTATTGTTCAGCGAGAAATACTCGATAATCGTCTATCTGCCATTCTTCTTTTCGTTCTTTCCATTCAGGATCAAAGTATTCTTGAACGAAACCTGGGCGTGAGGTATCGCGGGAGAAATACCTGTCTTGTTCTCTAAAACGGAAGGTGAAGCAAATAGTGTGGTGGCCGACAGCATCAGGATCGGTAATGACGTCAGATTTTGCGAAATCTGCACCACCGAAAGCGTAATCCACTATGGAGAGCAAGGTAGATTTGCCGATAGAGTTCTCGGCTTCAGCTCCTCCCTCGACGACGTTCAGACCAGGGTGAAAAACTATGGGCGGGCGAGGCTCGCCCGCGTCGTTGAATCTGTCAGACCATACGTTAATCAGCAAGCGCAATCACCCCGTTTTCAACATCAATCGTTATTTTTCTCAATGCGAGCAGTAGAGTGAGTGCTTCTATAAGTTCAGCTGTCCCGCCTACCTGTTTCACTAGATCAAAATGTAAATCAATGAGGCGCATCGGATTATCTAAGTGATTCAGGATTCGCGGAAAGTTGGCGAGGGTTGATTCGTCGAAAGTGTAGAGCTTGTTAGGCAATCGCATAGTCTGCCTCCACGTCTACATCTGGGCGGAATACCTCACAAATATGGATGAAGTAGCTGATGAGAATGCCACACACGTAAATGCCGCTTCCCGTGTGATTGTTCATCCAATCGCATAGTTGCCTGAACTGCCCGGGCTGATCCAACCCTGAGCTTTCGAAGGTCAGCCACGCCCCTTGTACTTGATTGCACAGTCGAGTGAACTTGAGCTGTTCTCTCGCTTCTTTAGATTTCAGCTAAGTGACGATAAAAGGCTTGTAGACGGATACAGCATCAGTTGCTTGGGAAAGCAGATCAGCATCGTGAATTTTCTGCTCAAGGTTGACTGCGTTGAATTTGGGATCTGGTATGCGTTGTTCGTAAGGAATGTTGGAAACCGCGTCCAACAGCAGGCTGATTTCTTTTTCAAGCCCCAAAGGCACGACATTGTCGGCAAGGCGATGTTTAGCAAGAAGACGTGCAAGGTTAGCTCGTAGCTGTTGTTCTTCTTTTTTCGTGTGAGCCAGCTGGTATTTTTCGCCATGCTCGGTGCATAACACTGCGAAATCATCGCGTAAAGGTTCTTCAATGTCCTCGTCGAGAAGCACGATCACGTAGGAGGCCTTGGATTTATCGTGCGATTCGATATTGAGGGTTTTTCCGCACTGCAGACAACCATCCGATAAGACGAGAAGTTCTTCTCGATACCTAGCCTTCGCAGCTAGTTGGCGAATACGAATCCGTGCTTGCAAATCAGGCTTTTTTATTTTTGCGAGCCGCTCGAGAATGTCCAGCAGAATCAGGCAGGCATCTTCGGCCACGTGCGTTAAGCGAATCTCTACTCCAAAGCTCTCAAAATTGAGACGGATGAGATTCTGCGCTGGCTCATCTAAATCCTCAATCAGGAAAATGAGATTATCTATATTCAAGCGAGAATAAATTGCGTTTGCTAGCCCTTTGCTAAATCCCGCGTCGCGTGACATAAGCGAGGTAAGTACATCATCGGATATTGAGGCCGTGCTTGTGGGGTCGTTTCGCGTATTCCATTCTCCCTCATTGACAGTAGTAAACATGGAGATCAGTTCACGCGCATAACTAGGCCCATGGAGGTTGCCAGGAACAACAGGGCGTACTGATTTAGCCCACTGGTGGAACTGCACTGTTCACCTCCTAACGAAGTTTTCTCAAAAACTCTCAAAGTTTTGTCTCAACGTTTCTCAAAGCTTGCGAAAGCCCATTATTTAACCTTTTCGTGAAGCCCAGCGATGGGATTCGTTGTGGCGGAATGACGAGATAGTCGCCTTTCATTATATCGAATCAACCTGCGATGTGTGAAGAGAAACTTCACAAACGCATGAATCGGCGGTTAGAAGGCGACGTTCTCGAGCATCCCGCACACATCTATTAGTGAGGTCACCACGAGCCAGCGCGCAATCGGTGCGTGGCAACCTCACGACCGACAAATAGCGACAAGCAATAAGTCGGGAGATCTGCGGAGCAGCCAGCACTGGCCATTACCTTCATAGGCGATGGCTTGTTGCTGGGTTTGTTCTTGCAGGTCGACCTCATAACTGAATATCGCTCCGTGGATCTCCCGGAAGGGAAATCCACAAATGAAAGTACAAATCCGTTACGAAAAGCAAAAGTTCGATGTGAAGAAACCTGCAGAGTATGTGGAGGTTGAGGTGAGTGATGGCGAGGTGGTCTCGATGATTGAGGCTGATTATCGTCAACGCCGCGATATGGTGCAAAGCCTTGAATTGGTGCAGCGGCGTTCTATTGAGGAGATTGTCCGGGAGGAGATTAATAAGCCGGAGTATAACCAGGCGAAGCAGTGGGTACGCAATACGGATTCGTGTTGGCGTGCTCCTTTGGCTGGTGGCGGCAATATTTTTGATGAGCTGGTCGACCAGTATGGTCACATGAAAGCGTTCGATGATCCGTTTGATGACGTAGATACGCGGTTGACGGTTGAGAGTGCTTTGGCTGGCTTGGATGAGCGTGAGCGCTTCATCGTTATCCAGAATCGTTTGAATCAGGTGCCTTTGACTGCGGTGGCGGCTGAGCTTGGGATTACTCAGCCTCGTGCCTCGCAGTTGTTGAAATCTGCGCGGGCGAAGATTGCCGCCGAAATTGGTCTCAAACTTTGATTTATATTTCGGCTCCCTGGAAGCCCTCCTAGTGAAGGAACACAGCGTGAAGGCAGTGGGTCTCACTGTGAGGGTTCTTTCAGGAAGGAGCCGGTGATGAGCCGGAAACTACGTGTGAAGGTCAGTAAGCATTCTGACCCGGATGCTGTGGCATCGGTGGGTATGCGCCGCCTGTCAGGAAGGGTTTTGCGCAAGCTCACGGGTCAGAGTGGGCGGTGTGCAGTGTTACTGCCGGGGCGGGATGTGCAATCCATTGAAATCATTGACAACGACCAGTCGAAGATATCAGGTAAGCGGCGTGGTTCGTTTGCGGATGAGGATTTCGAGTCGTTCATGAAGGCCGTATTTGGTCCTGATCAGGCAGATGAGGTGGCGTGATGACTCCAGTGAACCATGTAGCCAATATGCGTCAAATTTTCGTCAATCTTCGCCAAGATTTGAAAAGCCTGCAAGCCGAGATAGAAGCAACCGAGAACGACCTGCTGTATTGGATGGAATCAGGTATCGAAGCGGACTATATGCTCACGGACGAGCCCGATTCAACGGAGCCTCCGCAACCAGAACCTGTCAGCGAATCTCAGCCGCAGGTCAAGCTGCTGCCGCTGGAGGAAGTGCGCGGCGTGTTGGCGGATTATGCACGCTCGGGTTTGAATGACTTCATCAAAGCCAAGATTCGCTCGTTTGAGCATACGAAGCTTTCACAGTTGACGGTGGAGCAAGCCAACGCGGTGCTCGCTGCAGCTGAGGCTGAGGCTGGTGGTGCATGATGCCACCGCAAGAACACGCACTCTTGAGCGCCTCGTCGGCGCATCGTTGGTTGCGCTGTCCCCCATCGGCGAAACTCACGGCTGGGGTGACAGAGGCTCCAGGTGAGGCTGCACTTCAAGGTACGGCGGCTCACGCGTTGGCAGAACATAAGCTGCGCCGAGCACTCAAGCAGCAATCTAAACGTCCCGTCTCCGAATACGAGGATGACGAGATGAATGCCCACACCGATGATTACGTCTCCTACGTGCTCGAACAATACGAGCAAGCCAAACAGGCGACGCCGGGAGCTGTCATCTATATCGAACAGCGCCTCGACTTCAGCTATGTCGTGCCTGGTGGCTTCGGCACTGGCGACTGCCTCATCGTGGCTGATGGCACCTTGCACGTTATCGATTTGAAATATGGCTTGGGCGTGCTGGTAGAAGCTGAGTGGAACCCGCAAATGATGCTCTACGCGATCGGTGCACTTGCCTTGTTCGACGCTCTTTATGACATTGAGCAGGTGGCATTAACGGTTTTTCAGCCACGGCGCGAAAACGTATCCACCTGGACGATTAGCGTCACTGAACTGAACAAGTGGGCCGAGCAGACGCTCAAGCCTGCCGCCGAACTAGCAGCTAACGGTGAGGGCGAGTTCTGCGCCGGTACCTGGTGTCAGTTCTGTCGCATCGCCTCCACCTGCCGGGCAAGGGCTGAAGCGATCCTTGAGCTGGCTAAATTCGAGTTCGCCCCGCCAGCCGAACTATCGGCTGATGAGGTGGCTGATGTGTTGGCGCAAATACCAGGACTCACGCGGTGGGCGTCAGATGTGCAGGACTATGCCCTAAGTCAAGCCCTAAGCGGTGAGCGGTACGAGGGTTTCAAGTTGGTGGCTGGCCGCTCGATCCGCAAATACACCGATGAGACTGCGGTGGCTGAGGCTGCGAAAGCTGCAGGCTACCGCGATATCTATAAACGATCACTGCTCACTATTACCGCGATGGAAAAGCTCATGGGAAAGAAACAGTTCTCTGAGATTCTCGGGGATCTGGTGGTCAAGCCTGAGGGTAAACCCACCCTGGTTCCCGTCACTGACAAACGCCCCGAGCTGCAGATCAGCACGGCGGCTGACGATTTCACAAACATCGACAAATAACGAAAAGAAAGAAGGTAACGAAAATGTCGAACCGCGTGAACACCAAGAATAAGAAGAATAATCCGACCAAGGTTATTACCGGCGAAATACGTTTGAGCTACGCGAACGTGTGGGAAGCAAAATCTATTAACGGCGGCAAGCCGAAGTACTCGGTATCGCTTCTTATTCCTAAAGATGATGCTGCAACTATTGATGCGATTAATGCTGCTATCGAGGCAGCAATCACCGAGGGTATTGGGAAGTTCGGCGGGAAGATCCCGCCACGCGCTTCGCTAAAGCTGCCACTGCGTGATGGAGATACTGAGCGTGACGATGACGCTTATGCCGGACATTATTTCGTGAATGCCAACAGTATTAATGCTCCGCAGATCGTGGATCAAGACGTAAACCCCATCCTCGACCGTTCCGAAGTCTATTCTGGCTGCTACGGGCGAGTTTCCATCAATTTCTACGCTTTCAACACCAACGGGAACCGTGGCGTGGCCTGCGGTCTTGGCAATATTCAAAAGACCCGTGATGGTGAGCCACTCGGCGGGCACGTGAGCGCATCCTCCGAGTTCGATACCTGGGATGCAGACGAAGACTTCCTCGCCTAAAGCAAACCAATCCACTCAAGGGGCGGAGTCAAGTCGGTTGGCTCCGCCCCACTCACTCGTTAAGGAACCTTATGCGCACCTTAAGTATCGACATCGAAACCTACTCACCAATCAACCTAGCCAAAGCCGGAGTCTACAAATACTGTAACCACCCTGACTTCAAGATTCTCCTTTTCTCCTACGCGATCGACGGTTGCGCGGTGCGCACAGTGGATCTAGCATCTGGAGAGCAACTCCCCGCAAAGATTCTTAGAGCACTTGATGACCCTGCCGTGGTTAAGTGGGCTTACAACGCCGCTTTTGAACGCACCTGTCTCAGCACCTACCTCGGACGACGACTTGATCCAGCTGGTTGGCGTTGCTCAATGATATGGGCAGCAAGCCTTGGCCTGCCACTTTCTCTTAAAGATGTCGGCAAAGTGCTGAATCTTGACGCGCAGAAGATGAGTGAAGGCAAGAACCTCATCAAGTATTTCTGCGTCCCCGACAAACACGGACATCAGGTGCTACCAAGTAACGACCCTGCTGGCTGGAAGCTGTTCAAGATGTATAACGCGCGAGATGTACAAGTAGAGACAGCAATCCGCCACAAGCTCGCTCATTTCCCAGTACCTGATTACCTCTGGGAGCAGTATGAGGTCGATCAACAAATTAACGACCGCGGTATCCGTATCGACACCACACTGGCCGCAAACGCTATAACGATTGACGAAGAACACCGTGCGCAAGCACTCGCCTGTGCGCAAGAACTCACCAGTTTGGAAAATCCTGCTTCGCCATTGCAGCTACAAGAATGGCTGAAACAGCATGGCTGCCCGATAGAGTCGATGGCTAAAGAATCAGTCGATGATGCCCTGGCATATGCCAGTGGCGAGGTGAAAGAAGCTCTCGAACTGCGTCAGGAGTTATCGCGCTCATCCGTGGCAAAATACCGCAAGATGATAGACGTCACCTGCACCGACCAAAGGGCGCATGGTCTGCTCCAGTTTTATGGGGCTAACCGTACAGGCAGGTGGGCAGGCCGTCTTGTGCAAGTACAAAACCTGCCCAGGAATTATCTGCCGGATCTTGCTCAGGCTCGTGGCTTGGTGCGTGATGGTAACGGTGAGGCGCTCGATATGCTTTATCCTTCCGTGCCCGATACTCTCAGTCAGTTGATTCGCACCGCATTCATCCCCTCGAAGGGTCACCGGTTCATCGTCGCCGATTATTCGGCGATTGAGGCGCGAGTGCTGGCGTGGCTTGCTGGTGAGGAAACCACGCTCGCCGCGTTCAAGAACGGTGAAGACCTTTATTGCGCGACCGCCTCCGCGATGTTCGGGGTGCCGGTGGAAAAGCACGGAGCTAACAGCGAACTTCGGCAGAAAGGAAAAATCGCTGTCCTTGCCTGTGGCTACAACGGCTCTGTGGGTGCGCTCAAAGCTATGGGCGCTTTGAAGATGGGACTAAGCAAGGACGAGTTACAGCCGATTGTGGACGCTTGGCGGCAAACCAACCCTAATATTGTGCGGCTGTGGCACGAGGTCGATAATGCCGCTACCAGAGCAATTAGCACCAGCAAGCCTGTTACGTTGCGTAACCTGGGTTTCGAGAAGAAATCCGGGATGCTCTTCATCACCTTGCCAAGCGGTCGGTGCTTGGCATATGTGAAGCCAGGTATTGGCGTGAATCGTTTCGGCGGCACCTCGATTACTTATTGGGGTCAAGGCGTGAGCCGCAAGTGGCAGAAGCTCGAAACCTACGGCGGCAAGCTCGTGGAGAACATCGTCCAAGCCACCGCCAGAGACCTCCTCGCCGAAGCCATCACCCGCATTGAGAATGCCGGTCACCGGATCGTGATGCATATTCACGACGAGGTTGTCATTGACGAACCCATCAATTCCGGCATCACCGTTGCTGACATATGCGCCTTCATGAACGAGCTACCCGAATGGGCTAAGGGGTTACCGATTGATGCAGATGGGTACGAATGCGGCTTCTATCAGAAGGATTAGTTGATACTCCAGAGTGGGTTCTGCTGCCAGTTTTCTGGAATACCGAGATGGCTCGGTGGTAGTGGCTCAATAACCGGGTAACTAGCTATCACGCTAGAAAGCAGAGCCGGGTCACCGATATTAAGCTTTACAAGCAAGTATTGGACAATTGTGAGCTGACCAAACAGGCGGTTCATCACCGGAGCTACAGCATCCAATTCAGGATGTGCCCCAATCTTCGGTAGGCGCGGCTTGAGCGCATAAACTCTGTTAAACATACGTGCATGGTGAGCCGAATAGTTACGCAAAATATTGAGACTTTTCAGCCAGGAACCAAACTGTGCCCCGTTCAAACCTACCCGGCCAGCAATCGTCTCGCGCACCGGTATTGGCGCTAGCTGAAACAAGTATGACAGTGAACCCCAGTCCATCACTTCTACCGCTGCCCAAATCGGCAACTGGCCACCATATTTCTGGTTATGGTGCATCACGAAATCTTCTCGCGACCCCGTTAATTCTTTACGATAGCGCTTCAGCCACTGCTCATATTTCACTGACGGGCACGGTTTTGGTTTCGTCTCATAAGCCACTGGACCGAGCAGCTCTGGATGCAGGTGGGCAAGCGGATCAATACGACCAAGCTCGTGGCCAAGCATAGAGCGCACCGAGAGTTCTATATGAGCGAGCGCACTAAACACTGCTTCCCGCAGACGCCAATCAAAATCATAAACAGCATCAATATCAGCAAGATTCGTGCCAGGAATAAACACATCGCGGCGCGCACCATCTGCCCCTATCTCACGCCACGAGTACCAATACCCGGAAAGCCGATAATAATTCACTCGTTCCAACAGATGCCGTGCCAACTGATCGGAATCAATCACCATCCCGCGAGAGCGTAACAAGCTGATCTGCTCGCCATGCGTCTTGAACGCCTTACCGCTCCCGGTAGCGCTCTGCACTTGTCGGCTCTGCTGCGGGCTCACGTCGGCACCTCCCTCGAGCCTAGAAATGATGAGGACCGGCCCTGGACCCTCGCGGGCGGAACCGGTCTTGATGCATCAATCATAACCCATATCCCGTTAACAGCCAAGCAAATTTCTCGCCTGTCCTATCAAGGTTTTGCCTGCCTATTTTCAAAGTCGTGTTTATATTTCGCTCTTCTCAAAGCCCTCCTTGTAGAGGGTCAGCTCATGGCTCTCACCTACAAACTATGGGAAGGAGAGCTAATGACCGGCTCCACACTACAAGTGTTCACCAACAGCCAGTTCGGCCAAATCCGCACCATCACCGAACATGGTGTAACCATCTTCTGCGCCAAAGACATCGCCACTGCGTTAGGGTACGAAAATCCTACAAAAGCAGTCCGCGATCATTGCAGACAGGATGGGGGTCCAAAACGTTACCCCATCATCGATACCCTCGGGCGCACCCAGCAAGCCAACTTCATCACCGAGGGTGACGTGTATCGCCTGATTGTCTCAAGTCACCTGCCGAGCGCGGAACGTTTCGAGAGATGGGTGTTTGATGAGGTGCTTCCATCGATTCGTCGAACCGGCCTGTACGCGATCGACGAGCTACTCAAAAACGATGAACTGCTCGAACAAGCCCTCACACGTCTACGTGCCGAGCGTGCCAAGCGTCTTGCTGCTGAGCAGGCATTGCTCGAGGCAGCACCGAAGCTCTCCTACTACGACATCGTGCTGCAGTCACCGTCGTTGATGCCCATCACCGCTATCGCTAAAGACTACGGGCTATCCGCGAAGAAACTCAACCGGCTGTTAGCTGATGAACATATTCGGTTCAAACAGTCAGGCATCTGGTATCTGTATGCCGAGTATGCGAAATGCGGCTACACCCAATCCAAAACCCACCTGCTGGAAAGCGGCAAGACGGTGATGCACACGTATTGGACGCAGAAAGGCCGCCTGTTCATCTATGACCTGTTGAAAAACCGCTACCAGATCCTGCCGGTTATCGAACGACAAGCAGGTGAAACCAAATGAACACACTCCAAAAAGACCGACCACTAATCAGTGATCTAACACCGTGGCGTAACTCCAAAGGCTACGCAGACCCGACTGCATATAGGGCGCTTCGGGCTCTGGAAATATCCGAATTCGGCCACCGTCCCTTGACCTATATCTGCTCACCTTACTCCGGGGACGTGCAGATGAATGTGGAGTTGGCAAGGGATCTCTCAGCTTATGCGGTGCGCTGCCGGCGTATCCCACTCGCACCCCACCTGCTGTTTCCGCAGTTTATGGATGATACCGATCCGTGGGATCGCGAGCTTGCCATGTTCATGGGTCGCGTGCTGCTTTCTAAGTGCGAGGCGATGTGGGTGTATACGCCGCGCGTCTCTCCAGGCATGAAAGCCGAAATTTCCTGGGCACACCAACTCGAACTCCCGATTACCTATTTTGACCACAACTTCGCGGAGGTAGAACTACATGACTGACTTCATTTTGTGCACGACTAATCTGGTGAGCGCGCAACGCAACCTCAAATACCCGAATCACCGGCACATAACCAATACGGCTGATTTGAAGAATACCGTGACACATGACCATGTGGCGGCCGAATATGAGGGCGATATCCGTTCCACCGACAGGTTCTTGAACTCCACGTGTGTGGTGATGGACATCGATAACGACCATTCTAATTCACCGGCTGATTGGGTGACACCGGAATCTCTCGCTCTCATCTTCCCGGGCGTCGCTTTGGCAACCGCGACCTCGCGGAATCATTTGAAACCCAAGGGTGAAAAGACCGCCAGGCCGCGCTTCCACGCCTACTTCCCAATCAAGCCGGTAACTGACGCTGCAGTCTATACGGGGATCAAGAAGAAGCTGGCCTCCTATACCGGAATCTTTGACCGCAACGCTCTCGACGCTGCCAGATTTATTTACGGAAACCCGACAGCTGAGGTCACCTGGGTAGACGGTGCCCTATCCATCACCGATTTCCTTGATGCTGACGCGTTCGCCGCACTCGAAATGGGCACGGGCAAGATTCGGGAAGGTGCCAGGAATGCGACCATGAGCGGTTTCGCTGGGCGAGTGATTGTGCGTTTTGGCAATACTGAGCAAGCACGCCAGCTTTTCGAGACGAAAGCACACACCTGCGTGCCACCCCTACCAGATAGTGAGTTGCAGGCGATCTGGGCCTCGGCATTGAAGTTTGGTGCAAAAGTAGCTGCAACACCGGGTTATATTCCACCAGAACGCTATGCTGAAATCCAAGGACTGCGTCCCACCGACTTCACCGATGTCGGTCAAGCCACCGTCCTGGCAGACGAATATGCACAAAAACTCGCATTCTCTGAGGCCACAGATTGGCTGGTGTATAACGGTTCGTTTTGGGAAGAAACCAGACCAGGCTCGCGCGCCATCGCTCAAGAACTCACCACGCGCCAGTTAGAGCAAGCCGCACAGCTGCTCGAGAAAGCCCGTGAGGCGTGTGATTCCACTGGGGTCACTCAGTTACTGTCGGCAATGAGCCTGACCAAAGCGAAAAACCTATTCACCACCGTGCAGTGGACCGCTTACGAGCAGCTTCAAGACGCACAGGCCTACGAGAAATACGTGCTCAAACGGCGTGATTCTAAGGCGATTACTGCCTCGTTGAAGGAGGCAGCTCCGATGCTGCAAGTCACCCAAGCAGACCTTGACGCAGACCCTTTCGCTCTCAATTCCCCTGGTGGCACCATTGACCTCACCACCGGGCAAATTCACGAGCACGACTATGGGGATTTCATCACCAAACAAACCAGCACCGATCCCGCCACCAAAGGCATGGACACGTGGTTGGCGGCGCTCGAGGTGTTCTTCCAAGGCGACCAAGAACTAATCGACTATGTGCAGCGAATCGTGGGGCTGACCGCGATCGGCAAAGTCTACGTCGAAGCCCTCATCATCGCCTACGGCGACGGCAGGAATGGCAAATCGACGTTTTGGAACACAATCGCTCGGGTGTTAGGCACATACGCGGGCAACATCTCCGCCGATGCTCTCACTGTGGGTGTGAAGCGGAATGTGAAGCCTGAGCTGGCAGAAGCCAAAGGCAAACGCCTCTTGATCGCGGCGGAGACCGAGGAAGGCATGAGGCTCTCCACCTCTATCGCCAAGCAAATGGCATCCACTGATCTGCTTTATGCGGAAAAGAAATATAAGGCGCCCTTCGCGTTCGCTCCTTCGCATACGCTCGTGCTGTATACGAATCACCTGCCACGCGTAGGTGCAATGGATTTTGGTATTTGGCGCAGGCTGATCGTGATTCCATTCGAGGCAAAAATCGAAGGCTCCTCGGACATCAAAAACTACGCCGAACACCTCTACCAAAACGCCGCTGGTGCCGTTCTGCAATGGATCGTTGATGGTGCCCGCAAAGTGATTGATGACGACTTTGTTTTGAAGCCACCACCTAAAGTGCGTCGAGCCCTGGAGGCCTACCGGTTTGAGAACGACTGGATGACACATTTCTTAGACGATAACTGCGAGATCGACCCGAGCTTCACACAACCCTCGGGCGAGCTTTATAGCGTCTATCGCGCCTACGCGCTCAGCGTGGGCGAATACGCCAGATCCACGTCCGATTTCTATTCAGCCTTGGAACAACTCGGATTCCGCAGACGCCGCACAAAGAACGCACGCTATGTGGACGGACTACGCCTGAAGAGCGAATTCAACCTTTAGCCCCTAAGTGGTGACACTATCTGTCGGTCTATAACAGAACTTTTCTTAAGAGCAATAAAAACAAATATCTATATATAAAAAGTTATGTAAACGACTGGCAGAAAGCGTCACCACGTGAGCAGAAAGCAACACGTGATGAAAGAACAACATTTAGAACAAGCACTCGTAAAAACCGTTGAAGCTCTGGGCGGGGTCTGCTGGAAACTAGTCAGCCCCGGAACCGCCGGTGTACCTGACCGAATCGTGCTGTTACCTGATGGGCATGTCGGCTTCGTGGAAGTCAAGGCACCCGGCGGTAAAGTTCGCGCAATCCAAAAACACAGGCTCAGGCAGTTGAAGCACCTGGGCTTCACCGCACTCCTCCTCAACAATCCTGACGACATTAAGAAGGTGTGCCATGCAATACAAGCCGCATAACTACCAACAGCTAGCAACGGCTTTCATTGAGGAACACCCGGCTGCAGCGCTACTGCTCGAGATGGGACTTGGCAAGACCGTAATCACCCTGACAGCAATACAAGATCTCCTCTTCGACAGCTTTGAAATACACAAGGTGCTGGTTATTGCGCCGTTGCGCGTAGCGAGGGACACGTGGCCTGCTGAGCAGGCAAAGTGGAGCCACTTACGCCAGCTACGCCTGGCGGTGGCTGTCGGCACCGAACGTCAACGCCGAGGCGCGCTCAACTCTGGTGCAGACATCACAGTGATTAATCGGGAGAACGTTGACTGGCTTATTACCCGTAGTGGCATCAAGTGGCAGTGGGATATGGTCGTCATCGACGAACTCTCCTCGTTCAAAAACCATCGCGCCAAACGCTTTACCGCGCTCATGAAGATCCGCCCCCAAGTGAAGCGGATTATTGGCCTGACCGGCACCCCAGCCAGCAATGGGTTGATGGATTTATGGGCGCAGTTCCGCCTCCTCGATCTCGGTGTACGCCTCGGGCGGTACATTTCTAGATATCGTGACCGCTGGTTCGATCCTGATAAGCGCAGTGGGATGCAGGTGTTCACTTACAAGCCCAAACCTAGCGCTGAGGACGAAATCTACGAGGCAATCTCGGATATCACCCTGAGCATGAAAACCAGCGACTACCTCACCCTCCCACCACTGACTGTCACGACTACCGAGGTGACCATGAGCGGCAGGGAGCGCAAGGTGTATGACCGGCTCGCACAAGAGATGGTAGTCGAGTTGGGCGATGAGGTGATTGACGCGGCCAATGCTGCCGTCCTGGCTGGCAAGCTCACCCAGCTAGCGTCCGGTGCGATCTACACCGAAGCCGGCGACCCCATTGTGGTACACGGCCGCAAACTCGATGCTCTCGAAGACCTCATCGAAGCAGCGAATGGGAATCCCGTGCTTGTGGCGTATTGGTGGCAGCACGACCTGGCACGCATCCGTGAGCGCTTCCCGCAAGCCAGACAGTTAAAAACTTCAGCGGATATTGAGGCTTGGAATGACGGTGAAATCCCACTCGGGTTGATTCACCCGGCCAGCGCTGGGCATGGGCTCAACCTCCAACAAGGCAGCTCAATCCTCATCTGGTATTCCCTCACCTGGAGCCTTGAGCTCTACCAGCAAACCAACGCCCGCCTGTATCGGCAAGGCCAGACCAAGCCGGTGACTATTACGCATATTGCGACCAAAGATTCGATTGATCAGCGGATCTTATCGGCACTCGAATCGAAGAACATGACCCAGTCGGCGCTCATCGACGCGGTAGCGCAGACCTTGAAAGGAGAAACGAAATGAGCGTTACGCATCAAGAAACCGACATCACCTGGCGCTACGTTGACCGCCGCGCCGCTGCTATCAACGCGCTGCGCGACTACGCCACTATGGAAACCATCATCGATAACACTCCCGATGACCTGAAAGCTATCGAAGTCGACCTGCCCGGCCTGTCCTCCCCCGTCTTGGATGGCAGCCGCCGTGCGTTTAATCCCACCGCGGCCGAGGACAAAATCCTTAACCACTTGGAACGGATCGATAACCGCACCCGCAAATACCTGCAAGCCAAGGATTACATGGACTGGTTCAACCCCGCCTGGCAAGCGCTCACCGATGAGGAGCGTGACGTGCTAGAGGTTTGCTTCCTTTCCGGGTACGAGTCTGCCACTGATGCGATTTATGAGGTGCAAGAGCGGCTGAATGTGGAGCGCTCCACCGCCTATAACCGGCGCAAAACCGCCCTCGACCACCTCACCAGTCTACTCTACGGACGCTAAACCCGGTTGGACAAAACGCGGACGACATTCCCGTTTCGAGCCTGATATAGTGTAACTAGTTAGAAAAAGGTCAAAGCCCCGAACGGATACATTCCCTCGGGGCTTTACCATCACCACAGGAGATAACGGGAATGCCACGCAAACCCAAACGTCCCTGCTCTCAGCCTGGCTGTCCCGAACTGACCCGCGAAAGGTTCTGCCAGCTCCACGCCAAAAAGGCAGATAAGAACTATCGTAAGTTTCAACGTGACCCGAAGATCAACCGCCGCTATGGTGCACGCTGGCGCAAGATTCGCGCTGCTTACATCGCGCAGCATCCTTTGTGCGAAGACTGCCTGGAAAAACGAGTGACCACCCCAGTTCAGGAAGTCCACCACGTCCTGCCGCTCGAGCACGGCGGCAGCCACGACTTTTCTAACCTGCGCAGCCTGTGCAAACCCTGCCACTCCAGGCAGAGCGCATTAGACGGTGACAGATGGAGGCAAGCCCCTCAGGTCTACACCTACTAGATTTTTTGAAAATCGCGACATAACCACCAAGCACTTCCCCACCCTAAAAATATCGACCTTGTTCCCACGCCAAGTTACGGGACAAGTCGAGGATTCGATTAGGGGCTGGGGCCCTCGAATCTCTACAGCTTTGGCGAAGGTCAGCGGGCGGGGCCAACCGTACACAAAAAGACCGAATCAAACAGGGTATTAACCTAGCGCATATTTGAAGGCCGTTTTTTCTGGCCACCGCAGGTCAGATAGGAGGCCGATAGCCGTGGCAAAAGATGGAACTAATCGCGGTGGGCGCCGTGTGAGGGCTGGCGCGAAACCCGACCCGCTGAGTGAGAAACTCGCTAAGGGTCTGCCTGCCACTCGCTTGGAAGATCCGCTAGCGACCCCTTTCGATTTCGAGGGCGCAGATGTTGGTGATGGCGCGGTGCTTGCTGGTGAAGTGATGCCGGAGCCTTCTGAGTATCTGTCAGAGGTTCAGCGTGATGGCAAACCCTTGGGTGCTGATTTGGTGTATCGGGAGACGTGGCGCTGGCTTGACGAGCGCGGCTGCACGAAGTTTGTTTCTAAGCGTCTCATTGAGGCCTACGCCCAGGCTTTCGCCCGGTATGTGCAGTGCGAGCAGGCAATCTCCAAGTTCGGTTTGCTCGGCAAGCACCCGACCACGGGAGCTGCTATCGCTTCCCCGTTCGTTGCGATGAGCCAATCTTTTGGTAAGCAAGCAAACGTGTACTGGTATGAGATTTTTGAGATTGTGCGGGCGAACTGCACCACTGACTATTCGGGTGCGGCCCCGGGTGATGAGGTTATGGAGCAGCTGTTGAAAGCACGCTCGTAGATGCGTCCTAGTGTTTTTGAGCTTATTTGAGGCGTTTTCTTGCGCTGAAGCCTACCCCTAGCGCGATTCCGACTCCTGTGCCGTTTGCTACCCCCAAGGCGATATCGTCCATAATGAACCCAAAGATAATGCCGGTCATAATCCCGGCAATCATTCCATAGGCCACGGCCTTACCATTGCCGCCGGAAGGTTCTGACGGATTAGGTTTACTCGTTTCGTCTTGCACGTATTCCAGTATCACACACGATTCGGGTTTCCCTCGTTTTCTTCGCTCCCCACTCCTGGCTGACATGGTGGGGAGTTTTTGTTTCTTTTGATTTTTCTACTGAAAGGGCATTCCTATGACTACGGTTCGCAGCGCTGAAGCAGTGTGTATCGGTCACCCCGATAAACTGTGCGATCTAATTGCTGATCAGATTCTCGACGAAATTCTCTACGCCGATCCCAACGCCCGCGTCGCGGTAGAGGTCATGGCTACTGGGCGACGCATTATTGTCACTGGTGAAATCAGCACTAATGCTCGTGTGGACTTGCGTGATTGCGTACGCACAGCACTTACTGCAGCTGGCTATAAACCGTGGAGATTTTTGGTATACGTATGGGTGAGGCGTCAATCTAACGATATTAACGACGGCGTGACCACATCTTTAGAGGCTCGCCATGGCGATGAGTCCGCTTATTGTATTCAGGGTGCTGGTGACCAAGGCACGGTCTACGGCTATGCCTGCACTGATACACCACAGCGCTTACCATTGCCTCTTGTTTTAGCCCACGAGATTTGTAAACGGCTAGATGCCGCGCGCAAGCAAGGAACCATTACTGGGATCTTCTCAGATGGTAAAGCACAAGTTTCGGTGCGCTACAACGACGCAGGAAAACCGCAAGCCGTAGAGACGGTGGTGGTTTCCGTCCAGCACGATAAATCCAAGGATTTCGATGAGTTGCGACGTGAAATCACCTCGATGATTATCGGTCCAGCTTGCTCTTCGTATCTTCCTGTCGATGAGAACACGACTATTTTGGTGAATCCTTCTGGGCGGTTCGTGGAGGGCGGCCCTAAAGCCGACACCGGACTCACCGGTCGAAAACTTATGGTTGATACCTATGGCGGTTTTGCTGGGCATGGTGGTGGAGCGTTTTCCGGTAAGGATCCGTCGAAGGTTGACCGGTCGGGTGCTTATATGGCGCGTTTGATCGCCAAGACGGTGGTGGATGCGCACCTAGCTGAAGAGTGCCAAGTCAGCATTTCTTATGCGATTGGTAAAGCCGACCCGGTCGCTTTTGCTATCGACACGCTCGGCACCGGTGAACATCCTGATGAACTAATTACGGCTGCTGCGCGCGATGTCTTTAATCTTCGTCCGGCTGCGATCATCGACCAGTTACATCTCAAATCTCCCGGTTACGTGCGGTATTCGACGTATGGGCATTTCGGGGATTGCACACGCAAGTGGGAAGACACCTGGACTACTAGCCGCGAGCTTGTCAAGGCGGTGAAAAACCATGCGCATCAAGCAAATAGCCATAAGTGATCTCACCCCAGCTGACTACAACCCCCGCAAAGACCTACAACCTGGGGACACGGACTACGACAAACTAAAACGCTCGCTAAGCGAGTTTGGATATGTGGAGCCAGTCATCTGGAACAAAACCACCGGAAATATTGTAGGTGGGCATCAGCGCCTGAAAGTACTAGCTGATCTGGGCTATAAAACCGTGGACTGCGTGGTCGTCGAACTCGACGAAACCCGCGAAAAAGCCTTAAATGTTGCTCTAAACAAGATCAGTGGCGATTGGGATAATTCCAAACTCGCCCTACTCATAGCCGACCTGGATGCTTCCGATTTCGACGTTGAACTCACCGGTTTCGACGAATCCGAAATACAACAGTTAATAGGTTCTCTTGATAGCGACAGTATCGAAGACGATAACTTCGACCTGAACGCCGCCCTTGAAGCAGCAGCTTTCGTCGAAAAAGGCGATATCTGGAGGATTGGTAGGCATCGCCTGATGTGCGCGGACGCCACGAACCCGGCCGATGTCGAAACCTTGATGGATGGCAAACAGGCTAATCTGGTGGTCACAGACCCGCCTTACAACGTGGACTTCAAATCGAACAGCGGCCTGAAAATCGCAGGCGACAAACAAGACACAGACACCTTCTACCAGTTCCTACTAGCTGCATTCACCAACATGGCGGCATCCCTAGATAAGGGAGGGTCAGCCTATGTCTTCCACGCCGACACCGAAGGATTGAACTTCCGTCGCGCTTTTCAAGACGCTGGCTTCTACCTGTCGGGCTGTTGTATTTGGGTCAAAGACTCCCTCGTACTTGGCCGTTCCCCATACCAGTGGCAGCACGAACCAGTGCTGTATGGGTGGAAGAAAGACGGCTCTCACGCTTGGTATGCGAATCGCAAACAAACCACGGTGTGGAATTTCGCCAAGCCGAGGAAGAATTCCGATCACCCCACTTCCAAGCCACTAGACCTGTTGGCTTATCCGATTCGTAACTCCACCCAAACCAACGCAATCATCCTCGATACCTTTGCTGGGTCTGGTTCCACACTCATGGCTGCAGAAGCCACAGACCGCACTTGCTATTGCATGGAGCTGGATGAGAAATACGCTTCCGTGATTGTGCGCCGCTATGCCGAAGCAACCGGAGACGCAGCTGGGATCACCTGTACCCGTGGCGGCAAAGAATACGCCTACCTCGATTTGGTCAAAGAAGTCGAGCGCCCCAAGCAGAAAGGCTAACCCTTGACAAAAACTTTAAGGCTTGGCTCGCTTTTTGATGGCTCAGGTGGCTTCCCACTAGCGGCAACAAAGGTTGGTATCGAACCTGTGTGGGCAAGTGAGATTGAGCCCTTCCCGATCCTGGTCACCACCACGCGCCTTCCGCAAATGCAACACCTAGGCGACATCTGCGACATTGACGGCAGTCAGCTAGAGCCGGTGGATGTGGTCACGTTTGGCTCTCCTTGCCAAGACCTGTCGGTAGCAGGTAAAAGGGCAGGTTTAGCTGGCGAACGCTCGGGTCTATTCCACCAAGCCGTCAGAGTCATCAGAGAAATGAGAAAGGCAAGTCATGGTCTATATCCAAGATTCGCTGTTTGGGAAAACGTGCCCGGAGCCTTCTCAAGCAATAAAGGGGCAGACTTCCACAGCGTCCTGCAAAACCTCATCTCGGTTGTCGACGAAACGGCAGCGGCTGACCTACCTCGAGTACAAAAGTGGCATAAAGCTGGAGCGATCGTGGCAGACCAATGGAGTATTGCGTGGCGAGTATTGGACGCGCAATTTTTCGGAGTACCCCAACGACGCAAAAGAATCTACCTTATCTGCGATTTTGCAAGCGGGCGTGCCGGACAAATACTCTTTGAGCCCCAACGCGTGTTCCGGGATCTTGCGCCGGGCTGCAGTGAAAGGCAAAACCCTCCCACCAATCCTCGAGCAGGCACTCACGAGGCAAGCAAATCTTTAGATGTGTTCGCCTTGCGGATGCGGGCAGGTAAACCAGGCGGCGGTAAAGGCCCGCTCGTGCAAACAAACCTTTCGGGCACGCTCGGATGCAGTAACGACCAGAGTATTATTGAGCCGCTACTGTTTGACCATCATCCTCATGATGCCAGGGTGGGCGGACCATGCCAGATAGCACCAACCGTGACCGCTCGTTACGGCACTGACGGAGGCAATACTCCCATCATCGCTACCGCCTACGGTTTCAATGCGTTGCATGAGGAACGCGGCGCAGCAGTAGGCAGGTACGGTTATCCCACCGAGGTATCAAAGACGCTCGATACGTCTGGAGCTATTCTCAAATTATTAATACGAAAATCGGTTCCCTGGACACCTCTAAACTTGGCCCTGCCGCGCAGATGTCGATGCTGGAAGCCGGATTTTTCGCGTCGGCAGATCCGCAGGGCGACGGGCAGATTGATTGGCAGGTCTATGGTTCTGACGGTGCGATAGTGGGGGAGGGCAAGTGCCCCGCCCTGGCGGTACAAGCCTTGCACACTCAACTGCGCGCCGGACTTCGGCTGGACACTGACAGCGCTATGGCAGCTCTAAAATCTGGGAAAATCCCTGTCCTCATGCCCAATCGGACGTATTTTTTGGCAGACCGCGGGGAAACCTGTGCGTCCTGGCCCGGCTGCGCTGCCAAAACTTGGACCACCGGGGACGGCGTTACCCTCAATCTGAAAGCTCCGGGGACTCCGTTGACCTCCGACGCGACAAAAGCCGTGTTTACGGAGGGCAACGGGGGGCTGCTGAGTTACGGGGTGGTCGACGGGAAATTCCTTTGGGAAGGCGTCGCGCCGCCATTGAAAGGAGCTGCCACCACCGGGGATACGTTTGTCCTGGGGTCAGGGTTGGGTCAGTTGGCGCAGCTGGGTGACCTCAACAAGGGCAGTGCCAAGGCAGTGTTGCGCTACCTCGGCCTACCCTAGAGGGCTGCCTCAAGAAGCAACCTGTTGAGGTTCCGGGTCAGAGCCGGGGGCGGCAGACTGCGCGCCATGATAGCGCTGCAGACGCTGTTGACGAAGCAAATCCACCAGCCAAACAATCAGGAACAATACGCCTTCAAGCAGCACGACTGTGGCTCCTGACGCGGTATCGAACCAGTAGGAAATATAGGCTCCCAGCACGACACAGGATACGGAAAGCAAGGGAGCTATCCATAGCATAGCGTTGAACCGGTTTGTGAGCAGCCGGGCGGTTGCGCCAGGGGTAATCACCAGTGCCACGATGAGGATTGCGCCCACTGCTTGCATCGCCACCACGACTGTCAAAGACAGAGCTACCAGCAACAGAGTCGCCAACCAGCTTGTAGAGATGCCGATAGCGTGGGCGTGAGTCTTGTCGAAGGCATACAGCACCAAATCCCGTTTTTTGTATAACAACAGCACCAGAGCGAGTGGGCTCAATATCAAGACCTGCCACATATCGGCTCTGGTAATGCCGAGCATGTCGCCAAACAAAATGTGGTGCAAATCAATGTGACTGGGGAACAGACTGATTAAGACCAGACCGGAGGCAAACATTGTCGTGAATACCACCCCAATAGCCGTGTCTTCTTTGACCCGTCCGCGCCCCCGCACTGCGCCAATCAATCCCACCACCAGCAAAGCTGCCACGAGGGCGCCTATTGCGAAGGGCGTTCCCAAGAGGTAGGACACGACGATTCCGGGAAGAATTGCGTGGGACAGGGCGTCACCTAACAGTGACCAGCCAATCAAGACCAACCAGCAGGACAACACGGCACAAACCGCCGCCGCGACTCCGGTGACGATGATGCCCCGGAGCATAAACTGCTGCGTCCACATTTCGATGAAAGCTTCATAAAAATTCACTGTCCACCTCCTGACGCGGCGGGATTTAATCCAAACGCTTTCGCGAGGTTTTGCGGGTCTAAGGCGCCGGCGGGATCACCTTGATAAACTACGCGACGATACAGCAAAACCACTTCATCGCAGAGCTTTTCCAAAGAAGCCAAATCGTGGGTTGAAACCACCACCGTGGTGCCTTTTGCCGAGATTTTGCGCAGCAAATCGACGATATTGGTTTCGGAGTATTTGTCTACTCCGGCAAACGGTTCATCGAGGAGCAGGAGGGGCGCGCCTTGGGCAATCGCGCGGGCGATAAACACCCTTTTCTTTTGACCGCCGCTCAACGCCCCAATTTGGCGCTGTTGCAAATCTTGCAACTCCACCATTTCTAACGCGGCTTGCACCGCTGCCACGTCTGCAGATTTGGGACGACGGGTCGGTCCCATAAATCCATACCGTCCCATCATGACGACTTGGTTTACGTTAACCGGGAAGTCCCAATCGATTTCCTCATTTTGCGCAACATAACCAATCAGTCGCTGTTTGCGGGCTTGGTTCGCGTCAATTCCGGCAACTTTAATACTGCCCTTTTGATACGAAACGCTGTTGGTGATGGATTTGAACAGTGTTGATTTTCCCGAACCGTTCATCCCTACCAGACCACAAATTTGACCGCGCGACACGGTTAAACTGGCACCCTCCAGTGCCACATTAGCTCCGTAACGAACATGCAAATCTGAGACTTCTAATATAGGCGGGGCTAAATTTGAGCTGGACTCAGCTTCAGCCCCGCCTGGCTCTATGCGGTTGTCGAGAGCATCACTCATTTCTGAGTCAATCCTCGGGTAATCAAATCTGCGTCGTAGCGCAACAGATCCAGATAGGTCGGAACGTCTCCATCTGAGTCTGACAAGGAATCAACATACAATTCCCCACCGAATTTCGCACCTGTGGCTTCCACAACGGGTCGCATTTTGTCTCCCACGGTTGACTCGCAGAAAACTGCGGGAACGTGGTTTTGCTTCACGTAGTCTTCCACTTCCGCTACGCGAGAGGGAGTGAGGGCTCCTTCGGCATTTACGCCCCACAAGAATTTCTCGTTGAGGTTATAGTCGCGAGTCAGATACGAGAATGCTCCCTCACAGCTGACCAAAGTACGTTGTGACGGGTCGAGCTGAGAAAGCGTGGACGTGATGTCCTCGCCGACTTTTTCAATCTTGGCACCATACTGTTTGGCATTTTCCTGGTACTCGGAGCAGTTCTTTGCATCTAAATCGCAGAAGGCTTTTGCCATATTCTTCACGTAGAGGGCGCCGTTTTTCGGGCTCATCCAAGCGTGCGGATTGGGCTTACCCTTGTAGTCGCCTTCGGTAATCGGAATGGGCTCTACGCCCTGCGAAACATTGACCTTTTTGGCATCCAGATCGGCGGTAAACTTCGTGAACCAGCGTTCCAAATCCAGCCCGTTATTTAAAATCAGTTTCGCTTTCTGCGCCGACTTCAAGTCCGAGGGCGTGGGTTGGTAATCGTGGATTTCCGCCCCAGGTTTGGTGATAGAGCGGACTTCCAGATGGTCTCCGGCAACGTTTTGAGCCATGTCCTGCAACACGGTAAATGTGGTGAGGACCAGGGGTTTGCCTGGTGCGGCTGAATCCGAGCTGGAGCTGGGGGTCCCGCCGCACCCGCTGAGAGAGGCTCCCAGGCACAAAAGCGCGGCTACGGTCAAGGTTCCTTTAATTTGCTTGTTTTTAAATCTCTTCACGGGTATAGTCTAAGTTAGGCATACCTAAGTTTGCAAGCCCGAAACCGTTAAAATCCCGTAATTTAGCGATTTTTTTGTACTGACAAATCCTAAAAAACCAAGGATACGAGCTTTGGAGCACGCACGATAATCCGTTTCGGCTCCCGCCCGTCCAGCAACTTCACCACCGCCGGTTCCGCCAGGACCTTCGCCTGCAAATCCGCCTCGGAAATCTCGGGGTCCACCGACACTTTCGCGCGCACCTTGCCCGCCACCTGCACCACGCAAGTGACCTCCTCAGCCGCCAACAGCGACTCATCGGTCACGACCGGGAACGTGGCCCGGGCGATTCCGCCCTGGTGACCCAAACGTTCCCACAGTTCCTCCGCAATGTGCGGAGCGATGGGGGCGACCATCACGACCAACGCTTCTGCGGCCTCACGTGGCACCTGGGGTAACCCGGTGAGGTGATTATTCAGCACAATCATCTTGGCGATAGCCGTGTTCACGCGCAGATTGTCGTACTCCACGGTGACATCGTGAATGGTGCGAGCCAGCACTTTTGCGGTCGCCAAATCCGGGGCGTCATCGGTCACGGTGAGCGCGCCGGTGTTCTCATCGACGATATTGCGCCACAGTCGCTGCAGGAAACGCTGGGAACCGACCACCGCGCGCGTGTCCCACGGACGGGACATATCCAGCGGTCCCATCGACATCTCGTAAACCCGGAACGTGTCCGCGCCGTAATCCGCGCACATCTGATCAGGGGTGACAATGTTCTTGAGCGACTTGCCCATCTTGCCGAACTCGCGGTTGACGGGCTGACCCTGCCAGGTAAAGCCGTCCTCCTCGCTACCCTCCACCTCGTCAGCCGGGACGTATTGCCCACGTGAATCCGTGTAGGCATAAGCCTCAATCATGCCCTGGTTGAACAGGCGATGGAACGGCTCTGAACTGGACACATATCCCAAGTCGTAGAGGACCTTGTGCCAAAAACGCGCGTACAGCAGGTGTTTCTCCGACCTGCAACCAAGGCGGCATCGCCATCGTCGAACCCGACGTTGTGAGCGCCTCGAAGGCAGACTTCTTCTGCCGAGGCAACGTCAATATTGCTGGCGCTCTGTTGGCTTCGGACTCAACTGAGCCGCCCCTGGTCACTGACCCTGGCATGCCCAAATACCGCGTGAGACGCTTAACCCCCACCGAATGCGCCCGCCTACAAGGATTCCCTGATACTTGGACAGACGGACTCGCCATCGAGAACCCGAGCGAAGACGTGCTGGATTATTGGTGGCAGGTCTGGGCTAGCTGGGCCAAGGTGCAAGGATTGAAAAAACCTAAAACCCGCAACCAAGTACGCAAATGGCTGGCTAATCCAGCGTCCGACCGGGCACTCTACAAGCTGTGGGGAAACGGGATAGCTTTGCCGTGCGCCAAACTCGTGCTTTCCCAGATAGTCGCCGAGAGCACTAAAACTCCTTGATTTTAAGGCAAAAATTACTGGATAAGTACGCGCTCCTATGGCTGTATGTACATGACCAAACAACCAGCAAGAAAGAGAGGGTTTGGTGATGATGGGACAGCTATATGTCGATCTAGAAGAAATCGAAAACCTCGGAGTCGACCTCACCGATATTGGTGCGGTGTGGAATGCGGCCAAAGACCACGGCTACGAGCACGTAGAAATGATCGTCTCCAACTTTCCAGACAACTACCTGCGCCTCATCCGCACATGGATGGACGTTCAAAGCATCGAATTTGATGGTGAGGAGGATGAGCAATGGTGAACACCAAAAAGGCTGAAAACTACGGGCTCTTAGTCACCCTGCCCGCCACGCTTGATGAGACTGAGCTGGCAAGGCTGCATGAACTTATCGCTGCCAAGAAAGACTTGATCGCTAAAGCGCTCGGCGCGAGCCATCTCGACATCACCACCAGTAGCGAGGGGCTGAGTTTTCCTTGGTGGGATGAGCTGCCAGAGTTCGAGAAGATCACGGCATACACCGAGTTCCTAAGCAAAATGGTCGCATATGCGAAACGCATCGGGCTCACCACCCACCGCGCCGCGAGTGACAAGGTGGTGAATGAGAAGTATGAACTGCGCTCCCTGCTTTACCACATCGGACTTTCTGGTAAAGAACATAAGGAAGTACGCAAGATCTTACTTGCACCATTAAGCGGTGATTCTGCGTGGAAAACCCCGCCACTAATAAACACTAACCAAGAGATGTAAACCACTATTTATTAGGCAAAATAGGCGGCAAAATGACTGGATAAGTAGCGAAGTCTATGGCTGTATATACATACCGAAACGGTACACAACACATAAGGAAACAGCCATGAACACCAAAGAAGCTGAATGCAGCGTCGAGGAAGAAAACACCGAACGCCTTATCGGACGTGCTAACCGGTTGGGATACACCATCACCAGCATTGAGATTGAACCTGGCCGGGTCGCGATTTCTATTGTTCCTTCCCCGCTGTTCCCCTACACCCCGGAGCTTGACCGAGACTTTGAAACCGATCAATGGCGGGTGCAAACCACCGCCTACGGAGCGTTGAACCTAGACAACATCGAACAAGTCACCGAGGGATACGGGCGGGCAGCAGCGATGGTGCGTGAACTTGAACATGCTACACCAGGAAACGTTGTCAACTACCACCTGACCCGTTAAAACTAAACACACAGGCAACCCCACCTGGCGTGGGGTTTTCCTTTATCGTGAAGCGTTATGACCTAGAGATGTACATCTCTAAGTTTTCTTGAAAATAGGCGGAAAATGACTGGATAAATAGGCGGGTCTATGGCTGTATATACATACCGAAACGGTACACAACAGAAAGGCACCAGCCATGAACAGCACAAAGGTCACCAGCGAAACCCTCCAGATGCGCGTTGATTCCTACGGGACGGTTCTTTCCTACGGGAACTACACGCTAGCAAGTTTTGCTACCTGGACCAAGACTGAAGGATTTGGCAATAACGCCCAAATCTACCGGTTGATGGAAGAACCCGTCAGCGGGTTCGGGCCTAACTCGAGGAGCCGCGGAGAATGCGAACTCGAACTCATCGCGAAGTCAGACCACCTTTTCGCTGACGCCGGACATGCGATCGCCTGGGCGTTAGCTAATCTGCCCGAAGCCTAGCCCCGCCGGGTATGAGGGTACCTGTTATCGCTGGTAGTAACTGACTTTTTAACCAATAGAAGGTAACTGATTCGTATGCGTCAGCTAGCTGAATATCAACCGACACGGTTCATGGCTGAAAGCTCGCGCTATGACAAGCGCCGAGCCGACTTTGCAGTCGCGTTTATCGAAGCTTTAAAGCATACGAAAGGACGGTGGTCAGGAAAACCTTTTAAGTTGATTGATTGGCAAGAACAAATCATTCGCGACCTTTTCGGCACCCTCAAAGCCGATGGATACCGCCAGTTCACGACTGCTTATGTGGAGATTCCGAAGAAGCAAGGCAAGAGTGAGCTGGCTGCTGCCGTCGCATTGTTGCTCACGTGCGCCGATGGCGAGGAACGCGCTGAAGTTTATGGGTGTGCTGCCGATCGGCAACAAGCATCCATCGTGTTCGAAGTGGCAGCCGACATGGTGAGAATGTGTCCCCCACTAGCCAAGCGGGTAAAGATCCTTAGAAGCCAAAAACGTATCATCTACTCCCCCACCAATTCCTTCTACCAGGTACTATCGGCCGAGGCCTATTCCAAACACGGATTCAATATTTCCGGAGTGGTATTCGATGAGCTACACACCCAACCCAACCGGGCGCTCTTCGACGTGATGACCAAAGGCAGTGGGGATGCTCGCACCCAGCCGCTGTACTTCCTGATAACAACCGCCGGCACCGACACTCATTCGATTTGTTACGAGCAACACCAAAAAGCCCAAGACATTCTCGATGGCAAAAAGATCGACCCCACCTTTTATCCAGTCATATATGGGGCGGGGCAAGATGATGATTGGACCGATGAAGCCGTGTGGCATAAAGCCAACCCATCCTTGGACGTGACGGTGCCAATCCAGAAAGTTAGGGACGCTTGTAATAGTGCCAGGCAGAATCCGGCTGAAGAAAACACCTTCAGACAATTGCGGCTCAATCAGTGGGTGAAGCAGAGCGTGCGGTGGATGCCTATGCACGTCTGGAATCAAAACAACACCCCAGTAGATTTATCGGAGTTGGAGAGCCGGGTTTGTTACGGCGGGCTCGACCTGGCATCCACCACCGATATCACTGCTTTCGTTCTCGTATTCCCACCCACGGATGACGATGACAAATACACGGTCGCGCCCTGGTTTTGGATTCCCGAAGACAACCTCAAACTCAGAGTTTCTAGGGATCACGTCCCCTACGACTTGTGGAACAGTCAAGGCTTCTTGGAGACGACCGAGGGCAACGTGGTGCACTACGGGTATATCGAGAAGTTCATTGAGGATCTTGGCACCCGGTTTAATATCCGAGAGATCGCTTTCGACCGGTGGGGTGCGATCCAAATGAGCCAAAACCTTGAGGATGCTGGTTTCACGGTGGTGCCTTTCGGGCAAGGCTTCAAAGACATGTCCCCACCATCCAAAGAACTGATGAAGCTGGCGTTGGAGGGCAAGCTGGCTCATGGCGGGCACCCGGTGCTGGCCTGGATGGTCGATAACATTCACGTACGCACCGACCCAGCAGGAAACATCAAGCCAGATAAGCAAAAATCCACGGAAAAAATCGACGGAGTCGTCGCCACCATCATGGCCTTGGATCGAGCAATAAGATGCGGCAACACCCCAGAGGCGAGCTCAGTTTATGATTCGCGGGGACTATTGGTGTTTTAGCGTTTTGCTGGTGATCCAGTGCATGGCTACAAGGTTGAGTCCCATGGCTGCCACCATGACGAGCGAAGCGAGTGGAAGCCCTACTGTTCCGCAGGTGGGTGTGATGGTGATGAGCCAGATCATGATGGGTAGCTGTATGGGGGCGCTCCATAACCGTAGCGGGATTCGTTTCAGGTAAGTAAAGAGCAACTGGCCGCAGTGGATTACCAGGTGGATGGTGTAGGCGACCATGATGGCTGCTATCCATACTGGCTGGCACCAGATAGCGACCGCGATGAGCAGAACGAGTTCTTCTGTTGCGATCACTGTGAAATGTGTGCGGGTCATGTTGATGTGTCGAACAGGTTCAGGCAACCGGGCAGTGTTGTCGTCTAGCCATGGAACCAGGACGAAGTATTCCTCGATTTCGTGCCACAAAAATAGACCCACAAACACAATGACTGGCCAACCCACCACGCACCTCCTCGTGTGAACGTTACCCAATTATCCCACAGGGAAAGGAGCCACCATCATGGGATTCCTCGACTGGCTACGCGCCGCCAACCCTCGCCGCGCCTCGAACCACCATCTCACGAGCCAGTATTCGTTCCTGTTTGGCCCCACGTCGGCGGGTCGGACGGTGACGGAACGATCGGCGATGCAGATGACGGCCGTGTATTCGTGCGTGCGGATTTTGGCTGAGGCGATAGCCGGCCTACCACTGCACGTATACCGTTACAAGGACGGTGGCGGCAAGGAAAAAGCAGTCGATCATGGTTTGTACCGCCTGCTTCACGATGAACCTAACCCCGAGATGACGAGCTTCGTGTTTAGAGAAACGCTCATGACGCATTTGTTGTTGTGGGGGAACGCGTTTGCTCAGGTAGTGCGTAACGGTCTAGGCGAAGTCATTGGACTGTATCCTTTGCAACCGAATCGGATGAGCGTAGGCAGGGATCTGGACACCAAGAGCTTGTATTACGAGTACCAAACCTCCTGGGACGAACCCGCAGGACAATACCAAACCATTCGGCTTACCCCTAATGATGTGCTTCATGTTCCAGGTCTGGGTTTCGATGGGTTGGTTGGTTATTCCCCGATTGCGATGGCTCGTAATGCTATCGGCCTGGCACAAGCCACTGAGGATTATGGGGCTTCATTTTTTGCTAATGGGGCGGCACCGGGCGGTGTGTTGGAGCATCCGGGCACGATAAAAGATCCCTCCCGGGTGCGTGAGTCCTGGCAGGCAACCTTCGGGGGCGCGAAAAACGGCAATAAAGTCGCTGTTTTGGAAGAAGGGATGAAGTACACGCCGATTAGTGTGTCGCCTGAGCAGGCGCAGTTTCTTGAAACGAGAAAGTTTCAGCTCAATGAGATCGCCCGTATTTTTCGTATTCCGCCGCACATGATCGGTGACCTCGAAAAATCCTCGTTTTCCAATATTGAACAGCAGTCTTTAGAGTTCGTGAAATACACCCTTGACCCGTGGGTAATCCGCTGGGAACAAGCAATCACCAAAACACTGCTAAGCGCTCGTGAGAAACAGCAGTTGTTTGTGAAGTTCAATGTTGAGGGGCTGCTGCGCGGGGATTACCAGTCGCGTATGGAGGGCTATGCGGTAGCCCGCCAGAACGGCTGGATGAGCGCCAACGATATCCGCGAGCTAGAAAACCTTGACCGCATCGACGAAGCCGATGGCGGTGATTTGTATCTGGTCAACGGCAACATGCTCCCGTTGCCCATGGCAGGCGCTTATGCAGCAACCAAACAAGCCGACGCTGTTGAAGCTAAAGATGAGCAGCTGGAAGAACAACCTGGAGAGAATCAAGTTTTGAGGAGGAGAATGTGAAGCGTTTTTGGAACTGGCTAACCCCACAGGCAAGTAGCCCGAATAGTGATGGGGGTGAAAGGGTTTTGCGTATTAACGGGGTTATTGCTGAGGAATCTTGGCTCGACGACGATGTAACACCAGCTGTTTTCGAGTCTGAACTAAATGCTGGCTCGGGTCCGGTCACTGTTTGGCTTAACAGCCCTGGTGGTGATGTGGTTGCGGCAGCCAGGATTTACAACATGCTTCTGGACTACCCAGGAACCGTGACAGTCAATATTGATGGCATCGCAGCATCCGCAGCGAGCGTGATCGCTATGGCAGCAAGTCATGTGGCGATGTCGCCGGTGTCGATGTTGATGATCCACAACCCAGCAACGTTGGCGATGGGTGATAAAACCGAGCTGTCGCGTGCCCTGGACATGCTCGAATCGGTCAAAGCCTCGATTATCAATGCTTACCAGCTCAAGACTGGGTTGAGCAGGGCGAAGTTGTCGAAGTTGATGGATGCCGAGACCTGGATGGACGCAACTGCAGCCATCGAACTTGGGTTCGCCGACGAGCTGCTGACTGGTAAACGAGCACCAACCCCAGACAAAGAGGACGAAGAATCTGAAGAGCCGGGTGAAGACGAGCCGGATGAGGACGATTCCGGCGGGGATGACGAGCAAGGCCCTGCCCGTAAGAAGCCGCCGTTGCCGCCCAAAAACAAGGGTGGTGTGGTGTTTTCCAGAAAGGTTTCAGAGCAAAAACTTGTTGCCCAACTAGCTATGCACGGTAAAAGTGCTGCCCCTCCCGGGCCGCCGCCTCCTGTAAGTGAGCATCCTTGTTTAAAGCCCGCTGTCTCTTGTGGTCGGCGGGTTGTTGATTTATACGCCCTTTTAACCAACCACCCCCATTAACTAAGAGAGGAAATATTCCATTATGACTACTGTTACTGATTTGTATACCCGGCGTGCCCAAACCTGGAATAAGGCTAAGAAGTTTCTAGATGAGCGGCGCGATAGCGACACTGGCTGTCTAAACGCCGAAGATGACGCGGCCTATGCCAAAATGGAAGCTGAGATTGAGGCACTTAGCGGCGAGATTGCTCGATGTGAGCGAGCCGAACGCCTAGAAAGCACTCTTGCCAAGGCGACCTGTAATCCCATCACTTCCGCTCCTGGAAGCGCCATGGGCGAAGACAGTAAGGTCAAGCCTGCCCGTGCTACAGCTTCCTACAAGCGGGCGTTTTGGGATGCGATGCGGCTTAACACCTCACCCATGGAAGTAAGGAATGCGCTAAGTGAGGGGGTGGATTCTGAGGGCGGATACCTAGTGCCTGACGAGTTCGAGCGCACCCTAGTGCAGTCTTTGGCCGACCAAAACATCATGCGAAGCCTCGCCAAGGTTATTCAGACCACTAGCGGGGATCGTAAAATCCCTGTCGTGTCTACCCATGGCACCGCTACCTGGCTGGATGAAGGCAAACCATACAGCGAATCCGATGAAGCTTTCACCCAAATCTCTCTGTCGGCGTTCAAGCTGGGTACCTTCCTGAAAATCAGCGAAGAACTGCTCAACGATGCAGCGTTTAACGTTGAACAATACCTAGCGAGCGAGTTTGCTCGCCGTATTGGAGCTGCTGAAGAAGAAGCCTTCCTGGTTGGCGATGGTAAAGGTAAACCCACCGGCATCTTCAACCCAACCGGCGGAGCAGACTTAGGCGTGACCACCACCAAGCCTACCGACATTAGCGCTGATGAACTCATCGATCTGCACTATAGTTTGCGCTCCCCCTACCGGGCGCGTGCGGTGTGGCTGATGAACGATGCAACAGTAAAGACCGTACGCAAGCTCAAAGACGGTAACGGGCAATACCTGTGGCAACCGGCGATAACCGCCGGCACTCCCGACATGATCCTTGGCCGACCCGTCTACACCAGTGTTTTTGCACCTGAGCTTAAAGCTGGGGCGCGCACAGTAGCGTTCGGTGACCTCGGTTTTTATTGGATTGCTGACCGGCAAGGCCGCTCCTTCAAACGCCTCAACGAGCTATTTGCAACCACCGGGCAGATCGGGTTCCTCGCCTCCCAACGCCTAGACGGCAAGCTCGTCTTGCCCGAAGCGATCAAGGTTCTTACCCAAAAGACCGCCGGGTAAACCATAAAAATAGTTAGGAGGTGGCAGCCATGAAAACAGACGAACTCATGGCCTTAGTCAAGCAGAATCTACTGGTCGACCATAGCGAGGATGATTCTTTGATTGCCTCGTTTGTTTTGGCTGCCATCTCCTATGCCACCGCTTACCAACATCTGCCCGAGGGCTACTACCAAACGCAGCCTATGTCGCAGGCAACCCGGCAAGGCATTATCATGCTCGCCACCCATTTCTACGAATCCAGAGATGGAGCAACCGCCGGGTTTTGGGCAGACAAAACCGATGCTCCCCGCGCCGTGTGGAACGCAGTTAACACCCTGCTTCGTCTGGATCGGGACTGGAAAATCTAAAGAAAGGCGCGCCCTGTGGCAACGCTAGGCAAAATGAGCGAGCACATCGACCTAATACAACCTGTAGTGGTTAAGGACGCTGCCGGGTTCGCCACTACTGGTGACGAAATTATTGCTTCGGTGCGCGCATTTATGCAGGTGCGGCACGCTTCACCGGTTTGGGTCAACCGCGCCGCCTACACCAAAGCAGACCTGTTATTTAGGATCCGAGCAATACCCGGCGTAAAAATAACCGAGGCGATGGAAATCAGCTCCGCACGTGGCAGGTGTGTTATTGATGCGGTCGAATACCTCGGCCGCTATGTCGAGATTTTGGCTCACCGCACCGAAGCAGAAGGAGCACTCTGATGGCTCGCGTACAAATAAAGCTTCCCAACGATTTCATTGACGCACTCGACTCAGCCAGCAACATTCTTGATAACTCCGCTGAGCAAGTACTTAAAGCCGGGGCTAATATCGTGGAGCCGCGTATGCGTTCTAACCTTTCTGCCGCCATCGGCAGCTCAACGAAACAGCCCTCCCGTTCTACCGGTCAGCTCGCCAAAGCGTTAGGAACCGCGCCAGTAAAAGTCAATAGCCGCGGAGACTATAACGTTAAAGTTGGTTTCGCCGAGAACCGAGACGATGGTAGAGCTAACGCACTAATCGCTAACGTTCTTGAACACGGGCGCTCCAACCAGCCCGCTAGACCCTTCCTAGCCCCTACGCGTTCACAAACCAGGCGAGCCGCAATAGCCGCAATGAAACAAACCCTGGCCGCGCGAATCCAGCAGGTGAAACCATGAGCGGGCTTTTAGAAAACCTAAGCCACATCGCTAAACAACTTGGGCTCGCCTATGCAGTCAGCTGCTACACCGATTCCCCAGCCCCAGACACGTATCTAGTCTTCACCCCGTTAACAGATTCTTTCGAGATCTTCGCCGACAACACCCCAGGCGTCGAAATAGAAGAAGCCCGAATCAGCCTGTTCACAAAAACCAACTACTTGGCACTAAGAGACCAGATCACGAAAGCTCTAATTAGCGCTCGCCTAGTTATTACAGCCAGGCGCTATATCGGATACGAGGACGATACCGGCTACCACCACTATTCAATCGACATCGCGGATTATTCGCCGACTACTTTCTAGGAGTTATTGGTTTCTTCCCAGGCTCCATAATTTTGTCCCTCATCATTGACCCAGCGAGCTCTACCATTGGCGGTGGTACCTAACACTATGGCAGCTGCGGCAGAAGGAGAAGTAAAAGCAATATCCCGGGTGACCACGCCGCAATCATTGTCTATGCGGATTGATCCATCACTAACTAGCTTTTGGTGACGACTAGCTATAGCCGCATACGAATTAACCGTTGCCTGGCTTCTGGCTTTACTGGTTTCCCAGCTAGCAACCACGATTGACCCCTTGAGGAGGAAAAACTCTCCATCGATAAGCTGCATCGAGGCATCGATCCGATCTCTTTGTCTATGTAGATGAAAAACAGGTGAAGAAACTATCTGAGCGTTATCTGGTTGCACAGTATTTTCTGGGGAACGCAAAACGTTGACCCCCAGGATCGGCAAAATCAGCTTCATATTGTCTAAGAATGACTCTGCTGATGCTCGTTGCGCTTCAGAAAGCTTCCTAACCCGAGGAGTTTGTTTGTTATCAGGCATAGAACAGCGCTCAGCATTCTTAGCGATTTCAACCAGACGGGCTTCTAAATAACCCCAATGTCCCTCGTTAAAAGATCGTTGCAAGCTAGCAATAATAACGACCTTTTCCCACTGCGGCTTCTTTTTGTCATGATCGCGTAAGCGCTCTACAAAGTTTTCTGTCTTGCCGATATAGCACCAGGTGTTCTCGATAGCTTCGGGGTCATTACCGAGAAGGATATATACGCCGTTACTATTGGCTTCCTCTCGCTTATAAAGCTGGGAAAGTTGATCGCGGCGTGCAGAGGTGACGATCCCCGTCCAATCCGCTATCCCCGCAGTAGCCATACCTCCCGGGGTTCCATCGACCATAAAAAGCTCTACCGCTTTACCACTCGCCATCACAACCACGCCCCTCGTTCACACGCACCTAACCTCAAGAATAACCGAGAAAAACAGATCACCCCTCAATACGAGGATCCAACAGAAAGGAAATACCATGGCAACTATTGGTTTAGACAAGCTCTACTACGCGAGCATTAGCGAAGATCCCACCAGCGGTGAGGAAACCTATGCCGTTCCTAAACCGCTCGCTAAAGCAATATCCGCAGAATTGTCTGTGGAGGTGGCTGAGGCAATTTTGTATGCCGATGACGGGGCATCCGAGATTGTCAAGGAATTCAAATCTGGAACCCTCACTCTTGGGGTTGATGATCTCGGGGCAGAGACTGCAGCTGCCTTAACTGGTGCGAGACTGGACGCCAACGGGGTACTTATCAGCACTTCTGAGGATGGTGGCGCACCCGTGGCTATTGGTTTTAGAGCTGCACGCTCTAACGGGAAGTACCAGTATTTTTGGCTTTACCGCATCAAATTTGCTCTGCCGGGAACCACGCTGGCAACCAAAGCTGATTCGATCACGTTCTCTACCCCGAGTATTGAGGGAACGATCCTGCGGCGTAACAAACCAGACGCTACCGGAAAGCACCCGTGGAAAGCCGAAGTCACCGAAGGAGCGGTCGGCGTCAAGCCAGAAACCATTACTGGCTGGTACACCCAGGTGTATGAGCCTGCCGCTACAACCAGCCCTAAACCGACAAACAACTAGAACAGCAGGTAAGCCATGACAGCGAAAACCCAAACAAACCCGGCCGATAGCCCCACTTTAAAAAGCGCGACAATCACTATCGCAGGTCAAGAATACGAACTCGTCCTCACTACCCGCGCGACCCGCCTGATAGCTCAACGTTACGGAGGTCTAGAACATTTAGGTCAAGCCCTGGAAACTAGCGAAGATATGGATAAGTCGCTCGGTGAGGTAATCTGGCTCATCGCCCTGCTCGCTAACCAGTCCGTACAAATACACAACCTCACCCATCCAGACGATAAGCGCCCAGAGCTGACCGCAGAAGCGGTGGAGTTACTAACTGTGCCTGCAGATTTAGCTGACTATCGGGAGGCTATCGCCCAGGCACTCCAACGCGGCACCCGGCGAGCAATCATGACCGAGGCCCCAGACCCAAAAGGGCAAACCAGGAAAAAGGACACCTAATAGATAGTGATGAGGCAATTTTTACCCGCCTGACCTATATCGGGCTCGCCCACCTGGGACTGACCCGCAGGCAAATCGAACTGACCATATTCGGTGAACTATTGGACCTGGTGGATTGTTGGCGCATCGAAACCGGCAGAGCCCAGCCGAAACGCATCTGGTTTATTGATGATGTGGTACCTGAAGGGGTCTAGGCGTCGTCTGGGGTGAAGATGTCTTCAATCTTGCAGTTGAAGGTTTTCGCGATAGTAAAGGCTAAGGGCAGGGAGGGGTCGAAGCGTCCTTTTTCGATGGAGATCACGGTTTGGCGGCTGACTCCGAGTAGTTCGGCGAGTTTTTCTTGTGACCAGCCGGCCTGTTTGCGGAGCGTGACGAGATTGTTTTTCACGACTTACCTGTGTTTCGCCCACAAATAGGAAATCCCGTAGACAAGGAATTCGAACACGACAATTCCTGCCAACACGAATGAGACGTTACCTGATGTTACTGCTGCGCCGATGCCTGCTGCTGCGATGGTGATTAGGAAAGTGTTCGTGGCTGCGAGCGAGTGCCAGTGGTGCTCCACGGCTTGTTCTGGATGGGCGGTCGCCCCCGGCAGACTTGAGCGGTCAACGATTAGCATCCACACCAAGGCGATGAGAGGACCGGCCAAACAGGCTGCGAGTATCGCCACCGCCGCCCATCGGTGCGGGCCAGTCGGATTGGCCGCCACCTTGAACACGGCGGCACCAATCGCCAGTAACGCCCCTACGGGCACCGCCGGGAAGATCGCTGGGATCTTCGTTTTGCGCACATACCCCCACGCTGGTCGTTTGGTAGTTACCTCTTCCACGATGGGCTCCATACATTCTCCTAATCTGCTCTAACAACCACCACCCTAATGTCAAAGACGCTTTACGTCAAGTGTATTTGACATTATTTGTGAAAGGATCCCTCCCATGGCTGATTCGTCTTTTGGTTTGAAGATTGGCCTTGAGGGTGAGCGGGAGTTTAAGCGCGCGATCACGGATATTAATCGTGAGATGCGGGTTTTGGGATCCGAGATGAAGTTGGTGGCTTCTCAGTTCGATAAGAACGATAAGTCAGCTTCAGCGTTGACTTCTCGTAACCAGGTTTTGGGTAAAGAGATTGAGGCGCAAAAATCTAAGATCCAGACCCTTAAGAGCGCTCTTGATAACTCGGCTACCAGTTTTGGGGAAAATGATTCTCGAACGAAGAATTGGCAGATTCAGCTCAATAACGCTCAGGCGACTTTGAATGGTCTTGAGGGTGAGCTTAAAGAGAATAATTGTGCTCTTTCCAAGTTTGCTGATGAGGCTGACGGTGCGGGTGATGATGCGAAAACTGCAGCTAAGGACACCGGACACCTAGAAAATGCTGTAGATGAGCTGGGTTCGCAGATGGACGGTACCAGTTCGAAGACCCGCATTTTTGGTGATGTGCTTAAAGCCAGCCTGGCAGCGGAAGCTGTTGTTGGTGGGGTTAAAGCTATTGGGCATGCTATTTCTTCTATTGGGCGGGGCATGGTCGGGGCTTTAAAGGATGGTTTGGACTATAACGCCCGGATGGAGCAATACACCACCTCGTTTACCACGATGCTGGGTGATCAAGCCAAGGCTCAGAAACTGGTTAATAACCTCAAGTTGGAAGCGGCTCGTACTCCGTTTGGGATGGAGGATCTAGCCAAGGCCACCCAAACGTTGATGGGGTTCGGCATGAGCGCTGAAGAGTCCCAGGTACGGATCAAACAGTTAGGTGATATCAGCCAGGGGGATGCTGGAAAGTTCGAATCCCTCACGTTGGCGTTTGCTCAAATGAGCTCTACTGGCAAGCTGACTGGTCAGGATTTGAACCAGATGATTAACGCAGGCTTCAACCCTTTAGAGGAGATTTCCCGTAAGACCGGTAAAAGTATCGGTGAGCTCAAAGAAGAAATGGCTAAGGGCGCGATCAGTGCGGATATGGTTGCGGATGCGTTTGCTAGTGCCACAAGTGAGGGTGGACGGTTTTATGGGGCGATGGATGCCCAGTCCAAAACCTTTTCTGGTCAACTCGCTACGTTAAAAGACGGGGTCGATAACCTTAAAGGTCTATTGGCTGGAGGTTTGACCACGGCTTTGGCTGGCACGGTGATGCCGATGGTTAATGGTTGGGTCGATGAACTCACCGGCGCGTTCGAGACCGGGGGCGCCCCTGCCTTTATCGACGCCCTGGGACAGATCTTGAAAGAAGCCCTGGAGTTTATTTCTAGCCAGCTTCCGCAAGTGGTGGATACCGGGATGAGTATCTTGACTGCTTTGTTGGAGGGCATTATCGCTGTTCTGCCTTCCTTGGCGGAAACTGCCGTGACGTTGATTGTGGCATTGGTGGAAGCGATTATTGAGGCACTTCCGAGTCTGTTAGAGGCTGCGGTTCAGATTATCGCCACCTTGGTTGCTGGTATCGGCCAGGCTCTACCGGAGCTGATCCCGGCGGCGGTAGAAATGCTGATGACCATGATCCAGGGGCTCATCGATAATTTGCCACTTATTTTGGATGCAGCCCTACAGTTAATTATCGGTCTTGCGCAAGGTTTGATTGCGGCTATCCCGGTGCTTGTTGAGGCTTTGCCGGAGTTGATTGGTGCGATTATTTCTTTCTTAATCGGAGCCGTCCCCCAGATCATCGAAGCTGGCATCAAGCTGTTAACCGCGCTGGTTGGTGCCTTGCCAGAAATTATTACCGCTATCACCGGGACTTTACCTTTGATTATTACCGCTATCCTTAGCGCGATCATCCAGGCAATCCCACAGTTGATTAACGCGGGCGTGCAACTGTTGACGGCTCTTATAGGGGCGTTACCAACTATTATTAACGCGATTGTGGGGGCTTTACCTCAAATCATCTCTGCCATATTGTCTGCTATTGGTGGGGCTATCCCCCTTCTGGTACAAGCTGGCATCCAACTATTAACCAGTCTAATTCGGGCTTTACCGACCATTATCGGCACTGTCGTTTCGGCTATCCCGAGGATTATCTACAGCATTGTTCAAGCAGTGCTGGGCGGGGTCGGGCAGATGATCAACGCCGGAGCATCCCTGGTTTCTGGGTTATGGCAAGGCATTCAGTCACTAGCAGGTTGGTTGTGGAACCGGGTCTCTAACTGGGTGTCCTCAATCTGGAATGGGATTCTCGGATTTTTCGGTATCCATTCTCCTTCTAAGCAAATGGCGTGGGTTGGTGACATGCTAGTTGCTGGTCTAGCCGGAGCAATAACCTCACGAGGCCATAAGGCCGCCGATGCGGCAGCAAACATGGCAAAAGACACCATGGACGCTATGGGCGAGTTAACTAACGGAGTTAACGTACCTATCAAGGTCAGCGAGGATTTGTCTTTGCCAAGCACCGATCTGACCCCTGCCCCAGTTAACCAAACATCGCAAACCGAAAAGGAAGCTAAAACTTACAGCGTTGATGTTCAAGGGGTAGCAGATGCTACAGCTGCCCGGATTCTTGAGGGTTTGGATATCAAGGTTGTTTTAAGTGATGGGACGCTGGTCGGCAAACTCGCACCCAAAATTGATCAGCAACTATCACGGCTATCTCGGCGAGCCAATCTGCTAGCTGCGGGGGTGTAAAACAATGTACGGGTTTGTTCTCGACCATAAGGTTAGCTCTAAAAGCCTGGGTATCCGTTTTTGCGCACCTGTAGAGATCCCTACTGCCGCCATGGGTGTAGACGATATTGAGGTGTCCGGGCGGGCCGGCACTCTTACCCGCCTTAAAGGGTGGCAAGACAGTGAAATAACTTTGAAACTATCGGTGCGTGGCGGGCTGGAAGCATTCCGCAAAGCCGCTTACTTACTCACCCAAGCCCACACGATTGGGTTTAGCGGTGAGCCTGGCATGTTCAGGTATCTTAAACACGTCAAAATATCACCAGTGCTGCCTTCGATGGCCACTTGGGTAATGTTTGAAGCCGAGCTTTGCTGCCAGCCGTTTACCTACCTGGAAACTGGGCTTAAACAGCTAACTTTAAACGCTTCGGGCACGATTAGTAATCCTGGTCTTTTAGCTTCCGATCCGGTAATAACTGTTTTTGGTACCGGGGAGTTGGAACTAAAAATAAACGATACTGCTTTGATAGTTTCTGCTCCTAGCGGGCAATTAACTATCGATAGTCCCCGGCTTACAGCCCACGTTGCAGGTAAAACCCAAACCAACGGGATTTCAGGGCCCTTCCCGCAACTTTCTCCTGGCACTAACCACATCGAGCTGGGCACAGGTATTTCAAGAATCGAAATCCAAGGTAACTGGCGTACCTTGTAGAAAGGACTAACCCATGATTACGATTCATGATCGTAGCGCTAGGGATTTTACTGCCAGTGGGTTAGCGGTGCTAGATCGCCACGTTATCGACCCGATGGTCACTCAGGAACTAAACGGAAAGTTTTCCCTAACATTTTCCTACCCGGTAGATGGGCCAGCAGCGAACCTGTTGGTAATAGAAAACATCGTGGCCGCCCCGGTTCCAGGAATAAACGTCCGGCAAGGATTTCGTATCAGCGAGGTCACCACCAGCCTTGACGGGATACTCGAGGTAGTTGCCCATCACGTATTTTATGACCTTTCTGCCAACCTTATCGCTGACACCTATGTGGTAAACAAAACCGCTAAAGCCGCCCTGGATCAGCTGCTAGGGGCAGCCAATAGCCCGCACGGTTTTAGCGCTAGCAGTTCAGATAACTCGCGTCGATCCTCTGCCCGCATAGTTAGAACCCCACTCAGCGCGGCTCTGTTAGATGACAGCGACAACAGTTTTATTTCGCGTTGGGGCGGCGAGCTTACTTTCGATAACTGGCACATCCACCACGCGCCGCGCATAGGCGCTAATCATGGCGTGGTTATAAGGGATCGTAAGAACCTGTCCGGATACGAATCGAGCCTGGACTACACCACCATAGTTACCCGGATTTTGCCGGTTGGTTACGACGGTCTGCTCCTACCTGAACTGTACGTGGATTCTCCGCGCATAGGTGATTATGTTGCCCCGCGCATCAAGGTCATCCGCTATGGGCAAGTAAAGGCAATCAAAGACCCAGGCAAGCCACGCGAGGACGAACTGCCCCTAGAGCAAGCACACGCATGGCTGCGCGCCCTAGCCAAAAGCGAGTACAAACTTGGCCAGGTTGATCAGCCATCTTGTGCCTACAAGATTTCATTTGTTGACCTTGCCAGCGCCAAAGAATACGCAGATCTGCGCGAGGTAGAAACCCTATCCTTGGGTGATACCGTGACCGTACGCCATAGCGACTTAGGCGTGGAGTTAACCTCGCGGATCCTGGCCTATGACTACAACCCACTTGGCCAAGAATATATAAGCATTGAGCTAGGCAGCACCGCTCCTAAATTCACCGACATCACCCACACCATCACCGCTGCCCGCAGCCAGGCTATCCAAGCCCAGCAGGTGGCAAGTATTGCGCTAGCTAGCGCGGACGGGAAAAACACCAACCACTATGGCACCACCCAACCAGTATCCGCCCGGCTGGGGGATGTGTGGTTTAAAGACAATGGTGAGCAAGTAGGAATCTGGATCTATAAGGCCACCGATACTGGCCAGCCCAGGTGGGTCAGTCTTGCCACCGATTTGAACGGGGCCCAACTGGCGGCGAACCTGCAAGCAGCTAAAACCCAGATCGCGCAAGCAAACGCTAGCGTTGAGCAAGTCCAAGCAAGCCTTAAACAAACCCAAAGCGAGCTAGTAAAAACCAGTAGCGATACAGCGACTGCAAAAGCGCGGGCCGAAAAAGCCCTCCAGGATGCTACCAGCACCCAAAATGCTCTAGAAGCGTTCAAAGTGCAGGTAGCAGATGAAACCAAAAACATTAACTCCTCCTTGACGATGGTTTCAGACAACGTGAACCTGAGAGTTAAAAGAGCCGAGATTATTACCCAAATCAATCTGTCGAATGAAACCGTTTTGATTGATGCAGCAAAAGTACACATCAGTGGGCAAACCTCAATAGATGACGCCGTAATCGGTACCGCAATGATTGCCGATGCGGCTATCACTAACGCCAAAATCGGTGAGCTGTCCGCCGATAAAATAACCACCGGTACCCTAGCGTCCGCGCGGATTGCCGCCGGGAGCATCACTAGCGATAAGCTCACGATTGCTAACGGATACATCCAAACAGTAATGATCCGCGACGCTGCTATCACCTCGGCGAAGATTGCTTACATAGATGCCAGCAAGATCACCACTGGTCTGCTTGATGCCAACCGGATCGGAGCGGCATCCATTACGGCAGATAAGCTTTCCGCTAACGCTATCCAAGTTGGTCTTGCCGGATGGACAAGCAATATTCGCATCAACCCCACCCAGATCTCTTGGTATAACGGTTCGGAACTGGAAGGAAAAATCGCTAGTACCGGGATGCAGTTTTGGTACGGGAATCGATATATCGGACAGCTAGGCAGGGGCCATAAAAAGGATCATGAGGAAATAGAGGGTATCTCCACCTCCCTAGCTAACGAGGGTGACTATGTTGCCTGGACCTACCAAGACACTCCAAACGGGGACTATTTCACGTGTTTGACCCTAGACCCAAAGGGAAGGTTTTATGATTCGGCTGGCATCCACCTTGGGGCTGATCTGCGCACGAATGGTTACAAGTTCTATACCACCGAAAACAGATCGGTCACCTTGGAAGATTGTGTACTAACCGATAGGGGCACGCATCCAGGATGGGTCGGGCCGACAAAGCTAGCCAAAGTAGTATTCCACACCTATGACGTCATGATCGTCACCAACGGCACGTTCTATAACATGACCCGACTTTTCGACCGGCTCTCAGACCTTATGAGCCGGGTAAACGGGCTCATCGGGCTGCTTAACCAGGGATGGATCAGCACCATAACCTCCAAAGCCGATGGCACCATCTCCTGGACCTACTTCCATAACACCGGGTATCAACCAATGTCTACCAACACTGCCTAAACCAGGCTCGATTCAAGAAAGGAATACGTCATGAAAATTTGGATAGCTAACAAGCACCTAACCGGACTAACAGAACTATTAGCTGCCATGAGTCTTAAACCTGGCCCTTCTAGAGCTAGAACCAAACTACTAGACCTGGTAAGACAGGCCACCAAGCGTTTTAGCGATGACGAATACGAACTGGTAACCCAATACGCCTCCCTAAACGAAAACGGCAAACCCCGCATCGATGCTGGGGGAACATTCACCCTGGCATGCCCAGAAAAAGCCCAAGAATTCTTCAGTGCCCGTCAAAGCCTATTCGATTCCCTGGCCGAAGTATCTGGGCCTACCTACCAAAACCATCTCCAAGAAGTAAAAAGCCTAATAGAAACCTACGACGGCGAGCTCGCCGGGCAACAAGCAGAAGCATTCTGTGCGTTAAGCGAAGCAGTAGAACAAGCCATAAGCAAAGGAGAAACCTCATGATTGAGCAAGCGATAATCCCGATCCCTTCTGACCCAAAACCCGCCCCGCCAGGAAAAACAAAAAACACAGACAATCGTGTAATGGTGATACCTAGAAAAAACACTATGGATATCACCCGCCTCACGCTGCAAGCCCTAAGGCGCTCCCAAATACAAACCGAATAGCGCCGCCTTGTTTGAAGTTTCAATGCCTGCCTTGTGCAGGCATTTCTTATATCCGCAATCCCCCACGCTTTCCCTAACCCGTTAACTATTTTGAAAGGACAGCAAGAATTTTGTCTATCAAAACCATTTGGATGCTATTCCAAGGCGCCATCACCGCTATAGGTGCTTGGCTAGGAGCCTTTCTCGGTGGAACCGACTCCCTGCTTTACGCCATCGTAGCCTTCACCATCATCGACTACGCCACCGGAATACTAGCCGCAATCAACGCCCACAAACTATCCAGCTCGGTAGGGTTTCGCGGTATCGCCCGCAAAATTCTAATCTTCGCCCTCATCGGACTCGCCCACTTATTGGATGTGCATGTTCTTGGCACCCCCGGAGTGCTACGCACCGCCACCATCTTCTTCTACCTATCCAACGAGGGCATCTCCGTCCTCGAAAACGCTGCACTGTTAGGTCTGCCGATCCCGGGCGGACTAAAACAAGCATTAGACACAATCAAGCAAACCGGTCAAAACCAGCCCGCCTTAAAAACCGGCTCAACACCACCCGCTCGGGCGAGCAGTCCAGATAAATACTCCCCGCCCATCCCCCACGCAGACCAGACCAGCCCGGGCAAATATCTGCCCCAACACGCCCTCCCCGACGAAAAAGAAAAACCATGAAAACATGCATGAAAACAATTCTTAAATTCCTGGCACTCCTAACAGTCTTAACGCTACTTACCGCCGGGATCTGGCTCCTTTTCGCCATATTCCTTTCATGGATAATGACCCCGCTTATCTACCTGATCGCACTTTTTATCCTGGCCACCGGCTAAACCAACCAACAAAGAAACGGAGAACCCAAAATGAAGAACTGGAACACTCTAGAAGCTGACCTGAACCTTTTGATGAACAAACACTTCACCAAAGGCAGACAAGGCCGATCCATCAACAAAATCATCCTGCACCACAACGATGGAAACCTTTCCATACAAGGATGCTGGAACGTATGGCAAACCCGACCCGCCTCCGCGCACTACCAAGTAGAAACCAGTGGCCGCATCGGCCAACTCGTCTGGGACCGGGATACTGCCTGGCACGCGGGAAATTGGGTAGCCAACACCACCTCGATTGGAATCGAACACGCAGACGCATCCACCCACCCCTACCGTATCTCCGATGCCTGCCTAGAAAACGGGGCGCACCTGGTCGCCGCCCTGTGCCACTATTACAAGCTCGGCCGACCCTGTTGGGGTAAAAACGTATTCGGACACCGCGACTTTTCCGCAACCGAATGCCCCGCCTCCATAGCCGGATCCCAACACGCAACCTACATGGCCAGAGCCATCTACTGGTACGACCAAATGGCCTCCAGCAAAGCGTCAGCTACGCCAGCACCTGCCTCGAAGCCTGCGCCTACTGGCTGTAAGAGCATCGACACGCTCGCACGTGAAGTCATCAATGGTTCGTGGGGTAACGGGAACGAGCGCTACCAGCGGCTCACCGCGGCCGGGTTCAACTACGACGCCGTGCAAGCCCGCGTCAACGAAATCCTCGGGCTCAAATCCAAACCTGCGGGCAAGTCCATCGAGACCCTGGCGCGTGAGGTGATTCGTGGGGATTGGGGTAACGGCCGGGAACGCTACAACCGTCTCACCAATGCTGGCTACAGCTACCAACAGGTACAAAACCGCGTCAACCAAATCCTTGGTTAACCAGCCGAGGACAACAACTGAATAACCACGCTGAATAAGAGCCGCTCTGGCGAGACGTCACCGTCTTGCTGGGGTGGCTCTTTTTTTGTTTCTACCCATCCAGTTCGCCTCTTCTTCACGGACGTATAGCGCCATTGCAGAAATAGACCGTCCGGATTGGGCTTCTGGGGTGGCTTAAAGCGAAAGCAAGTTCATCGAGTTAGGAGCACGCTATGGGTTTTGATACCAGAGAACAGCACGCAATCCAGCAACTGCATGCTGACCACGTACCATATCGGCGCATTAGCCAGATCCTGGGTTTGCCACCAACATCGGTTCTTCGTTTTGTTAATGACCTTCCAGCAAGCACCACCCGTGTTCCTGATGATGTGCTCGGTTGGTGCCCGTGGTGTGGGGGTCGTCTATATCGACGTACCGACGGTAAGCAGCAGCGTTTTTGTAGCGAGGAGCATCGGCGTGCCTGGTGGAAAGCACACCCTGAGGCGAAAAGGCGCACTGCTATCTATATCTTCACCTGCGCTGGCTGCGCAACCACATTCACTGCCTACGGCAACAAGAAACGCAAGTATTGCTCCCATGCCTGCTACGTGACCCACAGAGGCACGGCATGAAAGCGGTTCAGATGAAACATGAGGCAGTCTGCAGGGTCACGCTCGCACTTGCCGAAAAACTCCGCGTAGCCGGTGCCATCTCTCAGGCTGATTATCAGCGGATACGAGATACTCTCATTGGTTCGTATCATCCTGCGATTATGGCGCTGTTATTGCCACAGCCACTGGATAAATCTGGGCTTCAGAGTGATGTATAGAAGCAAAGGTTCACACCGAACGTGATACAAGGAGACGCGCATGAAAATCCGCAAACTACCACCCAAACCAGCAGCGTTGAAGCTCACGCGGGTAGCGGCGTATGTGCGGGTCTCACGCGAATCCGAGCGCCTCACCCACTCGTTCTCTGCTCAGGTCTCCTACTACAACAAGCTCATCACGAACACCCCGGGCTGGGAATACGCCGGGGTCTACAGCGACTACGCAACGACAGGTACGTCTATCTCGGGGCGCGGCGAGTTCAACCAGATGATCGAGCAAGCACTCGCAGGGAGCATCGACATTATTCTCACCAAATCCATCTCGCGGTTCGCTCGCAACACCGTCGACCTACTCACCACTGTGCGAGCCCTGAAAGCTGCTGGGGTGAGCGTGCGTTTTGAACGTGAAAACATCGACACCGCTAACGCTGAAGGCGAAGTCCTCCTCACTTTACTAGCCTCGTTCGCGCAAGCTGAATCCGAATCTATCTCGGCTAATGCGAAGTGGGGCATCCGTAAAAAGTACAAGGATGGGCTGTTGCATTCGCGCCACCCCTATGGATACCTCTACCACCACGGCCAGCTCGACATTATTGAAGAAGAAGCCGTGATTGTGCGGCGTGTGTTTGCCGAGTTTCTTGAAGGTATCAGCCCGGAGAAAACCTGCAAACAAATGAACCAAGAGGGTTTGCGTTCACGTGGTGGCGGCAAGTTCAGCGCCTCGGTGACCCGCGATTGGCTGGAGAACCCCACCTATATCGGTACCGCAATCTTGCAACAGTACTTCAGTGCTCACGCCGGAGATAACACACCGACTCTGAATCGTGGCGAGCTGGATAAATATATTGTGGAAGACTCCCACCCGCCGATTATCGAGCGTAGCGTTTTTTATGCCGTTCAAGCAGAGCTAGCTAGGCGGCGTGCCACGGGCGGACGCGGCTTGACCCCAACCGGTGGCAGTAGCGCTCTTACGCACCGTATCACCTGCACTATCTGTGGCAGGAACTATCATCGGCGTACCCGCCGCTTGGCACACTCGACTTATAAATACTGGTGGTGCGAAACCGCCACGAAAGGCAAGGGCAACCCCTGTCATGCTCATCAACTACGAGAAGAACACCTGCACGCCATCATCAAACGCCTACTTGGGCTTCATGCTTGGGACAACCAACAGGTTATCGAACAAATCGAGCAGATCGAGGCCAGCCCAAACTGGGTCCTGACCATCCACCTCAGCAGTGGGAACACTGCCACGATTAACTGCCGCACCGGTGAGGAGGTGACTGCCTGATGCCACGGATTACCGCTATCCCTGCCACCAAAAAGATACACACCTCACCCACGGCTTTGCCCTCGCTTCGCCGCGTAGCTGGGTATGCTCGCGTCTCCACCGATGACGCTGACCAGGCGAACTCCTATGAGGCGCAAGTGGATTATTACGAGCACTACATCAAAAACCACGACGGCTGGCAATACGTCGACATCTACACCGATGAAGGAATCTCTGGCACTTCCACGAAACACCGTGACGGATTCAACCGCATGATAGCTGATGCTCTCTCAGGAAGAATCGACTTAATCGTCACCAAAAGCGTCTCCCGTTTTGCTCGCAACACCGTCGACTCCTTGACAACCGTGAGGAAGTTGAAAGATAAAGGCGTGGAGGTGTTTTTCGAGAAAGAAAACATCTGGACCCTCGACTCCAAAGGCGAACTCCTCATCACCATCATGTCAAGCCTTGCCCAAGAAGAATCCAGATCCATCTCCGAGAACGTCACGTGGGGTCAGCGTAAACGCTTTGCCGACGGGAAAGTAAATATGCCATTCAAGAACTTCCTCGGCTACGACCGCGGCCCAGGCGGCAAGCCCGTCATTAACCCTGAGCAAGCCGAAACAGTACGCCGCATCTACCGCCACTACCTCGAAGGCATGAGCATCCCCCAAATCGCGGCATCATTAGATGCGGACGGAATACTGACCCCTCGGCGTAAACACAAATGGAGCCACACCACCATCCAATCCATCCTCACCAACGAGAAATATAAAGGCGATGCTCTGCTACAAAAATCCTTCACCGTCGATTTCCTCACCAAGGCTGTGAAAACCAACGAGGGCGAAGTGCTCCAGTATTACGTGACCGGATCTCACCCAGCCATCATCGACCCTGAAACGTGGGAACTCACCCAAGCGGAATTCGCGGCTCGAGGTAACGGCCGACGCGAGCGAGTGTTCACAGGCAAGGTTTACTGTACTCACTGCGGCGCAGCCTATGGCAGCAAAACGTGGCACTCCACAAGCAAGTATCGCGCCGTCATCTGGCAATGCAACCACAAATTCTCTACACCTCACCCAGGTAAAATGCCGATCCTGCGCGATGAACAACTCCAAGCCATGTTCCAGAGCGCGCTCGCCCAGCTCATCGAGCAACGCGGCCTCATTGACTGGAAACTCCTCGAATCCGTACTCACCGACACCAGCGAGCTGGAAACCAAAGCTGCTGAGCAAGCTGCTGAAGTAGAAATCGCCACGAAACTGATAGAGCAAGCTATCAACGCGAATGCGCATCACTCCCAAAACCAAGACGACTACCACCAGCGCTTCACCCAGCTCGAAACCCGCCAGCGCGAAACCATTACCGCCTACGAAGCAACCACGGCGGAGATTGAACGGCGCACAGGCATCAAAGCCACACTCAACCACTACCGGCGCACCCTCACCACACTAGAAAGTGTAGGCGACTTTAACCCCGCCACCTTCCACGCCCTGTGCCAACGCATCGAGATAGCACCAAGTGGCAAAGCGACCGTGATCTGGAAAGACGGAACCAGCACACAAGCGCAATAGCGGCAAAGCTCCCCAAATAGAAAGCCAGCACCGATCATTTCGGTTGCTGGCTTTCTATTTGTCCAGCTCAACACAACAATTTCGCGTAACCCCTATTTTGGAGCAAACAAGCAATTTTTGGAGCAAAACTCGAAAACAAAACCTGCTGGCGCGAAATTGTATCAACACCAGCAGGCAGTTAGTGGAGCTAACGGGATTCGAACCCGTGACCCCCTGCATGCCATGCAGATGCGCTACCAGCTGCGCCATAGCCCCAAAGCCTTTTACACTATACACAAAGGTGCGAAAAAGTGCAACCAATCTGTGTCTTGCGAGCAAAAGCTTAAATCTGCGGATTGTTCCAATCTCCGCGGTAAGCAGCAACCGGACCATGTGCATAATCGATCAAACGGTAGCGTTCGCTACCATCAGGCATATCGAAAAGCATCAGACGCGTCCAAAAACCGTTAGACATGCTTACAAGGTCAGCGAAGTCATCGTGGAAATCGCTCCACCCCATCAACGTGTTCACAGTCTGGTTAATCCACGCGCCATGCGAGAAAACAAAAAGTTCAGTATCGGAATTCACCCGATGCACCCACTCGTTCACCGCTTGCGCGCCGCGCGCACCCACAACATCCTTAGGCTCTGCCCCATGATTAAGCTCACCATTGCCGAAGTTGCGCCAACTTTCGAAATCTTGCGGCCAACGCTCCTTCATCTCAGAAACAGGCATGCCCTCAAGCTCGCCAAAATTGCGCTCCTGCACACGCTCATCAACTTGCACATCCAAACCGAGCGTATCGGCAAAAGCGTGCGCAGTTTCCTGAGCGCGACCCAGCGTGGAGGCCACGACTAACTGCTTGCGCTCTGGCTGAGAATCAACGTAGAGAGAACGCAAATCTTCTGCAGTGCGCGCAACCTGCCAGCGACCAATCTCGTCAAGAGGAATATCAATCTGACCTTGCAAGCGGTGCTCAGCGTTATACTGCGTGCGACCGTGACGAACAAGCGTCACAAAGCGTGCGTGATGTGCAAAACCCTGCGAGCTAGCCGTAATATCGTTGAGCGCGGATTCTTTTGCAGACGTCATAAAACTCGCTCTACTCCGCGTGTTCTGTATCCGCGCGCTCAGGAAGCTGCAGATCGATGCGTGGGCACTGGCTCCACAAGCGTTCCAAATCATAGAAGTCACGCGAATCCTGATCCATCACGTGCACCACGATATTGCCAAAATCAAGCAGCACCCACTGACCTTCGTCCAAACCTTCACGTTCACGAGGGTTAGTACTCAACTGCAGATGCATCTGCTTTTCCACTTCCTCGGCAATAGACAGCACGTGGCGAGGCGAAGAGCCTGTGGCAATCAGAAAAATATCTGTTAAGCCTAAAGTTTCAGACACATCGAAGGCCACAATATCTGCGCCCTTCATCTCGTCTGCACCGGCTGCAGCTATGCGTGCTGCATCAATAGATTCTTTAAAAGCTGTCACTTACTATCCTTACTTCTTACTTTCCATCGCGTTCCCATTGTGGCTTCCAGTTATCCACCACATGCTGGGTATTTTCGGAATACACCATGGCGTCTGCTGGCACATCATGGCGCACTACTGAGCCCGAACCTGTGGTTACGTTATCGCCCACCCTTACTGGGGCAACAAACATATTGCCCGCACCCACATGCACATGCGCGCCAATCTCAGTATGATGCTTATGCACACCGTCATAGTTGGCAGTAATAGTTCCACCGCCAATATTCGTATGATGTGCCACATGAGCATCTCCCACATAACTCAAATGTGGAACCTTCGTTCCCTCATCGATGTGAGCGTTCTTCATCTCCACGAAAGCGCCCGCCTTCGTATGTGCTGCAAGCTCATTACCTGGACGCAAGTAGGTCCATGGGCCAATCGTTGCTTCCTCGCCGATATGAGTCTTCTCGATGCGAGAACGCTCAACAGTGGCACCACGCTCAATAACAGCGTTAATCAGCGTTGTATCTGGGCCAATTACTGCATGAGCGGCTACGCGAGTATTACCTTGCAGATAAGAACTTGGCAAAATAACAGCATCAGCTTCTAACTGCACGTCATCCTCAATCCATGTAGTATCTGGATCGAGAATAGATACGCCCTGACGCATCCAATACTCACAAATTTCTTGATTATGCGCTTTCGCTAACTTCGATAATTGCACACGGTCGTTTACGCCTTCAACGCGCAAAGGATTATCAACAGTAACAATACCGACCGTACCCATTTCGCGCGCATACGCTAAGGCATCTGTTAAATAGAACTCTTGCTGAGCATTTGATGACTTAATCTTTTCGATGGACTGCGCTAAAACTTGAGCATCGAAAGCGTAGACAGAGGTATTAACCTCATGAACAGCAAGCTCTTTCTCAGAACCATCTTTCTGCTCAACGATACGAATGAATCCGCCAGCAGAGTCACGAATAATACGTCCATAACCGAACGGATTATCCAAAACGCAGCTCAAAATAGTAGCAACGTTTTCGCTCTTTTCATGTTCGCGCACCAAAGAGGTCAAAGTGTTACCGTCCAGCATTGGCATATCGCCTGCTGTAATAAGGATTGTGCCCTTATCTGCCCCGTTGTCTCGCAACTCGTTCATCGCGCACTGCACGGCACGACCGGTTCCAGGAAGCTCATCCTGCTGCACGATAACGGCGTTCTGATTATAGGTGAGCGCTGCTTCGGCAACTTTTTGAGCTTGATGGCGTACTACAACAGCAATCGATGATGGTTGGGTAGCTTGAACTGCCAGCATAACGCGCTGTAAGAAAGTTTTTCCTGCTAAAGCATGCAATACTTTCGGCGTGGCTGACTTCATACGAGTGCCTTCACCGGCGGCTAATACGACTGCTGCTGTAATACTCATTCTGTGTGAATCCTACTCTTCTACTTCTTCTACAACGCCAGACTCTGCGATAGGAATAAGATCTGCGATGGAGTTAACCACGTGGCTTGGGCGGAATGGATAATCCTCCACCTGATCCTTCTGTGTTACACCGGTGAGGGTGAGGAAGGTATGCAAACCAGCTTCTACACCTGCAATAACGTCAGTATCCATGCGATCACCAATCATTGCAGTGTTGGCAGAGTGGCCACCTACGCGGTTCAAAGCGGTACGGAACATAATTGGGTTTGGCTTACCAATGAAGTATGGTTCGCGACCTGTTACATTCGTAATCAACGCTGCAACCGCACCTGTGGATGGCAAAATACCCTGATCGCTTGGACCAGCATTATCTGGATTCGTGCAGATGAAGCGTGCGCCATCCAAGATCAAACGAATAGCAGTCGTAATTGCTTCAAACGAGTAGTTGCGCGTCTCACCCAAAATCACATAATCCGGGTTGCGATCAGACAAAATGTAGCCTGCCTCATGCAAAGCGGTCGTCAAGCCTGCCTCGCCAATCACATATGCCGAACCGCGAGGAATAGTCTGCGAAACAAACTGCGCGGTTGCTAAAGCGGACGTCCAAATATTCTCTTCTGGAATTTCAATGCCCGACAACTTCAAACGTGCAGACAAGTCACGAGGAGTATACATAGGATTATTGGTGAGCACCAAGAAATTGCGATCGTTATCGCGCAATGTCTTAATAAAATCGGCTGCACCCGGCAATGCACGTTGTTCGTGAACAAGCACACCATCCATGTCTGTGAGCCATGTATTGATTTGTACAGTCACTGTACACGACCTTTCTATTGTTATTCATATAAAAAAGCCGACGTCGCAGACCACGCTGGACGCCGGCTTCCCAGCAGCTCCCCCACCTGGATTCGAACCAAGACTAAGGGTTCCAAAGACCCGTGTGCTGCCATTACACCATGGGGGAATATCCACTAGAGAACTGTACCACAGGATAGAAACTTCTGTGACACACATGTCGAAATTCTCGTGGAAGTCTTTAATTTTAGCGGTTTTTAGCGTTTTAACGTGTTAAAAACGGTTTCGAGATTGCGCTGTAAGCATGAAGCGTGTTGCACAATCTCTAATGCACAAACGCTACGCACAACCTCTCTAGCCGTCATACGTCTTTAGCCGAACTGGAACTGACCCTGATGATGTGTTGGATAATTATTAAACACATTCGCCATAGAGGTATCTTCGAATACCGCTCGAATACCAGAAGCCAAAAGTGGCGCAATACTCAAAACAGTTAAGCCATCCCAACGCTTTTCCTGAGGAACAGGAACAGTATTAGTAATAACTACCTCACGTGCACCGCAGTTCTTCAAACGCTCTACAGCAGGATCGGAAAGCACACCGTGTGTTGCCACAACAGTTACAGACTTTGCTCCTGCGTTCATAATCACATGGCAAGCTTCAGCAATAGTGCCGCCAGTATCAATCAAATCGTCTACAAGCACGCAATCCTTGCTTTCAACCTCACCCACTACGCGGTTAGCCACAGCATGATTTGGACGAGTAATATCGCGAGTCTTGTGCACGAAGGACAATGGTGCGCCACCCATGCGCTGTGCCCACTGCTCAGCTACCTTAATACGACCCGCATCTGGAGAGACCACAGCAACATTAGATAAATCGAGGCGGTCGCGCACATAATCAACCAGAACAGGCATGGCCTGAAGATGATCTACAGGACCATCGAAGAAACCCTGAGACTGTGCTGCATGCAAATCCACAGACATAATGCGATCTGCACCTGCTGTGTGCAAAAGATCGAAAACGAGACGTGAAGAAATAGGTTCACGACCCTGATGCTTCTTATCCTGACGCGAATAAGGCATCAATGGGCATACTGCAGTAATGGAATTTGCAGAAGCACGCTTAAGAGCATCAATCATAATAAGATGCTCCATAATAAACTTGTTCGTTTGTTGTGTTGCAGTTTGCAGAACGAAAACATCTGCACCACGAACAGATTGCGTATAGCGAATATACATTTCACCATTGGCAAAGTCGTATTGCGTAGTTTCGAGAACATCAACACCAAGTTCTTCTGCTACATCTTTGGCCAATTTAGGGTGGGAACGACCCGTTACCAAAATGAGATTCTTATCAGGCTTGCCTTCGAGGACTGCGCTCACAGTAACTCCAACCAGTTGATGGACAACATTGCTTTTATGGTAACCGCCAATATTGACACTTGAGAGTACTCGAGTTTTGCGTTGAAAACACGATGAAAATGGGTGGACACAAGCTCAGATGAACACGTTAGGAACACGCGGAGAAGTGTGCGTTCCTCTAGGGCGGCAAGACTGTATAAGCTCGTTGTATCTGCTCTTAGAACGCTCGTAAGTTTTAGTGCTCTCCTGCGCTTGAGATAAATATAAACCGTGTTTCGTAATGTATTGCACCACGCCATCTGGTACCAAATACCACACTGGCTCTCCACGGCTAGACCGACGGCGAATATCAGTAGAAGAAATAGCCAAAGCAGGAATTTCAATCACGTCCACAGCACCATCGGGAACATCTAAACTATTCGTATCCATAGCGTATCCAGGGCGCGTTACTCCTACGAAATGCGCCAAAGACCACATATCGTCAGCATCTTTCCACCTCATAATTTCTGCCAATGCGTCCACACCAGTAATAAAGAAAAGCTCAGCATCAGGACGCATAGTTCGAATATCGCGCAGAGTATCGATGGTATAGGTAATACCTGGACGGTCAATATCTACACGCGAAACAGTAAAGCTAGGGTTAGATGCCGTGGCAATAACCGTCATCAGGTAACGATCTTCTGGGTTAGTTACCACTTTATTTTGTTTGAAAACAGGACGCCCTGTTGGAACGAAAATAACTTCATCTAAATCGTATACCCACGCAACCTCTGAAGCAGCAACCAAGTGACCGTTATGAATAGGATCAAAAGTGCCACCCATAATGCCCACACGAGGATGTTCATGGATACGTCCGCGCTTTGACCTCTTTTTAAGAGCTAAGCGAGACGAATCATTTAATCGAGACGTAAGTTGAGACATAGATCGCATGTCTGCAGTATCCACCGTATGAACTTTTTCAGTCTTTTCGGTCGTAGATGCCATAGAGAGGATAATCCTTATATATTATTTCTTTTCAGTGCCGTTAGTAGCGTCTGTTTCAGCTTGATTATTGCTGTTTTCGCTGCCGTTCGCGTTATCAGCAGCCTCTTCGTCCGCGCGTAACTGCTCTTCTTCATCCCACTGACGTTGCACATAACGGCGGATTTCTGCGTACGTTGGCAACAGGAAGTCTGGTTGATACGCTTTGCGTACACGCGCAACGTATTCGCTGATATGAATAAGTGTATCCGCCATACGCGCTGCGTCACCATTAAGTTCTGCTTCGCGGAAAACGACGATGCGCTTTTCCAGCTCCATAACCAGTTCCGCTACGTTCTCTATATTCTGAGCATCTTGCACATCGTTTGCATCATTATCTGGCCAGCCAATGAGCACTGCATCAGAATATTCCAAAGCACTACGCTCCTCTACCCCAGCAATACCATCTTCAATAGCTACAACGAAAACGTAACGCGCAGTACTTAAACGTTCAGAAGCTACACGCAGCAGGGTGCGAGGGTTCTCCTGCTCAGCCACAATAAGAATATCCGCGCTCGCCAGCATATCGTTTGCCTGAGTTTTCTCGTTCAGAGTCATTATGCACGCACCTGTCCTGTGCCGTAACCTACCCAATGAGTAGTTGTTAATTCTTTCAATCCCATTGGGCCGCGCACATGCATTTTCTGCGTGGAAATCCCCAATTCGGCGCCGAATCCAAACATTCCTCCATCGGTAAAGCGCGTGGAGGCATTGACCATAATCACAGCAGAATTTACAGTGCGTGTAAACTGCTCAATAATAGAATAATCTTCGCTCATAATAGCTTCAGTATGTCCGGTCGAATGAGCGTTAATATGCGCCACAGCTTCCTGCACACTATCGACCACGTGAATGCCGAGTATATAGTCTAAGTACTCTGTATCCCAATCTTCATCGGTGGCATGCTGTGCTTCATAGCCGGCAGCAGTTAAAATCTCAAAGGCACGTTGGTCTGCACGCAAACTCACATTAAACTCTTTCAAAACCTGGGCGGCGGCAGGTAAGAAATCAGCGGCTACGTCAGCATGCACAAGAAGTTTTTCAGCAGCATTGCACACGCCCACTCGCTGCGTTTTAGCATTGACCAAAATAGGCAATGCCTTAGCAAAATCAGCACTGGAATCTATATAAATATGCACATTGCCAGCGCCCGTTTCAATCACAGGAACAGTAGCGTTATTCGACACATATTGAATCAGACCAGCGCTACCGCGAGGCACCAGCAAATCCACATAGCCACGCGCCTTCATAAGAGCCTGAGCGCCTTCACGACCATAAGAATCTACAGAACTGACAGCATCTGCACTAATTCCCTGTTCTTCCAACACTTCTTGCACAATGGCAATAGTGGCAGCATTCGTACGCTCTGCCGCATGACCGCCACGCACAATAACAGCATTGCCTGACTTAAGACACAAGCCAATCACGTCCACTGTTACATTTGGACGAGCCTCATAAATCATACCCACAACACCCATAGGTACGCGCGACTGCACTAAACGCATACCGTTTTCCATAGTTATGCCATGCACAACCTCGCCCACAGGATCCGGCAAAGCAATAACTGTGCGCAAACCTTCCACACTGGCATGCACACGCTGAGCATTAAAGAGCAGACGATCGAGCAAACCTTCGCTCATGCCCTCTGCTCGAGCCGCTTGCATATCTAAGGCGTTTGCCTGCTCAATACGCTCGGCTTGGGCATCTAATGCATCACACACTGCTGCCAGCACTGTGTTTTTCTGATGTGTGGTCATGGTGTCGAGGGCGCGTTGCGCTTTTCGGGCGCGGGTTGCCAGGTCTTGGACGGCGCGCTGGGTTTGGTCTGCGGCAGTTTGGGTTTGGGCGTTCCCAGCTACAAGATTTTCGTCGGTTCCGCTCGAGCTAAAGTCAGCGCGAGAACCAGCCTGCGAGTCAGCTGCAGATTCAAAAGTATCAGTCATAGTCTCATTGTATGCAATGGCTGGCACATTGAGGGCAGTACTCACGGTAAAATTGAGACATTATTCTTATAATTCTTCTAAGAGCTCATTCAAGTGGCAATATTAAGAAGACTAAGGGAAAATGACGAGATTAAAAGTAATCGACTAGATTAAAAGTAATCGCGTGAACGACCGAGAATAAACGTAGACACATAGACACTTAGAGTGAAAGGCAAATCGTGGAACTTTTTCACAGCACTCGCAGCACAGCTATTCAGGTGACCGCTAAGCAGGCCATTCGTCAAGGTATTGCCGATGACGGTGGTTTATTCGTTAACGACTCCTTAGGATCTACTCGTGTCGATGTAGAGTCTCTTCCTGGAAAAAGCTATCAGGAGATTGCTTTAGAAGTTTTAAGCGCTTTGCTTCCTGATTTTACGCGCGAGGAACTACTCTCCTGCATTGAAGGTGCATATGGTTCAAACTTTAAGGACGAAGATATTACTCCTTTGAGGTCTCTGGGTCTGAACTACGTGCTTGAGCTTTTCCACGGTCCAACTTCCGCTTTTAAAGATGTTGCTTTACAGATTTTGCCTCGTTTTATGGCTCATACCACGGGTTCGCTGGCTGATGCACAGTCTCAGGAAGAGGCACAGGAGCAAGCTAATCGTGTGCTGATTTTGACTGCCACGAGTGGTGACACAGGCAAAGCTGCATTGGAAGGTTTTGCGGATGTTGATTCCACTGGCATTGTGGTCTTTTATCCGGCAGGTCAGGTTAGCGAAGTTCAGCGTTTGCAGATGGTTACTCAGACCGGCTCTAATGTGGGTGTGGTTGCTGTGCGCGGTAACTTTGACGATGCGCAAAGTGGAGTAAAGACTATTTTCGGCGATGCACAGCTTGCTACTGAGTTAGCAGAAACCGCTGGTACCCGCTTGTCGAGCGCGAACTCGATTAATGTTGGTCGCTTGGTTCCTCAGGTTGTGTATTACTTTACCGCTTATGCTCAGCTGCTCTTTACTCAGGAAATTAACTTTGGAGACGAGGTTGATTTTATTGTACCTACGGGCAATTTTGGCGATATTTTGGCGGGTTATTACGCTAAGCGATTGGGCTTGCCTGTTGGCAAGTTAGTCGTGGCCAGCGATAAGAACAACGTTTTGTATGACTTCTTGACGACAGGCGTATACGACCGTAACCGTGATTTCTTCACGACAATTTCTCCAAGTATGGATATTTTGATTTCTTCTAACTTGGAGCGCATGCTTTACTACTTCAGCGAGGGAGATACCGAGTTAATTTCTCGTTTGATGAGTGATTTGGCTACAACAGGTCGTTATGAAGTTCCTGCTGATATTATGACGAAGATTCGTGAGGTCTTTGACTGCGGTTGGGCAGATGAAGATCAAGTACGCACTGCTATTGCTGAATGCTGGCAAGATAATGAGTATGTGATCGATCCTCATACTGCTTGCGCTTACCATGTGCTTGGCACAACTGAGGGTACTCCAACTGCTCCTCGCGTTATTTTGTCTACTGCTAGCCCATATAAGTTCCCACGTGCGGTACTCGAAGCATTAGGACAAGATACTCCAGACAGCGATTTTGCTTGCATGGATGCTCTTCGCGATTTCAGCGGCATGCCTATTCCAGAGAATTTGCGTTCTTTGGAAGGTCAGTCTCCACGTTTTACCGACGAGATTGATGTTAGCGATATGCCTGAGTATGTGAAGACTATGGCAGCTCGTTTCGCGGCATAAACTTCTAACACCATCATAATTGAGGATGACAGTCTACTTTGAACTGTCATTCTCAATTATTATCTCGGAAAACTCTTCAGTGATTCACTGGGATTTTTAGCGGCTCTTCAGTTTTTAGCGGGGTTGAGCAGAAGATGTTGTTTAGTAGGTTCCATTTGATTCCTCCGGCTGTCAAGTGTTAAGACATTGCCCCGATGCGAATGTGGTTATTTTTATGAGTAAAATCGATACGCGCAACCGATATGCCACTTTTGACGCCATTTTTCCGCATCGAAACTGACATAACAGATATATGAATCGGTTAAGCAGAATGCGTCAGAGCAATAGCTCTCCGAATTGAACGCAGTGTGAAGCCTGATTGTGAGGAACAACTGCTAATCACACACCTGCAACCTAAAACCCCGCTAAAATCCCAAGAGCCTTTTTACTGGCTGAGAGACGTGTCATGTACTCATTGCTGTTGTATCTATTACAGCTGAGCTTAAATGTAGCAGATACAGCAAAAACATGCAGACCTTAACACAACAGATTTCGCGTATTCAAAAAATCAAAGAACCATTTTAATGAATGCATGGCTAAGTATGAGGTATAAACTACTCAATACGCTGTGCTCTCATTTCAGGTCAGATTCGTTACGAACGCTTGAATCTAATCCTACACAAGCCCTACAATGTGCTCTGCTCTAATAGTTCTTGCGCGTGCTCTAGAGATGTATTGGATTGAGATCCTGCAAGCATACGAGCAATCTCACGAACACGGTCATCTCCTGTAACCGCCGTAACTGTTGTAGAAGCCGAATCACTCGTTTTCTCTTTTTCTACAACAAACTGTTGATCTGCCCATGCAGCAACCTGCGGTAAATGGGTAACCACAATAATCTGCGCTCCCTGAGCCAGAACAGCTAAACGCTGTCCTAACTGTGCAGCAGCAACACCGCCCACGCCAGCATCAATCTCATCAAAAATCAGTGTCGGCACAGTACCAACAGCTCGGCTATCGCGAGCGTCATGCTTTTTCTCAAAAGCAGCTAATTCTAACGCCAACATTAAACGGCTCAGCTCACCACCAGACGCGCTTTTGCCCACAGGAAGAGCTGGTGAACCAGGGAAAGGAATAAACTCAAAAGCAATATTATCTGCACCATATGCGTCAATATCGTTGCGAGCGCTCACGCTAATCTGAAGAGCCGAACCTTCCATAGCTAAGGAAGTCAGTTCGCTCGTCACGGTTCGCGATAACTCTTCAGCAGCTTGGGTTCGAGTTTGTGTAAGCACAGCCGCTTTTTTCACGCTAACTGTGTAGGCTTCTTTCAGTTCCTCTTCTAGCTGAGCAATTTTCTCTGGAGAAGCATCTAAATCTTCAAGCTCGAACTGCGCTTTTTCTTTCCACTCCAAGACATGCGCAATATCTGGCCCCCATCTTTTCAGAAGCTCATCAATATCGTGAATACGCTCATTGATTGCATCGAGTTCAGCAGGATTCAAATCCTCGGTATCGCTACGAGATAAAGTAAAAACGATATCCTGAAGTTCATCCGAAGCATTTTCCAAACGCTCACTCAACTCTGCTGCTTGATCAATATGGTCAAGACTCTGTAAGGCGTGCGTTGCACGAGCAATCAGATCGAGAACCGACTGTCCGCTGGCATCGTCTCCAGAACCTTCTAAAGCCTGCAAAGCAGTACCATAAGCAGCAATAATTTCAGCAGAATGTTCAATAGCATCGCGACGAGCTTTAAGTTCTTCATCCTCCCCTACCTGCGGATGAACTTCCTCTATGCGCGCTATAGATTCGCGTAAATAATCGATACGAGCAATGGACTGCGTCTGCTCGTTATGCACACGCTCCAGTTTGCTCTTTAACTCGGTATAGGCGCGAAAAGCTTGACTATATTCCTCACGTTGCTCGATATTATCTGCATAAGTGTCGAGAAAGTCACGCTGTTTTGAGGTGCTAGCAATTTTGAGCTGTTCGGATTGTCCGTGGATAGTAACCAATTGCTCGCTAATATCCGATAGAACGGTTCGCGGCACGCTATGACCGTTGAGAACAGCTCGAGACCGTCCAGTGCGCGGTACTGTGCGGTTAATAAAAAGCTGATTATCAACACAGTCGCTTCCTGCAGATTGCGATTGCTCTTCGACCTCGTTATTTCCAGTAACATCAAAAATAGCTTGAACCCAAGCGCGGTCCGCATCAGGACGGACACGTGAAGCCTGAGCAGGAGCGCCAGAAATAAGCTCCACAGCATTGAGAAGCATAGATTTACCTGCGCCAGTTTCACCCGTAATGGCGTTCATTCCCGGATGCACATCAATATGAGCGCTGGTTATTGGACCTAATGAGTGAATTTCAAGTTCTTCGAGCACTACTTCGTGTACCCCTTCTTTTCCAAAGATGTTTCACGCCATCCTTTAACGGGTAAGTCAAATTTACGTACCAAACGGTCAGTAAATAAAGTGCCGCTTAAATGCGCTAAACGCAACACACTTGAAGACTGACGAATACGCACATGCGCGCCGCGCGGAACCACGCATTGGCGGCGACCATCGCAGCAAATCCATCCCTCGCAACTAGATGATTCAAGTACTCGAATATCGAAGGTGGAGGTCGATCCAATAATCAAAGGATGCGTAAACAGAGCATGCGCGGCAATAGGTGTTAATTCTAAAGCTTGAACATCTGGCCAAATAACCGGGCCGCCTGCAGAGAAAGCATAAGCAGTTGAACCTGTTGGTGTTGAAACAATCACGCCATCGCAACCGAAGGAACTTGTAGCAACATCATCAACACTAATGCCCACTTCTACCATGCGCGCGCGATCTTCATGCTCTAAAATCATGTCGTTCAAAGCCCAATCGCATAAAATCTCTTCGCGACCTGGCAAATAGAGTTCTACGGCTGCAATCATACGCTCTTCGATGGTGTAATCACGCTGCGCAATTTTTTCCATAGCAGTTGTCAGCTCGAAACTTTCAAACTCAGCTAAGAAACCCACATGACCAGTATTAATACCCACAATCGGAACATGTGTGCCTTTCACCAGTTCAGCTGCGCGCAAAATCGTACCGTCACCGCCAAGAACCACTACTATTTCCACATCATCGCTGACTGGAGTGGCATGATTACCAAAGTATTGTGTATCAGGAATATCGTCACGAACAATAACTGAAAAACCTAAATGTTGTAGCTGATTAATCGCTGTATTTACCGTAGCATCATTGCGTAGAGCTGCATGAGTAACCACCACTGCTGTGTGCTGTTGATCTGCTTCCTTGCTCATAGCTACCTCCTGATTGTCACGTGCGATTCACTATTCTAGCGTGCACTCATGCCACGATTATTTTATATGCGCGTTATCCACAGTATGTATTCTTGATTGCCATGCGTGCCCGTAATCGTCGATGGCGTAATAGCACGCACAGTAAAATGATGGTTCACAGCGCACTCTTGAACAGTTTCAATAGCTTCTTGACGGTATTGAGTGTTCGTTACAATACCTCCTTTACCCAGCTTGTGCGGCCCAACTTCAAACTGTGGTTTAACAAGCACAACAGCATGAGCGCCCGAATGCGTTATGCGCTCAATAACAGGAATAACGTAGGTGAGAGAAATAAACGAGACATCAGAGACAATAAAACGCGGACTATACTCTAAATCATCCAGATACACGTCGCGAATATTAACGCCACTCATTTCAATCACTCGATTATCGTTCGCAATAAGCGGATCGAGTTGACCATGTCCTACGTCTAAAGCAATAACCTGTTGAGCGCCTTTATCGAGCAGAACTTGAGTAAAGCCTCCTGTAGATGCTCCAATATCTAAGCATTTTTTCCCGCGTGGAGCAGGAAGTCCTTGAGGAATAAAAGTATCGAGAGCATCAACAAGCTTGATTGCTCCTCGTGACACATACATGCCGCCAGAACGTACAGTATCGCTCAGCTCGATACGGTCGTTCGCGCTTACAGACAGTGATGCTTTTACTTTGTCTGCGCTACCATTGACCAGCACAGCTCCCGATGCTATCAGTTGCTGCGCTCGGTTACGTGTGGGCGCTAAAGCCCTGTCTACCAGCTCTTTATCTAAACGTTGACCCATGATATGAATTACTGTTCGTCTAGTTGTGCGTGTAAATCATCGAGAACCTGCGTATAGTACTCAATAACCTGCTCAAAATCAGCATCTTCAGCGGGCGCTAAGGGCGCGTAGCTCATTATGAGTCCTAGTTTTCGTGAAGATTCGAAGCGAAGAATGGCAGATGCAGGTCTTCTAGAACGCACAATCCCTCATCTACAGCTGCCCATGCAGCGCTTGCTGCAGCACGCAAACCATCAAGACTCGTGTTAGATGCATCCATATGCACAGTATTACCATCAATCCAAGCGCGAGCATCACGGCAGATAAACTGACTATTCTCTCGTTTCACGTCTGGCTGAGCAAGGCTCAAACCGAGTAAATCAGCACAGATATATGTTGGACGTTCAATCGCACGAGCAGTCATAATCTGCCCAGCATCCGCTACTCCAGTGAGCACTACTGCACTATCGTAGCCACCGCGATTTGCCGCTTCAATATCCGTATCTAAACGATCACCTACTGGTAAACAGTCTTCAGTTTCTACCATCTGTTCGGTTGGGCTGAACAGATGACGTGCTTGATGATACATAGCCGCTTCAGGCTTGCCAGCAGAAGCCTCAGGTTCTTGGTTAGTGGCGGCAATAACAGGAAGCTGCAAAGCACCGTTTCCTGGAGCAATACCTTCTTCGCGCGGAATAGTCATATCGCGATTCGTTACGAAATAGCGAGCACCATGCTGTATAGCATAGGCTGCCTGAGACAGATGCTGCCAGCTAATTTCTGGGAACCACGACTGAATAACAGCATCAGGATTATCTGCAGCACAATCAACTACAACGAGACCAGCCTGAGTAAGCTCGGTTTTAAGATGATCTTTACCCACAACCAGAACACGTGCACCTGGCTGCAGCTTCTCCTTCAACATTGCCGCACTCACCATAGCTGACGTAATGACATCACTGCCGTGAGCATCAACACCAAAACTACTAATCTGTTCTGCTACCACATCTGGGTAGCGCGACGGATTATTCGTTGTATACGCAATATGCATACCTAATCGCGCAGCAGAGTCAATACCTTCGGCAGCATGCTCTACAGGATGAGCACCGCGATACACTACCCCATCCAAATCAAGTAGAGCCAATGAATATCGTGCTGCTAATGGTTGGTTACACCCCTTGATTGTGGTGGGATAGTTCACGTGTTACTCCTCGTTCTCGGTTTCGTCAGTAGCTTCTTTTTCAGCGGTTTCTTCTGGCTCGCTTTCTTCTGGCTCGTCAGGATGAACGCTGTCGAGATAATCAGCCATCTCGCGAGGATCAATACCCAAGCCAGCAAGCATATCTTCATCAATAACTTCTAAATCGTTATCAACGAAAACATCATCTTCATCTATCTCTTCGTTATCGGCATACTGAGCTTCCAAACGATCAAGCAAATCGTTAAGCTTTTCTGCTTCCTGAGTGCGTCCTGCAAGCTCTAAGAAGTTCTGTTCTGCTTGCACAGCGCGCATACGGTATGCTCCTCCCACACCTTGGGCATGAGCAATAGTGTGCACAATTTCTACCGCTTTATCGAATAAATCTAGATCTGCTAAAGCACCCGCATAAACAAGGAAAAGTTCAGCTTTAGCCTCGCCCTGCAGATACTTTGCGTCATCAGACAATGCGATGTCTACAGCCTTTTGAGAATTGCCCAAACCGCGTTCGCAGTCTGCCATAAATGGCAAATAATCACCATATCCGTTCATACGGAATGCTGTGCGGAACTCGCGCAAAGCCAACTTGTAGTCACCTTGACGATAGGCTACAAAGGCTAAAGTTTCGCGACTCACATCTACACGAGATGCTTGACGTGCCACCCACTTTGCGTGCTCCATAGCTGCCTGAGGATCGTCTTCTTCCAAAGCGTATGCCGCCAAAATATGCAAACCAATATTTTCTGCATGTTCTTTCGACAGACCGCGCAAACGTTCCTTTTCATCTGTGGAGAGCATGGACCATTCCAAACCCTTTGGCATCTTAGGCTCACCTAGGCGACGATCTGTATATGGATTTTGCGATGGGAAGCTTAAAGTGCCGTCAGAATTCTTGCGTGGCTTATCGTAGTTTGCCGAAGATGGGCGCCCCTGATGATTTCCTCGCTGATTGCTGAAACCTTTACGACGATCTGAACGACTGTCTGCACGACCCTCTGCTGCGTTCTCTGAGCGATTGTAACGAGGGTTACGCTCATCACGACGATTATTATTGCGACGGTCATCACGCCATGAACCGCGACGTTCACCATTGCTATTCTTTTTATCGAAACGACGCTCTTCACCATCTTCACGACGACGGTCGGAATTAAAGCGTTGCTGACCACCGCGACGAGAAGAATTCTTGCCGTCATTAAAACGACGTCCACCCGATTGCGAGCGTGAACCATGAGAGTTAGAACGACGCGAACCGCCTCCAAATGAGCGCTGTGAGCCGTGAGAGCCCTTGCCACCTGAACGACGACTAGACTGATTTTCTGCCATATTTATTGAGCCTCCACTGCTCCAAGTGCCTTCTTGCCTCGACGTACGAGGGCGAAACGATTAAAGAGGAAATCCTCGCTGCTTAATACAGCTTCAGAATCTTCTACTCGCTGATTATTGACGTAAACGCCACCACCAGCAATAGTTTTACGTGCTTCAGAAATTGATTTGAACAATCCGCTCGCTACCCCAGCTTCTACCACGCGCATACCTGGCTGAGCTGAAGCAAAAATCTTCTGACCGTCTTCACCGTCAATCTTCATGCCTTCTAAAGCAGCTTCTAGGGTATCTTCATCTAAGTCAGTCAGTTCTCCACGACCAAAGAGTGCTGCAGAAGCGTCAATAGCGCCTTGAGCTGCTTTATCTCCATGCACAAAACTGGTTACTTCCCAAGCCAACGTACGCTGTGCTTCGCGGGCGCCTGGATTGCTTTCTACTTCCTGTTCGAGACGTTCAATCTCTTCTTTAGGAAGGAAAGTAAAGAACTTTAACAGCTTAATAACCTCAGTATCTGGCTGGTTGAACCAGAACTGATAGAACTTGTATGGGCTGAACATGCTGGCATCTAACCAGATAGCTCCACCTTCAGATTTACCAAACTTCTTACCCTGAGAATCTGTAATGATTGGGCTAGTGAGCACATGAACAGATTCGCCACGTACTTTACGAATCAAATCTAAGCCAGAGGTGAGGTTACCCCACTGATCAGCTCCGCCGGTCTGCAAAGTGACGCCAAAGTTATCGTATAAGTATAAGAAGTCATTACCTTGAAGCACCTGGTAGCTAAACTCAGTGAAGGAAATACCTTCCTCGGAGTTCAAACGGCGTGCCACGGTATCTTTGGCGAGCATAGTTCCCAAACGGAAGTTCTTACCTACATCACGCAAAAAATCAATAACATTCATCTGTGCAGTCCAGTCGTAATTCGACACAAAACGCACAGGATTGTCTCCATCAGTAACAAGGAAACGTGAGATTTGGTTGCGTAAACGTTCAGTCCATGTGGCCACGATTTCTTTTGAATTCAAAACACGTTCGCCACTTTGACGAGGATCGCCAATAAGACCAGTAGCACCTCCTACTAAGGCAATAGGATGATGACCTGCTTCTTGCAAGTGACGCATCATAAGAACCTGAACGAGGTTGCCAATATGAATGGAGGCTGCTGTAGGGTCGAAACCGCAATAATATGTGATTGGCTCGGAATTGAGTGCTTCTGCGAGTTGTTCGCGATCTGTTGACTGGTTAATTAAACCACGCCATTCCAGTTCTTCAAGGAGCGTGTTAAAGCCAGCTTCCTTGTAGGTCCTTACCTGAGCCATTGGAAAATAATCCTCCACATCATAGCCAACGCTGAAAACGCTATTGCTTTGTTCCATAAACGGCGTAAAACCGTACCCTCTAGTCTCCCATAAAAGCCAGACTTTTAGCATATGTGAAACCCCGCAACTCAATGTTATTATGAACACGAGTTGTGGGGTTTGGCGTATACGATTAGTTGTCGATTAATTGTCTTATTTTTCGAATTTCGAGGTTTTTTCTTTGCTACTTAGAATTTGACCATACGCAATTTTAGCGTTCACGATAATATCATCACTACCGTTTTGTGCAGCAATTAACGCGCACTGATGTAAAGCATCCATACATTCCTCGTACTCTCCTTCAATCACTGTTTCGAAAGGAGTAACGCGTGCCTGCGGAAAACGATCTTGTAGATAGTAAATGACGCGATCAATATCTGGTAGGTAATCTGCAACTTTCATTGGCAAAACTTGGATGGCGATGCTGCAGTTATTCTGTGGTGTGTTCATCAATGTATTCCCTTTCGCTGGCATTATCCAGATCAAGTGCGGTCGAAGCGAGCACTTCCTCTCAGCTGTTAAGCTCCCGACAGTGTCAGCATAGCAAAAGGACGCCACCTCGAAGTGCTATTGTGCCGAGATAACGTCCTTATGGTGGAGAAGGAACTTTAGATGCTTCCTGGAGCTTTAAAAGCACTGCCATCGCTCGTAGAATCAGCAAACTGTTGAAGCGCATCTACTGCTACACGTCCTGTTTCTATTTGCTCGCTTACTCTGTCGAAGGCGGTGCCGCCCTGACCTGCTCGAGCATTCACGCTGCCTTGTGTAGATAAAACTTCACGCACACCTGGAGCTACATCTGCACTCAAGAAGTTTTGGAAAATGCCGCAGTAATCCTCATCGCTCAAATCCCATAGCTCTACACCGCGTTCTTCAGCAATACGCACGCACTCGCCAGACAGCTCGTGTGCATTACGGAATGGGACTTTTTGCTTCACTAACCATTCAGCAATATCTGTTGCTAAGGCAAAACCTGTTGGAGCTTCTTCTTCCATGCGGGTAAAATTGAAAGTCATGGTAGCTACCATACCGGTGAAGGCTGGTAATAAGACGCTCAAAGTATCCACCTGATCGAATACTGCTTCCTTGTCTTCCTGTAAATCGCGTGCGTAGGCAGTTGGAAGTCCCTTTAAAGTGGCTAAGAGTCCAGTTAAATCACCAATAACACGACCAGCTTTACCACGAGCCAATTCTGCGATGTCTGGATTTTTCTTCTGAGGCATAATTGATGAGCCTGTGGAGTAAGCATCATGCAAACGAACAAAAGCGAACTCCTGAGTATTCCAGATAATGATTTCCTCGGAAAAGCGTGAAATATCTACACCAATCATGGCTGCTACGAAGGAGAACTCAGCCACAACATCGCGCGATGATGTGCCATCAATAGAGTTTTCTGTAACATCGCTAAAGCCTAGCTCTACAGCTACTGCGTGAGGATCTAGACCGAGAGTATTACCTGCTAAAGCTCCAGAACCGTATGGCGAGAAGTTAGCTCGTTTATCCCAATCTACTAAACGTTGCACATCACGCAACAGTGGCCATGCGTGAGCCATGAGCTGGTGAGATACAAGAACTGGCTGTGCATGCTGCATATGTGTGCGACCAGGCATAACAGCTTGTCCAGCCTTTTGAGATTGTTCAATAAGAGCACGCACCAAATCAAGCACATCGCGAGATATGAATCTCGCTTGGCGGCGCAACCATATGCGAATTAGTGTTGCAATCTGATCGTTACGGGAACGACCAGCACGCAATTTTCCACCCAATTCATCGCCTGCAATAGCAAGCAGACCGCGTTCCAAAGCTGTTGCTTCGTCTTCGTCACTCTCTTGAGGAACAAATTCTTGCGTATCTACCTGGCGTTGCAGCTCATCTAAAGCAGCTTCCATACGCTCTAGCTCGTCGGCTGTTAAATGTCCGGCACGACCTAAAGCACGCGCATGAGCACGCGAACCAGCGATATCGTCATCAGCTAAACGCCAATCAAATTGTGTGGATTTACTCAAACGTGCTAAAGCTTCAGATGGACCAGAGGTAAATCTGCCACCCCATAAAGCGATGCCATCATCGTGAGTAACCTGCGTTGTCTCTGCCATATCTTCCCTCACTTATGTATACGTCTTACAGTCAAACTAAGGATTGCTCATGCTGTACGTATGAACAATCCTTAGACGAAAACTATTCTTCAGGCAACAGCTTATGCCACAGTATTGTTTGGCACTTCTACAGCATTACCAAACTTCACATCACGAGCTGCTGCAACGCGAGTTGGCAGACCATAAATCTCAATGAAGCCGTTGGATGCGTTCTGATCGAAGGAATCACCAGATTCGTAAGTTGCCAAATTGTAGTCATACAAAGAGGACTCAGAACGACGACCCACAACTACTGCGCGACCGCCATGCAGAACCATGCGAATTTCACCAGAAACATACTGCTGAGTATCGTCAATGAAAGCGTTCAAAGACTTCACTGCTGGAGAGAACCACTGAGCATCGTATACTAATTCTGCCCAACGCTTGTCAATATCGCGCTTAATGCGGTGCTGTTCACGTTCCAAGCAGAAGTTTTCCAACTCATTATGTGCTTCAATCAGAGCTACAGCACCTGGAGCTTCATATAATTCGCGGGACTTAATACCAACTAAGCGGTCTTCAATCAAATCGATGCGACCAATACCCTGAGCACCTGCACGGCGGTTCATCTCTTCAATAGCCTGCAATGGGGTTACATCGCGGCCATCAATCTTCACTGGAACACCCTGCTTGAATTCGATGGTAACTTCATCAGCTACTGGTGGGAATGCAGGATCGTCAGTGTAAGAATATACATCCTTAGTTGGAGCATTCCATGGGTCTTCCAAATAACCTGTTTCAATAGCGCGTCCCCACACATTCTGATCGATAGAATATGGGCTCTTCTCTGTTTGCTCAATAGGAAGATTATGGTCTTGAGCATACTGAATCTCGATGTCGCGTGTTAACGACAAATCACGAATTGGGCTAATAGCACCCAAGGTTGGATCAATAGACTGAATCGACACTTCGAAACGAACCTGATCATTACCCTTACCCGTGCAACCATGCGCAATAGTATCTGCACCAAACTGGTGAGCAGCACGCACCAAATGCTTAGTAATAAGAGGACGAGAAATAGCTGACACCAATGGGTATACACCCTCATACATAGCATTAGCTTTAAGAGCACGCATGCAGTATTCGTTAGCAAACTCATCACGAGCATCTACGATGTAGGATTCCACAGCGCCACACGCTAAAGCACGTTCACGAATTGTTTCGAGACGCTCGCCCCCCTGACCAACATCTAGGGATACAGCGACAACGTCTTTTCCGGTGCGATCTTTCAAATATGGAATAGCAACAGAGGTATCTAATCCTCCGGAATATGCAAGAACAATACGGTTCTGGTCAGTCATTACAACCCTTTCTAATACGGTCACATCACCATGTGCTGTTTTTAATTGTATGTATAGCTATGTCTTTTATAAGGCTCTCGCGTGAAGTTGTGTCTTATGTTATCTGTTGCGATAATTATCGAGCATCAGATGCTATGGAAACAAGCCAATCCATCTTTTCTTCTGCAGCTTCATTATCGGTGGTAATCATTATTACTGTATCGTCACCGGCAATAGTTCCCGCCACATTGTCGAGTGGTTGCTTGTCGATTGCACTTGCCACATATTGCGCAGCTCCAGGTGGCGTGTGAATAACAACAAGGTTTTGCGCACACACCACTTCAGTAATCAGTCCACTAATTACTTTTGCTAACTGCTGTTCTATGCGTTGGCGTACTTTTTCTGCCATAACATCATCAATATAATGAGACCCCACCGTAGCATGTTGATCATCAGAAGCTACCGAATAAGCAAAAACTCCCGATGGTAAACGTACTTTACTGGCTTTGAGATCATCTAAATCGCGGCTCAGTGTTGCCTGCGTCACCTGAATACCCTCACGAGCCAATAAATGAACGAGCTGTTGCTGCGACTCAATAATATTGTGCGTAATAAGTCGCTCAACTATGCGCAGACGTGCTGCGCGCGTAGTAGGAATACCTTCATTCATACTATGTAGTTACTTTCTGTACTATCAACCTACACTTATGAGCACTGCTGATTTAAGCAATTCCAGCGAGAAGACTCGCATCATCACGCTGCTGAGCAATAAGCCATGTGAGCACTGCTTTTTGCGCGTGCAAACGATTTTCTGCCTCATCCCATACCACTGATTGTGGTCCATCGATAACACTAGCAGTTACTTCTTTACCACGGTATGCTGGCAGGCAGTGTTGGAAAAGAGCTGTTGGTTTTGCTAACTGCATAAGCTCATCATTAACCTGGTATGGAACAAATGGTTTGGAACGCAGTTGGTATTCAGATTCTTCTCCCATAGATACCCACGTATCGGTAAAGACACAGTCCGCATCGTGCACTGCTTCTCGAGGGTCTGTTGTTACCAGAATAGATCCACCATTTTCTGCAGCAATACGCTGAGCATCGGCGAGAATATCTGCACGTGGCAAGAATCCTTGAGGTCCAGCTACACGCACATGCATACCTGCTACTGCTCCAGCTAACACATAGGAGTGAGACATATTATTTGCTGCGTCACCAAGATAAGCAATGGTTTTTCCTTGCAAAGTATCAACCCCACCTTGATGCTGAGCAATAGTCATCAAATCTGCTAAGACCTGGCATGGATGGAAGTCATCTGTTAATGCGTTAACCACAGGAACAGTTGCATACTTCGCCATCTCTTCAATACGATCTTGACCGAATGTGCGCCACACAATTGCAGAGGTCATACGTGTAAGCACGCGGGAGGTATCTGCTACTGGCTCTCCACGTCCAAGCTGTGATCCATCCTTATCGATAATCAGTGGATATCCGCCCAGCTCTGCTATTCCTGTGGCAAAACTTGAACGTGTGCGTGTGCTTGGCTTATCAAAAAGCACAGCTACAGACTGAGGACCTTCGAAAGGTCGAGACAAATAGCGATTGTTTCGGAAAGCTAAACCAAGCTTAAGAATGGTTTTCTGCTCGTCATGATTTAAATCATCATCGCGTAATAAATGACGTAATGTTCCTGCCATCATTTTCTCTTTCTTATGTAGTAATTCGCCTGAATGGACTGTTAGTCGCGTGGTAAATTCGATGGAATGCTATTGAGAATCTCAACGCCTTCTTCAATCTGCTCTGCAGTAATATTAAGAGGCGGAGCTATGCGTAGGGCATTCTCAGATACTGCATTCACAATAAGACCGTGGTCTAAAGCCCACGATGCTGCCGCATGAGCACATGGGTAAGCTAACTGTACAGCATTGAGTAAACCGGCTCCTCGCACACCGACGAATAATGGATTCTTACTGTGTGCTAGAGCATCACGTAGCTGCTGACCACGTTCGCGTGCATTGTTCAGCAATTGCTCTTCTTCTACAATACGTACTGTAGCAAGCCCTGCGGCAGTAGCTAAAGGATTTCCAGCAAAAGTAGAGCCGTGAGAACTCGGAGTGAACAGTTGTGAAACTTCCTGTCCAAAAGTTATGAGGCCTCCCATCGGGAAGCCACCAGCTACACCTTTTGCAAAACTTATGGCGTCAGGACGTATTCCTCCGCTTAACTCTTTATTTTGAAATGCAAACCAATATCCTGTGCGCCCCATACCTGTTTGTACTTCGTCAATAACAAGCAAAGCATTATGCTCGTCACATAAACGACGAGCTTCTTGCACATAGTCTGTTCCTACAGGTAACACGCCAGCTTCGCCCTGAATAAGCTCCATAATAATGCCCGCAACAGGACCTGCCTCGAATGCAGCTTGCAGGGCTTCTTTATTGCCAGCTTCCACAAATTCAACATGAGGAAGAAGTGGATTATATGGTTCACGAATAACTGGTTTCCACGTTACACTCAATGCACCAAGAGTTCGACCATGGAAACTATGTGTGAGCGCAAGAATACGAGCATTATCTGCATGACCACGCGCGTTTGCATGGAGCTTTATGAGTTTTAATGCGGCTTCGTTTCCTTCTGTACCAGAATTTGCAAAATATACACGTGACCCAGCAGGCGCATCGGCTAACTCGAGTAATTTTTCTGATAGTTCAATTTGAGGAACGGTAGCAAAATAATTTGACGTATGGGCAATACGACCAGCTTGCTGTGATACAGCTTGAACCCATGCTGGATGACTGTATCCCACACTGTTGACTGCGATGCCAGCAAGAAAATCAAGATATTTCTTACCATCCACATCCCACACATAGGAACCTTCACCGTGGTCAAGCACACGCAAAGGTGTTCCAAAAACATTCATGTGATGCTGTGCATACGACTCTAATAATGTATTACTTGTGCTCATGGAAACTCCTCATATGCATACCTTCACCACGAACAACCATGGTGCCAATACCTGCAGAAGTAAAAATCTCGTTGAGAATGGAATGTTTCTTACGTCCATCAATAATATGAGCTTGGTTTACCCCACCATCGATAGCTCGAATGCAAGCCTCCATTTTCGGCCGCATTCCCGATTCCAATTGAGGTAACATCTCACGCAAAGTTTCTACACCTACCTGACTGACCAACGATGATTGATCTGGCCACCGAGAATACAAACCTTCTACATCGGTTAGAATAACTAATTTGCTCGCTCCTAAGGCGCAGGCTAAAGCTGCGGCAGCAGTATCTGCATTAACATTAAGCACTTGAGTAACGTCATCTTCATCAGGAGCCACGGAGGAGACAACAGGAATGCGATCGGATGCAATGAGGTCTTCTACAGAACGCGCATCTACACTAACTACATCTCCGACTAATCCCACATCTATAGGCTCCCCATTGACCGTAGGCCTGCGTCTACATGCTGAGAAAAGACCACCATCTTCTCCAGAGAGTCCAACTGCATATGGACCGTAAGAATTAATCAGTCCCACCAATTCACGCGATACTTTACCAGTAAGCACCATGCGCACAATATCCATGGTTTGTTCATCTGTTACACGTAAACCACCACGGAATTCAGATTTAATACCCAATGTTGTGAGCATCCGATTAATCTGTGGTCCTCCACCATGCACAACAACTGGATGTAAACCAACTTGACGCAAAAATACCATATCTTCAGCGAAAGCAGCACGCAGTTCATCGTTAATCATGGCGTTGCCGCCATATTTAATAACAACGAGTGAGCCTGCAAATTCTTGAAGCCACGGAAGCATTTCCAATAATACTTCTGATTTTTGGCTATCGGTTAAATCTTGATGCACATTAATATGAAGTGCTTCGTGATTGTATTCGCTATCCATTATTCCTACGATTCATAGTCTGCATTAATATGCACATAGTCGAGAGTAAGGTCGTCGGTCCATACCACTGCCTGAGCTGAAGAGCCGGTATGCAAATTGATATCAATATGCACTTCCCCCTCCTCCATAGACACTCGTTCGCGAGGCTCTCCTGGTTTACCCCCATCGCATACACGCACACCGTTAATATCTACAGTTACCTTCTGCGGGTCGAAAGCAGCAATATCTACAGGAACTGTTCCTAAGGATGAGACAACACGCCCCCAATTAGGATCATTTCCATAAATAGCGCATTTAAGCAGATTAGATGAAGACACCGCACGTGCGCATGCAAGCGCAGCCGCATAGCTTCCTGCACCACGAACTTCAATACGAATATCGTGGCTAGCTCCCTCGCCATCGCCAATAATCTGGCGAGCAAGCTGAGCACACGCATCACAGACTATAGCAGTAAATTCTTCTGCGCTCGGCTCAACGCCGCTAGCTCCCGATGCCAACACAATCACCGTATCGTTAGTAGACATACAACCATCTACATCAATACAGTCAAAGCTTCGCGATGTTGCCTCACGCAGAGCAGACTGAGCTAATTCAGAAGACACTACAGCATCTGTAGTAATAACGCTAATCATGGTGGCAAGCTGAGGCGCAATCATTCCGGAGCCTTTAACCATACCACCCACACGGTAGCCTGCTCCCTCTATACATACGGTTTTAGGCCTCGTATCAGTGGTCATAATGGCTTCAGCTGCATATGCACCAGCTTCCTCGGAGCTATCAAGCGCATTTACGGCCTTTTCTACTCCGTGGAATACAGCATCTAAAGGCAAAAGCTCACCAATTAATCCCGTAGATGCAATAAGCACATCGTCAGATGCGCATCCCAATAAAGAAGCTGCATAGTCAGCTGTTTGCTCTACTTGAGCATATCCAGCTTCACCAGTGCACGCATTAGCTCCACCAGAATTAATTACCATGGCGCGAGCATGACCCGATGCGATGATATTGCGCGAATACTGCACGGGAGCTGCTGCGAAACGGTTAGTAGTAAAAACACCAGCAGCCACATTGAGTGGACCGTTATTCACCACAACAGCCACGTCTTTTTTACCTTCAACTGAGGAAATTCCTCCTCGTACTCCGGCAGCAGAAAAACCTTGAGCAAAAACTACACTCATGGTGCAACTCCAATCTTGGTTAAGCCAGCATCTTCCGGCAATCCCAGTGCAATATTCAACGATTGAATAGCTTGTCCAGCTGTACCACGATTCAAATTATCAATCGCACTGAAGCCATACAATAACCCAGCACGACGGTCTACAGCTACTTGAATGTGCGCAGCATTTGAACCGATAACATCTGCAGTAGCCGGCAATACTGTTGGAGGTAGTAATTCAATAAAGAACTCATTGCCATACGCCTTTTCATAAACAGAACGGATTTCTTCATCGCTCATCTCAAGAGCTTTGTTACTCAAAGCAGCGCTTACCGTAGCCATAATTCCACGAGACATGGGCGCAAGAACAGGAGTAAAGCCAAGCTTATACTGTTGAATCGCACTATAGTTTTGCCCATCTAATCCCTGAGCATGAGCAAAATTTTGTTGAATTTCTGGAATATGGCGGTGGCTTCCTGCAACTGAATAGGCAGTGGCATTGCCTAAAGCCTCAGAAGCAAGCAAATTCACTCGTCCTGTTTTACGACCCGCACCAGAATATCCCACGACTGCATGTGCCGAGATCTGCGAGTTAGCCAAACCCGCAGCAAGAGCTGGTTGAAAAGCCAAAGTTACTGCCGTAACATTGCAACCAGGTTCGGCAAGTCGATGAGCACTAGACAAATGAGAACGCTGATACGAAAAACCAAAGTTTTCGTCTCCTCCTGTAATCAGTTCTGGAAGAGCATACGTCCATGGCGCACAGTAACCGTCACCATAAAAGTCTTGCCATGCTTCAGCTGATTCCAAACGATGATCAGCTCCTAAATCAATAACAATGCGCACATCTTCAAGCTGAGCTGCTAAAGCACCAGATGCTCCATGAGGCAAAGCTAAAATAACAACATCATGACCGCTTAATACTTCTGGTGTTGTGTCTTCAATAGTCAGCGAAGAGAGCTGAGGTATATGAGGAGTAAATTCTCCCAGTCGCTTGCCAGCAGACGAGTGACCAGCCACACACGTGACTTCGAAATTTGGATGCGCTGCCAGTATTCGCAACGCTTCACCACCCGCGTATCCTGTGGCACCAGCTACAGCAACAGTGAGTGGATAATCAAGATGAAGATCTTGCATAATCACACCTACTTATTCATATATTTGTATAATTATGCAACATTTACTCGACGAATGATGCCTATTCACAACATGCGCGTGTCGTATATTTTCAAGGCTTCATGCACTGTATTGTCAACATACAAAAGCCGATGCTCATCGAGAACATCGGTTTGTATATTCATACATATTTTATGCACCTATATGCGCACGAATCCATGCTGTCACCATATTGAGGAATTCTAATTCAGTCATTCCTGTAGCCACAATATAAGCGAATAATATTATCTGCAGAACACATAGAATAATAGCAATAATAGCCAGCGTACGACCTTTCATATGCAATATCTTGGTTCGGTTTAACGACATAATTGCCAAAAAGAGAGCCAAAAGAGTGGTCTGCGTAAAGAAAGAACCAATAAAAGCAATAATCGCATAGAAATCCCAACGACCATAAGCCGGGTTCTTCTTCGGATCATCTGGATCGAATTCAAAACGCTCAAAAGGTGATGCAACAGGATTCCCATCGCGATCATAGAACTGAGGCGTATTCACATTACGAGACGTATAATCCGTATTAGCTGACTGTCCAGAGTGAGACTGCTGCCCATGTGCTTGATTACCCTGAGTAGAAGTGTCACTCGGAGCGCCAAAAGGACTAACCACCATAATGCGCTTCGACTTCGCCTGAGCTTTAGGCTCCTGGCTTGGTTCAGGCTTGCCGTACACATAAGGATCCCAACCAGGAAATTCGGATGCCAAACGACCGTAAGCAGGACCTGTCTGCTCTGCGTCTGTATCGTCAGTGTGCTTGGAATCATCAAGCGTGTTCAGATCGTCTGTCATGAACAATATCTTTCCTTCAGTTGGTTTCTTATGTATTTCCGTGCCAGTACGTAGCTTTATTACGCGCGCAGCACAGCTCTTGCTGCTGCAGTAGCGTCAATAATAGCAGCACGCACAGCATCAGTATCTTCTGCTGTCAGTGTACGGTCAGCAGCACGCAATGTTACAGCGTATGCCAAAGATTTCTTCGCTTCACCCAAGCTGTCATCAGTAAAGACATCGAACAAACTAATGGACTCAAGCAAATCTCCTGCAGCTGTACGAATAATATCGCTTAACTGTACAGAAGTCATAGCTTGTGGAACCACAAAAGCGAAGTCCTGATGCACCGGAGGATAGCTCGACACTGGTCGTGCTTGTACAGGCTCGTAGGTGACCTCATCAAATACAGCATCCAAATCGAGCTCAAATGCAGCAGTATGAGCTGGCAATCCCAAGGACTCGTTAATACGAGGATGGAATTCGCCCACAGTTCCTACTACACGCTCCCCTACCTTCACCTGTGCGAAACGACCAGGATGCCATGTTGCTGGAACATCATCACCGTGCAGCTGGTCTAACGTAAAGTTCGCAGCTAAACGCTCGGAAATACGGGTCACGGCTTCTACTACATCTGTCCAGTCAGCCGTGCGCTTCTCGCCCATCCAGCCTGTTTCTTGCACATCACCAGTGAGAATAGCAGCAACATGCAATGGCTGATATGGCAAACCTGCATCCAAAGCTGCCAACTGCTCATCGCTTGGACGACCCCCACCAGATAATGCAGGAATTGCTGGAGCTTGTGGATCCCATTCGAAAACATGACCTACTTCGTAGGAGCTTGCCTGTGGATTACCACGGCGAATATTGCGTTGAACGGTACGCATAAGGGTCAGCAAGATTTCGCGGCGCAAATATGGACGGTCTCCTGCTAATGGATTAGCAAGTTCTACACTGATTGGCTTGATGGCATCAGCATCGTATGCGAAGTCCTTATAATCCTCGTCGCCCACAAACGGATAACTGATAGTTTCTGTTAAACCATATTCAGCTAATGTATCTGCTACTTGGCGACGACGTAACTGTGAGTCTGTTAAGCCAGTCATAGATGTAGCAGGAACTGCTGGAACAGTTACAGCAATCTGGTCATAACCCACCAAACGAGCTACTTCTTCTACTAAATCGCAGGCTTCAGTAAGATCTGGACGCCAGCTTGGAACAGTAACAGACAAAACGCCTTCAGACACAGTACTTACGATGCTACCAATATCGCTAAGAATCTGTGCAATCTGTTCATCTGTGGTGGTTAAACCGGTTAAACGTGCCACCTCGGATGTGTGGAATTCAATAGTGCGGGGCTGTTCAGTGTTATTCACATCTGTTGGATTCTCGCTGGCAACGCCGCCGCAGACACCCATAAGCAATTCGATTGCTTCGAAGGCAGCAGCAGCTTGAAGCTGAGTATCTACTCCGCGCTCAAAACGACGGCTTGCTTCCGAAGGAATCTTATGGCGGCGAGCAGAGCGTGCAATAGAAATAGGGTCAAAGTGTGCTGCTTCAATCAGCACATTGGTGGTTTCTTCGGTAACTTCACCGTACAAACCACCCATAACGCCCGCAATACCGAGCACACGAGAACCACGCTCTCCGTTTGGAGAATCGGTAATCAGCAAATCTTCGCTGACCAAGTCATGCTCTTTACCATCCAAAGTAACAAGCTTTTCGCCATCTACAGCGCGACGCACCACGATTGGCTGAACAATCTTATCGAGATCGTATGCATGTAATGGCTGTCCTACATCAAGCATCACGTAGTTCGTAACATCCACTGCAGCTGAAATAGGACGCATACCCGAGCGCAGTAAACGCTGACGCATCTGATGAGTGGAACGACCTTCGCGATTAATACCCGTAAGAGTACGTGCATAAAAACGGTCACAGCCTGGAACACCGTGAATAGGATTGGTGTCGTCAATAATAACCTCAACATCGCCATGTTCGCTTGCATGAAGCTGTTCGGCACGCTCAAGGTATGATGCTACAACATCGTTAAATTGAGCACCAGTAGAATGGTGGAATTCACGTGCAACACCGCGGTAGGAGAAAGCATAACCGCGATCTGGCGTAATATTAATTTCCAAAGTTGCTTCATTTAAGCCAAGCAATCCCAGTGCATCGTCGCCAGGCTGGAGAGCCTCAACCTGCCCATCACTTAAACCATAATCATTGAGCACAATAATGCCATTGTGATCCGAACTCAATCCCAACTCGCGCTCAGATGCGCACATACCGTCAGAAATATGCCCATAGGTCTTGCGAGGCTCAATCTTAAAATCGCCAGGCAACACAGCCCCCGGCAGCGTCACAACCACCTTCTGACCAGCCGCAATATTAGGCGCTCCACACACAATACCGCGAGGAACCTTATTACCCTCCTCGTCAAGCACATTGTGTTCTCCCACGTCAATATGGCACCAGTTAATAACCTTGCCATTCTTCTGCGGTTCAGGAGTCAAGTCAACAACATAACCCACAACAATAGGTCCGGTTACTTGAGAGGTATGAATCTCTTCCTCTTCCAAGCCTACCTTCACCAAATCAGCCGCAAGCTGCTCATAAGTTTCTTCAGCTGGCACGTCTACATGGTCGCGCAGCCAGTTCATATCAATAAGTGGCATCTTTTACTCTCCCATCGCAAACTGCTGGCTGAAACGCACATCTCCCTCAACGAGATCGTGCATATCGTTAATATCGTGACGCAGCAGCAAAGTACGTTCCATACCCACGCCAAAAGCAAAACCGGAATACACATCAGGATCAATTCCCGCAGAGCGCAGCACATTCGGATTCACCATGCCGCAACCGCCCCACTCAATCCAACCAGGACCACCCTTCTTATCTGGGAACCATAAATCCATTTCTGCGCTTGGCTCAGTAAATGGGAAGTAACTTGGACGCAAGCGAGTCTTTGCTTCAGGACCAAACATAGCCACAGCAAGCTTATCTAAAACGCCCTTCAAATCTGCCATCGTCAAGCCTTTATCTACAGCTAAAGCTTCACACTGATGGAAAACAGGGGTATGTGTAGCATCCAATTCATCGGTGCGGAACACGCGACCTGGGCACGCAATATACAGTGGCACACCGCGCGAGAGCAAAGAACGCGCCTGAACCGGCGAAGTATGGGTACGCATAACCATGTTAGACCCCACAAAACCAGCGGAATCTTTCGCCTGATTACCCTTAATATAAAAGGTATCTTGCATCTGACGAGCAGGATGATCTGGACCAAAGTTCAAGGCATCGAAATCATGCCATTCAGTTTCAACTTCTGGACCTTCAGCAATTTGCCAGCCCATCGATACAAAGAAGTCTTCCACATCTTCAAGCAACTTTGGCAAAGGATGACGCGCTCCTAAAGGATTGCGGCGCACTGGCTGAGTCATATCCACAGTTTCTGCTGCCAATGCAATACGCTCAGCCTCTTCTTTTAGCGCAGTCTCACGCTGAGCATATGCACGCCCAAAATCAGCGCGAAGTTTGCCCACAACTTTGCCGGCTTCCTTCTTCTGATCTGCAGCCAAAGAACCAATTGCTTTGCTAGCTTGAGCCATTGCAGAGTTATTGCCCGCATATTCGCTTCGAATTGCATGTAACTCATCGAGAGTTGCAGCACTGTTGAGCTTGTCAATGCCTTCTTGAACAGCAGCTTGCACTGCTGTAGCATCGAACTGAATATTATCAGCCACTTGCTTATACCTTCCCTTAGAACAGTCTGTATGCCATTTTTCCTTTTGGCTTAGACTTTCCACAGCCTGTGTATTGTCTTGTGTCTAGGAATTATTCTTCGTGATTTTTTTACTGCGCGCACGTTTACTCAGTAGGAGTATCGCGCATATGCATGGCGAAAGAATACAGCATAACGGACGCACTCATAGCCACATTAAGAGATTCCGCTTTTCCATATAATGGAATAATGGCTGCACGATCGCACTGATCAACGATTTCTGCAGGTAAACCACGCGCCTCGTTTCCGAAAAGTATAACGTTCGCTTGACGCTTATCTGTGTGAGTTAAAGCCTGCTGAAGAGAAACAACAGGAGTGCTGTCTGTTCCGTAAATTTCCGCTGCTGTTATGCAGGCTGACTGTGCGCGCATAACCTCGAAAAACTCTTCCTCGCGTGCATAGAACACGGGGATGTGGAAGAGAGAGCCTGCTGTAGAGCGCACAACTTTCGGATTAGTAATATCAACGCAATCGCCCACTAAAACTACTGCTTGACATCCACTAGCATCGGCTGCGCGAATAATAGTTCCCGCATTACCCGGATCGCGTAACTGCCAACAAGCAGCGCTTAGACTGCCAGCATCTGTTTGAAACTCGTCTGCAGAACGCACAACTGCTTCCATGTGTACAACTGCCGCAATGCCTTGGCAATCAGAGCTGATGGCATGCATTACTTTGTCTGTTGCCTGATGAACATACAGGTTTTTATCTATTGATTCGCGCACGACCGCACGCAAAACCTCGGATGTAGCGTAATCATTGCGCACATAGATATCGCGCACACTGTCGGCAGCATAACGCACAGCTTCACGCACTGCTTGAGGACCTTCAACGAGAAATAATCCGCTCCTTTTGCGCGCTTTACGGTTTATTAAATCTGATACAAGACGCACTCGTTGAGCTTGAGGGTTGTCCATAATATCGCGATGCAATGGCATGACTATATCTGCTTTCTTCTCAGGTACAAGTGAGGTCACAAAAGTATGCATGTATTCTATGAAGTATTGTAGCGGTTTGACTGATTTCGCGTGGCGGATAGCAGCTTCTATGTGAGTTTCGAGGTTGTTAAGGTTGTCTATTCTATGATGCAGTACTGATATGAGTTAGATTGAGGGAGCGCGAACGTTTTCTGGTTATAGCGTCCACATTGTCAGCGTTGCACGCGCACCTACGCCGTAAACCTGAACTCAATCCCCGCTAAATAGGCTCTTCGGACTTAGCGGTGTTGAGCAGAAGATGTTGCCCAGTAGGTTCCAGTTGATTCCTCCGGCTGTCAGGTGTCAAGACATCGCCCGGTGTGAATGTGCTTTGGTTTATTTTCTTTTGTCATCATGAGTGAACAACCCTAGTTATGCGTAAAGTCGATACGCGCAACCGATATGCCAGTTTTGA
>NZ_KV812468.1:511692-561064 GCF_001813415.1 Alloscardovia sp. HMSC034E08 | reverse complement strand
ATATGTGAGAGCAATAGCTCTCCGAATTTAACGCAGTGTGAAGCCTGGTTGTGAGAAACAGCCGCTAGTCACACACCTGCAACCTAAAACCCCGCTAAGTCCGAAGCTCCGCTACATATCGACCGAACTTCAACGGATACAATTGCGCCCTACCGCCGCTGTGTAATGAGTACACGGTAGAGCACAATTGCCAGTTAATTTAGGAAGGAATATATGAGTTTGTGCTTATGTTTTCTTTCTTACACAAATTTGCCAAAAAGATTAAGCATTCCTGTGTAATACGCAGCAATCAGTCCTATCACAGGAATAAGAATGCTGATAACAAAAGCTATAACATCGCGCATATGCATGCATGATATGCGCACATTTGTTCGTTTATATGGTGCTCCAAATGCGCGTGCTTGCATAACTATGGCGAGCATCGTGGAGCGTCGAATAGCCAAAATAAGAATATTCAACGCATCATTCTTATATTTTTGAATCTTCGATTGCGATTGTATTCCTCGAATACGGCGTGCTTGATGTATGGACTCCATATCCTCTTGCAGTAAAGGAAGTAAGCGGAAACCTGCGAGCGCCGCATACACAAAACGGTCAGACATTTTCAGCTTTTGCACAAAAGCGTCAGCTAAATCTGTTGGATCCATGCGCATGACTAGGGTTACAGCCGGAACTCCCATAGCAAGCACACGGATTGCTGTGGCGGCAGCCAACATCACGTTATGATCCTTATTATAAATAGCCACAGAAATAAAGGCTCCTGCAGCTCCAATAAGGATTGGCCACGTATACTTTAATACCGTACGAGGAGTAAAACCGAGAGCAAAAATGGCTATTAAAGATAGAACAAGAGCAGTGCTTGACGAAACAATATCCAGCGAGAAAATCAGTGGAAGACCAACAAAAAGTCCAGCAAATAAACGCGTTACTGGGTTAAGGCTTGCCACTATAGCAGACTGACTTTCGTTACGTAGCTGCTTATTCTCGTAGGAATCAGGATTCGCTTCAATCACTACTTCTGCAGCACCAAGCGCATCAATAAACGCACGGTCATGCGTCACAGTAATAATGCAGGTTCCGTTATCGCGTAACTGAGCGAACATACGCACCAATGCTAACCATGTTTGAGGATCTTGACCATATGTTGGTTCGTCCACAATTATAATCTGAGGTTTTGCTTCAATCGCGCACGCAACGGTTAAGCGGCGCTTCTGCCCGCCTGAAAGCGAATATGGATTATGATCGACCTGCTCGAGCAAATCATAATAATCCAAACGCTCCTTCGCCATCTGAGCCAGCTCGTCCGCGCTCGCCTCGCTGTGCGAGATGCGCAAAGCGCTCATCATTTCGTCACGCACAGAACTGGTGACGAACTGATGCTCCGGGTTTTGGAAAACATACTGAATGCGCTGAGCCAGTTCTTTGGTATTCCATTTCGAAGGTTCAGCACTTTCGGCAGCGCCACGCACGGTATCGCTTACGCGCACCGCACCGCTCAGCTCTGGCCGCAAACCCGCTAAAGTAAGCGACAGTGTCGTTTTACCCGCTCCGTTTACGCCAGTAAGAGCCGTGATTGTTCCGCTATTAAATGTATGGTTAAACAGGTAAGAAATCTGCTCACCCTCATAGCCAAAACATAAATTGTCGGCTATTAACGCAGCCGACGTACCCTCTTCTTGAGCAGGAGCATACTGTCCTGCATATTCTTCTAATTCAATCGGCTCTCCCAGAGCAACATGCCTATCCATATGAGGAAGCCACTGCTCTATATTATGATCCACCACAATAAGGGTGGCACCAGTTTGTGTAGCAGCATCCAGAATGGACGACACCACACGCTCGATTCCATCAGGATCGAGATTAGCTGTTGGCTCATCGCATACAATCACATCGGGACGCATCGCCATAATACTGGCCACAGATAAACGTTGCGTTTGCCCTCCTGAGAGGCGCTGCGCTAAACGAGCTGGCTCGATACCGTGCGCAGGATCTAAGTCAACCGTTGCTAAAGCGCTATCGCAACGTTGAATAATTTCTGATCGGTCTACGCCCAAATTTTCTGCACCAAAAGTGGCGTTATCCATAACGCGAGCAAAAATTACTTGACTTTCTGGGTCTTGCATAATCATGCCCACACGGCCGCGCGCTTTAAGAGCAGGAACGCCGTCTATGGTAATCGTTCCGCGCATCTCGCCGCCATCTTCGGCATCACCCAAAATACCGGTAATACCTTGAAGCAGCGTGCTTTTGCCCCATCCGGAGCGGCCAGTGAGCAAAACTTTCTCCCCAGCCGCCACGTTCAGGCTTAAATCATCAACCGCCCAACCCTCATTTAACGGGTAACGATATGACCAATGGTTAACGTCTACTCGAGAAGCCACTTATGCGTTAGCCTTCTGCTTGTTGCGCACATCTCGGCCGGACTCGAAGTGATCGAGAGCGCCCGTTGCAGCAATACCCAAGTAAAGCCACCAGGTGAACACACCAGCTACGATAGCGCCGGACAGAATCGTGGTAACCAAGTTAGCGAAACCGTAGGTACCGTTCCAATCGATAGCCTGCAAGTTAGTAAAGAAGGAATATGCCCAGCAAACAACACCGGAGACTGCACCAGAAATAGTGGTAATCCAAATATTCCATACCTTGTAGAACACTGCAGTAAAGACGATTTCAGCTGCCGCACCCTGAGCTAAAGCAACGAGGAAGGTTGCCGTACCGCCCCACTGGTTACCCAGCAAAGCTTCGACAACACCAGCAACAACTTCTGCGTAAATTGCAGCACCTGGCTTGCGCACGATAATCAGAGCCAAAGGACCAGCGAACAGCCAGAAACCGTTAATAACACCCCACAAACCAGGGATGAAGGAATCCAAAGCAGATACTGGACCATAAGCCAAAGCAGCCAGCCAGTAAATAAGCGAAGATGCTACAGCAATAACGCTGGCTACAGTAATATCGACAACGCGCCACTTAAGATTTGGCTTTTCAGATACGGTTGAAGAAGAATTCATAAGTGCCTCCTATGATCTGTCGTCATACGCACATCCCCGTGATGCGCGTGAGGCACGGGTTAAGATGACGTCCGTTGCTAGCATTACCTAGTAAACGTTCAATCGGTCAGAATTCGCTCTCATTATGTATGTGTTTTCTTTTTGCGGCGAACGAATTCATATCTCAGCCGTACCCACTCTTCATGCATAGGCACAGCACCCGTGTCGATTAGCTACTATAGCAATATGGGACGAATATCCTCGTGGAATATTCGTCCCATGCGTGGCGCGTCTTGCCGTTGCTGGAGCTTAACTTGAGCTTTACCTGAGCGCCAAACCTTGCAAAATCAAAGCTTCTGTAACCACGTTCTTCTTCAAAGCCGGCAAAGAAATCGACTCATTTGGCGAATGCGCATTCGCCTTTGGATCTTCTGGACCGGTTACTAATACTTCGGCATGTGGGAAGATGCGCTGCAATTCTGGAATGAATGGAATCGAACCCCCCTCCCCCTTATTTACTGGCTCAGTTGCGAAAGCAGTAGCCATAGCTTCTTCGGCAATAACCACAGCCTTAGCCTGTGGGTTCATAGCCCAACCCTGACCATTCTCTCCCAGCTCCACAGTTACTTGTGCACCGAATGGAGCGTGCTCTTCCAAGAATCGTGCCAAAGCCTTCTGCGCTTCGGCTGGCTTCTGGCTTGGAGCGGTACGCAAGGAGAGCCTAAAACGAGCATGGTCGGCAATCACGTTAAAGGAACCCTCTACGGGGTGAGCGTCGAAACCAATCACACTCACGCTTGGCTTGGTCCACATGCGTGCAGCTAAGGAGCCGGTTCCCGCAAACTGGTAGGAATCCACAACAGCAGCATCGCGGCGAACGGTTACTTCGTCCATATCGCGCTGCAAACCGCCCACTGGTTCTTGAGACTCAATGCCCGGAATAACCAAGTCGCCATTCTTGTCGTACATGGAGGCGATAAGCATAGCCGCTACCGTATTGGCATCGAGAATCGGACCGCCGAACTGACCCGAATGCACAGGATGACCCAGCACGCGAACAGTCACATCTACTTCAGTATTACCGCGCAAAGACGTGGTCAAACTTGGAATTTCATCTGACCAGTTACCCGAGTCGGCCACAATAATCACATCTGATTCGAATTCCGCTTTATGCTTCTCAATGAAAGGAATAAAGCTTGGCGAGCCCATTTCCTCTTCACCCTCAATAAAGATGCGAATATTCACAGCCAAATCATCGCCCAAAGCATGCAAAGCTCCCGAATGAATAGCAATGCCGCCGCCATCGTCAGCTGCGCCGCGACCGTAAAGGCGACCGTCTTTTTCTGCGGCCTCAAAAGCAGGAGTTTCCCATGCAGACTCATCTGGAACAGGCTGCACATCGTGATGCGCATACAACAACACGGTTGGCGCATTCTCATCAACAATACGCGAGCCAATAACTTCCCACGCTCCTGGTGTTCCATCTGGATTTGTAGACTGCACCACGCGAGCATCTACACCCACAGCACGCATTTCTTCAGCCACGAACTCAGCCGACGCCTTCATATGGTCGGCCGTAATGCCTTTAGCAGATACTGCGCCTAGGGCAATTTTTCGTGAGAGCACATCAACAATGCGATTCCAATCAGACTCTACTCGTGTTCGAATCTCTTCATGCGATAAAGTAGCCATTATCTTCCTTCATATCTTCTCAGCTGCGCAGTTTGGCAACATGTGCTGTTCGGCAGCAAGTGCAACCAAGTAGCAGCTCAGCCATGCGCCAGTCCCAAGCACGCCGCGCATATATGTAGTATGCACATAATGTAGTACGCACACATCCGCTGCGAGTACGCCGCACAGCACTTCACTCCTCACAAGGCATGAACGTATATGGTCATGTACATACGACTTTATTGCACGCGGTCGATACTTTCACATAAACGCGGTCTATACTTTTACATAATCTAAAGGAATGAAATGGAATCCTTTCGCTCAAAAAAACAAAACTGATAGCGACGATCAGCTAGACAATGCTGCCAATGCTGAGACGCATACCTCTAGTGAAACTGCTGGCAAAGGTCGTCCAACACCAAAGCGTCGCGATGCGGAAAACGCTCGTTTAACTCCGCTTGCGCCAAAAGACCGTAAGGCTCAGCGTAAAGCTGCTCAGGCTCGTCGCCGTGAGCGTGAAAATACTGAGTACGAGGCCATGCGTTCGGGAGATTTGCGCAAAATGCCTAAGAGCGAGCAGCTTCCATGGCGCGTATATATTCGCGACTATGTGGATGCCCGCTACAATTTGGGCGAATATTTCATGATTGTTGTGGTTGCTCTGCTCCTTATTTCTGTTGCGGCAACCTACTTTATGCCACAGCTGTCTTTGATTATTTTGGTGCTCATGTATGTATATTTGTTCGCCATTATTATTGATAGCTTTATTATGTGGCGCGGTTTGAAGAAAAAGCTGATTGTCAAGTTTGGCGAGCGCGCTGTTGCTAAGGGTATGCGCTCTGGTTATTACGCATGGAGTCGTGCTCTGCAGATTCGCGCATGGCGTTTGCCAAAGCCTCGTCATAAGAAGCATGGTGTATGGCCTGAATAAACTGACGATTTTCTCAGTTTTTACATAAGTTTTCAGGGTGCGTATTGTTAGCAATTTGCTAAGCAACATGCACCCTTAACTTTTGCGTTTTAGCTCAGCACTAATATTTCTGACTCGCTCTCCACCTTTTGAGCGCTTGCTGAGAAATAAGAGTGTGTCAGGGTTTTTGTGTAAGTGCGCAGGTCGCGATAGGTTCAGCTTTTGCGATGACACGGATGGTGACGATGGATTGACTACTTTGAATACGGAGCGAATATTCGTTTGATGAAAATATTTGCCAAGTCTGATCTGCTTCGACGGAACAAAACCCAATCCCCTTCAATACGACACGCCCAACACACCGAGAAAAATAAAAGTTATCCTCATTCTTGTGGATAAATCTGATACAACACTGATACACGACAAGTCATATCCCACGGATATGACTTGCTGTCCAGCAAGAGGTCACCTGATAGTGACCTCTTAGCATATCAAAAGAACCGCTCAACTGTCCGACACACCAACGGATAACAATCTGTGCATCAGACTCAGCAAGAATACGCATAGCAGCACGATAAATTCCCGCAGACTGAGAATGGAGATCCTTCATACGTTCCCAACCATACTTGTATTGGAACATACAGTACCCATGAAATTCAACATCAGCTGGAACACCAAAACGTTGATGAACGCTATCCCCCAACTCTGAAAGCTTCTGATCAATAAAACGCGCCTGCTCATCATTAACAAGCGAAGCACCAATGTAATAAATATCTCCACCAATAGCTTTACCAGAGTCAGAATGAGATTCATCAATGTAAGCGTACATACCGCCAATATACAGCACTCTCATCACTAAACTAAACCGAGACAATCCTAGTTATACGACAAAATTGTTGGTGGAGTGTTATTCGTTGATTGTGAAGTGTCTCAGGTTTTATTTCATCGAAGTTGATGGGGAAATAGTGATTATACATAGAAAACAAAACCTTAGACACTTCAATCCAAGCAGATTCAACAACAAAACCATATGCTTGTCATAACTCTGAGAACTGCCAAACCTGAGATACCCTCAATCAGCGCACTCAATCAGCAGGAATTGCATAGTTTCGCATAGTGACCCTACGATTTCATAGCGTTATTTTCAAAAACCTAAGATGGAAATCATGCTCATAAGAAATCAAGCACCATAAAATAAAGAGCCTGCGGAATACTGCTTAGCTTAAACCAAAATCGCTCCCCTCGCGGCAACGCCCGCAGAAACATCACGACCAACATCAACCGTCATCAGAAAACCGCCGCCTTCACCAACCACCGCTACAAAACATTACCAACATCAATCTCGCGCGTAAAAAAATATAACTCATGAAAAATTTATTCAAACTATCTACTGCCCTCAGATGGGCTCTTCTTGGTCTCACATTCTCAGAAATAAGTAATTCCATTTTCGAAGGTTCTGTTATTCCATCCATTATTATTGTGGGTCTTCCTGCGTGGGCGTTGGCTTTTAACCGCACATTCGGTGTAATAAGCGATTTTATGTCTCCTGCTGCTGCATGGATTGTAGATAAATTCGGCAGTTTCGCTTCCCTGTCTGCTGCTGAATTTTGCGAAGGTCTTCTCTGCCTTATTGTGGCTATTCTTCCCCACAGTTGGCTCGGATGGAAATGGTCATTACTCGCCCTAGGATGCTTACTGCTCGTTACAGGACAAATAATTGACGTAGCCAGCGAAATTTTTGAAGTAGATATTTCTGGCGATAATGAAGAGATGCTTATTGAATATAGCGGTTATGTAGGCATTATTATGTCTGTGGGTGGAACACTGTTTGGAACGGTTCTGGGCTCGGCGCTCACATCTATCTCTATTACTCTCGTTCTGATCATATCTTCTGTTTTATCTTTCGCCTGTACGCTAACTCGTTTTCTTTCTCGAGGTAGCATACTATCAGCTACCAGCGCTTCCCTTAATGACGATAACGACGATAATGAAACAGACGCACAGCACGGCATACCACAGCGTCATACCACCAAATCTATGCGCATTATTTTGCTCTCGTGCACTTTCTTTCTTAGCCTTATTCCTTCCCTCTACGGAGGGTACACAACGCTGGGATATGCGGATAAGCTCGGTTCGCATATTACTACAGTTATTTATGCTGTAACGGGTGTTGCCACGATTGCAAGTTCATATATGTATTTGAGAGCATCGAAAAAGTTTAGCCTCAGAATCATTGGATGTGCTGGGGTTATCAGCATGATTATAGGGTTAATATTCTTAATTATTCCGATTTTTTGGAGCGCTCTGATTGGATGGGCTTTGATGGATTTAGGATATTCCTGCACAGCTCGCCCTCTTATAGTATCTCGCCAGCTTTTGATTGAGCATGATCTTCTGACTAAGTTTAACGGCTGGGCACGTTTAGCTTCTGCTCTTGCGGCTGCAGGAGGAAGCTGGTTGGGGTGGATTATCTCTCAGCATTACACGTGGCAGATACTTCCAACATTAAGTCTTGTGCCAGCAATTATTTTGCTACCAGCAGTATGGTCAAGTTTGCATAAGGGCAGAAAATAAAACACACATAACATACATGGGTGCTCCTTGCTTCACAAACAAGGAGCACCCATAGCTCTCATAATCATCATATAATCATGCTTTTATAGCCTGAATAATATGTATTATTCCGCTAATCGCAAGAAGAACAGCGCTCACAAATAATACTGCTATTTCAAGCAGAGGAATATTTGTTCCCCCGTCCATCAGCACTAAACGTAACACAGCTATAAAATGTATGCACAGCAGAACTATAAAATACGTTCTTCTGGTTTGCGCTATACTTTTCGCAACGTTCATAAAAAGTGCAGATAGCATAATTCCTAAGAAGTACAGCGTCACAAGAAGAAATCTCATACCCACTTTGTATTGCGCATGTCCTTGAATAACAGGCATATTACCCACGTAGATACATACTGCGCACGATATATCCATGACCCAAGTAAAGCGAGCACCGCAGGTAAAACACTATGACGTGTGGATAAAACTTTCATCATCATAACCCTCACTATGAAATGTGCTCGGAACATCATTGTTTCAAGAAATCCAATGCTACTCTTGTGGAGTGGGATTGAATACAAATAGTCTACTCGTAATAAGAACATCACACACCGACATATGGCGCTAAGTCAAAGATTTCCCCCCCCTACATTTATCAGTTCATCTCCTAGCAAGTGCTCTACATCTGCTAACCTTTACACGCTAAACTTGAGCGTATGACTTATGATTATGACGTTCTGATAATAGGTTCTGGTCCGGGTGGTTATGCCACTGCTTTGCGCACAAATGAGCTGGGACTATCAACTGCTGTTATTGAAAAAACCGATGTTGTGGGTGGCACATGCTTAAATCGCGGCTGTATTCCTACGAAAGCATATCTAACCGCAGCTCATACTCTTCATGACGTTCATCGCGCAGGCTCATGGGGATTGGATATTAGCGTCAACAGTATTAATATGCCAGCGCTTAAAACCGCGAAAGATAAAACTGTAGCAGGCGTAGTAAAAGGTCTCACCCAGCATATGAAAGCGCGGTCTATCGATATTATTCACGGTGAAGGCTCGCTGAGCGGCGCACATAACGTAAGCGTTACTGATGGCGAGAGCACGCGCGAATTAAGCGCTCACCATATTGTTTTAGCAACTGGATCATATGCCACGCCGCTGCCAGGTTTTGACTTCTTTCACGAAACTTCTGCCGCTGTATCTGAGGCTATTGCTGATAAGAAAGTTCCTGTATTATCATCCGATGAAGCCTTAGACCTCGATATTCCTCTCAACAATATTGTTATTGTGGGAGCTGGTGCTATTGCTCTGGAGTTTGCACAATTTTGGAATGCTCTCGGAACTCATGTAACAGTTCTTCTTCGTAAAGATACGCCTCTATCACGGTGGGATTCGCACGTTAGTTCAACGCTTATGCGCACGCTTAAACGCGATGGTGTGCGTTTTGAATCGCATAGCACTCTTACTAGTGCAGGCGATGGTGAGGTGACCTACTCTATTGCTGATCCTAAAAAAGATACGGTTACAGAAAAAACTATTCCTGCTGATTTCGTCTTGGCTGCTATTGGACGCTCCCCTCGCACAACTGCTTCATGGTTTAAGCAAGCAGGCATAGCTCTCACATCTACAAACCGCGTGATTACTGATGAATATGGTCGCACAAATCTTGAAAATGTATGGGCTGTAGGAGATATTACGGACGGTTATATGCTTGCTCACGAGGCTTTTGAACAAGCTCTTGTTGTGTCTGAAAGTATTGCTGGTCTTCCTACTCAGCCAGTTGATCCTTTGACTATTCCTCAAGTGGTGTATGGCATGATTGACGCTGTATCTATCGGTTACACGCCAAGCCAAGCGCAAAACGCTGGTTTCGAACAGGTAGAAGAAACTGTTGTGCCACAATTATCTAATCCGCGCGTCGCTATGTTAGGTTCAAATGGAACAACGGTTATAGTTTCAGCTCTTAATAGTGAGAAAACAGAACGGGTTGTTCTTGGTGTGCATATGGCAGGACCTCAAGCATCAGAAATTGCTGGAGCAGCACGCGAAATAATACAAAATCGTATTCCTCTCAGTCAGGCTGCGCGCGCTCTGTTTGCTCATCCTACTATAAGCGAAAGTTTGGGAGAAAGTTTACTGAAAGCAGATGGACGCCCTCTTAACGTGCGTTAAGGTAGCTTATACTAGGGTTTTCGACTCGATACAGTATGATGTATCGAAGATTACACGATCGTTATCCACTGTTGGACGAGATAAGGCAAGGTTAAAATAGGTTATGGCAGAAGAAAAGAAGAAGCCAAAGCGTAATAGCACTCTGCGTCAGATGAAGCAGCTCTATGATTTTACGCGCGCGGATGATCCTCAAGTTACGTGGTGGCTCATTGGTGCGTTTGCTATTCCATTCGTAGCGATTATAGTTATTGCTTTCTTCCTCAAACTGCACTGGTTCACATGGATTATGACTGTTATTCTCGCCTTTATGGTGGGTGTCTTGGCTGCAACTTTCGTGCTGTCTCGACGTAGCGAAACTGTGGGATATAAGAAGATTGAAGGTAATCCAGGTGCTGCTGGTGCTGTTTTGCAGTCTTTGAGCAAGCGCATTTTTACTTTCTCTGAACAGCCAGTTTGGGTTGATCCTCGCACAAAAGATATGATTTGGCGCGGAACCAGCTTGTATGGCGTATACCTCGTTTCTGAAGGCCCAACAAAGCGCGTGGCTAAAGCTATTGAGTCTGAAAAGGCTAAGATTCGTCGCGTAACAAAAGGTTCTGAAATCCGCATTATTGTTATTAACACTGGTAATGATGAGGGACAAACTCCTATTTCCAAACTCAATAAAGCAATGCGTAAGCGCTATAAGAAGCCACTGACTACTGAGGAACTCGATCACTTAAACGGTCGTTTGCATACACTTGAGCGTATGGGAAGCATGGGCGTTCCTGCTGGTATTGATCCTTACGCAGCGCAGCATCAAAGCCGCCGTGCTATGCGCGGACGCTAAAGCGCTGTATAGCTCTATCTCTTAGATCGCAGAATCGATTTACCTCTTTTAGTGAGTTGTCGGTTCTGCGATTTTTTATGCGTTGGGTGAGGTGAGGTACTAACGTCTGTACTACCCAATCCGTTCCGAGCGTTTGAGTGGTACTACTCTACAAGCATTGATTTTAAGGGGGTTCGGCGGCTGTTTCTCCCAAACACTACGCACGGTTTAAGCGTTACTGCTCTTGGGAACGTTCACACGGTGCGGGAAACTGCCGCAACACTCAAAGCGCTTTTACAAAGTGAGCGATACAGGCGAAACAGGGTGCTTTGAAGGTGCGTTTGGGACTGTACTGCTCAAACGTTACGTAACGATTGGGAGGTACGGCAGACACCCCCGATTCCGTGGCATAAGTATCGTTACAACGGAGTTTATTCCACGGAAAAACAGCACATCTCCGTAAAGTCGCTAACCTATGTACCGTCACGATGCTACATAGCTAACCGCCTTCAGGCCTCACCGCGTAACTAACCGTAACAAACTTGTAACCTGAAAAGACGTTTTCAGACTGCCCTGTCTCTTAGAATGGGGAATGTACGTGATCCCAACAAACGAAGGTTAGTCTCATGACTCTTTCTACAAAGGAAGATGTAGAAGCTCTCATCAATTCTGAGGGCATTGAATATGTATCTGTTCGATTCACTGATTTGATTGGCGTTCAGCAGCACTTTAATGTACCAGCAAGCGAGTTCCTCGACAGTGCATTTACTGATGGCATGCCATTCGATGGTTCCTCAGTGCAGGGTTTCCAGGCAATTAACGAGTCGGACATGAACTTGATTCCTGATGTATCCACTGCCTATATCGATCCTTTCCGTAAGCACAAGACTTTGAATGTAGCCTTCTCTATTGTTGACCCAATTACGGGTGAGGCTTATTCTCGAGATCCTCGTCAGGTTGCTGCTAAGGCGGAAGCATATTTGAAGTCCACCGGTATTGCAGATACTGCTTCTTTCGCTCCTGAAGCTGAGTTCTTCGTATTCGATAAGGTTCGTTTCGAAAACTCTATGCGCACCTCCTTCTATGAGGTCGATTCCGATGAAGCTGGTTGGAACTCCGGAGCTCAGACCAACTTGGACGGCACTCCAAACATTGGTTTTAAGAACCAGGCTAAGCGTGGCTACTTCCCTGTTCCACCCCTGGATCAGAGCGCAGATCTTCGCGATGAAATGGTGCACAACCTCCAGGAAGTTGGTTTAGTTCTTGAACGTTCCCACCACGAAGTTGGTGGCGCAGGTCAGCAGGAGATCAACTACCGTTACAACACCTTGATGCACGCTGGCGACGACTTAATGAAGTTCAAGTATGTTGTGCACAACACTGCAGCTCAGATGGGTAAGGCTGCTACTTTCATGCCTAAGCCAATTGCTGGCGATAACGGTACTGGTATGCACTGCCATCAGTCGCTGTGGAAGGACGGCAAGCCACTGTTCTACGATGAGAACGGTTACGGCGGTCTGTCTGACATTGCTCGCTGGTATATTGGCGGTCTTATTAAGCATGCTGATGCTGTACTCGCCTTCACCAACCCATCCCTCAACTCTTACAAGCGTTTGGTTCCAGGCTACGAAGCTCCAGTAAACCTCGTGTATTCTGCACGTAACCGTTCTGCTGCAATTCGTATTCCTTTGGCAGGTAAGTCTCCTGCTGCTAAGCGCATTGAGTTCCGTGCTCCAGATCCAAGCTCTAACCCATTCTTGGCCTTCTCTGCTCAGCTCATGGCAGGTTTGGATGGTATCTTAAACCGCATTGAGCCACCAGCGCCAGTAGACAAGGATCTGTACGAGCTGCCACCAGAAGAGATGGTGGGCATTAAGACTGTTCCAGCTTCTCTCGATGACGCTTTGAAGGCGCTGGAAGAAGATCATGACTTCTTAACTGCAGGTAACGTATTTACAGAAGATTTGATTGAAACATGGATTGATTTGAAGAAGCAAGAGATTGACGCTGCTCGTTTGCAGCCAACTCCTTTGGAGTATCAGCTCTACTTCCATATCTAAAAGTTCACTGCGCATCTGCGTGCCTCATCATTGTGAAAACAATGATGAGGCACATTGCTATAGTAAAGATATGTCTAAGAAAATCCGTACAGCACTTATTCTTCTTCTGGCTCTTGCCCTCGTTATTGGCGGCGGATATGCAGCTATTACTTCGCTTGTTCCAGATTTCTTTAAGCCGCAATCAGCAGCGCTCAAGCTGAAGAACAAGGAACTGAAGCAAGCCGATACTAAAAATGTTGTGACTGAAGATATTTCTGTGTCTCACGATGGACGCAATCTGTACGGTTATCTTGTGGCACCAGGAAATTATAAAGATATTAGTTTACCGTTGATTATTGTGTCACACGGATATAATTCCAATGCTGATGTGAGCTCAAAATTTGCTACTTTAGCAGCTCAGCGCGGCTATATGGTCTACTCTTTTGATTTTTATGGTGGTGGTAATTCAACGCGCAGCGGAGACCCCGATATGCTCGACATGTCTGCTTTAACCGAAAAAGCAGATTTGAATGCTGTGCTAGATTATTGGAAGTCTCAGAAAACTGTTGACTCATCTCATATCTATCTTGCGGGAATTAGTCATGGAGCTTTAATCAGTACTTTGGTAGCAGCAGAGCGCACCCAAGATATTGCTGCAATGGTTCTTTTCGCTCCTGCTTTCCATGTTACCGACCTCGTCAAGCAAGGTATGCAAGAGCTCGGCTACACAGATATTTCTCAGGTACCCGATACGGTCTCCTACAAAGACCACACTGTGGGTAAACGCTATATTGCTGATGCCTTAACTCTTGATATTCCTACAGCACAGCGCGCATATACTGAACCTGTTCTTATTATTCACGGCACTGCGGATACAGTTGTTCCGTACAGTTATAGCGAAACTGCGCAGAAAACTTTCCCCCATGCTCAACTCATGCCGATTGACGGAGCAGATCATTCTATAAGCGATTTCGTTTCTGTTGGCACTCTCTTAAAACTTGACGAGTTTATGAAGAAGAACTGATAATTCCTGAGCAACCTGCGGACCCCACCATTGAATATATCCTGCACGTGTAGGGTGAATAGGATCTGCCATATAGGTTGCGCGAGACTGTGAGCTAAAAGCTTCATTATTGAATAAATCAATAATCTCGAAATCCGCGCGCTTAACCTGTACATCATGCACAGCAGTAACAAGCTGAGCATAATCGTCACTCTTAAACCATGCATTCGTATACATAATCACGGGCGCTTGCCATTGATTATGCACGTAATTAATAATCTGTTCTATCGCAGCAATACTTTCTGCAGTGCTGTAGCCAAGGCGCGCATCATTCGTCGATAACTGAAGTAAGAAAATATCCACATCATCGGTAAGCGCAGTATGTGCACGCAAACGTGCCACATACGTATCTGCCCCATCACCAGCTAAAGATGTTCCGTTCACAGCGTCCTTGGTAACCTGCAATCCGAAACGTTGAGCCAAAAATTCAGGCAGAGCCACCCCACCAGAAGCAAAACCCCACGTCACTGACGAGCCTAAAGCAAACAATCTCTTACCGCGTAAATCCGAGCCTATAGGTTCTACTGTATCGAGGGAAATTTTGTTACCGCGCAGCCAACGCCATCTTGGCAGGAACTTAATCACCATAATCGCGCTCCATTAAACTGTTCACCATAGAACTAAAAGCGTGAGCTAGTGGCGTGCAGGCTAAAGAACCATCAGCATTCAAAACAGCTGGACGACCTGATTCACCCACCTCACGAATATCTGTTTCTAAAGGAAGCTGAGCCAATAAAGGCACACGATGTCCGAGCTTATTTTCTAACTGTTCGCTCAGTTGAGCTGCTACACGCGCACCTCCTCCTTCGCCGAACAAACGTAGCTTTTCGCCCTTATGCTCGTACCAAGACATGTTTTCTACAACACCTGCCACATCCATCGGTACTTGTAATGCTACTAAGCCAGCGCGCACAGCAATATCGGAAGCGGAAGGCTGTGGTGTAGTAACCACTATCAGTTCAGCATTAGGTAAGGCTTGAGCCACGGAAATAGCCATATCTCCTGTGCCTGGAGCCATATCAATAAGAAGAACATCTGGCTCCCCCCACCACACATCAGAGAGGAATTGTTCTAAAGAACGTTGTAAGCGAGGACCGCGCCATAAAATCGCACGATCAGAGCCAGCAAACATGCCAATAGACATGACTTTTGTTCCCCATGCCTCAACAGGCATAAGCATGCCGTTCAAATTCGTAGGATGTGTTGTGACACCCATTAAGCGAGGCATGGAAAAACCATAAATATCAGCATCAATAACCGCAGTATCATATCCAGCGGCGGCAAAGGCGGCAGCTAAGTTTGCCGTTACGCTCGACTTTCCTACCCCACCCTTACCTGAGGCAACAGCAAAAATACGTGTTTTAATGCCCTTCTTATGGAAAGGATTTTCGCGGCGAGCCTGCTTCAATTGAGTTACTAAATTATTGAGTTTTTCCTCACTCATCGAGCTAACATCGAGGTCAAGCGTTAACAGAGCATCAGGGTAACTTGCCACTGCCTGCTCAATTTTCTCGCGGATAACATCGGAGAGCGGACAGTGAGGAACAGTCAACTCAATATGGAGGTGAACAGTAAAATGTCCAGCTTCCATCTGATCGACTTCTACGCCGGTTACCATTCCCAAGTCAGTAATTGATTTACCCAGTTCAGGATCAATTACTCCCGTTAAGCGTGCATAAATCTCACGAGCAATGCGTTCTTCTGTCATGCGTCCATCTGTCCAGTTGCCATAAGCTGCAGGAAAGTTGCAGAATCTATAATCGGCACACCCAACTTTTCTGCCTTCGTTACTTTAGACGCTCCAGGCTTATCTCCGGTAACCAGATACGAGGTTTTCTTACTCACCGATGATGTGGTTTGCCCACCGTGAGCAATAATCGCTTCTTGAATACTTTCGCGCGTATATCCTTCAACACTGCCCGACACAATAAGTGTTAAACCTGCTAGGGTTTGTTCGCCCTCGTCGAGCTGAGGCTTCTCCTCTACGCGCATACCTACACCGGCTTGCATCCATTCATGCAGAATGCGACCACGCCAATCGTCTAAGTCAGCAATATGACTCATCCAGTCATAGACGGATTGCGCTAGAGCGTCTCCTACACCATTAATTTCTAGCAGTTCTTCTTTCGACACTCCAGTAAAAGATGGTAAAGATGGGTAACGGTTTGCTAAACTGCGTGCAGATTCAGGTCCAATATGACGAATAGATAACGCCACTAGAACACGCCACATATCCGCTTGGCTGGCTTGCGATAACTGCCTAAGCATAGACTGCGCATTCTTCGTAAGCTCTGGTATTTCACCGTTCTTAGCCCTCTTAGCAAAGATAGGAACTTGCCTCCACAAGCCCGATCCGGTAGTGCTCAATTTTTTCTTTACTGTGCGACCTGTATCAGGATTTGTGTAATTCGTGTAGCGTTCGAGTGGTATTTCTTTCCACACACGCACATCTCGCAAAGAGCGCTCATCCAAGCTAAACATATCAGCTAAAGTACGTACTGCCGGTATTTGTGCTGGGGGAAGTTGCAGACCCTCTACTGGCTTGTATACAGGTATGTCTTCGCCGTCTGTCACCTCAATTTTTTTGAGGTTCGGAGCATACACATCAACAGATGATGGACGATTCAGTTCAGGATTGCCCAATGCTTCGGCAACTTTATCGCCTAAAGAATCAATATCGAAAGCTTTACGGCTGCCGAACATAGAAATACGTTCGGTAAGCTGGGCTGGGCAGCTTTCAGTATTAGGGCAACGGAAATCCTTATCTCCCTCTTTTTCGGGAGCAATAGGTGTGCCGCAACTTGGGCATACCGTTGGCATCACAAAATCACGAAGCTCGTTTTTTCGTCCTTCGCGTGCAGATAAAACTGGTCCCACAATTTCTGGAATAACATCACCGGCTTTACGCACCACAACAGTGTCACCAATTTTTACGCCTTTTGCCTTAACTTCAAAAGGATTATGCAAGGTGGCGCGCGAGATTGTAGAACCAGCTACCAGCACAGGTTCTAGCTGACCTACTGGGGTAACTCGACCAGTACGCCCCACTTGGACGGTGATATCACGTAAACGAGTATTGACTTCTTCTGGTGGATACTTGTATGCCACAGCCCACCGCGGAGCTCTCGATGTTTCACCGAGCTGGCGTTGGAGAGCGCGCTCGTCCACCTTAACCACAATACCGTCTAAGGCATGTTCAATGTCGTAGCGATGTTGACCGTAATAATCAATCATCTCCACGATCTCATTAAAGGAATGCACAATGCGATTATGGGGAGACACAGGAATCTGCCATGTTTTATACAACGTATAAGCATCGCTGAGACGTTCAAGATCAGAATCATGCGAGGAATGTGCGCCCCACTGCACACGACCCAAACCATGCGCATAGAAGGACAGTTTACGACGAGCAGTTATAGCTGGATCTTTTTGCCGCACGGATCCTGCTGCGGCATTGCGAGGATTAGCAAAAAGTGCTCGCCCTTCACGCTCATTAGCACGGTTGAGCTCTTCGAAATCATCGAAGCGCATAAAAACTTCGCCGCGAATTTCCACCAGCTCAGGAATATCATTGGCATCGCCTGCCAAGGTTACTGGAATATTGGCAATGGTACGCACATTAGCCGTAATATCTTCACCGGTTACGCCATCGCTTCGAGTTAAACCTTGGTCGAGCACACCATTGCGATAAATAAGATTCAATGCTAAACCATCAATCTTCACTTCGCTCGTCATAGTAAAATGAGAAGCACCAGCATCAGCTAATTGACGATGAACACCCTCATACCAGCTTTCCAATTCTCCGAGAGAAAAGACGTCATCAAGACTAAACATCTGGGAAGGATGACGTGCAGAAGCGAAATCTTGTGAGAAATTACCTCCCACACGATGTGTAGGACTTTGCTCATTATCTAAGCTTGGAAATTGAGCTTCCAAGCGCTTAAGAAACTCCATGCGAGCATCATATGCAGCATCGGAGGCTACCGGAGCATCCTTCACATAGTAGGCAATTTGGTCAGATTCTACCCATGCAGCCACACGCGCCCACACGCGGGCAGCATCATCCATGCTCAGCTCAGTAACATCGGCAGCATTGAGACTCAGAGCGCTAGAATCCGTATATTCCAAGGATTGCCACCACGGTTTATCGCCTTGTTCGGACAAGCTGCTGGCAATCACATTCTCATCATCAAAATCAAAAGCATCTTGAATATTAGGCATTGAGAGACCTCAAGAATTGAATATCAATAACATCTTCAAGTTCTGGATTATCGTCATCTAAGGAAAGAGTAGCAGAAGCTATGCGAGCAGCTGCGGCACTCAAGGTGCGACCAGCAACAAATAAATTACTATCCACAGCGGCAATAGCGCTTGGAGCCATTAACATAGCTGCCTCAGTAAAAGGCCAGATATCAATATCAAAATATGCCAAAGCATCTGTGCACTCATCGAAGGTCAAGGGCAAAGAAATATCCTGCGAGCGAGCGCGATCAATCAATTCTTCAAGCTCTGCACGTGCATGCGGTACCGTGCTTTCGCTAATACGAATGCTCATCACGTAACAGGCAGCAGCTATCTCAAAATCATCTTGCATCCATGCCGCGTAAGCCATGCGATAGTAGGCGTATGCAGCATCATCCTTATCGAGTGCCACATGCAGGGCGTTGCTTGCGGCCGCAAAAGAAGATTTCCAATCATTATTTTCCGATAAAGCAATTGCTAAACGTAAATGAGGAAGCGGATATGCCGGCGCATATGATACTGCGATATTCAAATGGCGCAGAGCCACTTCAGGACGTCCTATATGCGAATACACTTCCACCATTTCCATATGTGCTTGGAAAAGATTATCTGGTATTAAAACAAGTTTCTTATCTGGTGATGCGAAAAGATGATTGTATACCACTCGTTCCGCATAGGAATTGAAATACACTGGAACACGATTTGAGCTTTTAAAAGCGTTATCAAGCTCACTTAAACGTGTTTCCATCATATTTAAGGCTTCTGGCGGATTTCCCGACATGAAAGTTTCACGCGAGGATGTGCGCACAGCATCTAAATCCTGAGATAAGGTAAAACGCGTACGATCTATAGGTAAGCCATCAATCACACTGCGCACATAAGATTCCTTATGCTCATTGAGTTCCGGATCATTAATATCGTCAATATATTCGGAAATCTTTTGAGCGCGTTGCGGTACGCTCCACTGCTGCGCTGCGGCAAAAGCAGCAATATCTTCTTGAGCGCGTTCAAGAACATCCGAACGTTGAATAGACAAATCATAAGCAACGCTTGCAGCTAAGATTTCTTGAACTTCTGGTTCAATAACAGCGCGCGATACTTCTGGCTCATCTTGAGCACCCTGAGGAGTGAACAAAGCATCTCGTAAATCTAAAGCTGTTCCAATAGGCTGTAAAATACCGTGATCGTCCACATCTATGCGGCTGAGTTCAAACGCCGCATAGAACTTGTACGGCTGAGATAAACCTTGTTCGTGCAGTAAGCGCATAAAACGGTCACGCTCAAAAACAACGGCTGCTACAGTATTCGTTAAAGCTGTGCGGCGAATAAGTTCTAACGGGTCTGTGCCTGGTGCAGACATGACACTGACGCGCGGTTCGCTCGTTTCATCCTCGTTATCGTTCTCGCTGCGGGTTACTTCTTCAAATAACGCGCGAATTTCGTCATCGCTTGGCTGATTATCTGCAGCTTCGAAAGCTTGTAACTGGTCCGCAGAGAAGTTCGCAGACTGCATGATATCCATAAAAGCATCGTTATAGTTACTGTTTGACTCAGCTGAACCAGATTGCTCGCTTTTAGAACCATGAGCATGAGAATGCGCATGATGCGGATTATCCATACCCATACTGTCGAGAGCACGCATAAGTAAGGCGTACATAGTAGGATCGCGATCTTCAATATCTTGAGCGCCAGCCAAGTTATCGATGCGCACGGCAACACGGGAAATATTATCGCTAGCACCGAACGCTAAAGCCGCCAAAATAATACCCACACGGAGGTTATAACGTGAGCTCATTTGTTGACGTTCTACTTCGTTCACATCTACCCATTGCAAAGTGTGCGCGTCAAAACGACGAGTAGGCATAACTGTTGATGCTGTGCTCGTAAAATCAATAACTGTTGCTCCAGAGGACTGCACATCCGCACGGAAATCAATATCGCTCCGCAGCGGCAATCGCAAATGCGCAATCAGCTTCGACAATGCCCGCCTATACACCCACTGGCTGGTATGCATGCCATGCTGTTGCTCCAATTGCGGATTCTGCGCATAACGTTCATGCGAGGCGGCAATATGGTAGGCGGTTTCGCGCGCCACCTGCACCATCGGGTACACAGCATTGACCTGTTCAATATTGTTCAAGCTAAGCCGCATGCCCTCAGTCTGAGAGTTTTCCCTATCCCGCCTAGCCTGCGCATAGAACTGCCCTAACCAGCTCGAGGAAAACGAGGTTTCCTGCGTTGCATCCGGACCTGTATTCGCATAGCGCAAAGCTGGTTGCGCCAACGCATCATCCACCCCATGAGTGGATAATGTACTAAGCGCATCGAAAGCCGGATTCTCGAGTAAATCTGTGCTTAATTGTGCAGCATACGCTAAGCTAATCTCATCTTCGGTCGGGGTAAAGTCATAATGGTAATTGTTTTCAATCACACTACTGACCGCGCTAAAACGGTTCAGATTCGACTCAATACGCAAAGTTTTTAATGCCGACTCAAAATCCACACCATTGCGAGAATGCAAATAATACAAATGCGATTTCGGATTAGTCATTAACTCCAAATTTTCTTGACCATGCGTAGCCTCCAACTGGGAGATGCGGTCTAAAGCACCCGACTCACGCATAGTATGAAGGAAATAATCTTCCAATCCAGAAATCTTCAAGCCTGCTGCACGAGCCTGCTCAATATCACGCACGCTGGTACGAATTGCACTCAAAGGCGCTTGTTGGCGAATACGACGGTAAATATTCGACGTACCAAAACCGGTTACGTGCACTGCTTCCGTTGCTAAGGTCGGTTGCGCATAAATCACACAATAGGCTATGCACATCGCCGCATTATAGTCTAAATCAGCTGTGTCTTGGCCAGATACCGAAGCAGAACGCACCTGCTCAAAAGTATAGGAATCTTTACCTTTTTTCGTTGCTCTCAGCCACGATGACAGCCATCTCAACCGCCCATCTTCTCCACGAGCAACCACTGCCCCATGATCTACAGCAATCGTTCCCGCAGTAGAAGGGGTAGGATCGGTACGCATAAAACGATACTGATGAACGCCTCCCTTGCCTTCTTCGGCTAACATAACGCACGCATCAAGTTGAGTAATATCTGCGTCCAAAAAATTAGTTTCATACAAACGAGCATGAGCATCTGCGAGAGCTACAGGAACAAAATGATTTTTTGCCGTAAAAACGCCCACAGCAACACGAGAAGTATCCATAAGTGCAGGATCGCGCACCCATCCCACCTGAAAATCATGCGTGCCAATCGTAACTGTTTTCACTACTTTACGCGCTACAAAAATCCCTAAAGCGTACTCATTGCGTGCCCAGGGAAAGATATCAGTCACCTGTGATAGTTGCGTAGTTTGTTTGATTGGCATGGTCACATTCTCCCAAACCTATATGACATCGTTTGTGCACTCATGCTTATAGAATAACCTGCATGGCGTGGGCTTCATTCTTGGATTCTAACTTAGCTGGCAATGAGCACAGCGAACCACACAAGGGCAATAAAACATCGGTCTGGGAACGTTGTATGCGTAGCGCAGGCATACGTTTTTCCATTTTAGCTCTTCTGATTATTTTCAGCCTCGAACTAACACTTTTTAATCTAGGAAGTTGGCTCTCGCCTTCATCGGCACAACAGCAGACCTGCACGTTCACCTCGTCCTGCTCATTTTCCGCGCATAACCTTCAGATTTCTTCCCACAGCGGTCAGCCGCGCGTGCTCGTTAAGGATGTCGATTCTTCTCTTTCTATACCTGTGCGAGCGAATACCCGCATTCGCACCTTAGAATTTGCTCCCGTTTCCGAGACGAAGACCTCGGAAGCAACTTCCTCAACGCAAAACGACGCCTCCGCGCCGAATACCTCGGCAGACACCACCACCCCACAAGCCCCCGCCTCAAACTTCTTTACCCGCGTCACCATCGGATCTCAGCAAATTACCTTGCGTGCCGACCGCCCCACTTTTGCTTTCTTAAACGAAGAAACCAGCGATGCGATTGCACGCGAGGGTGCAGTAACTGTGCGCTTTGTGGAAGGCTCCTCAACACGCGTGAATTTAGCCTCCGTAACACTCAATGCACACAAACCATTGCGCATCAATCTCCTGCGCGTGTGCGTTTTGCTTCTTATTGCTGGATTCTTGTGGGCTATGCATCCTCGCTCACGTGTGCACAGTATTAAGCTTAATTCTCAGTCTCGCGCACAACGCTTGGCTTTTTGGGCTTGTTTTGGTGTGCCTTTGATTGTGCTCGGTATTATTGTGGTTGCTATTGCTGGTGTTTTTGTGGGCACAGATCAGTGGTGGGATCGGGGCAATTATATTTATTCGTATCATCACTATATTTTGGTGGCTCAAAGTCTGCTTGAAGGTCATGCATGGCTCAATATTCCTGTTGATCCAATTTTCGATGCTTTAAGCAATCCTTATAATCCTCAGCTGCGCAATACTGCTTTAGCTCAGGGCGCTTCAATTTACTGGGATTACGCCTTCTACAATCACCACTGGTATTCCTATTTCGGCATGTTGCCAAGCGCTCTTATTTATATTCCATTCCATCTGCTTACTGGGCGATGGCCGTCCATTATGGCTGTGGTTATTCCTCTTCTTATGCTCACAGTTCTTCTTCTGTGCGGTATTGTTGTGCGCTTACTTGAACGTTATTTTCCGCATACTACGGTGGGAACAGCCATTATTGCCATGACAACCGTTTTTATTGGCACAAATATTATTTCGCTGATTGTTGTAACAAACCTCTATATTATGGCTTTTGCCAGTGGTTTATGCATATCATCTTTAGGCGTTTTTATCTGGATGAAAGTTAGCCCTGATGCGAGCGCGCGCTCGAATATGTGGCGTATGATTCTCGGCTCTCTCTGCATTGCTTTGAGCACATCGTGCCGTCCAACATTTATTTTTATCGCTATTCTTGTTGCTCCAGTTTTCCTTGAGCTGGTATGGAAGAAACCATTGCGCACAGTTCTTGGCGCAACTGCTGTAAATATTGCGGCTGCTTTTGCTGGTTTAGCTCCTGCTTTGTGGTACAACTGGTGGCGTTTTGGCTCTATTACTGATTTTGGTGCTGCGTATCAGATTACTGTGGCAGATATGCGTCATCTGCATGTTCCTGCGCTTTCGCTGCTGCAAGGAGTGAGTATTTATCTATTCCGTCCTCTTGAAGCCAGCGCTAACCCTCCGTTTATTGAAGCTCCATTTGTTTCTACTGCTACATGGATTCATCACGAAAGTATTATTGGCGGTTTCTTTATTTTTGCCCCGTTAGTACTGCTCAGCTTGTTCAGTCTTATGTTTCGAGAGGTTCGTTCACGTTTGCACAAAAATTTCGTATGGCTCTACTGTGTGCTGGGAGTGGTGATTGGATTATTCCTGTGCGTTTTCGTGACGCGCAGCGGCGGTATAGCATGGCGTTATTTTGTTGATTTTAGCTGGGCTTTCGTTTTTGCTTCGCTTCCCGCTTTTTCGGCTGTGATGGATTATGCTGCCAGTGTGCGCAATACTTGGCGAGGAAAGCTTGTCTATTCAACCGTCAGTATTATTGCACTGTACCAAATTCTTATACTTCTGGTCAGTATTATGGTTCCTAACCGTTTTGCATCTTTCACCCAGTATGCGCCTGCTGTATATTCGAGCGTGGTTGATGCGCTGACTATTCTTGTTTAGCGTCTTCTTTTTCTGCTTTCCAACGTTCAATAGCCATTTCGGTATGCGCCCATACTGTAGTAATAATCACGCTGAGAATAACGCCTAAAACTGTTCCAATCAGACGAGAAACAGCATAGAAAATACGGTCATCGCCAAACTGCACGAGTATAACTAAAGCGAGCGAAATCATCGTAATTTTCCAAGACGCGGACGGCAACTGAAAAGCGTAAAATAGAGCGCCAATAATCAAAATCGCTGTAAAAGCTAAAGCAACGAATACATACGGATCATTGCCTAATTTATCGTCCAGAAGAACGACTCCTAAACCGAAAATACCGCCAAACATTGTGCCAATAAGACGGATCCAACCGGCTTTACGTGCTTGTTTTCTATCTATCTGCGTGCACACAACTACTGCAGTAGCCATAGATGTAGTCATGTAATGGCTAACAAAAAGAGATACAACTGCCACAACTGCAATACCTAAAGCTACTTCTACTTCTAAAGTAGTTAAGTGCGGTTTATCAATTCGTTCAGATATTTTATCGATTGTAGAAAAGGCTCTATCGCGAAGCTTCTTCACACTCATATCTCGTCAATCATGCTTTCAATTACGTCAATAGTTTTCGTCATTATTGTGCTAAAAATTTTAGCTTCTGGCAATAAGGATATCGCCATATAGCCATTAGCGTGAAAATCAAAGAAATATCCAGGAGCACTCATAGCATGAAGAGTGTCGAGTAATCTTTCTCCTACAAGGTCATCGTCTAAGCTCGACGGTAAGCGTAACAAAGCGCTCCATCCACCTTCAGCGCGCAACACACTCACTAATCCGCGTGTAGCAGACGTATTGCGCGTATAGTTCTTGAGCCATTCGTAATTTCCTTGACACCGCACAGCTATATTTTGCGTTTGGTTATCAGCGGCAGTCAGTAACGCCGGTATCTGCGCCGTAATCAGTGAAGACATAGGAAGAAAATCATCGGCAATATAATCCAAACGACGCACTGCTTCTTCGAGCATCTCATGCGGCCCGCTGGCGTAAATCCATCCGATCTTCACATCCGCAGCAGCTAACATTTTCGAGAAACCATCTAAAGCAAAAGTTAAAACAGAGTTCTCTCCTGCCCAGCGCGATCGCGAGTCGAAAGCATCAAGAGGAAAATCATAAAAGACTTCATCTGCAATAATTGCCGCATCATAGCGCTGACACAGAGAAATAATACGTTCGCGCTCCTCAGCTTTTACATACGAAGCTGTGGGATTATTCGGATTAATCAACACTATTGCTTTAATGGGATGCTCTGCTCCTGGCTGATTATAGCGCTCTAAAGCCTGCTCAATACTCACGTAATCAATCAGCCACGAACCGTCATAGCTCAGACGGTAAGAAACGGCATGTGCAGAGGTGAGAGCGCAAATAGATTCAATCAGCGGGTATCCCGGCTGAGGAAAAAGTATGCGGTCGCTCGGATCGCACAGCAGCATCATAAGCCACGCATAGGCTTGGGATGTGGAACTGAGAATATAGAGATTATCGGCGCTCAGCGTGCGGTTATAACGCTGTTCGAGATAACTGATAAGAGCGTCACGCGCGGATTTATCACCATGCGGATCTGCTGTATACACAAAATCTGAACCATGAACGCTTAATCCAAAATGCGTTGGGTTGGAATCATTGAGGTTGAGCACACTAATGCCCTGTTCTTTGAGCTGCTGCGAGCGTAAAGACAGGGCATTAAGAGATTGCTCACCCGTGCGATGTGAAAACTGCACAAGCAAGTCCTTTGTTGATTGAATTTGTCGGTTGCGGTGTGGAGGTGTTGCGATGTGGAGGTGTGGGGCGTGCGCTCTATTGCTTGGTCGATGCAAAATATGCTGCACCCACAATACCTGCATCGTTGAGCAAAGCAGCTGGGACAATCGGTGTTTCTATATCGATATATTCGAAGAACTTCTCATGTTTCTTAGAAACTCCTCCGCCAACAACAAAGACGTCAGGGCTAAAATACTTCTCAAGCAAACGATAGTACTTCGTTAAACGCTTACCCCACTTTTTCCATGTCAATTCTTTAGCAGAGCGAACAGAATCGGCGGCATATTTTTCTGCATCTCCGCCATCTAATTCGAGATGACCTAATTCAGTATTTGGCACGAGCACACCATTAATAATCAAAGCCGTACCAATACCTGTTCCTAACGTTGTTGCAATAACAAGACCCTCAGAGTTCTTCGCTGCACCAAACTGCGCTTCAGCTAAACCGGCAGCATCAGCATCATTAACCACATGAACTGTGCGTCCCGTATGTTCAGACATGAAAGCATTCAAATCCACGCCCACCCATGACTGATCCAAATTAGCCATAAAATCAAGAGGCTTACCTAGTTTTACTGGAGCTGGGAAAGCAATACCAATCGGTGTTCCATCGTGCACATCAAAATGATATAAAATCTGCTTCACAACTTCTGCCACAGCCTCAGGAGTGGAATGTTCTGGAGTTGGAATACGCAAGCGTTCATCGGCGAACTTACCATGAATCAGATCAACGGGAGCACCTTTGATTCCCGAACCGCCAATATCAATACCAAAAGCTTGAGCTGTTTCAATCATGAGAATCTCCTCCTATGGGTTTCTCTCCATTGTCTAGCTGGATGTGAATCCATTCGTGTGTGTAGAACCGTTCGTTGATGTTCGTTGCATTTCGTTGCTGTTCGTTGTTGCAAGAGCACTCGATGTGTTTGCGTTGCACTGCAAACTCGTCAGAAATGTTCTTGCTACGCAGTCTTCTTACTACATCAACCTCGGTTCCCTCTTCGCCCCATTATAATGCAAGTATGAGTACTACGCATTCTCAAGTCATTGATGCTATTAATGTTCGCATCTCCAACAGGATTTTTAGTCCTGACCTCATTGAAGAGGGTATTTTACGTCAGCTCATGCAACATATGGACGCGATGAGCGTTATTTCTGGGATTCGCATGACTTTTGTTGAAAATCATCCAGAATTATTTGAACGCATTGTGCGTGAACGTGGCGAATTTGTAGGCGCGGCACACGTGATTGTGTTAAGCGGACCGAAAGACGATCTGCTTGCTTTAGAAAAAGCAGGTTTTTATGGCGAGCGTCTTATTTTAAGTGCAACCTTAATGGGCTTAGCTACGAGCTGGGTTGATCACAGCATTGATTTAGAGTTAGCCAGCTCATTAGCAGGTATTCCTTCTGACGAAATTGCGTATGCCTGTTTAACTGTGGGATATTTCGAAGACCAAGAACACGTTTTGCAACTATCTTACGAAGCTCGTGCACAACTGCAAGCCACCCACCGTGGCGGACAGAATATGTCTGCTTTGGGCGGCGTGACTCCGGAAAGTCCAAGTTGGTATGCCAGTGCGATTGAAGCGGTGACGAAAGCGCCTTTCCCTGCACATATGCAGCCTGTTCGTTTCTTGCTGAGCGATGACGCTACAAGCATGCGCGTCTTTATTGATCCAGATTTCTCATTAGGCACTACCCGTGATTACTTAATTCTCGGCATTGATAAATTACACGCTCAGATTGGCGCAGGTTCGGATGAAAACAATCCAACTGCTGGTCAGTGGCAATGGGGAAATGGCGGAATCTTCAGGACGAAATAGGCGTAGTGGCGTTGTAGTTTATGACGCGTCGGATGCGCCTCACTCACAACGGTTAAAATCCTCAAGATGAACTGATAAAAGTTGTGAGTTATGACGGGGCGAACGCGACCTGTCTCACTGCACTCAGAACCCTAACACAATCCCTAGCACGCCTTTCTCTAGCGTAACTTCCCAGCGAGGCCTCCTGTAAATTCCCGACAAAAAACACGCCCTCTCAAAACACACGCCTAAACACACGCCTCGATGCCCAGAGCGTGACCTTACCCACAGACAGCATAATCAGCTCTCATTGCTCGGTCTGGCATGATACAGTAAAAAGGTAAGTTTCAGGGCGAGGCGAAAATCCTCGACTGGCGGTACAGCCCGCGAGCCGCTCACGCGGTTGATTTGGTGAGAGTCCAAAGCCAACGGTTATAGTCCGGATGAAGAGAAACAGGAGTTAGCCATGTTTTCTCGCATGCCAAAAAATAATTCATCGCAGAATACTCAACCATATTGGACCAGTCAACGCATTGCTGTGTACGCACTATTTTCCACGCTAGCAATTGTGCTGAGTTTTATTCAGATTCCAATTTTCCCTGCAGCACCGTTCCTCAAATACGATCCGAGCGGAATTATTGTTTTGTTAGCAGGCTTCGGATATGGTCCGTATGCAGCCGTTATCGTCAGCATTATTAGTTCGCTGCCTCATCTTGTCACCGATCCTGTTGGCGGCTTAATTATGCTTGCTTGCTCGTTGGCTTTTAGCGTGCCATCGGCGTGGCTCTACAAAAATCATCGTACCCGTGCTTTTGCTTTAATTTCTATGCTGGTGGGAGCTGTCAGTTTTATTGTTGTTGCGCTACTGCTGAATTTAGCGATTACTCCTTTGTATACCTCCACACCGGTGAGCGCAGTAGTGTCTATGATTCTGCCGTTTTTGCTGCCTTTTAACGTTATTAAAGCAGTTATTCATTTGGTTATTACCACTGTGTGCTATAAGCCTATTACTGGTTTGCTCAAGTCATTTATGAAATCTCAGAATGCTCAGCACCGTGTTTAGCGCATTCTATGCATGAGGAGGGAGCATATAGATGACTGAGTGTGAAGCTTTTGCTCTACGGCATGTGAGCTTTGTTTATGAGACTGCTGGGATTAACGCCCATGGAGAGACGGATGCTGCTAACCGTTTAGAAACTGACGCTAATCGAACCGCTGTAGCAAAAAATACTACACGTACCGCCGTAGATGATGTGAGCTTGACTATTAAACGCGGTGAGTGGGTCACGATTATTGGTTCGAACGGTAGCGGTAAAACGACTTTATCGCGTATGCTTGCTGCTGTGAGCGCGCCGACCAGCGGTCAGATTAATGTGCTCGGCGATCACTTGTATGACGAAGAGCGCGGTGCTCAGCGAAGCGTGTATGTGCGCGCGAGACGGCATATCGCTTACGTGACGCAAAACCCCGAAGATCATATTGTGGGCGAGACAGTAAAAGACGATGTTGCTTTTGAACCGGAGAATCTAGGCTGGACACCTTGTGACACTGCACGCACTGTAGACGAGTCGCTGCATGCCACGGGCATGATGTACGCCCCTAATAGTGACCCGCACGATCTGTCTGGAGGCCAACAGCAGCGAGTGTCGCTTGCTTCTGCATTGGCGGCGCATCCAGACATCCTTATTTTGGATGAGCCTTTTGCCTATGTGGACGGTTCGGCGAGGCGAGCTTTGCTTGCAATTCTAGAGCAGGCGCATGCGCGCGGGGTGACTATTGTTATTATTTCGCATCACCTGTCTGTTGGGCGCTATGGTCAGCGTGTGATTGAATTGAGTCGCGGGCGCATTGTGCGTGACCTAAGCGCTGGCGAGTTTGAGGCAGAGTTTGGCAACGGAGATTCTTTCCACGCATGTAATCGAGAGAATATTGAAAAGGCAGGGATTTCCGTCAACGCTCAATCAAGTTCCAAAGAACCACTTCTGTCCACGCAAAATCTCAGTATTACATTCGCTGGTCATGCAGTGCTCTCTAACATCAATCTGAGCGTTAATCGCGGTGATTTTCTAACAATCAGTGGCGCTAACGGAAGCGGTAAAACTACCCTCGTATCCGCTCTTGCAGGCATTACTCAACCTCAATCAGGCAGCGTGCACTTTCATGGTCAGCGTATCGGCATAGCCATGCAGAAGGTCGAAAAACAGCTTTTCGCATCGACGGTTTACGAGGATATTGCTTTCGGCCCGCGCAATCTCGGATTATCCGAAACAGACATCCGCCACAGCGTGCAATCTACCACCGAGCTCCTAGGAATTACTCATCTTCTGGATTCATCTGTGTGGAATTTATCGGGTGGACAGCAAAGGCTGGTTGCGCTTGCAGGAGTTCTTGCTATGCAGCCTGATTTAATTATTCTCGATGAACCTACAGCAGGTTTAGATGCATCGACCACGCAACGCATTCTCGGTATTTTACACTCTTTGCATAAGCAGGGGTTAACCATAATCATGGTGACGCACGAGCTGGAGCATATTAAGACTCTTGCCACGCGCGCTTTTGTTTTGGATGTTCCTGCACAGCGTGCTGACGAGGCGATGCAATCGACTGTGCGCGCTCCACAGTCCACTTTCGACCCTCGTGCTTTAACGCTGACTACACTTGCCATGCTTTTCACGTTTTTTGCTCTACAATCGCCTGCACAGCTTCTGCTTGGATTAGCAGTAACGGTTGTCTATGTATTCATGACTCGCATTCGACTGCGCAATCTTCTCACATGGGTTACGCCATTTCTCTTCTTCATCTGTGTGATGGGATTATTCAATCTCTTTGTAGATCGTAGCGGTTCTGCTGTGCTCGCTACTCCCCTCTTCACTATTACGACCGGCGGAGCTTGGTCAGCACTTTTGTATGCAGGACGTTTTGCTCTGCTCGCTGTGATTGCTGTGTCTTATCTGCATATTCTGCCACCAACACGCATTTCCGATGCTGTAGAAAATATGGCTCAGCCTTTAACGCGCGTTGGAATTCCTGTGCATCAGCTTTCTTTAATGTCTACGCTTGCTTTGCGTTTTATTCCTCTTTTATCCAGAGATTTTAAGGATTTAACCGCGGCTCAGGAACTGCGTGGCGCTACGATTACTCATGGTCCACTCGGCACGCGATTACGGTCGCTCCAAGCGCTGATTGTTCCTGCTTTTGCGAATGCTTTGCGTCATGCTGATAAGTTGAGCGTTGCGCTTGATGTGCGCGGATATGATCCGGATAATGCTCGCGTTCCGTGGCGCGTTATGCGCATGACATGGCGTGATTATGCGCTTATCTCTGGGTATGTATGCTATCTTGCGGTTATTGTTACCTTAGCATTTATATAGTTTTTGCTTTCTCATGCGCTGCTGATTGCCTCAGGACTGATAACAGTAACGTACCTTTTGATGAGGTTTGCGTTTTCTGCTTTATCTTTCATAGCTGAGCTTAGCAGTGAGCGGTAAAGCTTTTACCAGCTGTGATTTGGGTGGTCAAACAGCTTTAACGAGTAGCGCTATCGATAGCGGTGAAAGATACAGTATGCAATTGCCTTAGTTCGCACATGAAAACCTTGATTTTATGAGCTTTCCTAGACCTGGGTAGCTATTAGCATTGTTGTATCTTTCATAGCTGTGCTTAGCAGCGAATGGTAAAGCTTTTACCACTTCTAATCTGAGTGGTCAAACAGCTTTAAGGTGTAGTGCTATTGATAGTGGTGAAAGATACAGCACAGAGCATTAATTCTTGCTCGCATCGCATGCAGGTCTACCTTACTACCACTTCACGAGCACATAAGATTGAATCACCCAACCATAGAAAACGGCTATCACTAGGTATTCACCAAGCGATAGCCGTCTATTCAGAACAATAAATCAGAAGTTATTCTGCTTCAGTAGTCTCAGGCTCAACCACTTCTTCAGTTTCAACCTCAGACTCAGCTTCTACAAAAGGCTTTGCTGAGAATGTGAATTCACCAAGAATACCTTCACCTTCTGAATCCACCGTAATCTGCTCATTATCATGCAAATCACCCAGCAGAATCTTCTCGGAAATTGCATCCTCAATATCACGCTGAATAACTCGGCGCAAAGGACGCGCGCCCAAAAGTGGGTCAAATCCCTTTTGCGCCAGCAAATCCTTAGCCTGATCAGTCAACTCAACAACCATATGACGCTCGAATAAGCGGTCGTTCAAGCGCGCCACGTCCAAGTCAACAATCTGACGCACCTGAGATTCGGTGAGCTGCTGGAATACAATAATGTCGTCCAAGCGGTTCAAGAACTCTGGGCGGAACTGTCCCTTCAGCTCAGTGGACACTTGATCCTTCATACGCTGGTAGGACGTTTCCGTATTGCCCCCAATATTGAAACCGGTATTTGCACTTTGAGCAATCTTGCTTGTTCCCAAGTTGGTGGTCAAAATAATAATCGTGTTCTTGAAGTCCACTTTACGACCCTGACCGTCAGTCAAATGACCGTCATCCAATACCTGCAACAAGGTATTGAAAATATCAGGGTGCGCTTTCTCAATCTCATCGAAAAGCACAACGGAGAATGGCTTACGGCGAACTTTCTCAGTCAGCTCACCGCCTTCATCGTACCCCACGTATCCTGGAGGCGCACCAAAGAGTCGAGAAGCAGCGTACTTTTCGCCGAACTCAGACATATCAATGCGAATCAAAGCATTTTCATCGTCAAAGAGGAACTGAGCCAAGCTCTTTGCCAGCTCGGTCTTACCCACACCTGTTGGGCCAGCGAAAATAAACGAGCCAGATGGACGCTTCGGATCCTTCAAGCCCACACGTGCACGACGGATAGAGCGTGCCAAAGCAGACACAGCCTCTTCCTGACCTATAATACGCTTATGTAACTCAGCTTCCATGCTCAGCAACTTCTGAGATTCTTCCTGAGTCAGCTTAAAGACTGGAATACCCGTGGTGGAGGAAATAACTTGAGCAATCACTTCTTCATCAACCACCATGGACACATCAGATTCACCTTCGCGCCATGCCTGTTCACGATTTTTGCGCTTTGTCTCCAAAGTTTCCTGCTCGTCGCGCAAAGAAGCAGCTTTCTCAAAGTCCTGCTGAGCAATAGCGTCGTCCTTCTGAGTCTTCAACTCAGTAATGCGCTTATCCATCTCCTTGAGCTCAGGTGGAGCAGTCAAGCGACGAATACGCAGACGAGCGCCGGCTTCATCAATCAAATCAATCGCCTTATCTGGCAAATGACGGTCTTGAATATAGCGTGCAGACAGTTCCGCAGCGGACTGCAAAGCCTTATCCGTAATAGTTACACGATGATGATCCTCATAGTTCTTACGCAGTCCCTTGAGAATTTCAATCGTATCGGCAATACTTGGCTCATTAACCTGGATAGGCTGGAAACGTCGTTCCAAAGCAGCATCTTTTTCAATGTACTTACGATATTCATCCGTAGTTGTAGCCCCAATGGTCTGCAGCTCACCACGCGCAAGCATAGGCTTGAGCATGTCGGAAGCGCCCATCGCACCATCAGCAGATCCAGCGCCCACAATAGTGTGAATCTCATCGATAAAGAGCACAACATCACCGCGAGTTTGAATTTCCTTCAGCACCTTCTTGAGACGCTCTTCGAAATCACCACGATAACGCGAACCAGCAATCATCGAACCGAGGTCGAGAGAATAAATCTGCTTATCTTTCAGTGTTTCTGGTACATCACCATTAACCACTTTTTGAGCCAAACCTTCAACAACAGCAGTTTTACCCACGCCAGGTTCGCCAATAAGCACAGGATTATTCTTCGTGCGACGGCTCAGCACCACCATAACGCGCTGAATTTCCGCACTACGTCCAATAACAGGATCAAGCTTACCGTCACGTGCCTGCTGAGTAAGATTACGTCCAAACTGGTCGAGCAGAGCAGAGCCTGACTGATTCTGCTTATTCGCCACGCTTCCCGAGTTTGCCAACTCACCTTGAGCACTCGAATCGTGCGTATCACGAATAGCATCAATAACAGAGGTACGCAGTTCGGTGAGATCTACATTCATCTTCACCAGAACTTGTGTGCCCACGCCTTCACCTTCGTGAATAAGCCCTAAAAGAATATGTTCAGTGCCAATATAGCTGTGACCCAATTGCAAAGCTTCACGCAACGACAGTTCCAGCACTTGCTTAGCATGAGGTGTAAAAGGAATATGACCAGACGTTGTGGCATTACCCTTGCCAATCATCTCCTCAACCTGAGCTTTGGTTGCCTCAAACTGCACGCCTTTGGCTTCCAATGCTTTAGCAGCAACACCCTCACCCTCGCGGATAAGGCCCAGAAGCAAATGCTCCGTACCAATATAGTTATGCTGGAGAGAGCGCGCTTCTTCCTGAGCAAGCACGATAACACGTCGCGCTCTGTCAGTAAAACGTTCAAACATAAAGTCCTCCAAAAATTTTTCCTAGCTTAGATTGTACAGATAATTGTGCCGAGCTGCTCAATTTTTATGACTTTTCCACCCCAGAGCCAAAAAACTTGAGTGTTTGCCACGCAAGTTCAGTAGTTCAACACGGTAAGTTCGGCGTTTTCCTTGAATATCTGTGCGTGTCTTTTATGTAGGACTGTGCATTCAGTCTAAGCGCGGTAGACTAGAGAAAAGGAGGGAATTATGACTGACATAACAATGCATACCCCTACGCCTCTTGGTGAGTTAGCCGTCGGAGTGGACGGCACCGCAGAATCTTTTGCTGCTTTAGAGTGGGCAATGCAGGAATCTGTGGTTACTGGTCAGAAAGTTCATGCTATTTATGGATGGACTCATTCTTGGGATTTAGGTGATGAGCCTACTTCTGCTGAAGAATGGCAACGAGTTCGCGCAATAATCAACGCTGATTTACGCACTTGGGCAGATCAGGCAGCTGAAGGCATTAATTTTGATCAATCCTTACTCAAGCTCACTTCGGTGCACTCTGCAGGCACTACCGCTCTGCTCGATATAGGTTCGAGAGCACACCAAATTGTGGTTGGACGACGCACTATGAGCACTGTGGCTCGCTGGTTCCTCGGCTCTATGAGCGAAAATTTGGTGTATCAATCCTCTACCCCGGTTACTGTGGTGCGTGCTGTCGATGCTTCTGATTCTTCTCGGGACCAGCAAAAAGCATCGGTTTCCGAAGAATTATTACTCGGTTCTAACCATCATTTACCGTTGGTAGTGGCGGTAGATGGTTCGCAACCAAGTTTACGCGCTCTAGATTTCGCCGTGGAATCTGCCCGTGCAGAGCATCGCGATATTCACGTGTTATATGCGTGGCAAACAAAGACTTTAAGTCGTTATATGGAACAAGGACATGCTGTTCCATCTGTTGATGAGGGGCAACAGGTTGCCCAGCGCGTTCTGGCAACGCTCGTTGAGCAAGCTGAGATTCCGAATGAAATTTCTGTGATGCAACATGCAATTCATGCGGCTCCTGCTAAAGCGCTGATTGACGCTTCTCATTATTCACACCGCATTATTATGGGTTCGCGAGGTTTAGGCAAGTTTGACCAGCACGTTCTGGGTTCAGTAAGCCGTAAACTGCTTGACTACTCATGGGCTCCGGTGACGATTGTTCATTAACAGATAAGTGCGGGTCGTATCTGACAACCCGCACTTATCTTTATTCTTCATCTACTAAATCATCTGGATTATCTACATCTTCCAGAATATCGGCAATTCGCCTCTCTTCTGCAGTAGGCTGAGCAACACGTGGGCGCGAAACAATAATAATGTCATCTCCATCATCCACCGTAGGCTCTGGCTGTATCCATAGCTGAGAAGGTTCTGGAGGATCAATATCTGAATGTTCGCCACACCCGTGATCAAGCGAAACGATACGACCGTCGTCTTGGCTCCACTTATTGGCACAGACACCAAACATCGTGCCTAACTCACCTTGAAGTTGAACGAAGAAACCGCAAGTTTGGCATGTTTTACCCGCAGCTACACGTGTAGACAATGATTTTGGACCATGAGGACCGTTATACCAACGCTCAGCTGTTTGTGCGCGACCTTCAGCAGATAATACGCGAGAGCGAGATAAATTCAACTCTTCTACTATCTGAGTGTATTCTTCTACCTCGGTTTTTCGAAAGCTATCTGAGGCTTGATCGCCACTTACTCCTTGCTCTAAACGCTCATCGTCAGGCTCAGTCCCCAACACATCTGTGGGAGAAATATCGGAAGGAAGTAAACGATCTTTCCACGGTATCCACTCAGGAGCAAGCAAAGCATCTGCAGTAGGTACAAGAGAAGACTCGTTAACAGTCCACTTATCTGCCTGAATATCGTGATACATGGTGATGGACCACTGCCATCCCTCGTATCCTTTCAAAGCAGAGACAAAACGCATATCGAGAACATTGCTGTCTACTATCCACGCGCCAACAAAGTCTCCAACATGGTCTGCACTGTCTGCAATATCAAGTAAAGCAAGGCGAGCCTGCTCAATAACAGGCTGTTCCACCTCTGCTGCTTCGTCAGCGCTCTTGTGCGGGGATTGTTCCGTCATGATTTCTCTCTTCCAGATGTGTGGTCTGGATTAATCCTGCACATCAAAATTATCTGCTATAGCACGCAAAACATGTGCTAGCTTTTGCGATTCACGCGCCTGAGGGTAGCGTCCTCGACGCAAACTATTACCAGCCGAGTCAAGAAGCTTAATCACATCTTCCACAATACTTGCCATATCTTCAGGCTTTGGCCGCGTTGCCTTCACCACAGACATAGCAGGACCGATAACGCGAATATCCATCGCCTGAGGTCCTCGACGGCTTTCAATACGCGAAAACTCAACTTTTGTTCCCGGACGTAAAGTTGTTGACCCAGCAGGTAAAGCCATTGCTGGGACGAAAACATCTTCGCCGTCTTCGCTACTGATAAAACCAAATTTCTTATCAGCATCAAACCAACGTACTTTTCCGCTTGGCATTTTCGTCCTTACCTCTTACGTGTATCTAAAACTCTTCGGTCTATTATTGTAACGCAAAGATAATTTTATTTCTTGGTTGATGTGTCCTTATTCGACCCGAGCGAAATTTTGATTTCAGTTGTAGCCATATCCGCATCAGCGTTTTTCTTACGTCGTCCAAAAATAGCAGGAGCAGTGTTTTTTTCGCGCATCCGCTCCTGAGTAGGGTTCGTACTACTAAAAAGAACTGTTTGCGAAATAGGAACTACAACAGTTGTGGTCAAACCTCCGCCAGGGGTTTTCATAGCGCAGATAAGACCGTGATGAGCCTTCACAATGGATTGCACAATAGACATACCTAAGCCAGTGCCACCCTTATCGCGAGCGCGGGAAGGATCAGCAGTATAGAAACGTTCGAAAATCTTGGTATATGCCTCGTCTTTAACGCCTGGACCGTGATCTCGTATTTGAATAATCACGTATTCCAAAGTATTAGATGCCGTGCCTGATTCTTTCACATCTTTCAAGAACTTATCTAGCGTTTCAGCAGTGGACGCTTCATTTTCTAAATCTCTCACAAGCGCACTGGCACGCACCACAGTTGCTCCCACTTCTACTGGCGAATCAGAAGGAGTATAACGGTGAATATTGCCGATAATATTTGTCATCACTTGACGCATACGAACAGGATCTCCCCCAGCATCAATGTGTGGCAACTGACCAGGAATAAAGGCAAGAGTATTATCTGTAACCTGCTCATCACTGTGAGTATCGTTCTGACCTTGCATCGGCTGCACTGACTGCATAATCGAGCCCATATCGAGACTCAAACGTCCTAAAGTAATAGTGCGCTCGGGATCGAGGGCATGTAAATCTTCTACGGAATCACTCAAAATATCAGTCATATGCACTGTTTGAGCTAAATCAATTCCTCGCCCTTCATCTAAACGGGCGAGCGATAAGAGATCTTCAACAAGCGCGGACATACGTGTGCTGGATTTATCGATATGGTCAATAACCATATCTGCACTTTCTACAGGATCGGCTTGAGGTGATTTTCTCTGCATTTTATACAGTTCTGTGCTGCCGTGAATAACAGCAAGAGGAGTGCGCAACTCATGAGAAGCATCTGAAACGAAACGCTTCATTTGCAAGGTAATATCTTCCTGCTTTTTAAAGCTTCTCTCAATCTGCGAAAGCATCATATTGAGGGAATTAGAGAGAGAACCAATCTCGGTATTTAACGGGGCTCTTTCTACACGCTGAGATAAATCACCGGCAGCAATTTTTTCTGCTGTCTGTTCCATCTTCTTCAAAGGACGCAGAGAGCGACGTACAGCAAGCAAGGCCAAAAATCCTGCAGTAATAACAATACCTACAGCCGACCAAACGAAATACACTGTTAAGGCTTGGATCGTATCGTTCACATCAAACAAAGACAGACCAATATAGACCACATATTCCATTCCTGTTGCACGGTTCACGTATTGCGCTGCAATAACACGCCACGGTGAATGAGCCATTATTGCTTGACGTTCTGTTAACGATACATTTTTCGACACATGAACACTAGCGGCAACAGTTGTTGGTTCACCGTACAAGAAAGTTGCTGATTTACCTTCTTGAGGCAAGGTTGGTATGGATTCTACGCCATCATGTGCAATAGGAATAAGTGGCGTGCTCAACACATTATTATCGTTATCACGGATTTGCACAAAATAATCTGTTGGTCCGAGGTTCTGATTTCCTGTTGTAGAGTATGGAGAAGGACGTTTCTGTGATGCTGTATCAGAATTCTTAAAAAATTGTTCTTTTAGTTGATTTCCTAAAGACGGACTCTGCTCGCTACTGCTCTTTTGGTCGCTTGCATTTTCTGACTGTAATAAATCAATATTGTTAATAACCAGCGTTGCTTGACGCATTAACTGGGTATCTGTTTTCTGCATCAGCGCTGACGATACGAGTTGCCTCGATGCCAAGACAAGCACAGAACTAGCAACAATAAGAAAAACAAGCACTAAAGTCATGAGCCTAGCAGCCAAAGGAATACAACTAAGTTTCCATTGAATATTGCTCAAGAAACTGCGTTTTTTGCTTGACATAGGCGCAGTTTTATCCGTAGATTTTCCCATGACTCATGCCTTAGTACTTATGCTGTTACGTGCAGATAGTAATGACTACAATTAGTCGCGTGGTTCGCGAATCATATAGCCAATACCGCGTTTTGTTAAGATAATTGGCTCCACTTTTTGCGCATTACCTTCGTCATCCGTATACGTTACGCCATCAATCTTTTTGCGCAGATAAGAAATATATGATTCAACAATAGCGGCGTCTCCGCCCCAATCGTATTGCCATACATGATCGAGAATCTGAGCTTTGCTGAGCACACGACCCTCGTTATCCATGAGATAACGCAGTAATTTGTATTCAGTTGGGCTTAAATCAATGAGTTCTCCATGACGAGTAACATCGTGAGAATCTTCGTTAATCTCTAAATCAGCCACACGAATAACAGGATTATCTTCAACTTCTTCGCGTGTGCGGCGCAAAATAGCGCGAATACGTGCCACTACCTCTTCAAGACTAAAAGGCTTGGTTACGTAATCATCACCACCAACGGTTAATCCCATCACCTTATCTTGGGTATCGTCACGTGCTGTGAGGAAAAGAACTGGCGCGTCAATTCCTTCTTGACGAATACGGCTTGTTACCGTAAAGCCGTCGATATCTGGCATCATCACGTCCATAATGATGAGGTCTGGTTGAGAGTCAACAATAACCTCAATAGCTTCAGTGCCGTTAGACGCGGTAATGACTTCAAACCCGGAAAAACGCAAAGAAGCGGACAGGAGCTCGCGAATCGACGGCTCATCATCTACAACTACCAAACGTGCTTCTTGATTATTTACCATAATGACTATAGTGACAGAGCTTCCTGAAAATTAACTGAAAGCAATCTTGGATTTTAACGAGATTCTCTGTTCTTTCTCGGCGTGTTATTCACATTGGTTCACATATTCATTTTAATTTTATTCCTGCATATAAGACTCCTAAAGTGAGAAGTACTTCTTTCTCGCATATCTCTACCCCAACCTCGAAAGGAGGTTATTATGTCTACATATCATGTAGATTCTGAGCATATTCTCAATGCCAGCACACAGGTGAATTCATCAATCGAATCTATTCGTTCTTCTGTGTCCACCATGTGCGCGCAACTGGCTGATTTAGAAGCTTCTTGGCAAGGCAGCGCTGCCACACAATTCCACGCTGTTATGCAGCAATGGCAAGCTGCTCAACGCACCATGGAAGAGTCTTTAGTATCTATTCAGCAAGCAATGACGTATGCCGCGCAATTGTATGCAGATACAGAAGCACAAGCTAGTCAGCTCTTTGCTCAGTAGTTCAGCGTCTCTGCTGCTCAGAAGTGCAATAGAGGCAGTGCAATAGAGGAGAAGTCCTACCGCCCGTCGGGACGATAGGACTCCTCCTCTACTAGCTTCTATCAGCTCTATCAGCTAAAGTTCAGTAACTTCGAACTTTTTAGTAACCCATGTCTGGTGCTGCTGGAGCTGGAGCAGCTGGTTCTGGCTTGTTAGCCACAACTGCTTCAGTGGTGAGGAACAGACCAGCAATAGATGCTGCATTCTGCAGAGCAGAACGAGTTACCTTTACTGGATCGGTAACGCCTGCTGCCATGAGATCTTCATATTCGCCGCTTGCAGCATTGAGACCATGACCTGCTGGCAAGGAGCGTACCTTGTCGATAACAACGTCGCCAGACAAACCTGCATTAGAAGCAATCTGCTTGATTGGAGCTTCTACAGCACGGAAGACGATGCTTGCGCCAGTTGCTTCGTCGCCTTCGAGCTGTACAGAGCTTTCCACATCTGCAGCTGCCTGAATAAGAGCAACACCACCACCAGGTACGAGGCCTTCTTCGATAGCTGCCTTTGCGTTGCGTACTGCATCTTCGATGCGGTGCTTGCGTTCCTTAGCTTCAACTTCGGTTGCAGCACCAACCTTAATAACTGCTACACCACCAGCGAGCTTAGCCAAACGCTCCTGCAACTTTTCGCGGTCGTAGTCGGAATCAGTTGCGTCAATCTCTTGACGAATCTGAGCTACGCGAGCAGCTACATCGTCAGCAGATCCTGCACCAGAGACGATGGTTGTTTCATCCTTAGAAACAATCACCTTAGCTGCGTGACCAAGAACAGTTTCGTCAATAGAGTCAAGCTTTAAGCCAACTTCTTCAGAAACTACCTGTGCACCAGTCAAAATAGCCATATCCTGGAGCATAGCCTTACGACGGTCACCGAAACCTGGAGCCTTTACAGCAACAGTGTTAAAGGTACCGCGAATCTTGTTGAGTACGAGAGTTGGAAGAGCTTCGCCATCAACGTCTTCAGCGATAATAAGCAATGGCTTACCAGACTTCATAACAAGCTCAGCCACATGCACAATATCCTGCTGAGAAGATACCTTGCCAGATGTGAGCAAGATGTATGGATCTTCCAAAACAGCAGTCTGGTCTTCTGGGTTGGTCACAAAGTAAGGGGAAATATAACCCTTATCGAAGCGCATACCTTCAGTGAAATCAAGATCGAGACCGAACTTGTTGTTATCTTCAACAGTTACAACACCGTCCTGACCAACCTTGTCCAAAGCCTCAGCAATACGCTCACCAACCTCTGAATCTGCAGCAGAAATAGTTGCAGTTGCTGCAATCTGTTCCTTGGTCTCTACGTCCTTTGCAGACTCAAGCAAAGACTTAACAATGGCGTCTGCAGCCTTTTCAATACCGCGACGCAAAGCGATTGGGTTAGAACCTGCAGTAACGTTCTTCAAGCCTTCGTGCACCAAAGACTGAGCCAAAACGGTTGCAGTTGTGGTACCGTCACCAGCAACATCATCAGTCTTCTTTGCAACTTCCTTAACGAGTTCTGCACCAATGCGCTCGTATGGATCTTCCAGATCAATTTCCTTCGCAATGGATACACCATCGTTGGTAATAGTTGGAGCACCATAAGTTTTGTCAAGAACAACATTGCGACCCTTTGGTCCCAAAGTTACCTTTACAGTGTCTGCCAACTGATCAAGACCAGCAAGCATACCCTGACGTGCTTCATCATCATAAGCAATAATCTTTGCCATGATTATCCTTTCCAGACGAGTTTTCTGTCGAGTTTCTTCAAAACCTGAGTCAATTACACTCAAGTTTTGATTTCTTCCTATAGATTAGCACCCCTATAGAGAAAAATGCTAATTTTTATTCAGCGTTTTGCCTTCAGCCTAAGTTTTCTTTACAGAGCAACTTTATGTGCTCCTTTTATGCGTAGCTTTGTGCACAATCTCTACGCCCGATTTATACGCAAATTTATGCACCTTGTCTACTGCTGCATAATAACAACCGCGATATCGCCATTGCTCAGTCCAGACACTTTCTGCACAGCAGAAATACCTAGTTGAGCAGCAATATCATCTGCTGTTGCTTTATCAGCATCATTGACATACCACACGGTATTTGCACTTGGTAAACCTGTGCCGCTTGGGTTTGCAGGAGTGACGTTTGTATAGCCAGCGTTCTTTAAGGACTGAGCTTTCGTAGCAGCTAAACCAGATACTCCCGTACCGTTATATATATACACTGCTTTTGATTTATCAGCTTGAGCTGCTGGCTGCTGTTGCGCTTGCTGGTCTTGCTGAGAATTTTGCGATTCCGAACTATTCGACGAGCTATCTTCTGTAGTTTTTTCTGACTTTTCAGATTGCGCGTCTGCGTCCTTCTTAGATGTTGTATCTTTAGATGCGCTCTTTTTAGCAGAGGCTACTTTTTTTGATGTAGTTGTGCTCGGGGAAATATTAAGACCATTTTCTCCCAACCAATCATTCGTCCATGTTAAGAAAGCCAAAGCGCATAAAGCAGCAACTATCATGGCAATAATAAAAGGCATCACACGTGCCAGAATGGTTTTCTTTCCGCGGTGTGCACCACCAGCGACTGCGGAAAATACATCAAATTCATCACGTGGATAATCCGATTTTGCTTGTGCCATATCTTCTCCTTATATAAACTGTGCTCTATTCTACGAAATACTATGCACTTGGTGCTTTTACTCGCACTTTTCTCGTAAAATCTTCATTTTTGCTCACTCTTGGTATTGCTGCATTTCTCAGACCTTACTCTTACACTACGTAGTATGACTACAGCTGAAGAAACCTCATCGTCACAGCACACCGCACCATTATCGAGTATTATTCACCCTTCATGGGCGCAGGCTTTAGAACCAGTTGAACCACACATTCGTGCTATGGGAGAGCTGTTGCGCGCTGAACAGACTCAAGGAATTCGTATTTTACCTGCTGGCTCTTTGATTTTGCGTGCGTTTACTTATCCGTTGGATTCCATCAAAGTTCTTATAGTGGGTCAAGATCCTTACCCTACTCCTGGTCATGCTGTGGGATTGAGTTTTTCTGTTGCTCCTCATGTTCACCCTCTGCCGAAAAGCCTTATAAATATTTTCAAGGAACTTGTTGATGATATGGGTGTTCCTGAACCGTCTAACGGCGATTTAACTGCATGGGCAGATCAGGGAGTAATGCTTTTAAACCGTTCTTTGAGCGTGCGTGCTGGCCAGGCAAATTCTCATGAAGGATTAGGCTGGGAAGTTATTACTGAAGCCGCTATTCGCGCTTTGAATAACCGCGTTGATTCCCACGGCAATCCCTTGCCTTTCGTAGCCATTTTATGGGGTCGTAATGCACGAAATCTTAAGCCGTTGCTCACCCATGCAACTGTTATTGAGTCAGCTCATCCTAGCCCTTTATCCGCTTATCGCGGCTTTTTTGGTTCGCATCCTTTTTCGCGCACAAACGAAGCTCTCGCGAATATGGGTATTCAACCAATCAACTGGCAGCTACCCTAAACAAATAAATCAAACAAAGTCATCAATCTTGCAGATATCCTGTGCAGATTACTTAGCACACAGCGCAATACGGTATATCTGCTCGTCAATCTGCTTTAAGGTGGAACTATGTCTATTTTTTCGCACACATCTGAAAACAGCGATGCACTTGGTCTAAATCTGAGCTCTTCTGCTCCCCAACCTCCTGTAGCATCACCTCTTTCCTCTACATCCACGCCAGAAAGTCCACAACGTTCCATGCAATTAGCTCAGCGTATGCGCGAACGTTTCTCTCAAGGTCTGGTGGGTCAAGAAGAATTACGCGAATCTCTTATTGTTACGCTTATTGCTGGCGGACATATCCTTATTGAATCTGTTCCTGGCTTAGCAAAGACCACTGCCGCTCGCCTACTCGCTTCTTGTGTTTCGGGAAGTTTCAAACGTGTTCAGTGCACTCCCGATCTTATGCCTGCTGATTTAGTAGGAACACAAATTTTTGATTTTGCTACGCAGAAAATGATTACACAGATTGGTCCTGTGCATGCCAATATTGTGCTCTTGGATGAGATTAACCGTTCTAGCGCAAAAACTCAGTCCGCTATGCTCGAATCTATGGCAGAAGGCGCAACCACTATTGGTGGTGAGCGTATTGCTCTGCCGCAACCATTTATGGTTATTGCTACGCAAAATCCTGTAGAAGAAGAGGGCACATATAATTTGCCTGAAGCTCAAATGGATCGTTTTATGATGAAAACTGTTATGACGTATCCAAGCGCCGAGCAGGAAGTAGCGATGCTCTCTATGCTCGGTCGCCAAGCTAGCGATTCTGTGCAGTTTGAGACACAAGAAGCTCATGCTATTTCTTTGAGTGACGTCAGCTATTTGCGTTCTACCGCTCGCCGTGTACATGTGAGCGAAGAAATTAAAAAATATGTTGTCGATATTGTCAGCACATCTCGAGGCTCTGGTAATCATCCTATTAAAGGATTATCGTCGCTGGTTCGTTTGGGCGCATCTCCTCGTGCATCTATTAGTTTAATTCGTATTGCTCAAGCTCAGGCATTAATTAACGGTCGCGATTACGTTATTCCTGAAGATGTGAAGTCTCACGCTCATAGTGTGCTGCGTCATCGTATTTTGATGACTTTTGAGGCTTTAGCAGACGGCATTACATCCGATCAAGTTATTGACACCATTATTAGCACTATACCCGTTCCATAAAGGTGTTAGCAGCTCCTGAGCATAGACTATGCCTTCGTTGTATGAGTGCGTCTGTGCTCATGTTTGGATATATGTGAGAAGACTTCGTAAAGCTTTTGGATTATAAGGACGCGCTGTGACGTATCAAAAACATGTTGACCCTATTCGGCGAAAAATTGAGGCTCTTGGACCTCGTTTAAGCCTGCCTATTGTGCGCAAAGCCATGGGTATTATGGAAGGAGAGCATCCAACTCATCGCCGCGGCTCTGGAGATGATTTCCTTGATTTACGCCCTTATATTATTGGCGATGAGGCACGCTCAATTGATTGGAAAGCCAGTGCTCGTAGCGGTTTACCAATTGTGGTGTCTCGCGAGCACAACGCCACCAGTAATGTGTGGATGATTATTGACGCAGGACGCCAACTCTTAGGAAGCACTCCGGCTGGCGAACGTCATATAGATGTGGCTATGAATGCTGTGCGCATGTTTTCCATGCTCTCGCTTAAACGCGGAGACAATGTGAACTTCGTGCTTGGAGATTCGCATTCTATTACACGCATGCCTTTTACTGGGGGTTACGAACAGTGTGACGCTCTGCTTGAACAGATTTCTCATCATGATTTTCCTTATTCCAGCGATTGGGATGCCATGCTAGATTACGCTGTGCATCTGCGCGATAAGTATTCTTTGATGATTCTGATTACTCGTGATAAAGCATGGTCTTCTGCTGCTTTGCATCGTGTCAGCATTTTAAGCCAAACGCATCCAGTTGTTGTAGTTAATATCAGTAGCGCCAATCCGTTTGAAAGCTCTGCTCATTTTCACAGTATTTATGCTGAAGATAGTACGCGCAACCATATTATGGCTAAAATTCCTGCTTTTATGCGTCATAGTGCGGTCAGCACTGAGGTTGCTATTTCTCGTCAGTTAAGCGCCGACGAACTTCATCACCGTTTAGCGAAAACTGGCGCAACTTTATTTCATGCTGAGTCTAACGAATCAATGTTCTCAGATTTTATTCACCGCATTTCACAAACTCAACGTTCCCCTCATTTCGGTGTGCAGCATTCACCGGTAAGCATATCTGCGCGCTGAGTTAGGAAGGATACGGTTTTAGTCTTTTATGATGTATTCAGTGACTTTAGCAGGCACTTTCCAAGGAAATCCTGCTGCCACTTTTAGTTCTACTCCTGTGCTTATTGCGCTGCTTGTGGCAGCAGTACTGGCAATAATCTGTATTATTGCCAGCGTTATTACTTTCTTACCTCGAACTGATAAAAATCGTCACCAAAACGAACATAAGAAAGCTGTTGGCGGTGCTGATTTCACACGTCGCGTGCAGACTGTTAATAAATCTTTCGATGCAGGAAAAATAAGCAAAACCGAGGCTTTCCATGAATTAGCAGCTATTACTCGGCAATTTGCGTCTACCCGTCTGCACACGGATATTACTTCACATACTTTGGCGGATTTGGAGCATATGGAGCACGCTCATACTCAGCATGCAGAAGGCATGAATCTGTTACGCTCCACTATTGAGGGATTATATCCACCTGAATTTGCCTATGAAGCAACCAACGCGCGTAGCGCTCAAGTCACGGTCAATGATGCATGCCGATGGGTTACATCCGTGATTGAAAGGTGGGATGCTTAAATGTTTTCTTTCCTACCTACACGTCTTATGTGGCCGTTTGCAGGGCTTATAGCTCTTATTATCTGTGCAATAGTTTTCGCTGTTGCGGCGCTTATTATGCGTCGAGTCCAGGCTTCGTCTAAGCAACCTGATGCGCGCGATAATAATACTGCTATTGTTTATGATGTTGATTCTGATTTAGCTGGAGAAACAGCTTCACGTTTCGCACGCACATACCGTCGTATGACGCGCCTCGTTGTTTCGGCTATGAGTATTGCTCTTGTGTGTGCGCTCATACTTGTGGCACGCCCAGCGTCAGTATCTGCAGAAAAAACTCGCTCCGCTTCGCGCGATATAGTGCTGTGCTTGGATGTATCTGGTTCGGCGCTATCGTATGACCGCCAAATTATCGCAGCATATTCTCAAATTGCACGGAATTTAAACGGAGAACGCATTGGATTGAGTATTTTTAACTCAACATCTAAAACTGTTTTCCCTTTAACCGATGATTATGCTGTGATTAGCAATCAGCTCAATTATGCGTACACCTTGCTGAGCCGAGTGCAAACCCAAGCGTCTATTGACGCCATGAGCGATAAAGAGTATCAGGAGATTAACGATTGGTTGCAGGGCACTCAAAATATTGAAAATTCAACCTCTCTTATTGGTGACGGTCTTGTGTCCTGCACTATGATGCTTCCCCAGCTGACGAGTTCTCGCTCTCAGAACGCTCGATCTGCTTCGATTATTTTAGCCACAGATAACGTTCCTTCTGGCAAGCAAACTTTTACTTTGGAAGAAGCTTTGGATATTGCTAAAAAAGCGCATATTAATGTTGATGCTCTCTATGTTGGAACAGATAAAACCAGTGATTCCGAAGCAGTAGTAACGATGAAGAAAAGTATTGAAGATTATGGCGGAACATATGTTGATTTGAATTCTCACGATACCGTAGATGCGATTGTTCGCGATATTAGTTCTACAAAATCAGGCGCTCAACTTCATGATGATGTGTCTAATCTTTCAGATGCTCCTGCCTTAATTCTCGCAGTATTAGCAGGTGCGGTGCTTATAACATGTATTGCTGCAGGAAGGATTCATCGATAATGAGTTTTATTCCTGTTTTTGGTCTTATTCCTTCCCTTTTCGTTTGTGTTGTTCTGCTGGCAGCCATGGGATGGCTGAGCATACGCTTCGTACGCGAGCGTCCATATACTGACTCTACTGTTGGCATGATTATTCGACGCTGGATTCTTATTGTGCTTGCTTGCATTATGATAAGCGGACCAAGTATCGTTCAACGTACAACAACGCGCGCTATTAATGCTACTGACGTTTTTATTGCCGTGGATGTAACTGGCTCTATGGCAGTGCGTGACGCTACCTATGGTTCGAGTACACAAATCACACGTATTCACGCCGCACGAGATGCAGTACGCGATATTGCCGGGCTGTATCCAGACGCTCAATTTTCTACACTGAGCTTTGGCGCCAATGCCACGGTTAACTTACCTTTAACTCCTGATGTGAATGCTGTAAATAATTGGGCAGATAGCTTAACAACTGAACCTACCCAAGTATCTGCAGGTTCCAGCCTTGATGCTCCGCTCAATGCCCTGACGGTGGCACTGAAAGCTGCTCAAGATAATCATCCACAAAACGTGCGCGTGCTCTATATTATTTCTGATGGCGAGCAAACCAGCGCAGAATCTGTGAAAAGTTTCTCTGTTTTGCGCAAATATGTAGATGAGGCTGTGGTTATTGGCGTGGGGTCTACTCAAGGCGGTAAAATCCCGAGCACACAAACAGGAATCAATGCGATGAGCGAGCAGACTACAACTGCATGGGTTCAAGATCCTGATACTCAACAAGATGGTATATCTCAGCTGAACGAATCGAATTTGAGCACGATTGCCGATCAGCTTTCCGGTATCTACGTACATGCCGATGCTACTGACGCTTTTAAGGCGCAGCTTAAGCAAGGTACGTCAGATAAATACCGTCTCACCGTAACTACACGTACATCTCAGCAGACCGTATTACTTGTGTGGCCATGGGCAATTGTTTTTATTGCGGTTATTGCTTGGGAAACTATTGCGTGGTTCATGCAATCGAGAAAGTTGGTGCGCTTATGAGCATCCCGACACGTGCAAACATTTCATCATCACGTACAGAACACCGCGGTGGGCTTGCTACACGCATTTTGTGGATTATTGGAAGTATTGTATGCGTGTTTGCGGTTGGCATGTGCGGTTTTAACCTCATGACGGCACGCATATATAACACAGCTACTGAGCAACTCAATAATGCCATTGCTGAGTATTCGACTACAAATCCTGATTTAGCTGCTTTAGCAGCGAGTCAAGTGAGTACTGATAACTTATTTAGTCGCGCTTCTTCCCTATCGTGGATGAAAATTCCTGGCTTGCAATCATCTATTGCGCATAATGAGAAATTATCTGCTCAACTCACCAAGCAGATTGAGGAGGACTTAAAGAAGAAAGATAGTTCCTCCAGCACAGATAATAATCAGGTATCTTCTTCTCCTGATTCATCGAATTCTTCTGGGTCGTCTGGGCAATCGGATAACTCATCGACCACGTTAGATGAAGATACGCAGGAGCGCATGAAAACGCTGTTAGCACAAAATGCAGGTGCGAATAATAGTGTAGAGCCTCAAGCTCCTCCAACAAAAACTAAAAAACCGTGGTAAAAACTGTACATGTGGAAAAAGCCGATGACTGCCTTAATCTTGAGCAGTCATCGGTTTTTTATGCACTCCTCTATCGTTTTGGTACTTTCTAGGCTCTTGGAACTTAGTGGGGTTTAGGGGAGGAAGTTGCTCAGTAGGTTCTAGTTGATTTCTCTGGCAGTCATGTGTCAAGATGTGGTTGCTGTGTGAATGTGGTTTGTTTTCATGAGTGAAGTCGATACGCGCAACCGATATG
>NZ_KV812468.1:417294-511592 GCF_001813415.1 Alloscardovia sp. HMSC034E08 | reverse complement strand
CAGTTTTGAAGCCATTTTTGTGCTTCAAAACTGGAATAACAGGTGTATTAATCGGTTAAGCAGAATGCGTCAGAGCAAGAGATCTTCCCAAATCAGAGTGGAATGAATGCTCCTCGATGCATGAATAGACGAAGTCACGATTCACGAACCATTCACACACAACCCCGCTAAAAACCCAAGAGCCACTTTCTAGCACGACGCAGCCGCGCTCTCCATGCGCCCCTTATGGCGTGTTATCCACATTGGTTCACATATTCCTGATAATTTTTTCTTCAGTTCGCAGCGCAAGACAATAGATATATGAACGCTTCTTTTATTGACCTTCAAAAAACATTGCGCCGCCCTCTTATGGAACGCTTAACACCTCAGCGTGCGCCTGCCCATACGCAAGAAGAATTTGATGCCGCATATACTGCAAGTTTTATGAGAGATCCATCAATTCTTCCTCTCACATGCACATGTGCGGAGGTGTATGCAGATTGCCGTTATCTTGCGGCTAGCGCATTACGTACAAGTCATGACACTATGGTGCAAGCATTATCCCTTGTGCAGTCCAGTTCTCGTATTGTATGGTATGGCGATGCAGGCACGGCTTTTCGTGAGCAATGTGCTGTTTTGGCTAGCGCTTTAGACTGCTCAAGTTCACGTATCTATGTAGATCAGGTGATGATTACATGAGCAGTCCAATCTATACTTTTGCACATATTTTTGGCGGTACCACTGTGCTGGATAATCCTGATGAGTTGCATACATATGCCTGCCAGATGATCAATTATGCCGAGCAATTAGAGATGAATACTAGTGCTATGCAACAAACGCACAGCTATATACATCAACGCAGTATGACTATTGCCACGTGTGCTGCACACAGCGGAGCTTCGCATCCTTCATCAGCACATTGCGCGAATCTATGCACAGTTCTTGCGCAGCATGTGCAATCAGCGCTCAGTGTTATTGCTCAACTTCGTCATATAGCTGATTGCATGATGCGCTCATATAATCTGTATTCTCAAACCGAGGCACAGACCTCTCGTATCATATCCGCTTTAACTATGGCTGCCGCGTATCACTATCCAGTACCCACAGCCTTTGCTCTGGGCGCGTGGTCTACTATTCGCGAGATGGCATCGCCCCACGCTTCGCTCATAGGATCTCTAACAAACTCACGGTCTGCACAAGAAGACTACTTGAGTGGTGTCAGCCGTATTTTCTCTCCATGTGAAGGGATTCCTGGAGTTGCTGATGCTCTTGCTCATCCCGTCTCACCGCTCAGTAGCACACATACCAGTTACGCCATGAATATTAAAGCTGTTTCAGTTAGCGCTCCTCTGCCCGCTGCTCACAATCTGCACGACACCATAGTCAACCTCGAAAAACTCAGCATTGGACAGCCAGGAAACTCGTACGGCACTGTAGCAATCCAACGCTACACGCACACCGATGGGTCACACTCGTGGATAGTGACTATTCCAGGCACCGACGGAAAGAAAGACTCACCTTTCGGATGGAGCCAAAATCTCAGTCTTATGTCTTCGCGTGAACAAACCCGTGAGCAGGCACATAGTCTTCTTGCCGTGCGCACTGCCATGCATCGTGCTGGAATTAAAGCGGGAGAACCGGTTGCTCTCGTTGGTCACTCTCAAGGGGGAATTGTGGCTGCTGCTTTAGCAAGCGATGCACAGCAGCCTTATACGATTGCTCATGTTGTAACCGCAGGCTCTCCTATTGCGCATCACCCTATTGCCACAAAAACAACGTGGGTGACCAGCATAGAAACAGATCGAGAAATCGTTTCGCATCTAGATGGACGCAGCAATCCAAAACATCCTCATTGGCTTACTGTGCGCGGCGTTATCAGCGATTCTGCGTCAGGATTAGCAAACAACGCGACCGCACCAAACCCCGCACCTGCACACTCCACCTTCCCATCGTCCACGCCCGTCGCTCACGCCGCTGAAAAGCACGAGCTCACGCACGGCATGAACTATCATCGAGCAACCTTAGAAGACGCTCAAAAACTGCACAACGAAAATCTCAATGAACACGATCAGCATATCCGCACACTCACGGAGGGAACTATGGATAAAAACATGTATTTCAGATGCCGAATATCGAGCAACTAAACGCTCTGCGCGTATATGCCTTGCCGTAGGCTGGGGATATGAACTTAACTGACATTACCCCACATATTGCTTTAAGTCCTCTCGATGGCCGCTATCAATCTGCCACATCTCCACTCGTTGAATATTTAAGCGAACCTGCACTCAATCGCACACGTATTCATGTGGAAATTGAATGGATGATTGAGCTTGCCAATGGTGACGGCGGCAATAGCGTTATTCCAGGTGTAGAACCATTCGCCCCAGAAGAAATTGACTATTTGCGCTCTATTGAAGCAGATTTTAACGATGAAAGTATTGCAGAGTTAGCCTCCATCGAGTCCGTAACTCATCACGATGTGAAGGCAATCGAATACTACATTGACCGTCGCTTGGATGCTGCTCCAGACGTTTTAGGTTCAACACAGCTTCCTCGTTTGAAGCCTTTGGTTCATTTTGCCTGCACCAGCGAGGATATTAACAACCTCTCTTATGCATTATGCGTTAAGGGTGCTGTTGAAAATATCTGGCTGCCTGCAGCTCATAAGCTCGTCGATCAGTTGACTGCAAATGCAGAACAATATCGCGATCTACCTATGCTCAGCCTCACCCACGGTCAGCCAGCTACCCCAAGTACTTTGGGCAAGGAAATGGCTGTATGGGTCTATCGCTTAAGCCGTCAGATTCGTCATGTAGAAGCTCAGGAATATTTGGGAAAGATTAACGGAGCAACGGGTACTTTCGGTGCACATACTGTTGCTTTGCCAGAGGTTGATTGGGCCAGCTTGTCTCATCGTTTCGTCTCCCAGCGTCTGGGGCTTACATGGAATCCTCTGACCACTCAGATTGAAAATCATGATTGGCAGGCAGAACTGTATTCATCCATTAGCCATTTCAACCGCATTGCACATAATCTGGCACAAGATGTATGGATGTATATTTCTCGTGGCGTTTTCGCTCAAGTTCCCGTCAAGGGTGCAACAGGCTCCTCCACCATGCCTCACAAGGTCAATCCTATCCGCTTTGAAAATGCCGAAGCTAATTTGGAATTGTCTTGCGCTCTATTCGATTCTCTCAGCGCAACGCTCGTAGAATCTCGCTGGCAGCGTGATTTAACTGATTCCACAACTCAGCGTAATATCGGTGTGGCCTTCGGCTACAGCATGTTAGCTCTCTACAACTTGTCTGGTGGCTTAGACGCAATTCACCCTCATGAGTCGGTGATTGCTGGAGAGCTGGACGAGAATTGGGAAGTTCTCGGTGAACCTATTCAAACTGCTATGCGCGCTCAAGCCTTGAAGGGCATCGAAGGAATGGATAATCCATATGAGCGCGTGAAGGAAGTGATGCGCGGTCATTCTATTTCTTCCGACGATGTTGAGCAGTTTATTGGCACACTGAACTTCGATGATGATACTGCTGCACGTTTAGCAGCTCTCTCCCCATCTACCTACACAGGTGTGGCAAATAAGCTCGTTGATTTTATGCATCGGTAGATTATCGGTAGTATAATCGGGCTATAAGGAGACGAGGCAGTGGCACAAGTTACTGCCTCATTTTCATTGGCTACCTAACGGTTACCCATGAACTATCCACTGACTATTGACTGATTATCCAGCGCTAAAGGGTTTTATGAAGACAACTGATTCACGTATTAACGCGAATGAACACAACTCCTCTACCCCGCAGACAGAGAAGACACAGCACACACTCCGTTCGGAAAACACGCTCCGTTCGGAAAACACGCTTCGTTCCGAAAAACAGCTTCACTCCCACACTCACAGCGACACCGTGCTCATTCACGATATAAAACCTCAGCGCGCCCACGATATTGCAGATTTAACAAACGCCATATTTTCCCTGCTAGGAGCCGTTCTTCTCACCCTACTGTCTTTATATTTGCATGGTATTACTCGTGGTGTGGAAGCAGATGCTCATGCTGTGGGCTTGGTATTAGATGACTGGCTTTTCGCTGTTCCTCTGGCATTTTTGCAGCAAGCAACCATGACTATTATTATTTTGAGTGTTGTTGTGCAGCTTCTATCTCAACGCGAATGGGGGCAAACAGCAATTTCTCTAGTCGGCTTTCTTGCCGGGATTTCCGGAGCTGTGGGCATATCACAGCTTATTATGACCATCCATTATATGCCACTTATCGATGCGTTATCATCACCAAGCAGCATTCAATTTCTCTTACCTGAACTCTTTAGCGGATTGATCGCTTTCCTCACATGCGCTGGACCTCACCGTCTGCGCTCCACTCTCACATGGAGTTGGAATGCCCTCATCATCGTGTCCGCCGTTTTAGTCATGTTATCGGCAAACTCGTTTGTGGGCATGATGGTGTCTTTGCTTGTAGGCCGTTGCATAGGTCTGCTTATTCGTTTTACGGTTGGCTCGCCCAATATTGGTATATGGGGTCAAGGCATTGTTCATGCTGCTCAATCAGTGGGACTTAATCCTATACGTATTGATTTTGCTGGAGATACCGCGCTTAATGCTCGCAACTTCAGCGTTGATGACGATATTACTTATAATTCGCGCCGATATACGCTCACCACTGACAATGGCCATCAATTTATTGCATCGGTAGCAGATGCGCAAAATCATAGCAAAAGCTATGTGCGTCAGGTCTGGCAAAGCGTGCAATTATCGCATTTATCCTTGCGTCGCGACCGTTCTGTAAACGATATGACGCATCATCATATGCTTATGCTTCTGGCTGTGCGCAATAGTGGTTTAGACGCTGTAGAGCCTTATGCAGCTACGCAATCGAAAGATTCAGCCATCCTTTTCTTGCACAAAAACACAGCTATTACCGCTGCTAACACGAATACAATTAGCGACAATGATATTGCTCATGTGCTGCGATTCCTCGACACTGCTCATGCACATGGCATTACTCACCGCCATATTTCTGTGGAGTCTCTGGCACGTAACGCTCAAGGAGAGCTTATTGTGTGCGGTTGGGAAAATGGCGACGTTACTAGCAGCGCAGCTCATATTGCTGCCGACCGCGTTCAAATCTTAACTGTTTTATCCGCTCTTGCAGGAGTGGAGGCAACTATTCGTGCTGCACGTGCTGCTTGGTCGAACGAAAAGTTGCAGGGCATTACGCCTTTTGTGCAAAATGTTCTTATCCCATCCTCTGTGCGCGATATGAGCACTTGGAACCGTTCTATTATGAAGGACTTGCGCTCTCAACTCAGTGCTCTGGGTTCTCAGGATGATACTGATGATGTTGACCTCGTTCCTCTATCGCGTTTCAGCTTACGCAACTTCATTACGGCGGTTTTGGTCGTTATTGCTCTCTTTGTTGTTCTCACTCAGCTCAATATGCGCACGATTATCGATAGCGTTCATCACGCCAGCCCTAGTTTTGCTGCTTTAAGTTTTATAGCAGGCTGCGCTTCATGGATTGGCTCGGCGATTACTTTGGGCACATATATGGACAGCGATAAGAGACGTGCATTAGATGTTTTTATTTCTCAGGTTGCTCAAAGTTTTGCGGCTGTAAGCATGCCTGCGGGCATTGGTCCTGCTTTTGTGAACTTGCGTTTTTTGCGTAAAACTGGTCATAAAAATAACTCGGCTACAGCAGTTATGACGGCAACTGTTGCTGTGCAGTTTGCTACTGTTTTTAGCATTTTGATTATTTTCGGCTTGTTTACTGGTAATAACGGTATTACTCGTTTAGTACCAACAGGAACTTTAGCTATTGTGCTCGGTATTCTTGGCTTGATTATTGCGTTAAGTATGATTATTACCCCTGTACGCAAACTAATTATGACGAAGCTTGTTCCTCCATTGAAAAATTTTGCTCGTCAGCTCCTCTTTTTGATTACGCAACCGCAGAAACTTGCGCTGGCAGTTATGGGTTCGATTATCCAAAACCTTTTGCTTGGTTTAAGCTTCTGGGCTGCTTTACGTGCTTTTAATATTCCAGCAAACTTTATTGATACTACTTTTATTTTCTTGGTTGCTAATACAGTAGGATCTGCTGCACCAACACCGGGTGGTTTAGGCGGTGTGGAAACCTCGTTAACTGTTGCATTTACCGGTGTAGGTATTCCATCTGCTATGGCATTATCCGCCGTTTTGCTTTTCCGCGTAATGACCTACTGGATCCGTATTCCTCTCGGCGCTGCAGCCATGAGCTACATGAATAAACACAATCTTATGTAGCTATAACACCCAAAAAACACACAAATAAATTACAAAAGTGTAATTTTGACTCACAAAACTGAGAATTTTCTAGATTTTTGGCTATTTTTCGCGGTTTTGTACGGAAAATCGGGTATTATTAGGAGAGTGTGAATACATCGGGCTTATTTCGTATAAGCCCCTGACAAGAAGGATGTTCTATTATGGCGTACAACAAGTCTGACCTCGTAGCAAAGATTGCACAGAAGACTAACCTGACCAAGGTACAGGCTGAAGCTGCTGTGAACGCATTCCAGGAAGTTCTCGCTGAGTCCTTGCAGTCCGGCGAAGGCTTGCGCCTCACTGGTGTTCTCTCTGCAACTCGCGTAACCCGCGCAGCTCGCACTGGTCGCAACCCACGCACTGGCGAAACCATCGAGATCCCAGCAGGTTACGGTGTAAAGCTTTCCGCAGGTTCCTTGTTGAAGAAGGCTGCTCAGGAAAACTAAGAAGTTTTCTGTACATATAAGAAAAGCTCCCTACGGGGAGCTTTTCTTATATCAACGGCAAAATAGGATTACTATCGTCTAAACCTCGTACGGCTCGCATCACAGCATCAAACTGTTCATCTCCCCGACTATCAAAAGGATCGAGCATATGAGCAGTCATCGTATGCGTATTGCGCGATGGCGTTACGCTCACACTCGTCCAATCGGCATTCCACCGCATAGACGTAGACCGTACAGCATGAACAAAAGCACCACGCGCAGCAGCACGAGTATCTGAAGGAGCTCGCAATACCGCTGAACGAATCTGCTCCTTTGTAAAAACAGAATGCATACGCTCATGCTGTATCAAAGCACTGAATACGCTGTCATGCGCTATATCATGATAAGCAAAATCTATTTGTTGAGCGCGCGCACTATCGGCTCCTCTGCGGCGCATAGCCTCAATCAGCTCATACTTAGCTACCCAATCCACCCATAAGCCCAAAGCATGCAAATTACCTTGCTCTAACTGATCAAGAGTTTTTGCCCACAACTGTATGCATTGAGCGGCTTCTTCACGCACGTCAGCACGTAAATCATCGGCATGTCTGCTCATAAATAGCTCAGCAGCACGGCAGTATTCACGTTGTATAGCTATGGCTGAAAGTTCTCGACCGTCTGCAAGCCGAACGCAAACCGCCCCATTCACATCGCGCGCTATCATCCGCATAGCCTCACCCGGATCGGCAAGTGCAAGCTCCTCCAAACCGTAATTTTCGCCGCGCGTTCCTGCCTCAATCATGCACAGCACCAGATGCGCAGTCATCAGTTTCATCCAATTGGCACGGGGAGAACGATTCGAATCACCCATAATCACATGTAATCGTCTATACACACGTGAATCAGCATGCGGTTCATCGCGGGTGTTAATCATGGGACGCGAGCGTGTAGTCGCGGAAGAAATAGTGTCATCCAAAAAATCACTACGCTGAGAAATAAGAAACTCGTTGCCGCGCACAGCTCCAGACCCAGCATAGATAATACGCGAGGTTAAAAACGGAATAAAGCAACGTTCTAACATATCTAAGCTGACGCCGCGACGCACTAAATAATTTTCATGGCAACCAAAAGAGTGACCTTGAGAATCCGTGTTGTTTTTATACACGTGCACTTTCAGCCCGTTATTGCTCGTGCGTTCACGCAGCATACGTTCGGCGTTGTGTGCTAAACCCGCCATAAGATTTTCGCCGGCAGCATCTAAGAGCACAGCATCGCGCACAGTACGCGCTTCCGCCGTGGCATACTCAGGATGCGAACCCACATCCAAATACAGGCGCGAACCATTCTCCGTATACGTGTTGGTGGAACGCGATTGCGAAATAACAGGTTCAAACATAACGGCTGCAGCATGAGCAGCATCAATACCATGCTCTCCCCCAGTGACACTCACCCCGTATTCTGTTTCAATACCAAAAATTCTTTCGAAGGAGGTATCGTGAACTGCAATGCTAGGGGGCACCTGAGATGAGGTGCTGCTATCGCGAAGTTGGGGCACTATTCGCCACCTTTTTGCACGAAACTATTAACGTATTCTTCGGCGTTTTCTTCCAATGTGGACTCAATATCATCGAGCACAGCATCTAAATCTAGTGCAGCATCCTCTAATTGCATATCGGTAGTAATATGCTGCTCGTTTTGCACACTCTCTTGAGCCGCGCCAAACGACTGCGCGCCTCCCAACGATTCAGCACTAAACGACTGCGTAGATTGAAAAGATTGTCCGCTCGTATTATTTTCAGGCATAATTCTCTATCCGTTATTTCGTTGTTTAGTTTTCAGCTTGAACTGGAAGCAGATACTCACGCAATTCGTTAATAATTAAACCATTCGATGCCACAACATCATTTGTGCGATACCAACTCATTGGTGAACCATCCCATTGCCTTAAACGTCCTTGAGCTTCCCCCACCACCACAGCTGCTGCAGATACGGCAGGAATATCCCACGAATGCAAGCTTGGTTCAAAATACGCATCATACGTACCATCCGCCACCTTGCACAAATCTAAGGAAGCTGGACCCATACGTTTAATATCAGATGGTAAGCCTGCTAATGCAGATACCGTGTGCAAAGCACGCTTGGATTCATGCGAGAAGTAAGACATTCCAAAGCACAGCACGGAGTTCTTTAATGTTGCAGTGCTGGTTGGCATAATCGCGCTACGCTTATCTCCTAATGCAGAGTGGCGAATACGAATAGCACCATGACCTTTAGCTGCTACATACGTTACATTTAATGCTGGCGCATGAACAACACCAATAACTGGTGTTGCTCCACCTGAATCATCAATAGCAAAAACAGATACAGTAACCGTCCACTCCGGCATATTGCGCATATAATTAATAGCACCGTCAATGCGTCCAATACACCAATAATAGGAACCTGGAGTACGCTCAGAACCTACTTCTTCCCAGAAGCCATCTAAAGGATTGAGTTGCACTACTTTTTCACGCAAATAACGCACTACTGTATCGTCAATATCTGAACTGTATTTTTCACGATTAGCTTCGTCATCTGCACGTGAATTTGTTTTCAACAGATGAGGGGTAAGCTGATCTTGTGCCGCATGACGACCAGCATCTTGAGCTACCTTCGCCACCTGCATAGCAAGTTGCTGCAAGTCCATTATTCCTCCCCAGCGAAAAACTATAGGCGTCTCATATTCGCAGTGTAGTTCACTCGTAGTTTAGTTTGCTCGAACTGTATTCCTACGAAGTCAAAGCTCTTACGAAGTCTACTTCGTTAAAGTTGTGAGGCGCTTTTCTACTTCTTCTATACTAAAGTCAGCCGTAAACGTGTCCGCGCTGTCTGCGCGCGTATATGTTAGCGGATGAGCCATATCAATAATACTGCGTCTACCCTCTATATCCAACACAACTATATCCCAAGAGACAGAGAGCACATGCGCAGCATACTGCTGTAAGAGTAGACCGCGCGTATATGCGCGCGTTGATGCAGGAGGAGTGTGCGTAGCGTGCTCTAAAAGAGACGTATCGAATAATCGCTCTGTTTTCTGTGCTACTTTCGCAAAAAGGGATTGCGCATCTATGCGTGCCCAAGAAATATCCATAGCTTGCAAAAGCGGGCTAGACCACTGAATATTTTTCCTTCTGCGCATAGATTCACACACTTGCCATTTGAGAAGCCATTCTAAACGGCTAGCTGCCTCGCTAAGCTGTAAACGTTGCGTATCATCAGCATGCGCTACTTCCAAGCAGTCCAGAAGTACTTTCTGCCATAACTGCACTATTTCATGTGTATCTTCATCTGGCCAGCGTGGTTCTCCGCGCGAATCTGTATCGTACTGTGCTGCAGCCACAGCATACACCCATGAACGAAGTCGCAGTTGTATATCTATAGCACTCAGCTTGTCTCCATTACTCATAGCTATAGGAGCAGCAAGGCTTAAGTCATGCGAAATACTATGCATGGCTTCAACAGGATCTTCCATACTCATTGAGCGCACAAAATCGCGTGTTTCATCAGTATCGTAGCTATGTTCCAGAGCCCAGAACAATAAACTGGTTACACCAAGTTTAAGCAAATCAGGCACATCCATACGGTTAGCATCGCCCACAATCGCATGGAAACGACGATATGTATCGGTGGAATGTGATTCATCGCGTGTATTAACAATAGGACGATGAAAAGTTGTTTGTAGCCCTTCTTTCATAGCAAAATAATCAGCACGTTGACTTATTTGGAAGCCAGGAGTTTCACTTTCTTCTCCCAGCCCCACTCGCCCTGCTCCTGTGTAAATTTGGCGGGAGACTGCATGAGCTGTAAACAATGCAGAAAGCATATCGAAAGGCACAGCACGCTCCACCTGGTAATTTTCATGGCTTCCCCAGCTGGCTCCCTTACCATCCACATTATTGCGATACAAGGTTATAGGCTGCTGTGCTTTTACCATAGCATGCTGCATAATCGCATCTCCAGCATGATTGTAGAGCACAGCTTCACGAGGACTGATTGTTTCAGGAGAGGAATATTCTGGATGGCAATGATCCACATAGATTCGTGCTCCATTAATATGAGGAGCATTAGTGGCGCGCAGTTCTTCACGGTCGGTGAGCAGATCAGAAGATACGTGAGCGCGAGGCATATGATAGCCGCGTGCATCATGCACAGGATCTTCATGACCATAATTCCATGCCACGTGTGCAGTTGACGGAGAAAGAGCACGCACAGCTTCAATCACATCAAAAGATAATTGCGCATGATTTTCGTACTTGCCGCCCACTCGCGATACGCCATACTCGGTTTCTAAACCCATCACACGAAGAACACTCATCGATGCTCCTACCCTATCTGTCTTCCTCACGCACAGCCATATGAACTTCTCGCACTCGCCGTCCTGCTAAATCAAGCAGCAAAGCCCATCCTGAAGAAGGTGTATGTGCGCACGTATCATATATATCATCAAATTCATCGCGCACAGCTAAACGCATCAGGTCACGGTTGAGCAGCACATACGAATTATGGTCAGCATTCGAAGCGTTATACTCATTAAGAGACTGTTTAATAGCCATCATTTTGGCGCGGTCAGTAATATTTTTCAAACGCGCACCTGATATCAAGTCGCGCATACGCACCTGAATATCGCCTTCATCTGAGCGCAACAGTGCCACATGACGTGACGGATCATACACATCGTCTATCACAGCGCGAACCAAACCATCAACATCTGCAGCCTGCGTCATATTAGCACCCACATAGCGACGCACAATATCGCTGGCCGCCTGCTTATCGGGAGCGCCAATCGAAATTTTAATATCTAAACGTCCTGGACGAAGCACAGCCGGATCAATCATGTCTAAACGGTTTGACGCACCAATTACCACAACATTATGCAAATCTTCTAAGCCATCTAGCTCAGACAAAAATTGCGGAACCACAGTTGTTTCCACATCCGAGGAGATACCCGAGCCTCGCGTGCGCAGCAAAGAATCCATCTCATCAATAAAAATAACCACAGCTTTATCGTGGGCGGCAATATCGCGAGCGCGGTCAAAAACCATACGGATCATATGTTCTGCTTCGCCCACAAACTTACTGAGCACTTCAGGACCTTTAAGAGAAAGAAAAGCTCCGCGTCCTTCTTCTGCGAGGGAATGAGCAATAGCTTTAGCCAGCATGGTTTTACCATTTCCTGGAGGACCATACAGCAAAATACCTTTTGCACCTTGCAAACCGTAGAAAGAGTAGAGTTCGCGATGAGTAAAAGGCAGTTGCACAGCATCGCGAATCTGACGAATTTGAGTGTGCAGACCTCCAATATCGCCAAAACTAATATGCGGATATTCTTCGAGGAGAAGTTCTTGGGCTTTATGCGATTCCATAAGACGCACAGCAAACTCGCCTGATTCATCGAGCATCACTGTATCTTGAGCTTGAATAGTCTCGTTCGCAGTATCGTAGCCTCGGCGAATAACAACTGTATTACCGCTTGCATCGCGCACGAGCAAACGCAAACCTTCTAAAACCTGGGTAACTGTGACCACACGTCCAATAGTTGTTACAGTATCGGCACGCACAACGCGCATATTTTCGTCAAGTAGTACCTGTTGTCCGGCGCGCAACTGCATAGGATTCACGTCCGGTGCTACTGCCACCACCATATGACGGTGATTATTGACGATTTCCACAGTAACGTGGCGCTGACCATGCACAGTAGTATCAGAATCTATGCGTACGAAAGTTGCGCGAGTAAGTGGCGGCGAGCTCAGGGCTGCCATTTTTTCGCGAGCGCCTTGGAGCTGGTCTGTTGCTTTGCGTAAAGCGGTGGCAAGAGAGTGATTACGCATGCGCAACTGGTCAATTTGGGCTGCATAATCGTGTGCGCGCGCATTTTCAGCCGAGACGTTTTCAGCCGCTAAGTTTTCAGCTGTCTGATCCATTATGCCTCCCTGTGCCTTCTTCTCTTGCGATACATACCATATTCCTCTCTTAAGGCTACCGCACCGTGGAATTACACGCCACGATTGGCTCAGGTCACGATATTATCGAAACATGGATAAGCGCATTATTGTGATGGATATTGATTCCACCCTGATTGATGAAGAAGTTATTGATGAGCTGGGTGCTGCCTGCGGTTACGGTGAACAAATTGCCGATATTACTGCTCGCGCTATGAATGGCAAGATTGATTTTCGCCAAGCATTGCATGAACGTGTGCGTTTATTAGATGGTTTGAGCACAGATATTTTTGAGAAAGTATATGACCGACTGCATGTGACGTATGGAGCGCGCACCTTGATTGATACTGCACATGACCGCGGATGGGTTGTGGGCATTGTGTCCGGTGGTTTCCATGAGGTAGCAGATATGTTGGTTCGCGATTTAGGAATTGATTATTGCTATGCTCATCGTTTAGGCGTGCGCGAAGATGAGCAGGCAGGTTTAGTTCTCGATGGAACCGTTACATCAGACGTGGTGACCAAGGAGACAAAGAAAGCTCGACTATTCGAGTGGGCTGAGCAAGAAGGCGTTGATATTGCACACACTGTGGCTATTGGTGATGGTGCAAACGATATTCCTATGATTCAGGCTGCCGGCGTGGGTATTGCGTTTTGTGCAAAACCAGTTACACGCCAAGCAGCACCTTTCCATATTGATGAACGTGATTTATCGCTTGCTTTAGACATTATTGACGCGCACTAAGCGTTTGTGTCCGTTGTATCTTTGCGTAGAACAGCAATGAACATTTGATCAGTATCGTGAATATGCTCAAATAATTGCATGTCTTGTGCGGCTCCATCTGCACGTGGTTCAGGAACAGGAATAGATGGATTAATGTCGCGCATAATACGTGGCACATCCAGACGTTGCATAGTGCATCGCTCAGCTAAAACAGCATCAACAATATGACGTGTTTCATCTAATACAGGTGAGCAAGTGACGTATGCCACCACTCCCCCTGGTTTCAGCGCATCCACAGCGCTGATAAGCAGTTGCTTTTGGAGAGCGCATAACTCACGCACTCCTTCAGGCGTTTTGCGCCAGCGCGCTTCAGGACGGCGACGCAATGCTCCCAAACCTGAGCATGGCGCATCCACCAAAATTTTATCGAAAGAATTGGCATAGCGCTCGCCAAATTCAACACCATCAAAACCTGTAATATCGGCAATAACCTCGGTATTAATTGCTGCAAGATTATTGCGTACCAGTTGACGACGGTGATCATGCGGTTCGTTCGCTGTTATGCGCGCATTCTGCTGTGTGGCAAGAGAGGCAAGAAGGGCTGTTTTACCTCCTGGACCAGCACACATATCGAGCCACTGCTGATTTACGCTCTCGGTATGCGTGCTCGCATGTGCTAAAGCTAAGGCAGCAAGTTGACTTCCTTCATCTTCAACGCCTACTGTTGCGTTTTTAACGCCAGTAAGACGAGCAGGATTAATACCGCGCATGCGCACAGCATAAGGAGAGAGCATTCCTCGTACCACGTGCGCTCCCTTTGATTCTGCCTGATCATATACCTCATCGATAGTGGCAAGACCTGGACGCACGCACAAGGTGACTGATGGAGCTTCATTATCTGTGGCAAGTAACTCATACAGAGCATTGCCTTGACTATTCTGCCACGCATAACCTCCAGCATTCCATGCTTCGCTAAGATCGCGCACAATCCAGCTAGGATGTGAAAAACGCACTGACATTCTTGCTAAGGAAACATCCTCAGCGCTCATTGTATCTGAACGTTGAATGCGTGACGTAATATTAACTTCCCATTGCTGTCTGTTATACGCCGTAATTTTTCGCATCAGCACATTCACAAAACCCCTAGATTGTGCTCCTACTACGCGACGTGCTAAGCTCACGCTTTCGTTCACGCAGGCGTAATCAGCTCCATGCATAAACAACCACTGATACGCTCCTATGCGCAGCACATTAATCAGCTTTGTATTAATCGTGCGCAAGGATTTCTTATGAGCAGCTTCAATCACACGATCGAGGAGAAGACGCCAACGCAAGGTTCCGTAAACAACATCAGTAACAAAAGCTTTATCTGCATTACTTAAACCCGATTCATCCAGAACCTGCGGCAGTAACAAATTAGCATAAGCATCTTTTTCTTCTAAACGAGACAGCACACTGTATGCCACGCTACGCGCGGTATGTTGCACCTTATTGTGAGACGGTGCGCGCTTATTCACAATACGCTCCCTCAGCTAAACGCGCTCCACGCGCCCAATCTGCAGCAATCATCTGTTTTTTACCTTGAGCTTTAACCTGCATTAACTCTAATACTTCGGTAGCTGTGCCCACCCACACATGTTTTTTCGTAACAGAAAGCAGACCTGGCTGAAGTTTAGGTGCTAAATCGCTCTTATCTATGCGAGCCTGAGCAATATGCAGATTTACCTCATCGTCACCGTTATGCAAAACCGTCCACGCACCTGGCTCCGGAGTGCAAGCGCGAATCTGACGATCAACAGCAAAAGCTGGAACGCTCCAGCGAATACGAGCATCATCAGGATGAATTTTTGCAGCATGCCCATATGAGCCGCTTTCTTGCTCTACCGGTTTAATCTCACCCGATATCAAGCCTTGTAAGCATGAACGTAACAGTAAAGCGCCATCATGAGATAAACGCTGTAACAGTTCTCCTGAAGTTTCATGCTCACCAATGCTCACGCTGACTTGACCAAGCAGCGGACCGTCATCCAATCCTGGCCCAATACGAAAAACAGATGCTCCAGTCACCGTATCTCCCGCCCAAATAGAGCGTTGCACAGGAGCTGCTCCTCGCCACAGAGGTAATAAGGAGAAATGCAGGTTGTACCATCCGCCAGCAATAGCATCGAGAGCTTCTTGCTCAAGCAAATTACCATATGCCACAACAGCTGCCATATCTGGCTGAAGCTGCCCAATCTTCTCGAAAAATTCAGGAGATGTAGGTTTATCTTCAATCACAGGAAGCCCCATCTCTAACGCCACCTGCTTAACAGGGCTCGGCATCAGTTTACGCCCGCGCCCCTGAGGCGCATCCGGACGTGTAAGCACAGCAACAACCTCTATATCGCCTCTTGCTTCAATGAGGGCACGCAAAGGTTCTACAGCAACATCAGGAGTTCCAGCAAAAAGAATACGAGTCATTTTTCCTCCTAGAGTAAGTTCTTTGAAAGTAGGTTAAGTAGATTGAGTAGGTTGTTTTAGTATCAGTTGTCCTAGAGTAAGCTCTTGGGGTTCACATGAACGTGTAGTTCGGCGGCATAACGTGTGGCACTATGCTGAGCCTGAGCGCGATGAACGCTGCGTACCAAGGTAGATAGTGTATCACGCTTGACACGAATAACGCATTGCACACGCTCATAGGTTTCGTCCATATACTGCTGTTTCAGATGGGTGGGCGCAGGTTTAGATACTGGCCCAAGGATAGCAGGAAGTTCACCTTCAGGTGTGCTGACAGTAGCAAATTCAGGATGTTCAGCTAACACTGTTTCTACGAGAGTGGTTACGCTATGTTTTTCGCCCCAGACCACCACAGCAGCAACGCTTGGAGGTAAAGCTGTTTGTTCAGCATCAGCCAGTTCGCGTTGAAGAAGCACGCGATAATCCCCCGTCATTAAACTTTGAGCAATAACAGGTTCTGCTTCGCCCAAAATAAGAACTTGACCACCTTGAGCATGAGGCACGCTCATAGCTGCGATTTCGCTCCACACCGTAAGAGTATCAATGCGCTGGTCGAGTGAAGTGCCATACAAACTCGTCCATGCGTCAACGAGGGCAACGCATTGGTAGCCCGCTTGTTGATTGGATGTGTGGTGTGCTTGTGGTGTTGATTGCGCGCTGTTTCGGTCGCTGTCTTGCGCGTTTGCTTGATACTCTGGGGCTTGCTTAATGTCGTGATCGCCGTTTTTCGTGCTGTCTTGCTTCACACTGCTTCGACTACTGTCTTGCGCGTTTTGCTTGTCTTTTGCGCTGGCTTGCCCGTTTTCTTGCGCACGCACGATAGGTTCTGCACCTGCCGTAGCAATAACAAGAGAAGGCTTATTACTTATCTCTTCCACCACGCCGCGCGCCAAATGAGGTGAAGACATAATCACAGGTACACCAGGAATCAGGGTGGATAATTCCATCGCTGTGCCTTCTGTTCCTACATTAAGTATGCGCATACGCGATGAACCGCAATGACGGCAGCTCCATGATTCTGCAACGTGATTGCACCAGCCACAGTGTGGTAGGGTGTGAGATACATTTTGTGGAGGAAGATTCTGAGGGAGTTTATTTTGTGGGCGCAGATTCTGAGAGGGCGTGCCCTGTGAAGGCACTGGTTGTGAAGGTATTTGCTGTGAAGATGCTGACCGTGAAGGCACAAGGGGCCCCATGCAACGTCTACACTGTGCTCCTTTACGGCATTGTGCACAGCACACAACTGATGCACGCGAGCGCGCAGGTAAGGAAAACAAAACAGGGCCTTTACTTGCAGCATCGCGTAGCGCGCGAACAGCCACAGAAGGAACTCGCGCTCCCACTGCTGGATCTGCTAAACGTTCCAGTTCCACCCTGTTGAGATGGCGAACCCACGCACTGCGATTTTTGATGACTGTGGGCAAGCCATGAACTTCAATAACGCTGCGTTCATGATGGCTTGCTTGCCATTGATTTTCACGGCTGCGCACATATCCTGCACTGATGACTATGCCTTTGTTGCGTTGCGCTCTTATGCGTAAGACATCAGCCACATTAGGATACGGGGTAAAACCATCCCAGTTCTGGTAAACCTGATCATGGAAAGAGATATACACCGCATTATGACCTGCGGGAGCATACATTGCGGCTCGTGTACCGACGATGATGTTTACCAGTCCGTCAGCCACAGCTCGATACGCGCGGTACCTTTCTACTGCCGATAATGAGGCATTTAATATGGCGAAATCTCCGCTCCATTGCCCCAACGCATTGTCTCGGGAAAATTGTTTGAAACCCACACTGCGTAGACGCTGAACCATGTGCTGAACATGACGCATGTCTGGTAGAACCATTACCACGGTTCGACCTTGGAGGCGGGCGGCGCTAGTAATCCAGGCGAGGTCGTAGGTCCACTGTCCGACTCCGGCGATTACATCCCATATCACGTGAGACGATGTGGTGTGCATGCTCAGAGCATGAGTAACGTCGTTGATGCCGGAATATAAGCCTGCTAACTGGCTAGCTGCCTGAGCAGAAAAATCCTGTATTCTATCAGATACCGGCTGCTCAGAATCATGAGAGCGTGCGCGTAAAGAGGGAGCTAATTCTTTTTCTACTTTAGCAACGCGAGGAGGAACCGCTAACCGCACAATATTGGCGCGGCTGCCACCAAAATACTCAGCAATCCCATCAATATCTGCGCGCATCGCCGCGCCCACATGAACACCGCCGCCCAGCACACGCTCAATCGTTTTAAGCGCCGAACGAGGAGCATCGCTGGAATCAGCGCGCTCCCACACAACGCCCGTGCAGCGTTGATGTCCAAAGCGAGCTCGAATCAGCGCTCCAGGCACAGCAGTTTCGGAGAACTTTTCCGGAATAACATAGTCAAATAGTTTGCCTAAATGCGGAGTTTGAATATCTAAAACAACGCGCGCAATAGGCTGATGCGCAGCTGGTTTATTGTCTGCTTCAGCTTTTTCACGGGCTTTTTGAGCAGACTTGCTGACGCGCTTACGCACAGCCAAGCCATCTAAAGCTGGCTGATGCATACTGCGCGTATCTTCGCTCATCTGCTCTATCCCCTATCTTTTCTCTACTGCTGCACGTAAATCTGCTGCTTTATCAGTGTTTTCCCAACTGAATTCAGGGCGACCGAAATGACCATACGCAGCAGTTTTCCCATAAATCGGAGCGAGTAATCCTAACTCATCAATAATCGCAGCCGGACGCAAATCAAACACACGTGTCACAGCCTTCTCAATCGCCGAACGGGTGATGCCCTCGCTCTGCGTACCAAAAGTATTCACATAAATGGATACAGGATCTGCCACTCCAATCGCATACGCTACCTGCACTTCAACACGATGCGCTAAACCTGCAGCCACAATATTCTTTGCAACCCATCGAGCTGCATACGCTGCGCTGCGGTCTACCTTGCTTGGATCTTTGCCAGAGAAAGCTCCACCGCCATGATGACCTGCTCCACCATAAGTATCCACAATAATTTTGCGGCCCGTCAAACCCGCATCAGCAGCTGGGCCACCCATAACGAAAGAACCCGTAGGATTCACAAGCAACTTATAGGAATCATAGGCCACTGCATTGCCGCACACTTGTGCAAGAACTGGCTCTACCACCTGTTCACGCACTACATCGCGAATCCATTCTTGCGTAACATCAGGGTCATGCTGCGTGGATACTACCACTGTATCTACATACAAAGGCTTGTTTTCGCTGTCGTAGGCAATGGTCACCTGAGTCTTGCCATCAGGACGCAAATAAGGCACTTTGCCGCTATGACGAACAGCCGCCAGATGAGACGCCAGTTTATGTGCTACAACAATCGGCAAAGGCATGAGTTCTGGGGTTTCATCGGCGGCATAGCCAAACATCAAACCCTGATCGCCTGCCCCCTGCAGTTCATAGCGCTGCTGAGCGCTGCGCACCTTACCCAAGCCTGCTGCTTGTGCACGCACATGCGAGCTGACTCCCTGATTAATTTCTGCAGACTGCTCCACAATGGACTCCATAATGCCCACCAAAGATGCGTCTAAGCCAATTCGAGAATCGGTGTAGCCAATACGTTCAAGCACTCCACGCGCAACAGAAGAAACGTTGATGTGCGCGGTTGACGACACCTCACCAAAAATAACGAACTGCCCGGCTGTTGCGCATGTTTCCACAGCCACATGTGAATGAGGATCAGCAGCCATATACGCATCTAAAATAGCGTCCGAAATCTGATCGCACACTTTATCTGGGTGACCTTCAGTTACCGATTCAGAGGTAAACAGATGTACGTCTGTGTTTACCGTTGACTTTGCTTGTTCTGCTGCCATCGTTTATCCTTCATTACTTTGACTATGGTAGTTACGTTCTACATGTGCGATACCCCTCAGATGAGCAGATGAGGGATACGAGCAGATGAGCCGATTGGCTGAGGAGAAGCCTGAGCTGCTCTGTATGCCACGCGCCAAGTCGCTCGCTCACCGCTACTGAATTCACTGCTGCTCACTCACACCCGCTCATTCACCGCTTCATGAAAAAACCCGCGCCAGCAGCTCTTGTGGCGCTGAACGCGGGGTATGCGCGGTTAAAACCAACGACTATTTACTCGTCTTCACCCAAAGTCTCTTCGAGCAATCCTTCGTTAATCTCACGGAAAGCAATAGACAATGGCTTTTCCTGATTCTGGTACTCAACCAAAGGACCCACATTCTGAAGCAAGCCTTCGTTCAGCTGAGTAAAGTAAGAGTTAATCTGGCGAGCGCGGCGAGCTGCAAACATTGCTAATGCATACTTGGAATCCGCATGCTCCATAAGCTCATCCAATGGAGGATTTACAAGTCCCTGTGGTTCAGGGTTAGTTCCCAGTGCCATTTTTCTCCCATACATACAGTGATCTTTTTAATCTTTTCTAGTGTACTCATACCTCGGTATAAAACAAAGGCACGGCTGCCAGTTATTACTTCATTTCTGCCGTAGCGTTCACAGCTGAGCGTAGCCGTACGTGGTACAGCTTTTACCAAGCCTGATTTAAGCACTAAAACAACTTTACGGCGTACACCTGCGGTTAGCTATGAAAGATAAAGCTCGAACAGCCCTCGCTGCGCACACCAACGACATCCTCACCCACTCCACCACGCACTTCGACCAACGCCAGCCGTGTCACGCACCAGTCCCCCGCGTGAACATACACAACCACGCTCAGCCCCACCCCACCCCAACTTTCCACAACGTGAACGCGGCATGCTCAAAACTACCCCAGCTATTACTATTAAGCAGTATGAAAATGAGATCAGCAACAATTATGAACGGCCGAATGTTCGCTGGCGCGCGCGCTTTATTCCGTGCTGCCGGCGTGGATGAAAAAGATTTCGGTAAGCCTATTATCGCCGTAGCAAACTCCTTCTCCGAGTTTGTTCCAGGTCACGCGCATTTGAATAAAGTAGGTCGTATCGTATCTGAGGCTATTAAGCAGGCTGGCGGTATTCCTCGCGAGTTCAATACTATTGCTGTGGATGATGGTATTGCAATGGGTCACACGGGTATGCTGTATTCCCTTCCAAGTCGCGATATTATTGCTGATGCCGTTGAGTATTCCGTTAACGCTCACTGTGCTGATGCTTTGATTTGTATTTCCAATTGCGACAAGATTAGCCCAGGCATGCTTATGGCTGCTTTACGTCTGAATATTCCAACAATTTTCGTGTCGGGCGGCCCAATGGAGTCGGGTATCACTACTCTGTCCGATGGCACCACAAAGAGCACTGATTTAATTGATGTTATGTATGCTTCTGCAGATGATAACATTTCTGATGAAGATCTGCTCGAATATGAACGTACTGCTTGCCCAACTTGTGGCTCGTGTGCAGGTATGTTCACTGCTAATTCCATGAACTGCTTGATGGAAGCACTCGGTTTAGCTCTTCCTGGTAACGGCACTACTTTAGCTGATCACGCTGCTCGTACAGCTCTATTTGAGAAAGCGGGGGCTAAGATTGTTGATTTAGCTAACCGTTACTATCACGAGGATGACGCTTCTGTTCTTCCTCGCAATATCGTAACCAAGCATGCTTTCGAGAACGCTATGACCATGGATGTGGCTATGGGCGGTTCTACGAATACTGTTCTGCATATTTTGGCTGCCGCTCAGAGCGCAGACGTTGATTTTACGCTTGAAGATATTGAGCGCATTTCCCACACAGTTCCTTGCATCTGCAAGGCTAGCCCATCAGGACCATGGGAGATTTCCGATGTGCATCGTGCTGGCGGCATCACCCGTATTTTGGGCGAGCTTGACCGCGGTGGTAAGTTACACCGCGACGTTCATTCGGTTGATTACCCAAGTTTGGAAGCAAAACTTGCTGACTGGGATATTCGCCGCGATACCGCTACTGAGGAAGCACTTGATTTGTTTACCGCAGCTCCGGGAGGTCATCGCACCGCTGAAGGTATGAGCCAAAACGCTCGTTTCGATGATTTAGACCGCGATTATATTAACGGTGCTGTTCACGATATTGAACATCCGTCCGTCACTGAAGGCGGTTTAGCTGTTCTGCGCGGAAATATTGCTCCTGATGGTTGCGTAGTAAAAACTGCAGGCGTTGATCCTTCGATTTGGAAGTTCAGCGGTGAGGCTTTGGTTGTGGAGTCTCAAGAACAGGCTGTGGAAGTTATTTTGAACGACACCTTAAAGCCTGGTCAGGCCCTGATTATTCGTTACGAAGGACCGAAGGGTGGTCCAGGCATGCAGGAAATGCTCTACCCTACTTCCTTCGTAAAGGGTAAGGGCATCGGCAAGCAGGTTGCACTGCTTACCGACGGACGTTATTCTGGTGGTTCCTCTGGTTTGTCGATTGGTCATATTGCTCCAGAAGCAGCTGCTGGCGGCCCTATTGCTTTGGTGGAAAATGGTGACACTATTGTTATCGATATTCCAAACCGTGCGATTAACGTTGATGTTCCAGATGAAGTTCTGGCTCAGCGTCGCGAAGCAATCGAGAACGGTTATGGATACCGCCCACACCGTGACCGTCAGGTTTCGCTGGCTTTGAAGGCGTACGCTGCTTTTGCACGTTCTGCCGATAAGGGAGCTACGCGAGATCCAGAGCTGATTAATCAGCTGGCTCACCAAGCCGACTAAACGTTAATGGAGGATTCTTTCGGGAATCCTCCATTTTTTATGCATCCATTCTTCTCCAACAATGCGTACGCATAAAAGCTCGAATAGCTTCCTCATTCGTCCCCTCGTAATAACGAACAAGCAATTCTTTGAACTCAGATACTTTGTTTTCGGGGACAACCAGCAAACCGAATCCTCGTGTGATGAGGAATTGACTAGCGAAGAGCACGGCAGCACGCTTATTACCATCATTGAATATCTGAGTTTTCATCACATACAAACACAGATCTATAGCAATCTCAACGTCCTCTTTGTTCTGTAAGAGCAGCTTTTCCACATCATCACGCACATCAGGTTCATATGGAATTGGCGGTCGATAGCTTGTTCCTCCAATAGCAACGGGAACGCCCCGCACCATACCGCCGTTGCGATAAAAACCTTCATTTACTAACTGCGCAATGTGGCTGAGTGTATCGAAATGAGGACCATACGAAACCACGCCATCATCGAGAATAAACTCCCACGCATGTTTAAGATTCAAGATCTTATTCACATCTGAAACAGATACGCCCGAGACAATTCCATTGTCGATAATATCTTCCGTTTGAGGAAAAGTAGTACCCACTCCTTCGAGCACAGCTTGATCGTAAATGCTTGTCTTTACATTTATGCGAGCAAAATCAATATTCATGCGCACACGAGCAGAGATTTCTTTATCTTCGTACCCCAAGCGGGCAAGCTCACGTTCTGCAGCACGAATATTCTTCTTTAATTCACGAGCCTGCTTGCTATATCGTAGCAGTTCTTGGAACAACTCTTCGGAATACTTCTCCACATAGGACGAGGTAAGTTTGCCTGCTTCACGCTTGCGCATATAAATGTAGCGACCACTGGCTGTTTCTTTAATCTCAGGAGTGCCCTCATAGGGCATGAGTTTTAAGCGTGCCTGTAAATCCGCACGTTGTTGAAGCAACTCTTGAATACGAATGTAGTCTTCGCTCACCAGCACTCCTTTTAGGGAATATTTTTATCTATTTTACCAGAAGTTGTTCCCTAAAATTAATGACGTCATCACACCATTGATCGAATTCAGGATCGAGTTGCTGGCACTCTTCATGTGACAATACGTACTCAACTGTTCGCTTCATACCTTCAGCAAAGGAAATCTGCGGATTGAATTCAGGAACGAGTTTCTTTATTTTCGAGTTGTCGAATTTGACTGTATACGTTTTGTCACCCAGCAGCTCCCCTTCGAAATCATAACCAGCACGAGCGCCCAACTCAGCGAGAGTATAAGAACTCACATGCACAGCCTTGAGCTCAACACCTAACAAATCAGCTAAAGTCTGGAAAATCTCATTCCATGTAATCGACTCGTCACTCGTAATCTGGAAAGCTTCGCCGATGGCTTCTTCCTTGCCGAGCAGCCCAACGTAGCCAACAGCAAAGTCGCGACTATCGGTCATCGTCCACCATGTTGTGCCATCGCCATGAATCAACACTGGTTTCCCACGCAACATGCGGTCGAGAACCTGGTAGCTTCCTTTATGCCCGTTCAAACCTAACGGCACTTTTCTCTCGTTATACGTATGACTTGGGCGCACAATCGTTACTGGAAAACCGTCCTCGCGGTAACGTTCCATCAAGAAGTTCTCGCAATCAATCTTATTGCGCGAGTACTGCCAGAACGGATTAATCAGCGGCGTCTCTTCTGTAATAAAACCTGCAGGCACAGGCTTGCAATACGCGGAAGCCGAGCTAATATACACATACTGAAGGCAGCGATCCTTAAAAAGTTCATAATCTCGTTCAACTTGCCAGCGCTCATAGCCAACAAATTGACATACCGCGTCAAAAATAACTCCGGGAGCTGCCTCATCAAGCGCATCTTTCAGATGCTCTATATCGCCATTAATATCTGCTTGAATATACAGCGGTTTATCGCCCAAAACATCGGACAAGCCGGTGCGGTTGAGCACATACAGTTCGTGACCTTCGCGCAGCAGTTTCTTAGAAATTTCTGTACTAATCGTGCCCGTGCCACCAATCATGCAAATCTTCATCGCTTCATCCTTACTCGACAACATCGTCCTTAAAGATTATAAGCAAAAACTCTCGCCCGCGGCGTCTTTGGCCACGAGCGAGAGTTACTGTATATGAGACCTCTGAGAGAAATTAGAGAGAAAAGGTCTCATAAATCTGTTGAGCGGTTCCGTATGATGCCTGGGCACCATAACCGCAGGCTGCATAAGCCGCCACATAAGCCGCCAAGCGAGCGCTATCTGCCAGAGAGAGGTCGCTAGCCAAACCAGCGAGTACGGTTCCCATGTAAGAGTCACCGCAACCGGTGGTATCGACTGCATCAACGCGCACACCGTCGACGCGTTCAATCGTCTCACCATCGATAACGCAGGAGCCCAAAGCGCCCAAAGTAATAATCGCGCGGTCGAATCCGAGCTTGTGTAGAGCCTGACCAATCGCAGACCAATCAGCACTGACCCACTCAATATCTGGATCCAAGCCGATAATCTGCGCAACCTCATGCTCGTTGGCCAAGAGTATATCGACGTTCTCAATCAACTCAACTGGAAGATGTGCCATAAATGGCGAATCGTTGAGCAGAACGGTCATTCCTGCTTCTCGAGCGGTGCGTGCCGCTTCAATCACCGCATCCATAGGAGATTCGAGGCACAGCCCCAGCACACTGTAGCTGGTGAGCTCTGCAGCGTGCGAGCGCACATAATCCACGGTGAGCTTGTGATTCGCACCTGGAGAATACACAATCGTGTTTTCGCCATCGCTCTCAGCCACAGTAATAACGGTAGTGCCGGACGGACCGTCCATGCGAGCGATGTGTTCAGTACGCACACCTGCGCCAGCGAGCTTGGACGCCAAAAAATCAGCATTCGTATCGGTTCCCAAAGCACCGAACATGCCCACCTGAGCACCCAGCAGAGCTGCCGTTGCCGCCTGATTCGACGACTTGCCACCTGGCAAAATCTCCAGCTGACCACCCGCCACGGTCTCCCCTGGCTGTGGCAGACGCTGCGTGCGCACAGTATAATCAGCGTTCATCGAACCTAAAACGGCTACACGACCGTTCAAATGATGTAAAGAGTCAAGCACTGTCATGCGTTTTACGCTCCGAATCTGTGTCGTAAAAAGGATTGAAAGAAATGTCGAGGAAACCGGCAGTCATGCGAGCACACATATAAACACCCACAACCCATGCACTGCATGCTGCCGGCAACCTCAAGTCTTGTTGATTAGCCGATGCGCTTAATTGCGTCTTCCACCAAATCCCAGAACTTGTCGAAGTCTAACTTCGTAGCCACCTGAGTGTGGCATTCATCTTCTGAAGGCTCTGGCCCGCGCAAATCTGCTACGGTCATACCCACAGTTAATGTACCTGCAAGCTCCACATCTACAGGGCAACGGCGCGTCTGCACAATCGATGGATCAATGAGGTATGCAATCGTGCATGGATCGTGCACTGGAGGATCTACGAAGTCTTGGTTCTCGCTATACGCCTTGCGGAAGAAGTCCATAAGACCAGAGACGAACATGGCCAGGTCGGAGCCAACAGATTCGATCTGCTTCTGAACAGCAGGAGTGCACAGCGCCTGATGCGTAAGATCCAAGCCAACCATAGTTACCTTCCATGGCTCGTTAAACACAATGTGCGCCGCTTCTGGATCGACCATAATATTAAACTCAGCCACCGAGCTCCAGTTACCCACGTGGTAACCGCCACCCATGAGCACAACTTCCTTCACGCGCTCAACAATGCGTGGCTCCATACGCACGGCCATAGCAATATTAGTGAGAGGACCAGTTGGAACAAGTGTTACCGTGCCAGGCTCTTCAGACATAATAGTGTCAATAATGAATTGAACCGCACTCTTGTCTTCGAGCGGACGGCTTGGCACAGGAAGTTCTACGCCATCAAGACCAGTTTCGCCGTGGATTGTTGCCGCTGCCTGAGCTTCGCGCAAAATCGGACGATTAGCGCCGCGATATACAGGAACATCTGTTGCGTGCGCTTTTTCGAGGACTGCACGTGCGTTATATGTAACTTTATCGAGACTCTGATTGCCACCTACAGTAGTTACGCCCAGTAAATCAATGTTTGGGTTTCCTACAGCCAACAAAATTGCCACAGCGTCGTCATGACCAGGATCGCAATCTAAGATAATTTTTGTAGACATCGAAGTCTCCTTTGAATTCGTTACTTTTGTCTTTTCTTATTTCTCGTATTTTGTATTTCATATTTCTTGGTTAAGCGTTTAACCACCGATATAAAAGATAGCAAGCTTTAATGATTTTGGAAAATACTCCACCGCTCGCGCGTGTCGCACATTAAGAACACAACTACGCTGAGCACTCTGCTTTTACTGGTTGGTTTTATCAGCTGAATCTTAACTAAGTAAATGCGTCATATGTAGAACGCTCTCTGCTACACCAAGCCCCGATACATACCTCGATGCGTGAAGATTGTCAACGTACCGCGCACACAACGATCGCACCCACACGCCTTAGAACCTTGGACTCAGAAACCGCCAATCTCAGGGCAATTCCACTCCAAAATTCTTGAGAATCTGAGGAACCGCAATCAGCGGAACATAGACTGTTAACAGACCGCACCGCGCGCAGAAAAACATCGTTGAACGCAGCTCAACGATGTAAGAACTGATATATCTGCATGCAGCGCATATAGCAGAAATCTGTCCGACCTCGTATGCGACTCATGCATCCGTTATGCCATCTTGATGCGAAAAATGGTATAACGGACACATATATAAAATTTGCGCCTACGAAGCCACCAGCACAGAGAACCTACAACGTGAACCCAACACCGAGACCCCCAGCTCTCTGTCAGAACTCACACCTTGGCTACGCTATACCCTTCACTTAATTCAGGCTTCAAAAGCACCACATTGCCTTGACCTGAATCAACATAAGCCGCATCCAACATCATCTCGCAACTGCGTTTCGCCAACTGTTCAACATCCTGACGAATAGTTGTCAGCTCAAAATCTAATCCGAAAGCACCCATCACATCGTCATAGCCAATCAAAGATATATCTGCTGGCACAGCATAGCCTTGTTCTCTTGCTCGGCGAAGGAAACCCACAGCTATCAGATCATTTCCACAAAATACAGCGCTCACACCCGCATGAAGCAGGTTATCAGCAAAATTGTATCCTTGAGCCAAGCTGAAACCGCCATCAATAATCCAATCATCCTGTGGAACAATATTATGAGCAGCAAGTTCATCGAGGAAAGCTTCAAAACGTGCGGAATGATCCACGCTATTATCCGCACTATTGTTCCCGCTGTCCAACGCATGTCGTTTCACAGGGCCAATCACACCGATTTTCGTATGCCCAGAACGAATCAAATGCTGAGCAGCTAAACGTCCTCCTACACTGTGATCGTATGCCAATGCGCGCCATTTTCTATCCGCCACACCTTGGTTTATTTGCTCAGGAATACGGTCAATAAAAACAACCGGAACATGCGTGGACGCGAGTTCATCAAGTAGCTGAGCATTATACTCAGCTGTTCCAAAAGTTGGCACAATAAAAAGACCGTCAATACCCAACTGAGTAACGCGGCTAATGGCACTGGACTGCTCGTTCACATCTTCACTGGTATCAACGATGAGCAAAGAATAGCCTTGACGTCGGCATTCATTTTCCATATGTTTAGCCAAAGAAGCAAAGAAGAGATTCTCAATATCGGGAATAATCAAAGCTAACAGACTTGAGGATTGTGTTGCCAAACTGCGAGCGGTTTGGTTAGGAAGATAGTGCATATCTTCTGCGATGGAACGAATCAAATCGCGCGTTTCCTCAGTGAAACGATTAGGTTTATTATTCAAAACCAAAGAAACAGCAGTGGACGAAACTCCCGCTTTACGAGCAATATCTTTGAGCGTAGCCCTCTTTGGCTGCACATTTTTCATAACGTCCCTCCAAAAGTCACATCTTGTAGAAGAGTAACACAAAGGTGGTGAATATTCTTCAATATTCACCACCTGAAGGTTTTCTCAGAAGAGTTTTAGCGAACTGGACCTGTTGGCTGACTACCCACTACCTGAACAAGAGTTCCTTGAGGACAGTTCTCGTAAATCCACTTGGAATCCTGCTCATACATGTTAATGCAGCCGTGAGAACCATGGCCTACTGAATCTCCTGACGCAATACCACCATAATTCCATGTTGCAGTATGGAAGCCTTCACCGCCGTTATAGTAGCTAACCCATTTCACGCCCTTAGACAGATAGCGAGAACCATCATCATTCAAACCAGTCATATCTTGGGTTGCATACTTGAGGTAGATAAAGAAGTTACCGTTATCTGACTCATTGGCACCGTTTTTACCCGAGCAAATAGGGAAACTGCGCACAAGCTCATCGTTACGGTATGCATAAGCCATTTGAGTGCTTTTATCTACAACAATGCGCATCTCAGACTTGGTCTGTTTTGTTTCAAACTTCGTAATAGTAGATTCAACCTGCGTGCTTGCACCCTCGCCCTTTGTAAGAGCGTCGTAAAGCGTATTAACAACAGCATCTGTCTGACCGATTGTTACGCCATTGGCACCTTTAACCTTGGTGAGAAGAACCTTGCCGGAGCCATCAACAACATCTTCTTGATCTACTTTAGCCTGATTGAGTTGTTCAGGAAGAGTAGAACTTATATAGTCGCTCACCTTCTGTTTATCGTATTGAAGTTTGATTGTTCCCTGAGCAGGATCGGCATCTACAGTAATCCACTGAGCAATCTGATCTGCTGGGATTTGGAAGTTTTTACCGTCGCCATTAGAAACAACATAGTGAGCAGATACTCGTGCGTTAGCTTGGTCTGCAGCTTGCTGAGCAGATTCTACAGAGATTGGCATGTTCACGTCTTTATAAGAAATTTTTACGTTGCTCGGGTAACCAGGCTCTTTAACAAGCTTATTAACTTGTGTGAGAACCTGTGTATTTTCAGGCATTCTACCACTCTTACCAGCTACAACAGAGTAAGACTTTGATTCAGCATCAAAAGCAATGGTAGAACCGACAGCACGATTATCTTCATTAACGAAGCTTTTGGTTAAATACTGACTCGTAGCGTACTTATCGACCTTCGCATCCAATGGCACATTATGATGAATAAAAGGATTAACCTTCGCAAAAATATTATCGTTTTTAGCAGTCAACAGATTTTTTACAGTCTGATTCACATTTACTGCTACGCCTAAGTCTTTCAGGTTTGCCTTAACGCTCTTGCCATTATCATCAGAAACAGTTACGGAGGAACGAGCCACCGCATTGCTTACAGTTGTTTTAAGCTGCTGAGCATTTTGACCCGCAACACTCACACTACCAAATTCGACTCCTAAAGGAGCCTTGTCTTGGTAATACCAACGCGCACCGAAGAACCAACCGATAAGAGAGAGAAGAAGAACAGCAAGCACTGCTCCACTAGACCACAATGCAATGCGTGTACGCCGAGATAAGCCTTGTTTCCCTGATGGGCTGTTAGGCATCTGCTCAGCGTCAACTAATGGATTATTTATCACCATTGTATCTTCGCTTAACTCCCCACCGGCGGCATCAAACATAGCGTCGTCATGTGAAGCAATCGTCATACAAAATCCCTTCTCTTCATTTCCTCCTTCTAAGAATATTCCGATATCATGACGCTGAGGAGCAAAAATATCTCTGAGCGCTATCTGCTGTGTCGTATTTTCACTAATTCATGCAAAAAGCGAGCAATATCACATACTCTCACCTCTGCGAGAATCATTACTTCATATAGTTACCCATACGTACACGCCCATGCTGTGTAAATTTATAAGCACGTTCTGCTTCGTCACCTGCAAAAAGCACGGGAGCATAATCATCAATCTGTAACGTGCCATCATCCTTGAGCAGGCTATCGTCAATCCATCTCTGCTTAATAGCGGCGAAGATATGATGCACGTTATCCATTTTTTCAATTTTCTTCACCGTGCATTCGAAGATAATCGGAAAATCGGTAAGAAGTGGCGCATTAATCGTGCTCGCAGTTTGCGTGTTCAGATCCAAGCGCGACAGTTTATCTTCCTCATGGCCACCAGCCAGCAGATTCTACGGAAGTCATAACAGGTTCAGCTGCCACATTGACGGTGAATTCACCATACTTTTCAATCTGCTGAGCCGCTCGACTATCGGAGCTTACTCCCAGCACAATATTATTGCGCAAAGAATATGTAGAGCTGTTCGTCGTTATATTGTAGCCGTAATCGTCATCTTTATAACCAAGAACCACGATAGGATAACCGAGATAAAATTTTCCCGTATTAAATTCAACGAGCATAAGCTACTCTCCTTAAGCAGTCTTTCCCATAGCTCGCTCAAAAACAGACCATAGTTGCTCAGCTGCACGCTCTACTTCATCATTAACAATGACTATATCGAACTCATTTTGCAGCTCAAGCTCATGACGTGCAGTAGTCAAACGTCGCTGCTGCTGTTCCTCTGTTTCCGTGCCGCGTCCTTTTAATCGAGCTACGAGTTCCTCAAAACTAGGAGGAGCAAGAAAAACAAATATAGGATTCAATCCTACTTCTGCAGCACGTTCGCGCACTTTATGCACACCTTGCACATCAATTTCCAACATAGACGGAATACCCGCTGCTAAATGTTCTTTTACAGGGGCAGCAGGCGTTCCATAATGATGCACACCATGTACTACTGCTGTTTCTAAGAATTCACCGCGCGCTTCTTTATCTAAAAATTCTTGCTCGGTCATAAAGAAGTAGTTCACACCATCTACTTCACCAGGTCGAGGATCGCGCGTGGTCGCAGAGACACTCAACCAAATCTCAGGATGGTCTTCAAACAGTTTAGCCTCTACTGTTCCTTTACCCACTGCCGTAGGGCCAGCTAATACAACAAGGCGATGCGTTTGTTCAGTCATGGATTTTACTATACCCTCAACCCTCATTTTTCAGCGAGAGGACAGAATATTAATACATACAATCTCACTATATAAAACGCATAATAAAAAACACAATAATGAGCTTATTGTCTATACGGATGTTAGAAAAGTTAACATCCGTATGATCGAAAGGAAGTGGACTATGAGCAAGCAAGGTGGAATCAATCCTCGACCACTGCCTCCAGACAATAAGTAAAGCCAAACTAGGAAAGAACAAACATGCCTTCTTCTGAAGAAATGTTTGACGAATACGTGAGAACAAGTGCAGCATATTGTGCTAATTTATTCAGGACAGCAGAGCTCTTCTTTAGAGCCAATGTTGCACTTGAATCCACTATCGTTAACGAAAATACATCACACTGTGGAACTGTTGAAGAAATACGTAAGATATTTATACACTGTCGATAGATTACCTCTTCGACAATCGCTTCTTTAGCTACTTTTAAAAGGTGCCACACAGCATTACCCGAGCAACTTGACATAGATTTTTCATATCAAGAACAATTACTTGCTAGTATAGTTGACTCTCTTAATCGTATTGTTAATTTGTTTGATTCCGTTAGTGATTTCGAGAATTTACAGAATCAGATTTGGGACGATGATAATTTTACGAATGAATTTACGAAAACTGCTCAATCTATATCTCATGCAATACTCTGGCAATGCAGTTTTGCACGTAAGGCAAATCTAAATGAACTTTCTTAACCATTTTCGTGGATACTACCGCCTTGCAGCAAGTGATTTTCTCTCTAACTACGCCACTACAGTTGCAGCTACCACTATTAAGCTCTGGCTTGTTAACTCTTTATTAGCTGGTGTGCAGGAGTCAAGCAAATACCTGACTATTTATTTAATGCTCAGCGCTATCAGTGAACTTATTACTGGCTTATTTTCCGGAACCGTAGCTGAACATTACGGAGTATTGCATACCACTATAAGCGCATGCTTACTGCGTATGGGAGCAGGTATAGGCGTTATAGTTGTTATCGTCTGGCCGCAACCATCAACGCATACATATACTAATCTTCTTTTTGGGATAGTCTCTCTTTTGGTTATGTTCACTACCGCCTGTGATACTTTCTATTTCCCAGCCATCAGTTCTTTTGTTAATCGCATTACTGAGTCCAAGAAGCTTACTCGGGTTCTGTCTCTTCTGCGTTTCAGCAGTCTTATGGGAACTTTAATCGGTCCAACTGTTGCCGGTTTAGCAGGTAGCACTCAGCTCTATATACCTATTCTGCTTACAGAAACACTTGCTCTCTTATTAACTGTAGTTCTTATCTGGCGGATCTCGAAGACAGCGGGCTACAGGCATATATATGAGACACATCGCCAACATTACCTGAATTGTTCACTAACTGGCGTCAAGGCATAAAAACTTTTGCTGCAAATCGCACGTACCGTTTGCTTTTCCTTTTTGCTGTGGTTGAAGCGGTAGCAAATTCAGGTTTGGTTTTTGCAATTATCTTTTACTTCACTACGAAACTGCATGATATACAAAGCTATGGTTGGCATTTAAGCGCACTATCAGCAGGATACGCTATCAGTTATCTGATTGCTCCTCAGTGTTCACACATATTTAGTTTTGCTCAGCTTCTGACTGCATCACATATATTGATTACTGTATGTTTATGCTCTCTTGCTGTTACTCGTATTGGTGTTATAGCAGTTTTCTGGGGATTTCTTTTCGCTTTTTCTCAAGCGATTATTAGTCCTGCTTTTCAATCTATTTTTATTCAGTCGGTTGACCAAAGTCTTGTTGCCCAAGTTATGTCTGTATTTATTTCTGTAGTAGCAGCGATTGGAGCTATAAGTTATCCTGCATGGGATTGGATGTATACAGTAACCGGTAATAATGCCATCGTACTTGTCATATGCGCCTCAGGATTGCACGGGTTTTTAGTTCTTCTATGCGCTTTCCTCTATCCACAATTAAAGAGCATTCGCACTGCGTAGAAGAGAAAAGGGACTATTCATTTCACTATTGGGAAAACTCTGCAGTCGCTCAGATAAGTTCTGAACATTCTTCTTAGGTATAATAAAGATCGCCTCACTGTACAACCAGCGAGGCAATCTTTATTGTGCTTTCTTCTTATGCTTTATCTAGCTCATGCAAACGCTGTGCATGCTCTTGAATAGAAGCAATATCGTAATCAGCAGTCTTTACCGCTTCAATAGCAATCAAAGCAGCAAGAAATTCCGTAGCCGTTGTGAACTGAGGCAAATCAGCAGCAATTGCAGCTGCACGGATTGAATAACCATCCGAACGCGAGCTACGAGAGCTTGGCGTATTCAAAATTAAATCAATCTTTCCTTCTTCAATCAGCTGAACAACGTTCTTTCCAGTGCTTCCTGGCACGCGCTCCTGCTGCATATCATCGCTATCGTTAACGCGAGTAAGCTTGTCAACCACCTGCACATCCATGCCGTAACGACGCAAAACAGAAGCTGTTCCTTCTGTTGCCAGCAGCTTAAAGCCGAGCTCCAATAAACGGGCAGCCATCAAAGGTAACTGTCGTTTATCTGTATCGTTCACAGAAATAAACACATTACCGCCTGTTGGCAATCCTGTGTCATAGGCTGCAATCTGGCTCTTCGCAAAAGCGTGTGGGAAATCGCGGTCGAAGCCCATAACTTCACCAGTAGAACGCATTTCTGGTCCCAAAATAACGTCAACTGTTTTACCAGCTTCAGTGCGGAAGCGCTTAAATGGTAATACTGCTTCCTTAACTGCTACTGGCTGCCCTGGGCGAATATCTCCGCCATCGCCTTCTGGCAAAAGCAACCCGAGCTTACGAGAGTCAGCGATTGTTTCGCCTGCCATAATACGAGCAGCAGCTTTAGCTAAGGGTGTTCCTGTTGCCTTAGATGCGAATGGCACAGTTCGCGAAGCACGAGGGTTAGCCTCAATCACATATAAGGTGTTGCTCATAAAAGCAAACTGCACATTAATCAAACCGCGCACACCCACACCTTCAGCAATAGCCAAAGTTGCTTCACGCAAGCGCTTAATCTGTGAATCAGACAGTGTGTTTGGAGGAAGGGTGCAAGCCGCGTCACCAGAATGCACGCCGGCTTCTTCAATATGCTCCATAATGCCGCCCACATACAGCTCATGACCGTCATAGAGAGCATCAACATCAACTTCAATCGCGTCAGACAAGAACTTGTCAATAAGCAAAGGCGATGGCAGACGACCGGAGACCACGCGGTCTGCTTGCGCTTCCTTAAGAGCACGGTTTACATACTCCTTAAGTTGCGAGTCTTCGAAAACAATCTCCATACCGCGGCCGCCCAAAACATAAGATGGGCGCACAAGCACTGGATAACCGATGGAATGAGCAGCTTGCAAAGCCTCATCGAAAGACAAAGCTGTGCCATAGCGAGGAGCGTTCAAGCCCTTTTCATCCATAACTTCACCGAAAAGCTCACGGTTTTCAGCCAAATCAATAGCCTCTGGAGTAGTACCCAAAATTGGAACACCAGCAGCCTTCAATCGAGCAGCAAGCGACAACGGAGTTTGTCCACCAAGCTGCACAATCACGCCCTTAACAGGACCTTGCTTGAGTTCAGCATGGTAGATTTCAAGCACATCTTCGAAGGTTAATGGTTCGAAGTAAAGACGATCAGAAATATCGTAATCAGTAGATACTGTTTCAGGATTGCAATTGACCATAATGGTGTCGTAATCCTTGCCCAGCTCCTGAACAGCATGCACACAGGTGTAGTCAAATTCAATACCCTGACCAATTCGGTTTGGACCAGAGCCGAGAATAATAACTGCTTCACGTTCACGCTTCTTCAGCTCAGTTTCCTGAGCGTATGTGGAGTAATAGTATGGCGTCACAGCATCGAATTCTGCAGCGCAAGTATCTACTGTTTTGTAAACCGGGCGAATACCGTAGTTCTTACGCAATTCGCGCACAACATCTTCGCCAGTATCTCCCATGCCACGCAAGTGGGAAATCTGAACATCAGACAAACCTGCTTTCTTAGCAGTGCGTAACAGTTCTGGACTTAATGCTTCAGCAGCTTTCACGTCCATAGCAATTGCGTTAATCTGCATAAGCTGATCAATAAACCATGGATCAATCTTCGTTGCATCAAAAATCTGCTCTAAGGTAGCTCCACCCCAGATAGCGCGCATAAGCTGCAAATAGCGGTGCTCTGTCGGAACACTAATAGCGCTCAACAGTTCTGCTATCTCTTCTTGGCTAGGAACTTCGCCATCCCAGCTAAAGGTTGCGTGACGCTTATCGATGGAGCGCATTGCTTTACCCAAGGATTCTTGGAAGTTTCCAGCCAGAGCCATAGCCTCGCCCACAGACTTCATGGATGTGGTTAAGGTATCGTCTGCACCTGGGAACTTTTCAAAAGCAAAACGAGGAATCTTGGTAACCACGTAGTCAATGGTTGGTTCGAAGCATGCAGGAGTAGACTGCGTAATATCGTTACGAATTTCGTCGAGAGTATAGCCCAAAGCAAGCTTGGCAGCAATCTTTGCAATAGGGTAACCCGTTGCCTTAGAAGCCAAAGCTGAGGAACGAGATACACGTGGATTCATTTCAATAACCGCAACGCGTCCGTTGCGTGGGTTCACAGCGAACTGAATATTACATCCACCTGTATCTACGCCCACACCGCGGATAATAGCAATACCAATATCGCGTAGCTTCTGATACTCACGGTCTGTCAAGGTGAACACTGGAGCAACTGTAATGGAGTCACCCGTGTGCACGCCCACAGGATCAACGTTTTCGATTGGGCAGACCACAACCACGTTATCGTTGCGGTCGCGCATCAGCTCGAGCTCATATTCCTTCCAACCTTCCAAGCCCTCTTCAATCAGAACTTCGTTTGTCGGAGAATAGTGCAAGCCAGCACCAGCAATGCGATGTAAATCTTCAATATTGCGCGCAATACCGGAGCCTAAACCACCCATCGTGAAACTTGGACGCACAACAACTGGGTAACCCAGTTCCTCGTTTACAATGCGTTCTACTTCTTCCATAGAATGGGCAATAAAGGAGCGAGCAGAGTCTCCCCCAGCTTCCGTAACCACCTGCTTAAAGAGCTCACGATCCTCACCACGGTCAATTGCTTCCAAGGATGCGCCAATAAGTTCAACATTATATTTGTCGAGAACGCCTGCCTGGCCTAAAGCAATAGCAGCGTTCAATGCTGTTTGACCGCCCAAAGTTGGCAGCAAAGCATCTGGACGTTCCTTCGCAATAATGCGTTCCAGAATTGGCACGGACAGAGGCTCAATGTAGGTAGCATCAGCCATTTCTGGGTCAGTCATGATTGTTGCTGGGTTCGAGTTCACCAAAATAACGCGAACGCCTTCTTCTCGCAGAACGCGACATGCCTGAGTACCGGAATAATCAAACTCTGCAGCCTGGCCGATCACAATAGGACCAGAACCGATAACCATAACGGATGTAATGTCTGTGCGCTTTGGCATGGATTTTCCTCTCTATCGTTTCGACTGTCTTAGTTCTGCTTGTTCTGCGCGTGGCGAGCGCGAGCGTTCTTCATCTGCTCGACGAAACGGTCGAACAAGTAACCTGCATCGTGTGGACCAGCTGCTGCTTCTGGATGATACTGTACCGAGAAAGCAGGAATGTCCAGACACTGCAAGCCTTCCACCACGTTATCATTAAGATCGATATGGCTTACTTGCACTCGACCATAGTGACCGTTACCGAACGGGCTTGGAACTGGATTGCCTTGAGGAGCGTCTACAGCAAAACCGTGATTATGTGCGGTTACTTCCACTTTTCCTGTGGTGAGATCTTGTACTGGCTGATTAACACCGCGATGACCGAACTTGAGCTTATACGTGCCGAAACCAAGAGCACGACCAAGAAGCTGATTACCAAAGCAGATACCGAAGAATGGAATATTAGCGTCGAGGACCTTACGCAATTGTTCAACCTCGAAATCAGCTGTGGCAGGGTCGCCAGGGCCGTTGGAGAAGAAAACGCCATCTGGGTTAAGAGCCGCAATGTCTTCGAAGCTGGAGTTCGCTGGCAATACATGTACGCAGCAGCCTCGCTCAGCCATGCGATATGGGCTCATAGCTTTAACACCCAAGTCTAAGGAGACTACGGTATACAGTGGATCCTTGCCTTCGAACTCGCCTTGAGGTTCAACTACATATGTGCTGTCTGTTGATACTTCTTGAGAGAGATTAGCGCCGCTCATTAGTGGAGAGCTTTTTACGACGTCTAGTAAATCTTCGACGCGTTTTAAGCGTCCTGTTTCATCTACCAGAGCCTGACCAGAGAAAATACCTGCACGCATAACACCTGCAGAGCGCAAGTGACGTACCAGTTTGCGCGTATCAATATCTGCGATACCTACAATGCCGTAGGTGTCTAAATCGGCATCCAAACTGCGCTGTGCACGCCAATTAGAAATATGGGTAGCAGGATCTCGAACTACGTATCCTGCTACCCATATTTTGGAAGACTCAACGTCTTCATCATTTACACCGGTATTGCCAATATGCGGGAATGTTTGCACCACAATCTGACGAGCATATGACGGATCAGTCAATGTTTCCTGATAACCCGTCATAGCGGTGGAGAAAACAATTTCACCCGTGGTGACGCCCTGCGCACCATATGGGCTTCCCACATATACGTTTCCATCTTCAAGCACCAATACGGCATTGTGGATGGAATAGATATCTGGACTAATAGTGGCCGAATCTTGGCTGTTCACACATGCCTCCTAGAGCTTGTTGTGATGGCGTTTAATTATCGGAGTTCAACGCCTCGTCTGTATTGTTATGCGGATCTGGGAACGCATCTTCATTCTTAGATTCCGAAGACTCTGTGGACTCCGCGAAATCTACGGACTCAGTGGGCTCCGTAGAATCTGCTGAATCCTCAGACGAAGTATTGGAAATGCTAAAATCAGCGAAAGAAAGATTGGAAAGATTTGTTTCGCTGCGTGTATTCTCTCCTGATGTTTCAGATGTCGAGCTAGTATCAGCTTGTGCTTCTTCTTCGTCTTTCTGAGCTTGAGCAGCAGCTTCAGCAGCACGCTTTTCTTGCCACTCAATTTCTTCCGTACGAATAGCGTCAGCATTCTTCTCAACTGTGCTGAGCACACCGAAGAGTAAATCTGGAGTATCGTCACCTGCATATGTTTTGGCTAATGCAATCGCTTCATTAATAGCTACTCCGACTGGGATTTCATCGTTATATACGATTTCCCAAGCAGCCATGCGAGCCAAATTGCGGTCAATTGCAGGCATTCTTTTCACTTCCCATGACTCAAGTGCGTCACCGAGAGCCTTGTCTAGGGTGCGTCGATGAGCTGATACCCCGTGCACAATCTCAATGGCATAGTCAGGAAGTGGAGTTTGAGCGCCTGGATACGCAATACGCTCAGTTAAGAGGTCAGTAAATTCCTGACCTCTTACATCAGCTTCAAAAAGCGTATTCAGCGCACGCTTACGAGCAGTGGAACGTGCCATATTAAATAGTGGTCCTTAAGTTCCTACTCGTTTTAGTTTTCGCGTCCAAGGTAGTCGCCGGAGCGAGTATCTACCTTCAAACGGTCACCTTCATTAATAAACAGTGGAACCTGAATCTCTGCACCAGTTTCCATAGTTGCTGGCTTAGTTCCTGCAGAGGAACGGTTGCCCTGCAAACCTGGCTCAGTGTGAGATACAGTCAAGATTACAGATGCTGGAAGTTCCACAGACAATGGGTTGCCATCATGGAAAGATACGATGCAGTCAGTACCTTCAAGCAGGAACTTCTCAGAATCACCAATCAAAGTTTCTGGAATGAAAACCTGATCATAAGTGGTCATATCCATAAAGACGAAGCTATCGCCATCCTTGTAGGAATACTGCAGAGTACGGTTATCTACAGTTTCGAATTCCATCTTCATACCAGCATTAAAAGTCTTGTCAACAATCTTGCCGGTGAGCACTTCCTTAATCTTGGTACGAACGAAAGCAGGACCCTTACCTGGCTTAACATGCTGGAACTCAATAACGCTCCACAGCTTGCCATCAAGATTAATAACGGATCCATTCTTAATATCATTAGAAGTCTGTGCCACTAAAATCACCTATTCAAACGTCGTTTTGGTATTCAACGATTAGTCATTAATTCAAAATCTTTCTTATTATGCCATATCCCCACTACTGGGCAAGTTAGCCGTGTTGCAGGTGTCAGCCAGGCTGTTGATAGTTTGGCGGTATTTATGGATGATTATATGTAGAAACTTTTCAGCTTGAGCGAAATATATTGTCTGTGCTACTATTTCTGTTTAGATGTTTTAATTTTGTATATCTACTCGTTATATAGCTAAAGCATCGTACAAGAAAATCGTTGAAATCGTCCATACGAAGACCCTAGCGGGCATTTAAGGGGATATTTTGAGCTCAGGAAAGCATCGCGCAAGCTCCGCTTCTGCACCAGTAACACCTTTTAATACCCATTCAGCTTTCTTTAAGGCATCGCGAGTTTTTGCTAATAATAAAATGAGATTCAAGATTGGCGCTGTTGCTATTTCTTCTCTTCTTGTTGTTGCTCTTGCTGGTTCCACAGCACCTAACTTTGCTAACGCTACCGGCGCAGGAGTCGTTTCTGCATCTGGCGTATCTCGTAGTGAAGAGCGTTCCAGCTTAACTCAGGAGACAGCTACTGTTAGCTATGTCCAAGGTGATGAGTGGAGTTTAAGCTCTGATAGTTCTGCGGTAACTGTGAAGTATGAAATGACTCCTGATCAGAGCGCTGCACGAAATAAGCTTGTGTCTGCATATAACACTGCACAGGCTGAGTATGGTACATTAAGCTCTGCTTCTTCAAGTACTTTGAAGGCTTTGGCTGATGCTTTGAACACTGCAGCAGGTCATTTAGCTGATACCACGAACTCCGCAGATACTTATAACTCTGATGTATCCTCATTGAATGACGCTTTGTCTAAAGCAAAGTCTAGTCATAACTCTGCCCGTTCCGCGGCTGCATCAAGTTCCTCTTCTTCTGCTGGATCATTTACCGGCACAGTATCTGGATCTGGTTCCGGCGTTGACTTAGCAAACTATAGTCTGCAGTTTGTGGGCGCTCCTTACTCTTGGGGTGGCAATACTCCAGCGGGTTGGGATTGCTCCGGTTTCGTTCAGTATGTCTATTCCCACTTTGGTGTAAGCTTGCCTCGCACTTCGGGTGCACAGGCAGGAGTTGGTGTTGCTGTTGCATCTCTTGCAGAGGCTCAGCCTGGAGATATTATTGCTAACGGCACGCATGCAGCTATTTACATTGGCAATGGCATGGTCATGAACGCTATGAATTACGGACTGGGCACAAAGACTGCTCCAGTATCCTACGCTTTCAGTGGTAGCTATTCCATTCGCCGCGTATTGAGCTAAACAGCATTGATTTTACCTATTTTAGGTTTTGTATAAAAGGTATAAAGGAGCCAGTTCTGTGTGAGCTGGCTCCTTTGCATATGGGCGGATTGACGAATTGACGAATCAGCACATCTGTTATCTTGTAAAAGGGTTCTTCGGACTTAGCGGGGATTCAGGGAGGATGTTATCCCGCCAGTTCCCGTTGATTCCCTAACAGTCATGTGTCAAGACATCGTTCCGATGAAGATGGTTTGGCTAATTATGTTTTTACTTCATGAGTGAAGTCGATACGCGCAACCGATATGCCAGTTTTGAAGCCATTTTTGTGCTTCAAAACTGGCATAACAGGTGCATTAATCGGTTAAGCAGAATGGGTGAGAGTAAGAGTTCTTCGAATTTAATGAGGTGTGTAGATTGTAGGTTCGTGGAAGTTGTGCGCGTGGCGCGCTGACAATGCGTATGCCCATTTTTCATGCGCTATCAGCTCTCATACGTTCCTGAAAGTTGCTAGCGCCGCACACACACAACGCCCACGTCCAAAAATCATATAAAATCAGCGCCTAGGAGTGCGTGAAAGTTGTCAGTGCCGAACGCTAACAATATGTGCACTCAAAAAACCTCTCAATTCCCACTCATGAGATACGCCAGCGTTGAGAGTGATTTCAGTCCTCGCTCGTGCGCGGAATCATGGAACGCTATACCAAGTCATGTTTCACGAATCACTCAAGCCCCTACGCGCTGCAATAATAAACGAATGAAATGATCTGTATCAAACAAAAGCCCCGCTAAAATACTTAGAACCACAAATCTTGTTTTTCTTATTCTTCAGCAAGTAACTTATCTGCTAATTCACAAGCAACCTGAGCTGCTAAACCTGCAGCTGTTATCATAGCGTCTTTATGGTTATTTAGCTCTTCATAAGCTTCACCGCAGTCATTGCTATTCGAACGAATAATCAAACTTTCTATCTCGTTTTTATAACACACATGCGCAACAGCTGCGCCTTCCATTTCCTCAGCATCAGCGCCATCTTGCGAAATAAAGTCAGATAATACGGCTGGATCAGTGCTAAAAATATTGCTCGAAGCAATGGTTCCCACCGTAAAGCGATGGTCTGAAAGATTAGAAGAATAATTTTTGAGATCATCAGAAGGTATGCGAATACCCTCCTCGGTGTACATTGCAGATGCAGCATCCGCAGTGTCTGCATTATTAGCCACAGCAGTCATACTATGTGAGCGCACAACTCCCAAGGCTAAGTTAATCAGGCGTTCTGAACCTGGGAAGCTCTCCATATATGGCGCATCTTCGGCAATAATTGCTCTATCGCATTCTTCATACACGGTAGTACCGCCGAGCACAATATCCCCAAAGCCCAAGCGAGCGTTTAAGTTCCCAGCTATACCTGTGAAAAGCAAAGCATCTGGAGCACTATCAGCGTGCGCACGTGCAATAAGAATCAAAGTCTGCGCAGCTGCTGCACAATTAGTCAATCCCATACCACCGAAAGCACTGAAAACATGGTTCTTGCCATCATGGTAATGCATAATATCCAAACCGCCGGATTGCAGAAGTTTTCCAGGAAAACGCTTGCGCACAGGTTGTATTTCTTTTTCTAATGCACTCATCACAATAATCGTGGTCATGACGACCATAGTAGCACCGAGACCGCGCTTCTATCGGTCAGTGCGCAAAGCAGTGCTCAAGTCAGTGGGCAGGTGAGACGGCAAAGCAGCACGCAAAACAGCAAGTATGTGAGAATGCAAAGCTAGGCATCGAACAAAGTAAGCGAGCAAGTCAGTACATAAGATTGCCTACGAATGCCGCGAGCAATCGGGAAAAACATATCAAAAGCGCGTCAAGAAAACTGCAAAGTATCAAGAAAAGCATCAAGTGAAACATCAAGAAAGCCCCCTCTAAATCGTGAAAAATCTCACGTATACCCCAATTATTCACGAATTTTCTACGTTCTTCCCAGCCCATTTCCAGTTTATGCATACAGCTGTCTGTACAATGGAAAGCTGGAAATGAAAAGGATAGGTATGCAAACTCTTCAATTCGCGTCTATTGTTCGCACTATTTCTCAGGCTACGAATCGTTCTCTTGCCGGAACGCGCGTATTCGTCGCATCAGATTTTCAGGAAGTGCAACCAGATAATTTTGAGGTGGCAGCAGCCGAATGGGGTCTCCGCCTTGTCCATGACGAAGCCGAAAGCACCTCCTGCCCTATTATTCTTCACGCAACATATGCACAGGTTGATGGAACGAGCATGGCGTATTCGCAAACTGGTATGTCTTTTGCTCAACCTTTAACCGCGCAGGAAAATATTGATCGCGCCCGTGCAGGTATGCCTGTGGTGAGCTATTTGTCGGATGAACTGAAAAAATCAGGTATTCTTCGCGGCGAGCGCATTGCTATCAGCCTTATTATCGAGCCGAAAACTGCTGTTTTAGCGTTAGAACTTCAGGAAGCAGGAGCGGATGTGGCAATTTATGCTACTGCTGCTGAGGTTAATCAAGATATTGCAAACGAGTTGTCTTTGCACGATATTGGCGTTTTCGCGAATGAAAATTGGACTCCTGTTCAGGAGCATGAAGCAGCTTTAGCTTTGCTCGATGAATTAAAGCCAACAATTATTATTGATGACGGAGCAAGTTTTGCACGTCTGGCTCAGCTTGAGCGTCCTGAACTGATGAAAAATATTAAGGGCGTGGCTGAGGAGACCACTTCGGGCATCCGCGCTTTTGAAGCGATGGAGAAAGATGGAGCGCTCACCTTCCCGGTTATTGCTTCTAATGATTCCATGCTTAAAACAGGTTTTGATAATGCGCATGGTACAGGTGAATCCTGCGTTACTACTTTCTTGTCGATTATGGGAGACAGCTACGTTGAGCGCAATACGGGCGTTGCTGTGATTGGTTTTGGCCCGGTTGGTCGCGGTTTTGCACGTCGTATGCGCACACTGGGATACCGCGTAGTGGTTGTGGAGCGTAACGCTACGGCTGCTTTAACTGCTCAGTATGAAGGCTTTGAGATTATGCCGCTGGCTGAGGCTGTGCGTAGCTGCAACTGTGTGATTAGTGCTACGGGCGCTGTTCATACTATTGATTTAGAAACTTTACAGTCCTTGAGCGATGGCACTGTTGTGGGCGTTATTGGAGGAATCTCTAATGAGATTGCTTTGGATGATTTAACCGCGCTGACGCATCAGCATATCGCTCCGTCTGTGCCTGTTACTCCGCTTGACTTAGGTAATGATTCTACTGCTTTACTGCTTGCAAGCGGTGATGGTATGAATTACACGGTTAGCGGCGGAAATCCGATTGAGATTATGGATTTGAGTTTTGCTGTGCAGCTTAACGCAGTGCAGATGCTTGCAGAGAATCATGGGGAATTAGGTGCACGCGTAATTCGTATGGATACGACTATTGATGAGACGATTGCTCGTTCTGCTCTGTACGCCCGCGGTGCTCAGATTGATGAGCCTAGCGAGACGGAAACAGACTGGACGCGCACGCGCTTTAGCGATGGTTTGCAGCGTGAGGGCGCGGAACACTAGCGGGCGTGAGGGCGGTCGCGAGCTAGGGGTTGTGGGCGAACGCAAGCAAGTGCGAGAGCGCAAGCAAGGGTGAGGACGCAACTAAGTTTCCTCAAACCGTTGTACACTCACTCCACACCCCACATAAAACTACGCACAATGCTACATAGGAATGAGGGCACTTTATGAACGACTTAAATACTGTTGTTGTCTATTCAGCTTCCCTCGTCTTACCCGTAACTGCTCCAGCTTTGCCTGGCGGATCAGTTGCTGTATATCAGGGTCGCGTAGTACATGTGGGTACTCGCTCTTGGGTGCTTGAGGCTTTATCTGAAGGCCCACTTCGTGCCCATCGGATTGTGGAACATCATTTTGATGGTGTCCTTTTGCCTGGTTTAGTCAATGCCCATACGCATTTGCAATACACCGGTATGGCTTCTGTGGGAGAAGACACGTATAACAATTTTCAAGAGTGGAGCGACGCTTTCGACGCCATTTACGATGATGATAGCCTGCACAAGCCATGGAGACAGTGGGCACATGAGGGAGCACGTCAGCTCGTGCGTTATGGTACGACGGCTGCCGCAGATATTGCTACTGATTTAGGAGCGGCTGGTGCATTACACTCCCAGGGAATGCATGGCATTACCTATTGGGAAGTGATGGGCTGGGAAAACGAAAAGTGGCGAAGTTTAGGACCTGAATGGTTGCGTGATCAGTTAGTGCAAGCCTCGCAGCAAGACGTTGCCGAGCTGGGGATTAGTCCGCATGCCCCGTATTCTTTGGATTCTGCTCCGTTTTTGGATTTGCCCGATATTGCTCGTGGTATGGGTATGCGTTTGCATATTCATTTGGGAGAAACACCAAGTGAAGCTGCAGATGATAGTTCTGATCAGCTCTACTCCCCTGTAGAGCGTTCCTGGCGTTCTCATCATTGGGATAGTTATCCACAGTTGAAGTCCACCGGTGCGCATGTTTCTGCTATTCAGTTCGTCGATCAGCTTGGCAGTCTCGGACCTGATATTCATATTGCGCATGGAGTCTATGCCAATGCTGAAGACCGCCGCATTTTGCGTCAGCGTGGCGTAGGAGTTGCGCTGTGTCCACGCAGTAATCGGATTACATGCACGCAAAAGGATGCTCCAGTAGCTGACTATCTTCGTGAAGGAAATCTTGTCTCTGTGGGCACCGACTCCCTCTCCTCTTCCCCAAGTCTTGACGTTCTCGACGATGTGGCTGTTCTATACGATTTGGCGCGTGAGCAAGGCTATAATCGCAGCGATTTAAGTCATCGCCTTATTCGCATGATGACTCTTGGCGGAGCAGAAGTTATGGGACTTAATGTGGGTTCTCAACGCATTGGTCAAATTAATGCTGGCGCTATGGCTGATTTAGCTTTCCTTGATATTCCTGTGGATCTCAGTTCCGACGCTGCCTACGAAAACACGCTCGAGCGCATTGTGCGTGAAGGTGCAGGAACAAATCGCGCTACAGTTATAGCAGGACGTGTTGCGTATAACGATAACGTTTTCGCTGAATAACATACGAAGGAGCGCGCTATGGTCAATCTCAATCCAGTTGAAGCTGTTCATGCTGCTATTACACCACCGCTGAGCCAGTATGCGCGCAATATGATTGCTCATTTAGATTTAAGCGCTCATCCTGAAGGTGGCTGGTATAAGCGCACATGGCAAAGTCCGTTAGAATATGCTGATTCTGCTCGCCCTCTGGCTTCTCTTATTTATTTTTTGCTACCCGAAGGCGATTTTAGTGATTGGCATTTAGTTGATGCTGATGAACTGTGGCTGTGGCATGGTCCTGCAGAGGTTGAATTAGAAGTGTGCGATGTAGATCCGCGTAGCTTAAAAGCACAAACTACGCGCACTGTTTTATCTGTTCGCGAAAATAACGCTTATGGAGCTGCTGCACAATGTCTTGTTCGCGCTGGACAATGGCAACGCACGCTGCCAACAAAATCAGATGCTTTAGTGTCGTGTGTAGTTAGCCCTGGATTTACTTTTGACGGTTTTACCGTTATTACCGAGGAAGATACATGTCAATAATTTCGTGCAACCATGTGAGTTTTTCCTACTCATCGCGCGTAATTCTCAATAATATTTCTTTCACGTGTGAAGACCGTGACCGCTTATGCATTGTTGAACCTAATGGCACTGGCAAAACAACACTGTTACGTATTATCCGCCATGAATTAGAGCCAGATGCAGGCACTGTATCGAGTCCAGAGTGGCACAATGTAGGAGAAGATTCAGCAGTAACGATTAACGATCTTTTTACTGCTGCCACCGCATACGACCGTCATCTTCTCGATGCGTTTAATACCGTAACGATGCAACTGGCAGATAATCCGAGCAATGCTGAGCTATCGTCCACCTACGATGATGTGCTGGCTCAGTTAACACAGCGTGATTCGTGGTCTCTCGAAGCTCGCATAAGCGATATTGCTCACGGTTTACAGCTCGATATGCTGGATTTTTCACGACCTATGCTGTCGCTTTCTCCTAGTCAGCAGGTTCGCGCTTAAATGGCGGCTATTCTGCTCCAACGTCCCGAAGCACTCATCCTAGACGAACCAACGAATCATATCGATGCTCAAGCACGCGAATTTCTTATCGAAACGGTAAGTTCATGACCAGGTGCGGTACTCTTTACCAGTCATGATCGTGATTTTATTGAACGTATCTCCACAGCTGTGCTTGATTTAGATACTGGCTCGTTCCAGATTTACCTCAATAACGACGAGGCGAATGGTATTGTGCGTTGTAACGGAGCGTACAGCGATTACATGCGCGCAAAAGAAGATGCCAAAGCTACGCATATAAAACTTCATGAGCAACAGGAAGCGCAACGCAGTAAACTAACTGCTCATCGTCACGCTTCTGAACAAGTAACGAATAAGAACTACAATTCAAAGTCCGAGCAAGGTATTTCTACGAAGTTTTTGCGGACCGCGCTCAAACTGTTTCAACCAGACGCAAAAGTGATGATGATCGTCGTCTCGAAGCACTTGCTGCATCAGAAATCCGTAAACCCCGTTATGAAGGCTTATCTATTGTTTTGCCTCGTCCAACTCAGCGTTTAAGCGGAGTTATCGTATCAGCTCGTAATTTTAGCATTACTAAGCGTTTAGCTCCTGTCTCTTTTAGCATGAACGCAGGCGATCATCTGCTCCTTACCGGTCCAAATGGTTCATGAAAGTCAACACTCATGAGCAGTATTCATGCTCGTGATGGTCTTAATGCTCAATCATCGGCTTTCGTCCCTCAATCTTTACCGCAACCGGTTGATGAGCTCATAACTGAGCAGGTGTAGACGAACGGTATTGGTCAAGCGGGTAAAGGTTTCTTACATCCGCAATATTGGTTCGTCGGAATCAAAGATTTATCGGATGAAAACAAGCGTCGGGCTCAACTAGCTTCGGCTCTTGCGAGCGCGCCTGCAGTACTGCTTATCGATGAGCCGATGAACTATCTCGATCTCGATACGATTGAATCCTTGGAAGCAGCTATGCAATCGTGGGAAGGAACGCTCATTATTTCTTCCCACGATCAATAGCTCATTAAGAATTGGGCTGGTCGGCGTCTGACCATACATCCTGTGCCATAGAAAAAACTGCCCATGCCACAGACCAGCCTGCATAAAAGGCGGCCTGGGTAATAATGGCAGATATTTCCTCGCGGGTAATACCGTTCTTTTTAGCTGTCTCAAGATGATAGCGCAGCGAGTCATCTACTAATCCGCGCCCCATAAAAACACAGATAACTATAGTGCTTCGCGTTTTCAGGTCGAGGCTTTCGTCTGCCCAAATCTGTCCAAAAAGTACGTCATCGTTTAGCTGAGCAAAATCTGGTGCAAATTGTCCGAGACGGTCACGCCCTGCTGTTTGTTTTATCTCACGCATATGTGTCGTGCTCTTTCCTTTTACCTTATTTATTCAACTTACTCAACGCAGCGTAATCGTCTGTATTAACTGGCTCGAACCACTCAGTCTCACCAGCCGTAATAGCAATATGGGAGAACCAACTGCCTTGAGCAGCACCATGCCAATGTTTTACGCCCTGAGCAATAACATAAACATCTCCCGGCTGTAAGCGCACAGCAGGCTTGCCCTCTTCCTGTACCCATCCTTGTCCCGCAGTACACAGCAAGACCTGATAGCCCGTTGTATGCGCATGCCAATGATTAATGCAGCCCGGCTCAAAACTGACCTGTGCCATAGACCAGTCAATATTTGCCTGAGCAGGTACGAGAGCCTTCAGAAAAGACTCACCTGTGAAATATTGAGAATATGCCTCATTAGGATTACCAAAACCGAGGGGGTTAGATTTTACTGATTGCTCGTTATAGTCATCGTTAATACCACTCATAGAAACCAGTATAAAAGTATTGAAAATACTTGTCTTTCGTTATACACACACCTGTGAAAAGTGGTTATAAAACTTCTTCAACCTGCTTGTACTTGTACTAGGGTTTTCGATACGATTAGACAGCAGATTTTTTGAGAGAAAATGGAGTTCCGCATGTTGAATACAAAGAATTTTGGTCGAGCTCTTGTTGCTGGCGTTACCGCTACTGTTTTGGCTTTTGCTGCTGCATGCGGTTCTACAGGCGCTCAAAACAATAGCGCTTCTGAAACTGTTACCGATGGAAAACTCACTGTTGCAACCGGTGAACCTGCATACACTCCATGGGTATTGAACAACAAGCCTGAATCAGGTGAGGGTTATGAAGCTGCAGTGATTTATGCTGTAGCAAAGGAACTGGGATACAAGGATAGCGATGTGAAGTGGACTCGTTCCACCTTTGATTCCGCTATTGCTCCAGGCGCTAAGGACTGGGATATGAACATCCAGCAGTTCTCAATTACTGAAGACCGCAAGAAAGCTGTGGACTTCTCCCCTAGCTACTACAACACAACCCAGGCTATGGTTGTTCAGTCCGATAATAAGTTTGCTAATTCCACTTCTTTAGCTGATTTGAAGGATGCCGTGATTGGTTCTATGACCGGCACCACCTCTTATGAGCAGGCTAAGGCAAAGATTAAGGACGACATCAAGTTGTATAACAACAACGATGATGCTGTGGCTGCTTTGTCTTCTGGTCAGATTGATGTTCTCGTGGTAGATACTCCAACTGCTGTGAACATGGTGGAGTCTGGTCAGGCTGGCAAGACTGGTAAGGTTTTGGGTCAGATTGCCGATTCTGAGGATAAGGAAGGCATGGGTATTCTCTTGCCTAAGGGCTCCAAGCTCACCGCTAAGGTAACGAAGGCTATTAACACCTTGCAGGAGAACGGCACTTTGAAGCAGCTGCAAGACAAGTGGCTGTCTGCATACACCACGCTGACTGTGTTGAAGTAGTTGGTGGTTAGCGAAAGTTAAAAGCTTGCAGAGATAGAGATAGAGATAGAGATAGAGAGAGCGGCATGGCATGGTTGCATGATGTGCCGCTTTCCGCATTTTTTGTATAATTACTATCGTCCCTTCACTCACCCACTGCGCACGCATTGTGCGAACCACTGTAAAAGAGACATTCATGGCTACATTTGATCCATCTACAGTAAGCACTGTAGAGTTCGAACGCGAGAAATATCGCAAATCCGAAGGTCTTAAATCGGTTATAACCAGTATTGTGAGCGCTATTGTGCTTATTGCGGTTATTGCCACCTCCTTGCACTACTCCCCTGGCTGGGAACGTGTAAAGTTCACCTTCTTTAACTGGGAGTATTTTGTTAAGTCTCTGCCTGTGGTGGGGCAAGGCTTACTGTTAAACATTCAGGTGCTGTTCTTCGCCGTGATTGGCGTGGCTGTTTTTGGCACGCTTTTAGCTTTGTTACGCACCAGCCGTAGCGCTGTTATGCTGCCACTGCGTTGGATTGCCGCCTTCTATACCACGGTGATGCGCGGTATTCCTATGCTCGTTGTGCTGTATTTAATTGGTTTCGGTGTTCCAGGTTTGGTCACCACCCGCATTTCGCCTACGGTGTTGGGCACAGTGGCTGTTGTGTTGAGCTATTCAGCGTATATAGCCGAGGTTTTGCGCGCCGGCTTTAACGATGTGCATCCGTCTCAGCGCGCTGCTGCCCGCTCTTTGGGCTTAACAAACTTACAGACCATTCGTATGGTGGTTATTCCTCAGGCTTTGCGCAAGGTTGCTCCAGCGCTGATGAACGATTTTATTTCCATGCAAAAAGACGTCGGTTTAATCTCCACCCTAGGTGCGGTGGATGCAATTCGTTCCGCTCAGATTATGCAGGCGCAAACTTACAACTTCACGCCATATATTGCTGCGTCTGTCTGCTTTATCTGCATGAGCGTTCCGTTTATTCTACTCAATGATTGGTACGCAGCTCGCCTGCGCAAGCGCGAACTCAACGGAGGGATTGTTTAATGACTGCTCAGACTGCTACAGAATCTAAAGCTGTTTTGCGCCTCGATGGCGTAACGAAAGCGTATGGCACGAACCTTATTCTCGACCACATTAGTTTCGACGTGCACGAGCACGAAGTTGTGGCGCTACTTGGTCCGTCCGGTTCGGGTAAGTCTACGCTCATGAAGTGTGTGAACCTGCTTGAACGTATGAATGATGGCCAGATTTGGCTCGGCGATACGGATATTACCGACCCTCGCGAAAATGAGAATGCCATTCGTTCACGCATTGGCGTGGTTTTCCAACAGTTCAACCTGTTCCCACACATGACTGTTATAGAGAACATTATTTTGGCCTCCACCCACGTGTTGAAGCGCGATAAGGTCGAAAGCGTGGAGAAGGCCACGGAGCTGCTCGAGCGTATTGGCATGGCAGATAAGGCGAATTCGTACCCCGATCGCCTCTCGGGTGGTCAGCAGCAGCGTGTGGCGATTGTTCGCTCGCTTATGACCGACCCGGAACTGCTTTTACTCGACGAGATTACCTCGGCTCTCGATCCGATGCTCGTAGGCGAGGTTCTCGAGATGGTTATGGAGCTCAAGCAGCAGGGCACCACGATTTTGATGGCTACGCACGAAATGAGTTTCGCTCACCAGGCAGCCGACCGCATTGTACTGCTGCGTGACGGCCACATTATTGAGGACGGCACCCCGCGCAAAGTTATGGAGGAATCCACGAACCCGCAAACACAGGAGTTCTTTAGCTACTTTAGAAACCTCTAAAACTCATGACCCCTTTCGATCAGATTCGCTCGGTTTTCGAGGTTCACGCTGATACCGCAAGAGCCGAGCAGATGAGCCATTACATGCGCGACCAGTTCGCTTTCTATGGCATCGCTTCACCAGAGCGCAAGAAACTGTACACTGATTTTTTGCGCGAGGAGAAGAAAAAGAAGCTGATTGATTGGGGTTTTATTGATTTATGCTGGGCTGATCCGCATCGTGAGTTTCAGTACTGCGCTCTCTATTACCTCGTACATATGAACCGTTTCGTTGAGTTTGACGACCTTGACTTGCGCATTCGACAGCTGGTCGAAACGAAATCCTGGTGGGATAGCATCGATGTGCTGTGTAAAGTGGTCGGCTTTGTAGGCCTGTGCGATGAACGTGTTGCTCATCTGATGTGTCGCTGGGCTGTGGATGAGAACATGTGGATTCGCCGCTGTGCAATTGAACACCAGCTCGGACGTAAAGAGAATACAGATACAGCTCTCCTCACCGAAATTATCGAGGCGAACCTCAAGAGCACTGAATTCTTTATTAATAAAGCTATCGGGTGGGCTTTGCGCGATTATTCCAAAACGAATCCTGATTGGGTGCGCAACTTTATTGCCACACACCCAGGTCTAAGTGCTTTGTCTGTGCGCGAAGGAAGTAAATACGTATAAAAAATGGCGTATGAGTAAACACTCATACGCCATAAATTTTAGGTTCTATTACTCGTTGCTACCTGGACTAGGAATCAAGAAGGAAGCTGCGAAGCCGAGCACAACCAGAATCAAACCGGTCATCATAGCAGCAGTGTAACCTGCAGTTACGCCACTTGCCTGAGAGACAACGTTCTGTGCTGCGTACAGAGCAATATAGCTCAAACCTGCACCCAAGTTGAAGGCGCCAGCGTTCAAACCTGGCAAGTAACCTTCGTTATCCTTTGGAGACAGCACAATACCCAAACCGTTAAGCATAATGTTTACGGTACCTGCGTAGCTGAAACCGAGAATAACAGATACGAGCACCAAGCCCCATACGCTAGCGTGACCTGCTACAAAGAAGCCGAGCGCTACGCCTGCGAGGGTAACAATCATACCGCCACGCAAAACCTTCAAGTAGCCGAACTTGGAAGCCAAAATACCAGCAACAGGGCCGAAAGCCAAACCGATCAAAGCGTACGGAGTCAGGGTTGCGAAGGATACAACATCGGCGCCCAAGCCAGTACCGAACTCAGCGTCCTGAGCAATAGCTGGAACGATACCGTTCATTACTGCGAATACACCAGTCATGGTCAAAGTGGTGGTAATGAGCAGACCCCAAGTGCGGCGCTGCTTCATGTAGAAGGTAGAGACCATTGGATCTTTCTTGCACTTCTCTGTCTGCCAGAAAGCGATAAAGGAAGCAGCAGAAATAACAATCAAAATAATGGCATACGTCCAGTTAGCAGAAGCGAGCTTTTGCATCTCGTTAATCGCAGTAATCAGCGTACCCATTGCCACAACGAGGAAGAGAGCGCCCAGCCAGTCCATTGCTGGAGTTTCTGCAGCAGTGCTTTCCTCAGCAAAAAGGAAGACGAGGATGATCGCTGCAGCTGCAATAATGGCCATAACCCAGAAGACAGCGCGGAAACCCCAGTTACCTGCGAGCCAACCACCCAGCAGAGCGTCAACGCCCGCGATACCACCGTTTACCGAGGTGAGGATAGCCATGAGCTTGGTGTACTGCTTGTCTTCGGTAACACGCTGATGCAGCACAATCAAGCACATTGGAACGATTGGACCTGCAGTCCCCTGGAAGATACGACCAATCATAAGGAAGGTGACGTTTGGAGCCAAAGCAGAAATAGCGCAACCAATCGTGGTGGCTGCGAGCATACCAAGCAAAACCTTCTTGCGGCCCATAAGATCGGCCATACGAGGCAGGAACAGGGAGAACAATGCTGCTGCAGTAAAGAAGATAGTCTGTGTTAATGCGATGGATGCAGCACTCGTGTTGAGCTCATGCTCCATTGTTGTTAATGCTGGCGAGAGCATAGATGCGTTGAGCTGGAAGGCGAAAATGGCAACCAGCAGAGCAACCATCAAAGACACAATCGACTTACCGCCGGCGTCGAGGCCTTTCTTCTCTTTCAATTCACTCACGTGAAACTCCTTTGTGTTGAGTGTCAATTGAAATTCTCGGTTGGCGCTTCTTCTGTGTTGTCTGCTCCAACCCACGATATTTCACATTTAAATTCTTATACTCCAGTAGCGTATACCCATTTTTGGTTAAACGCAAAACCTAAGGAAAATAGCGATGTTTCGCGTATGCTTTCTTACTCAAGATCACACGATATTAATTCACCTCGCACTACATAATGAAGCCAAATCTTTTGGCGATTTCTTGTAGTACGAGGTGAATTAATCTTTTAGTACAATATGCAGGACTGGACCCTACACGTTCAACTCGCGCACACGCTCCACATCACGGGTCATCTGCTCTACCAATGCATCTGCAGACTCGAAGGTGCGCATTGGACGCAGATAGTCCGTAAACTCAACACGCACACGCGCATCGTACAGATTAAACTCAGAATCAGGAACATCTACGCAATAGGCTTCCACACTGCGCGAGGTCTCAGAGAACGTACTGTTCGTTCCCACAGAAATAGCGGCAGCGTAACGCTCACCAACACCGCCGCTCTCCCCTAACACAGTCACATACCCAGCATAGACACCATCAACCGGCACAAATCCGGCAATCTCGCCACAGTTAGCCGTAGGGAATCCCAACTCACGTCCGCGAGCCGCACCATGCTCTACTACCGCATCAATGCTGTGCGGGCGGCCGAGAATTTCTGCAGCATCGTGCATGCATCCGCGAGCCAGCAAGAAACGAATCATGGATGAGCTATACGAACGAGTGGAAACGCTATTATGCTTTTTGGTCCACGCGCGCAGCTCCGCTTTAGTCATACCTGTCATTGGATTATGTGGCTCACCATCTTCTTCTGGCACCACATACTCCAACGTGCGCGGCACGAATACACCGAACGGACCGCAATCATCGACAACATCCAGTTCGAAAACGCCGGTTGCGGCGCTCAGCTTAGCAATCGCATCGATATTACCTTCGCGCCCCTTTCCCATCGTCGCGTCCATGCCGAGCACAAGAGTTCTCATACCGAGCTTGCCCACAAGCTGACCGAGGAAGAAAATATACGTGCGCGCCGCAAACTCAAGCGTATAACGCACAACGAGAGCATAATCAAACCCTGCCTGCTCAATCAGCTCGAGACGATGGTTCAAGCTCATCACAGCAAGCTCGTCCGCATATTCGGTCAACTGCTCGCCGTCATGCGCGACCCCATACGCGTGCACAACGCTTGGACGCGGATCGAAAGTAATCGCCACGCTTGGCACGTCATACTGCTCAGCCAAGGCACGCGCACGGTTAAGCACCGCCTGATGCCCCTTGTGCACACCATCAAAATTACCAATGGTCACCACAGCGCGCTTCTCGTCGCTCAAAGTTGGCCATTCAACAACCCCGTCACTATTCGGTTCGAGATGAATAATGTCCATTATTTAACCTTCCTGAATAAGAGTTGCGAGTTCTCGAGACGTTATAAAAACTGTTGACGGTTTGCACACGTGCTTCTTCCACGGCTCAAGCAACGCCATCAAATGCGTTTTATAGGAGGCCGCCACGACGTGAGGAATGCTCAGTTCCAAAGGCCGTCCAAAACTAATATCGACAGCCTGCTCATCGCTCAGTTCAATCATCGGTAGGGTTGCTGCCGCCGCTTGGAAAGGCGTAATAATATGAACGTTCAGCGCTTCCTGGTTATCGCGTAAATCGTCCGGATACACTGCCTTCATGCGCCGCTGCTCTACTCCATCGCGATCGGTAAAGACGCGTTCGACCGCGCTAAACTTGAGCGCCATAGCGTCGTCTGCATTAAAGTTTCCCACGCGTTCGCGCCGAAGCAGCGTTAAGTATCCGCCCACACTGAGCAGTTCACCCAAATCGCGGCCGAGAGCACGAATATAGGTGCCTGCTGAACAGGTTACGCGCGCATCCACGTCCACAGCAGCCGCTTCAGTATGGCGTACATCGAGCACGTCGAAACTGCTGATAGTAATATCTTGTGCTTTCAGCTGCACATCCTCGCCGTTGCGCGCAAGATCGTAGGCACGCTGACCGTTGATTTTCTTGGCCGAGAAAGTGCTCGGCACCTGTTTTATCCGACCAACGAGCTGCTCGTTGATTGTGGAAACGATTTTTTCACGCGTCAGCTCAGTTAAGCACTGGCTTACTTCTTCTTGATTATCAGGATAGATAAGCTCTCCGTCTGCATCGTCTGTTGTTGAGCGCAGACCGAGGCGAATAGTCGTCATATAAGTTTTATCTGTTCCCACAATCGAGTTGAGCAAACGGGTAGCCGAGCCGAAACCAATAACGAGTACGCCTGTAGCCATCGGATCGAGCGTTCCCGCGTGCCCTACCTTCGAGGTGTGCAGAAGGGACCGACAGGCTGCAACCACATCATGACTAGTTACACCCTGCGGCTTGTCAACAATCAGAACGCCACTACTCATCGTTGGATTCGTCGTCATCCATAATGATGGTCAGATCGAAATCTTCGTCATCATCAAAATCATCGTCGAAATCGATAACAAAATCGTTATCGTCATCGTCAAAGCTGTCTACAGGCTCTTCTTTATGCTTGTATGGATCCGCATCGCCTGCGTACTGCGCGTTTTCGCGCAAACGAGCCAGCTCTTCGTCGCGCTTTCGAGCCACAACAAGCACATCATCTACTTGTGCCGCATGACCTTGTAAAGCGTCAAAAACAAAGAAAAGCTGCGGAGTTAAACGCAAACCTGCTGTACGTCCTACTTTAGAGCGTAAATGACCTTGAGCTTGTTTCAAAGCTTGAGCGGCACGTTTCTTTTGTCCTTCTTCGCGGCCTTTATCGCCATAAATGGTCCAGAAGATGCGAGCCTGCTGCATATCGTTTGTAACGCGTACTTCGGTAATCGTTACGCCGCGTAAACGAGGATCATGAATATCTTTTTCCAAGGCATTCGCAACAACGCGCTGGATAAGCCCAGCAATGCGTACTGCGCGAGGATTTGTTCCTGCCATAATCAGTCCTGTTCCCTATCTTTTCAGCACAAAAGGCAGTCGTTCCATATCGACTGCCTTCGTGCCTAGGCTGCATGCATCAGCCTATCATCATCAAACCTAGCTGCGTGCAATCTCTTGCATCTCGAAGGTTTCAATAATATCGCCAATCTGAATATCATTGAAGCTTCCGAGGTTAATACCTGCTTCGTAGCCCTCGGTAACCTCGGTAACGTCATCCTTAAAGCGACGCAAGGTGGAAATCTCGAGGTCGTTAAAGGTTACGACACCATCGCGCATAATGCGAGCCTTGGTGCCGCGCTTTACGGTACCGTCTTCGACCTTTACACCAGCAATGTTACCGAACTTGGACGAGCGGAAGATTTCGCGAATCTCGCTGTGGGAAGTAACAACTTCTTCATACTCAGGCTTGAGCATGCCCTTAAGCGAGGATTCAATCTCTTCAATCGCCTTGTAAATAACGGAGTAGTAACGTACGTCTACGCCTTCGCGCTCAGCCAAATCACCAACTTGGCGAGATGGACGCACGTTGAAGCCAATAATAACAGCCTTATCGACGGTTGCCAGGTTCACATCGTTCTGGGTAATAGCACCCACACCGCGGTGAATAACCTGAATACCTACTTCATCGCTTACCTCAATCTTCATTAAGGATTCTTCCAGAGCTTCCACAGAACCAGAGGAGTCACCCTTAATAATAACGTTGAGCATATCAACTTCAGACTTAGCGAACTGCTCCTTAAGGTTCTCCAAGGAGACCACCTTATGACGGCGAGCAAGCTGTGCTGCACGTTCGGAAGCTTCACGCTTTTCAGCAATCTGGCGAGCTGTACGGTCGTCAGAAGCTACGAGGAAGAGGTCTCCTGCTGTTGGCACAGAGGTCAAACCGAGCACTGCTACTGGACGTGATGGATCTGCTTCTTGCAGGTTATTACCATTTTCATCGAGCAATGCACGCACACGACCGTAAGACTTACCAGCCACAATAGAATCGCCCACGCGCAAAGTACCCTGCTGCACCAGAACAGTTGCTACGGCACCGCGACCCTTATCCAAGCGAGCTTCAACGGTTGCACCGCGAGCATCAGCTTCAGGATCAGCACGCAAATCCAAGGTAGCATCTGCAGTCAGCAGAACAGCTTCAAGCAGCTTGTCAATATTCAAGCCCTGCTTTGCGGAAATATCCACGAACATGGTGTCTCCACCGTATTCTTCTGGAACTAATCCGAATTCAGTGAGCTGACCGCGTACCTTGTCTGGGTTAGCGCCGTCCACATCAATCTTGTTCACAGCTACAACAACTGGAACATGAGCTGCCTGAGCGTGGTTAATAGCTTCAACAGTCTGAGGCATTACGCCGTCATCTGCTGCAACAACCAAAATTGCCACGTCAGTTAACTCAGCACCTCGAGCACGCATAGCGGTGAAGGCTTCGTGACCTGGAGTATCCAAGAAGGTAATGCGGCGATCAATATCGTTGAGGCTCACGTGAATCTGGTAAGCACCAATACGCTGGGTAATGCCGCCGGCCTCAGACTTAATAACATTCGTCTTACGAATGGTGTCGAGCAAGCGAGTCTTACCGTGATCAACGTGACCCATAACAGTAACCACTGGTGGACGAGGAACGAGCTTGTCTTCGTCGATTTCGGCATCCAAATCAATGTCGAACTGTTGCAAGAGTGCTCGGTCTTCTTCTTCGGCGGATACGATCTTAATATTCCAACCGATTTCTTCACCGAGAACTGCGAAAGTGTCAGCGTCGAGAGACTGGGTTGCTGTGACCATTTCACCGAGGTGGAACAGCACAGTGACCAAGCTTGCTGCGCTTACATTAATCTTTTCGCCCAAATCAGACAGGGTTGCGCCCTGTGGCAACTGAACAGTTTGACCGTTACCGGATGGAATACGTACACCACCGATAACTGGTGCTTTCAGTTCTTCGGACTCCTGGCGCTTATTGCGTAATGCTGCCTTACGAGACTTAGACGACTTAGCGCCCTGACGGCCAAATGCACCTGCAGCGCCGCCGCGACCGCGACCGCCACGAGCTGGACCGTTCGATGGTACTGGACCGTTGTTGTGGGCTGCACCGCCACCGAAACGATTGCCACCGCCCCCACGGGAGCCGCCGTTACCGGCACTAGCGTTGCTTGGCGATGGGCGATTGCCCCACTTGGAGCCGCCGTTACCACCACGGGAGTTCTGTGAACCGGCGCTTTGGGACTGACCTGGGCGTGGAGCGCTTGGACGAGAACCGCGACCACGACGATCACCGCCGTGACCATTGCGGTTGCCGCCTTGACCCTGACCTGGACGACCACCGCGACCACGACGATCGCCATTACCACCTTGGCCACCTTCAGCATTCGCACCTGGGCGACTCATTGGGTGTGGACGTGGAATATCGCCTGGAGTTGGAGTTAAGCCCATGCGCTGTTTGCTCATAAATGGGTTATTGCCTGGACGTGGTGTTCCATTAGCGCGACTGCGAGGCTTTGGAATGCCCGGCGTAGCATGTTCTGCACTCTTTGCTGACTGAGCAGCTGAAGTAGGAGTAGCTGCTGAAGGAGCGGAAGGCGTTGCAGCTGCAGTTGAATTAGATGAAGTGACCGCAGTTGCTGCATTCTTAGCTGATGCAGTTTCACTCTTCTTGCGAGCTGGCTTAGCAGCAGCTTTCTGAGAGGATTGTGCAGCTGCTTTCTCGCCTGCTGCAGCCGCCTTATTTGCCGCTGGATTCACAGAAGACATAGCAGCACGAGCCACTGCAGCACGTGGAGATGGAGCCTTGGCGGTCTTCTCTGTTTTCTTGGCTTGTGGAGCCTTATCTGCTTGAGCTTTTTCAGCTTTATGAGCCTTCGCTGCTGGCTGAGCAGTAGCCTTACCTGAGGCTTGTGGTGAAGCAGTATCTGCTGGCTGCGCGCTATGAGCGTCACCAAAAGCAGCCGTTAATTTACGCACAACTGGCGCTTCTACGGTAGAAGATGCAGACTTAACAAACTCTCCCATATCCTTGAGCTTCGCAAGAACGGTTTTGCTGTCTACACCAAATTGTTTTGCAAGTTCGTATACGCGTGCTTTAGGCACAATTTCTCCTTTACATCAGCGCCGCGTGTAACTTGCTCGCAGCGCCTATATGAGTAGGGTTAACGTATCCTGTCTCATCGTAACGTGACCATGATCGTATTACCTCGTCTCACAGTAGTGATTTTCTATCACAAGCTCTATCAATCATACTGATAGTCATGGATGAAAACTACTACTCTTCGCGTGTATAAATTAGGTATTTTATTGGATTGACTCTCGTACTCTCACGCTTTTATTCAGCGCTTGAGGCAGCAGAATTATCTTCTTCTGTTTCCTCAGATACTTCACTGCGCACAGCCTGAGATTCCACAGATTCAATACCAATCTTCCAACCTGTTAATTTTGCAGCCAAACGAGCGTTCTGGCCTTCTTTACCAATAGCCAAAGAAAGCTGATCTTCCTTAATAAGAGCAATAGCTGTTTGATTCTTCTCGCTGACTACACGCACAGATGTTGCGTGTGCAGGAGAAAGAGCGGCGGCAATAAACTTGGCTGGATCATTGGACCAATCCACAATATCAATCTTCTCATCACCCAAGTTTTCCATAACCGAGCGTACACGGTTACCGCTTGGACCAATCAAAGAACCCTTAGGATTGATTCCTGGAGTATTTGCCCGCACAGCAATCTTCGTACGAGCGCCTGCTTCTCGAGCAATAGACATAATGGATACTGCTCCCGACGCAAGTTCAGGAACTTCACGCTCGAAAAGACGGCGAACCAACTCTGGATGAGAACGAGACACAATAATTTCTGGTCCCTTTAATCCGCGTGCAACGTTCACTACGTACACGCGAATGCGCTCACCGTGACGGTACACTTCACCAGGAACTTGTTCACGACGTGGCAAAATAGCCTCTACATCTCCCACTGCCACATGAATATTCTGCGGATCGCGTGAGTTCTGCTGAATAATACCATTAATAATCTGGCCTTTCTGACCTGAGAAAGCACCAAAAATCTTATCGTCAGCAGCTTTACGGAAAAGTCCCGTAATTACTTGCGCAGCTGTTGCAGCAGCTACACGACCAAAATCTTGTGGAGTATCGTCGTAAGGTTCTCCTAATTCAGGACGTGGGCGAGGATCTTCTTCTGTTGGTTCTACTGGAATCTCGTCCTGCGCCCAGATGGTAAAGGAACCAGCGCGTTCATCGAGTTCTACACGAGCATGCTTTGCAGCGTTCGGTGTTTTAGAATATGCCAACTTCAATGCTTGAGCTAATGCCTCATCTAAGGTTTCCGCTTCAATTCCCTGTTCTGCTGCGATTCGATGTAACTGCGACAAATCAAGTTCCATAGTGGAGACCTCCTATATGAAGTTATACAATGCACATGCGTGTCATGCGCTTACGGTCTAAGTGAAGTATTATTCTAACGAAGAATATAGACTTTGAAAGTATACGCTCTGCTGAGAGGGAAAAGAGAGTATGAAAACACAGCATTCATCTGCAGTCTCTCGCGTAACAGCTCTTATTGCTGGATATGCTCTGAGCTTATCGTGCGCCAGTATTGCATATCCATCCTTCGCAGCTCAATCAGCCGAATCAGTCAGTTCATCATCGTGCGACGCTTCCTACGTCACAGCAAAAAATTTACAAGTTCATCAACGCTCAGCGTTACTCCCCTCTTATACACAGGTTGCTGCATCTTTGAGTGCTGAAGCTTGGATGAAGGTTGCTTTAGAATGTCCTTCACGCTATGCCGAAGGTATTATGTATAGTGCTTTAGCGGTGCTCTCCTCTGGTCTAGACGAATCAGGTGTTCTTGCACAAGCCGCACAGGATCAAGCAACCGCTCAGACGGCGTTATCCGAGGAATCAACACTGTCGATTAATGTCTTAAGTTCACGTAGCTATCAAGCATTAGCTCAGGCAGAAGATCGGCTACGTTTTTCGTATGAAGTGATTGCTACACGTGACGCAAGCGTTGAGAATGCTGGCTCGTATGCTCTTTCCGCTTCTCAAGCTAGCGATATTTTTGCAGTCCATGCACAGAAACAGTCCACATCATATAAGGATTCGCGTGAACGCATTTATAATGCTAGCCAGTTAATTCAGTATTCCTGTCAGGATGGAGCAACAGGACTCAGTATGCCTCTTACTGCTTCCCTTGAGCTGGACACTGCGCTCACACAGTTACGCTCTTTAGATGAAGATTCCGCTTCTCATAGTTCTGCGTCTCTAGCAAGCCAAGCATCTGCTTCGTTACAGAACGCTATTGCGCTGCGGGTACGTTCTCATCTGTTACGAGCTTTTGCCTTGGGTGCTCCTCAATTATCTGAGTTATACCTCGATTAGAATGCTAACTCTCTTCCTCATGTAGCACTGATTGCCGAAAGATTTTTTTGGGGGGGAAACTGCGATATACACGCTCATTTCGTGGATATTGCGCATGCACGCATACCGTTATTGAGGTGGGGTGGTTCATTGGACTTAGTGGGGTTTTCGGATTTTAGCAGGGTTGTAGGTGTGTGACTAGCAGCTGTTCCTAACAGCCAACCTTCAAGATACGTTAAATTCGGAGAGCAGCTACTCTCACGCATTCTGCTTAACCGATTAATACCTGTTATGCCAGTTTTGAAGCCATTTTGTGCATCAAAAATGGCATAACGGTAGCGCATATCGACTTCTCATATAAAGACGAACACATTCACGTAGCAACGATGCCTTGACAGATAACATCCTGAGAAATCAACTGGAACCTACTGGGTAACACTCTCCCCTAGCCCCGCCCCCCCCCGCTGAGTCCGAAGAGCCAGATTATGACATGCCGAACACGTCCCTTCTAGCAAGCCACCAGAATCCCCAAATCAGTCAACCCTATAAGCCGTAAAAACGCGACACCACAACAGCACAAAACAAAAAGTTCCCAAGGTTTTAAAGGCCTTGGGAACTTAATCAGTCTAACCTAATCTGAGTTAGTTTAGTTCAAACTACTCTACGATCTTGGTGATACGACCGGAACCTACGGTGCGGCCACCTTCACGAACTGCGAAGGTCAAGCCCTCTTCCATAGCGATTGGCTGGATGAGCTCAACGCCGAAGGTTGCGTGATCGCCAGGCTGTACCATCTCAACGCCTTCTGGCAAGGTGATAACGCCAGTTACGTCGGTAGTACGCAGGTAGAACTGTGGACGGTAGTTGGAGAAGAATGGCGAGTGACGGCCACCTTCATCCTTAGTCAATACGTATACCTCAGCTTCGAACTTGGTGTGAGGAGTGATGGAGCCTGGTGCAGCAACAACCTGACCGCGCTCTACATCTTCACGACCAACACCACGGAGGAGAAGACCGGTGTTGTCACCTGCTTCTGCTTCGTCCATCTGCTTGTGGAAGGTCTCGATGGAGGTGCAAGTGGTGGAGCTGGTTGGGCGAAGACCCACGATTTCCACTGGGGAGTTGATAGCAAGACGACCGCGCTCTACACGACCGGTTACTACGGTACCACGACCGGAAATGGTGAATACGTCTTCGATAGGCATCAAGAATGGCTTGTCGAGATCGTGAACTGGAGTTGGGATGTACTCGTCAACAGCGTTCATCAAATCCTTAACGGTCTGGGACCACTTCTCGTGATCTGGAGCGTCATCGTGAAGAGCGCCGTAAGCGGAAGTACGGATTACTGGGCAATCGCGGTCGAAACCGTTTTCGTCGAGCAAATCGCGAACTTCTTCTTCAACGAGCTCGATGAGCTCTTCATCTTCAACCATATCGCACTTGTTCAAAGCTACGAGAAGCTTTGGCACGCCAACCTGCTTTGCGAGCAAAACGTGTTCGCGAGTCTGTGCCATAGGACCATCGGTAGCAGCTACTACGAGGATAGCGCCATCCATCTGAGCAGCACCGGTAATCATGTTCTTAACATAATCCGCGTGGCCAGGAGCATCTACGTGTGCGTAGTGGCGAGCGTCGGTTTCATACTCGATGTGAGCGATGTTAATGGTAATACCGCGTTCCTTCTCTTCAGGAGCGGAATCGATCTGATCGAAGTCGTATGCAGGGTTCAGATCTGGGTACATCTCATGCAGAGTCTTGGAGATTGCTGCAGTGAGGGTGGTCTTACCGTGATCAACGTGACCAATGGTACCAATGTTAACGTGAGGCTTAGTACGTTCGAACTTTGCCTTTGCCATATTGTGTCCTCCTGGACGTCTCTAGAGTTTCGTCTTATGCCTTGTAGGCACAAGACACTCGTTAAATTTTACTACTTCTTAAGGTCAACTGCCACGGCGTGTTAAACCTAGAATTACTCTTGATTTTATGTGTGCCGTAAGACTTTAACCTTACAGTCAAGAGGCGGAAGTTCTCACAGAAGTTCGGTGCGAACTTCCGCTTCTTATTTAGGCTGCTTAAGCGATTACTCGCCGCGCTGTGCCTTAATGATTTCTTCTGCTACAGTCTTTGGAACCTCTGCATAAGAATCCATGGTCATGGAGTAAACTGCACGACCCTGAGTGCGGGAACGAAGGTCACCAATGTAGCCGAACATTTCAGCCAATGGCACCTTAGCCTTAATAACCTTTACGCCAGTTGCATCTTCCATAGACTGGATTGCACCACGACGAGAGTTAATATCACCCATAACGTCACCCATGTACTCTTCTGGAGTACGAACCTCAACAGCCATGATTGGCTCAAGGATTACTGGGTTAGCCTTAGGAGCAGCTTCCTTGAATGCCATGGAACCTGCAATCTTGAAGGCCATTTCAGAGGAATCAACGTCGTGAACCTGACCATCGGTTACGGTTGCCTTCACACCCACAACTGGGAAGCCTGCGAGAACACCAGACTGCATTGCTTCCTGAACACCAGCGTCGATAGAAGGAATGAATTCCTTGGTAATGTGACCACCGGTAACCTGGTTGTCGAATGCGTAGGTTTCGCCCTGAGTAGTGTCGAGTGGCTCGAAGTTCATCAAAATCTTTGCGAACTGACCGGAACCACCAGTCTGCTTCTTGTGCGTGTATTCCTGGTTCATTACTGGCTTCTTGATGGTCTCGCGGTAGGAAACCTGTGGGTTACCTACGTTGCACTCCACGTGGAATTCGCGGCGCATACGATCAACCAAGATGTCGAGCTGAAGTTCGCCCATACCTGCAATTAAGGTCTGGCCGGATTCTTCATCAGTAGTTACCTGGAAGGTTGGATCCTCATCAGACAGACGCTGCAATGCAATACCCATCTTTTCCTGATCAGCCTTGGTCTTTGGCTCTACAGCAACCTGGATTACAGGCTCTGGGAAGCTCATAGACTCAAGAACAACAGGGTTCTTTTCGTCGCACAAAGTATCACCAGTGGTGATGTTCTTCAAACCAACGAAAGCGTAAATGTTACCTGCAGATGCTGCCTCTACTGGGTTTTCCTTATCGGCGTGCATCTGGAAGAGCTTACCAACGCGTTCCTTCTTACCCTTGTTAGCATTAAGAACAGTATCGCCCTGAGATACAGAACCGGAGTATACGCGAACGTATACGAGCTTACCGTAGAATGGGTGAGCTGCAATCTTGAATGCGAGAGCAGAGAATGGTTCGTCTGCGTTTGGATGACGGTCAATCTCAACAGTTTCGTCGGATGGATCGTAACCCTTAATTGCAGGAACATCATTTGGAGCTGGCAAGAAGTCAACCACTGCATCGAGCATTGGCTGAACACCCTTATCCTTGAATGCAGAACCGCAGTATACAGGGTATGCTTCGGACTTAACGGTGAGCTCGCGAACAGCCTTACGGATTTCTTCTTCGGTGATTTCTTCACCTTCGAAGAACTTGTTCATCAAGTCTTCATCGGTTTCTGCAACAGTTTCGAGAAGCTGCTGACGGTATTCGTCTGCCTTGTCCTTCAAGTCTGCAGGAATTTCTTCAGTCTTGTAGGTAGTACCCTTGTCTGCATCGTCATCCCATACGTATGCAACCATGCGTACGAGGTCGATAACGCCCATGAACTCGTTTTCAGAACCGATTGGGATCTGCATAACGATTGGCTTAGCGCCGAGCTTTTCCTTAATGGTATCTACCGAGTAATAGAAGTTTGCACCCAGCTTATCCATCTTGTTGATGAAGCAGATACGTGGAACGTTGTACTTATCTGCCTGACGCCATACGGTTTCAGACTGTGGTTCCACACCTTCCTTACCATCGAAAACTGCTACCGCACCGTCGAGAACGCGCAAAGAGCGCTCTACTTCTGCAGTAAAGTCCACGTGGCCTGGGGTATCGATGATGTTGATCTGGTACTTGTCCTTGGTGTCGTGAGACTGACGGTTCCAGAAGCAGGTGGTAGCAGCGGAAGTAATGGTAATACCACGTTCCTTCTCCTGCTCCATCCAGTCCATAGTGGAAGCACCATCATGGGTTTCACCGATCTTGTAGTTTACACCGGTGTAGAAGAGGATACGCTCAGTTGTTGTTGTCTTACCAGCATCGATGTGAGCCATAATGCCGATGTTACGAACAAACTTGAGGTCCTTAAGCACATCTTGTGCCATTTTTTACCTAACTTTCCTCGTCTATGAACGAAATTACCAACGATAGTGAGCGAAGGCCTTGTTAGCCTCAGCCATCTTGTGGGTGTCTTCACGACGCTTTACGGAAGCACCGAGACCATTAGCTGCATCGAGAATTTCGTTAGCCAGGCGCTCTGCCATGGTCTTTTCACGACGCTGACGAGAGAAGTCGGTGAGCCAGCGCAAAGTCAAAGTGTTTGCGCGAGCTGGCTTAACTTCTACTGGAACCTGGTAGGTAGCGCCACCAACACGGCGGGAACGTACTTCGAGGCTTGGGCGAATGTTGTCCAAAGCGCGCTTGAGTACTGCTACTGGTTCTTGTTCTGTCTTCTCCTTAACGATGTCGAGTGCAGAGTAAACGATGTCCTCTGCCAAAGACTTCTTACCATCGAGGAGAATCTTGTTAATGAGCTGAGCTACAACTGTCGAACCGTAAATTGGATCTGGCAGGAGCTGATGCTTTTTTGCTGGTCCTTTACGTGACATAATTACTTAGCCTTCTTTGCGCCGTAGAGGGAACGACCCTGCTTACGGTCCTTTACACCCTGAGTATCGAGAGCACCGCGAACGATGTGGTAACGAACACCAGGAAGATCCTTAACACGACCACCGCGAACGAGCACGATGGAGTGCTCCTGCAAGTTGTGGCCTTCGCCTGGAATGTAGGCGGTTACTTCAACGCCGGAAGAAAGGCGAACACGTGCAACCTTACGGAGTGCAGAGTTTGGCTTCTTTGGAGTTGTTGTATAAACACGAGTGCACACACCGCGACGCAGTGGGCTACCCTTCAATGCCAAAGTCTTGGACTTCTTTGGCTTTGGTTGACGTCCCTTACGGACCAGCTGTTCAATAGTAGGCAACTGTTTTCTCCGATTCTTGTTTCTATTCAGTGCGACCGCTACACTGCACGCACGTCAAGAATCTTTTGCCCACTTTAAGGTAAAAATCTTCACAGCCACAGTCCACCGGCCCGATGACCCATTGTCTCAGGTTTTCTATTACTAGAAGCCGTCTTCAACTTTGGGATATCCCGCTGCTGCACACCTTCACATAGGCATACCAGCGGCACACACGAATTACTATTATACAGTACAAGCAGACAAAATGCGCATTAGCAACACACGTACATAAGCTTGACGACATAGCAACGCTGTTATATTGCCAAGCCGAACCACGCTTCCTCCCAATATACACAATCAGGGGGTGTTGCACTGATTATGCATCCCTCAGCGCGGTACTTTTATGCTACGCGCGACTTATATTACAAGATATCAATCAACAGGGGGAAGAATCACACCCTATGCACTCGTCTTCGATAACTCGGCGTATCCTAAAACCCGTACATTTCCCTATAGATATACCCATAAATATAAAGGCGCAGTTATGTCTCACGTTCTTCTTAACGCAACAGCATTCGTTATTATTATGTGCGTGGGACGATTCCTTGACGCGCTCAAACTCATACCACCGTGTTCGAGTGAAACTCTTAAAACTATTTTGATGAACTTTACCTTACCCGCTGCCATTATTGTGAATTTCAATAAGAATACTTTGCATTCGGGCGGCATTATGCTTGCTCTCGCCGCTCTTGGTCTGGGCGCAAATATTGTGATGGTGGTCGTCGGCATGCTACTTACTCGCCGTCAGAGCGCGCCAACGAAGGCGCTGTATATGTTGTGCCTGCCCGCTATGAATATTGGTACTTTCTGCATACCCTTCGTTCAATCATTTCTTCCTGCTTTAGGAACAGTAACGGCAAGTATGTTCGATGCCGGTAACAGCATTGCTTGCACTGGTGGCACATACGCTTTTACCTCGCAGTATTTATCTAAAAATTCACGAGGTTTTGATTGGAAAACTTTTATTCAACGTATGATAACCAGCACTCCCCTCATGACTTATGTGGTTATGTTTACTCTCACCACGTTCGGCGTGCATCTTCCTGAAGCCGTCAACACCTTGATTAGCCCTATGGCTGCTGCAAATCCATGTATTGCCATGTTGATGTTAGGCGTTATGATTCGCATTGAGCTCAAGCGTGAGTATATGAAAGATATTTTTGCTCTGCTCGGTTTGCGTCATATTTTTTCGATTATTTTGGCTCTGTTCTGCTATTACGTTTTACCTTTTGATTTAGTTATTCGCCAAGCTTTGGTGATTGTTGCCTTCGCCCCGATGAGCGTTGTTTCTGCTGTATACACAGGCTTATGCAATGGAGATGAAGGTAAAGCAAGCGCAGCAAATAGTTTTTCAATTATTATGAGCGTGATTGAAATTACTGCGCTGCTTATATTGATGGGATTGAACTAAAATCCAGCACGATTATGGGCTCTTGGGATTTTGTGGGGTTTGGTTTATTCCATCTGGTTATTATTGCGGCGTGTAGGGGCTTGAGTAATTCGTGAAAGATGACTTGGCATTGCGTTCCATGGTTCACGAACGGGTGAGGATTCCAATCACTCTTAACGATGGACGTGAGCATTGTGAACGTTCGGCGCTAACAACGTCTACGTATCTCATGAGTGAGAATTGAGAGGGTTTTTCGAGCGCACACATTGTCAGCGTCCGACGCTAGCAACTTTCACGAACCTACAATCTACAAACCCCGTTAAATTCGAAGAGTTCGTACTATCGCACATTCTGCTTAACCGATTAACACACCCGATATGCCAGTTTTGATGAACAAAAAATGGCTTCAAAACTGGCATAACGGTTGCGCGTATCGACTTCACGTATAAAAATAACCACATTCACACCGGGGCGATGTCTTAACACATACCAGTCAGAGGAATCAACTGATACCTACTAGACAACATCTCCCCTAAACCCCCGCTAAAATCCTGCACGATTATGCAAGTAAACGTGCGATATTTTCTGCTGTATTAGCAAGGTTCTCATAAGCAGTCTCAATAGCTTCAGGTACTGTCATCGGACGCGGAACAATGCTAAAGATGGCATCAAAGCCCACGTCATACAGTTGCGAAGCATCATCAGCAACTTGACCTGCTAAAGCAATAACCCGAGCATTCTCAGAAACATCTTTTACTGCCTGCACAACACCCATCGGAGTTTTACCGAATCGGGTTTGAGAATCAATGCCGCCCTCCCCAGTAAAGCAGTAATCGCAATCATGAGCTTTCTCTTGTAACCCTGTTGCTTTAGTTACAATCTTGACGCCTGCCTGCATATGCGCATCAGTAAAAGCGAGGAATCCTGCACCCAAACCGCCAGCTGCTCCTGCTCCTGGAATTTGCGCAATATCACGGTTGCGGCATACTTTTACTACATCTGCAAAGTGGCTGAGGGCTTCATCAAGCATAAGAATCATGCCTGGTGTTGCGCCTTTCTGAGGTCCAAAAACTGCTGAAGCGCCATGCTCCCCAACTAACGGATTAGTTACATCGCTTGCCAAAGTAATCTCTACATCTGCTAGGCGAGGATCCATCTGCGCTACGTCAATGCGCGCTAATTTGGACAGCGCAACTCCTCCAAAAGGCAAATCATTATCAGCAGCATCAAGCAATCGCACACCTAATGCCTGAGCCATACCTGCACCGGCGTCATTCGTTGCACTTCCTCCTAAACCAACGATAACATGCTGCACGCCGTGGTCAAGCGCATCCTTAATCAGTTCTCCCGTACCGTAGGTTGTTGTAATCAGAGGGTTACGCGTTTCTTCCGTTACGAACTGAATACCGCTGGCCGCAGCCATCTCAATAACTGCTGTTGTTCCATCTCCTAAAATGCCGTAGCGCGCGTCAACTTTAATACCGAGCGGATTAGTCACACGTGCAGTAATAAACTGTCCACCAGTGGCATCGACCAGTGACTGCACAGTTCCTTCTCCTCCATCAGCCATAGGAACAAGCACACACTGTGCGTCTGGCAAAGCGCGAAGAATTCCTTCTTGCATAGCTTCGGCAGCTTCACGTGCAGTTAAACTTCCCTTAAACGAGTCTGGAGCAATAATAATCTTCATGGAAGTATCCTTCATTAGAAAATAATGTACATAACAGTGGCAGCGATGGTCATAGTTAAACCAATCATTGCTTCATAAACGAGCACATGCATACGTTGAGCAATAGTCATATTGAGAGTTTTTGCCGTTACGTGGAAGTAATTCCCGTGCGGCAAAGCATCGATAACAGTGGCACCTGCTTGCATAGTTACTGCAGCAGCTGTTGGCGTTACGCCGAACGACAAAATGGAAGTACCAAAGGACTTCGAACCTAAAATAACACCTGTAGATGTTGATGCTGCCGCTGCAGCCATGAGAATACCGGAAATCGGAGCGAGGAAAGAGCCAGAAATTCCCATGCTGTCAATAAGCTTCACGATTTGTGCTGGTAAGTCAGAATGTGTAATAAGACCGCCGAGAGCGCCCGCGCCAATAAGAATAAGCACAACATCAATCATGCGCTGCAAACCAGCTTTTGTGTACTCCAAAATCTTCGACCCCTGCCTCATTGCGAGTAAACCAACGATGGCAGCAAAAGGAAGAATATACATGGCATCTACGTGGAAACTTTTGAGCACGCCAATATTAAAAACCGAGCCGAGTGGATTAATCAGCAGCAAGCTCACAGCCAATACAGGTGCTACAAGCGATCGAGAGATACTTGGCAGATTTTCTTTATTGTTACTTGCTACAGATTCCTGCAAAGTCGTGTCAGTTTCCACGAGCTTGCCACGACGCTGAATCAGCGTGGCAAGCACAACAGTCATGGCTAGACCGAAAAGAGCGGGAATGAAGCTAGAAATCATCACGCTCGACACATCTACTTTAAAACCTGAAGCCACAGCAATCGTATTGGGATTGGGAGAAATAATATTGCCCGCCTTACCTCCACCAGATAGAGCTACGAGCAGAGCCAACTTGGAAATATGCAGCCTAGTTCCCACTTCTATGGCGATTGGAGCCACAATAAGCACTGCAACAGGAATAAAAACACCTACAGCACAGATAATCATGGTGGCGAGAGCCAGAGACAGTATTGCCATGTGTTTGCCGAAAACACCAACAATTGTTTGAGCAATTCGGTCGGCAGCACCAGACTCCATCATCACACCAGCAAGCACACCGGCAGCCAGCACGCGCACCACTGTTCCCATCACGCTTTGCGTACCTTCCACAATAATATTTGTGGTATTCACAAAACCAGCGCCTCCAATCAAACAGCCAAAAACTGCTCCCAGTAACAGCGCATAGGTCGTGTTCAGCTTGCGTAAAATCAAAATAATTGCCAGAGCTAACCCCAAGAGAGCAGCCCACCACGCCAACGTCATCTCCATAACGTCCTCCTCGACAAATTCTATGCGGCACGTCTTTATGCCTCTTGGCTCTATTATCGTTGTTACCCACGCCACAAAATAGCTACCGCATACCCGATTTTCTGCAAAATTTCCGTTAAAATATGTTACAGGTACTATTTTGAAGGATGCGTCATGAATATCAATAAAGATATAGCTCTGACTATTGTGAACAATCTGAAAGACGCTGTGCGCTACGATATTAACCTATTCGATACGACAGGTACTATTATTGCCAGCACAAATACCAGCCGCATTGGCAGCACGCATGGAGCAGCTCAGTTAGCCATTGAAACCGGCGAAACCGTTTACGTTGACGACGAGCACCCTTTCGCAGGAGCACGCAATGGCGTGAATATTCCTGTTTATCTCTACGATACGGTTGTTGCCGTTATCGGCATGACTGGCGAGCGCCACGAGGTTGAGGCCTATGGAACTGTTATTAAAAAGATGACTGAGATTTTAATCCGCGAGAATCTCGATCGCATTAATTATGCGAATCGCAATATTATGATTGATAACCTCGTTACTGCGCTGATTGCTGAGAACTACGATGCTGTTACAGTTTCGCATCTTATGCAGGAAGCAGATATCACTGTTCAGGAAAAACTTTTATGCGCGGAAATACTTTTTTCTGGAGAACTTTTGACTTCTGCAGATATTCGCCGCATTCGTGAGGCCGTTCGAGAGATTACGCGTCACGATAATCAGCTTATTGTGCGTGTGCAGCCTGATAGCATATGCATGATTGGACCGCAACCGCTCGTCCACGAGATTATTAATACATACCACTTTCTTAACAGACCTTATGCCGCAGGTGTGAGTAATCTTTGTGATAACTTGCGTTTTATACATCCCCATTATTTACAAGCTCATAGCGCTGCTCGATGGGCATTAACGAATAACGAGAACCAAGTGGCGTATTTTACGGATTTAGATTTTGGATTACTTTTTCCTGCTCTCAACCCAGCAAGCATCGAACAGTACTGTACGCATGTTTTTTCTGATTTAGAACCACATATGATTGAACAACTGTATCGAGTATTCGCCGCTTATAAGGCTAATAATGGGAGTATTGCGCATACTGCGCAAGAACTATTTCTGCATAAAAATACTGTGCAGAACCGTTTGAATAAGATGGCAAAGATTACTGGATATAATCCGCGCGACTTGAAAGATTTTGCCGTATTGGACTGCGCATTCAGCTTGTATTGGTGGAGTAAACAAAAAGCTTCAAGACCGTAATCTTGAAGCTCAATGGGGTGGCTGACGAGACTTGAACTCGCGACCTCCTGAACCACAATCAGGTGCTACTACCGACTGAGCTACAGCCACCACGCTTGCACCACGTTTAGTGCAACGTATGAGAGTATACACATAAACCATGGACGACACAACGAGAAAATAAAATTTCTTGAGAATTTTCTTGGTTCTCGCAATTGGCAGGTGTGAGAGCAACGAGTTCAAGTTCCTAGATGCAGCAACAATCCGAGGAAAAAGTTCAATTACAAGCAAACATGCATCAAAGCATAAAGCATATCGAACAAAATCCATCATGCCAGACAGGACACCATGTCCAGTAATGTGTTTGTAGCAAACCTTGATGAAACTATGCCGCAACCCTGCCTGAACGATCATCCTCAATTGCTTGTCTCTCCATCTCTATAAAAGCGCGCACAGAAGCTGCAAGCGAGTAATAGTCATGCGTATGCTGAGCATACTTCATGCCCCACTGCAAGCGTTCTGCAGGATGCTCAATCCACCAGTCAATTTTTTGAGCTAACTGCTGTGCATCACCGTAATCAAAAACGCTTTCTTTGCACAAAGCAAAACCGCTAGCAGCACTCAAATCAGCGCGAGCAATCACAGGCACTACGCCCACCGCCATCGCTTCTATAGCCGAAATACCTTCAATATCAATAGAAGAAGCATGCACAAATAAATCAGCCTGAGTGAAAAACTCTCCCATCTGTTCATGTTCTACGAAGGAAATACTCAATTGGTCAGGTTGCAAAAGATCGCTAGCCATCTTACGTAATTTTTTCTCATGCGGTCCCGACCCAGCTATGCGCACTTCAATATCATCTTTGTGAACGCTCAGAGCAACCGCTTTAATCAAAGTTTCATGGCTTTTCTCTTTGCTTAAACGTCCTGCTGAGCAAATCACAAAATTCTTGCTCTGCAATTTTTTCTGCGCACGAGGCTCCATAATCGGGCGAGCGCGAAAAAGAACGTCATCATACCCGTTGGAAAAAACGTGAAGTTTATTCGTATATTTGCGAGCGCGAAGAATACGCTTAGTCATTTCTGTAGGCGTGTGCACGTGGCGGATTTTTCGATAGAATGTACGGCGCATCCACCCATATAAAGCGGGAATAATGCCGGGAATAATGCCTAAGAACGGAGCATTCGAAACAATATTTTCAGCCAAAACGTGGAACCCTGCGGTTACTGGGATATTATGCTTGCGGCAGTAACGAGCTGCTGCTTTACCGAAGGCAAATGGCAAATATATATGGACAATATCTACCCCATCGAAAGCATGCTCGAACAAAGCTTCGTCTGGTTGCGCAAAAGCAATCTGGTGCGGACATGCAAACTCTGTAGCGCCGAAAACATAACGTTCCTCAGCTTTGTACTCCTCTACCGGCGCACCAATGCCCACTAAACGCACCTGATGCCCCTGACGTTCCAGTTCTGCAGCGAATTGGACGGCGGAGTTCGAGGTACCGTTGCCTTCTTCGCCCAGCGTATCGACGACGAGGGCAATGGTGAGGTGTTCTTTCATAATTTCATCTTAGTCGTTCGTACCCCTCACATGCCACAATAAAAGTATGGTAAACACTCACACACGTTCTGTTTTATCCACTCCTTCACCAATCCATAGCCAGCCGCGAAATCTCGGCGCTCCTTATTCCTCGAATCCAGACAAGGTAACACGCATTATGTTGCTTGGCTCTGGCGAATTGGGTAAGGAAATTGCTCTCGAAGCCATGCGCTTAGGTGTGTATGTTATTGCAGTCGATTCCTACGAGAATGCGCCTGCACATCATGCGGCTCACGAAAGTCACGCAATTGAGATGAGCGATGAGGCTACACTGACCGCTCTTATCGACGAAGTTCGCCCAGATATTATTGTGCCGGAAGTCGAAGCTATCGCTACCAGCGCCTTAACTACAGCACGAGAAAAGGGCATACAGGTAGTACCAAGCGTGGCGATTGCTCAGATTTGCATGAACCGTGAAGCCTTGCGCGTAACCGCAGCAGAAAAGTGCGGTGTTCCCACCACTCCATATAAGTTTGCCGATTCCGAAGAAGAGCTCCTCAAGGGCGCTCAAGAAGTCGGTTTCCCATGCGTTATTAAGCCAATCCTGTCGTCTTCTGGTCATGGTCAGTCGGTAGCGCGCAGCCAAGCAGACATTGCCCACGCCTGGCAATTCGCTCAAGACGATCGCCGCACAGCAGGCGATGGCACTGTGTCGCGCGTTATCGTTGAAGCTTTTGTTCCTTTAGCTTACGAGCTGACTATTCTTACTGTTTATTCAAGCGCAGGCGTGGTCGCATGCGCTCCTATTGGTCATGTGCAAAAAGATGGCGATTATCGCGAATCTTGGCAGCCGGCAGCCGTGCCTGCAGACGTACTCGAGCGCGGTAAGCAGGTAGCTCTTGCAGTAGTCGAACAGCTCGTTCACGATGCTCAAGAAGCTGGAGAGAAGGGCTGGGGCGTGTTCGGTGTAGAACTATTCGTGCTCGAAGACGGTTCTGTGCTCTTTAACGAGGTCTCTCCTCGCCCACACGATACGGGTATGGTCACCATGATGTCGCAAAACCTCAGCGAATTCGCTTTACATGCTCGCGCTATTTTAGGCATTCCAGTAACCGAAGATTCCGTCAGCCTGCGCGATCCATCGGGTTCTACTGCCAGCGCAAGCCGCGCAGTCGTTATCGAAGGAGACGGTGAAGTTATCTTCTCCAACCTCGATACTGTTCTCGCACACAACGGAACGGATTTGCGCTTGTTCGGTAAGCCTGCCGTTCACGGTCATCGCCGTATGGCTGTTCTGCTTGCGCGCGATGAATCAGTAGACAAAGCACGCGCTAAAACAGCAGATATGCTCAGCGCTCTTACTTACGAAATCAATCAATAAAATCCCTGAAAAAGCGCCGTTCTCCTCGGCTTACAATCTCGAGGAAACGGCGTTTTATATACGGGTTTTTGTAGCAACCACTTGGTACTGTAATATACGTCACAGCGCATCTCTAGTTGCATTTTGCAGGAAGGCCATCCATGGAAAAGCGCGAAAAACTCTATGAAGGCAAAGCAAAAAAACTTTATGCTACCGATAATCCAGATATTCTCTGGGTTGAGTATATGAATCAAGCCACAGCAGGTAATGGAGCAAAGAAAGAACAGATTGAAGGTAAGGGTCGCCTTAATAATCGCATTACCTCTGTTATTTTTAATGAACTGAGCTATCGCGGCATTGCAAGCCATTTTGTGAAGCAACTGAGCGAAACAGAACAGCTGAACCGCCATTTAACCATGTTCCCTCTGGAAATTATTGCGCGTAATATTGCTGCAGGTTCTTTTGCTAAGCGCTATGGCATTGAAGAAGGAACTGTGTTAAAGCGCCCTGTAGTTGAGTTCTGCCTCAAGGATGACGCTTTAGGAGATCCATTTATTAACTCGGATGACGCTATTGCTTTGGGCATTGCCACTGCAGATCAGCTTGATATTATCCGCGCAAAGACTCGCGAAGTTAATCATGCTTTAACTGCTATGTTCGCAGACATTGATGTTACCCTTGTTGATTTTAAAATTGAAATGGGTACCACTTCCGATGGCACTATTTTATTGGCTGATGAAGTAACCCCAGACACATGTCGTCTGTGGGATAAAGCGAAAACTAGTGGCGATCATATTGAACGTCTCGATAAGGATATTTTCCGTAAGGATTTGGGAAGCATTATTCCTGCGTATGAAGAAATTCTTGCTCGCTTAGAAAAGCTGAATGCTTCTCATACCCTAGATGATTAATACTTATATGCCGGTGCTTATACGCCGGCATATTTTTTTCACCGACAAAGGAATGCAGGCTCACCCGTAGCATGTATCCACCCACAACCCCACAACCCATTGCAATAAAGGACTGACATGGTTTACCGCGTACTCGTAGAGAAAAAACCTGGTTTCGATGTACACGCACAACAACTGCTCACCGAGCTGACTGAGATTGTTGGAGTGAAGAACATAGATAGTCTTCGCATTTTCAATCGTTATGATGTAGAAGGAGTAAGCGAGGAACTCTTCGTTTCCACTATTCCCACTGTTTTTAGTGAACCTCAAAGCGATACTGTTTACGAAGAGCTACCTGCAGATGTTCTTAACAACGCTCGTGTTTTCGCTGTAGAGTCTCTTCCTGGTCAGTTCGATCAGCGCGCAGCATCGGCAAGCGAATGCGTGCAGCTTATCAGTCAAGGCGATCGCCCAACCGTGCGTTCTTCCGTGGTCTACGCTTTGTATGGTTCTGCGCTCAGCGACACTGATGTTGATGTTGTGCGTCGTTATGTTATTAATCCTGTAGAAGCGCGCGAAGCACGTTTAGACAAGCCAGAGACTTTGCGCGTATCTGTGCCTGAACCAGCACCAGTAGAAATTATTGACGGTTTCCGTGCGTTTAGTCGAGAGCAGCTCGCTGATTTTATTAGCGAGCGTGGTTTGGCTATGGATGTGGCAGATATTGAGTTCTGCCAGCAGTATTTTAGCCAGACAGAAAAGCGTGATCCAAGTATTACGGAAATTAAGGTTATTGATACGTATTGGTCGGATCATTGCCGTCACACCACTTTTAACACTCAGCTAGAGAATATCGACATTGCTGATACTGCTGTGCAGAAAGCTTTTGAGCGTTACGTGGCTATGCGCGCTGAGCTTGGTCGCGAACACAAGCCTATTTCTTTGATGGATATGGGTACGATTGGTGGTCGTTATCTCAAGTCTCAGGGCATCTTGAAGAATCTGGATGAGTCAGAAGAAATTAACGCCTGCACGGTAAAGGTAACCGTTGACGTTGATGGAGAAGACCAAGATTGGCTCTTCCTGTTTAAGAATGAAACACATAATCATCCAACAGAAATTGAGCCTTTTGGTGGTGCTGCCACCTGCGTGGGTGGAGCAATTCGCGACCCTCTGTCTGGTCGTTCTTATGTGTATCAGGCTATGCGTGTGACGGGTGCAAGCGATCCTCGCGTGCCGGTATCTCAAACTTTGGAGGGTAAGCTTCCTCAACGCAAGATTGTTACTACTGCTGCGGCTGGTTATTCCTCTTATGGTAATCAGATTGGCTTGGCAACTGGTCAGGTTCATGAACTGTATCATCCAGGTTATGTGGCCAAGCGCATGGAAATTGGTGCTGTAGTAGGTGCAGCTCCTCAGGCGAATGTTCGCCGTGAAGTGCCTGCTGATGGCGATGTTGTGGTGCTGCTTGGTGGTCGCACTGGTCGCGATGGTATTGGTGGCGCTACGGGTTCTTCCAAGTCGCATAATGTGCAGTCCATTGAAAAAGATGGCGCAGAAGTGCAAAAAGGTAATGCGCCTGTAGAGCGTAAGTTGCAGCGTTTATTCCGCCGTAACGATGCTTGCCGCTTGATTAAGCGTTGTAATGATTTTGGTGCAGGTGGCGTATCTGTAGCTATTGGTGAGCTTGCCGATGGTGTGCGCGTTGATTTGAACCGCGTACCAAAAAAGTACGAAGGTTTGGACGGCACTGAGCTAGCTATTTCCGAGAGCCAGGAACGTATGGCTGTGGTTTTGGAAGCCAAGGATGTTGATGAATTCCTCAGCTATGCTGTTGAAGAGAACCTCGAAGCAGTTCCTGTTGCTGTGGTCACTGAAGAAGCTCGTATGGTTATGCAGTGGAATGGCACCAATATTGTTGATTTGAGTCGTGAATTCCTTTCCTCTAATGGCGCTGCCAAGCATCAAGACGTGCAGGTACGTGCTGCCGAGCTCGTTACCTCTCCGTGGTCTGATGCTGCCGACCTTGCTTCAACCAACTTGCAGGAAGCTCTTACTGCAGTGGTCAGCGATGTGAATGTTGCTTCTAACAAGGGATTGTCGGAACGCTTCGACTCAACTATTGGCGCTTCTACTGTGCTTATGCCTTTTGGTGGCGCACAGCAGTTAACTCCTTCGAGCGCTATGGTGGCGAAATTCCCTGTAGATGGTGAGACCACTACTGCGTCTGCTATGGCGTGGGGCTTTAATCCATTTATTATGGAGAAAAACCAGTTTACCGGCGCTTATTTGTCTGTGGTCGAGTCTGTTGCGAAGCTGATTGCTGCTGGTTTTAGCCGCGAAAAGGCGTATTTGAGCTTCCAGGAGTATTTCGAAAAGCTGCGTACTGAACCTGCTCGTTGGGGTAAACCAATGGCTGCTGTTTTGGGTACTTTAGAGGCTCAGCTCGATCTGCATGTTGCTGCTATTGGAGGTAAAGACTCCATGAGCGGCAGCTTCGAAGATTTGGACGTTCCTCCAACATTGGTCAGCTTTGCTGTATCCACTGGTCATGTGGATAGCGCACTCTCCCCTGAATTTAAGACTCCAGGTAGCCAAGTGTGGCGCATTATTCCTCGTTATGAGGACAACGGTTTAACTCCTGTGTCAGACAGTTTAACTGCTGTTTTCGATGCTGTAGAGAGCTTGAACGCTCGTGGTTCGTTGCGCGCTGCTGCTACGCCAGGATATAGCGCGACGATTGGTTCGCTCTTCTTGATGAGCGTAGGTAACCGTTTAGGCCTTCGCTTTGAGGAGAGCGTACAGCTTTCTTCTTTGTTTGATTATGCATACGGTAGCTTTGTGCTCGAAACAGTTCCAGGTTCCGATTTACCAGCAAGCAACCTGTATACTCTCGAAAAGCTGGGAGAAACCACTGAGGACTATACCTTGGTTGTTGGCGATGAGAGTGCTGATTTAGCTGTTGTGCAAGAGGCTTGGGAATCGGGCATGGAATCTGTGTTCCCATACCGTTCCCATGATGACAAGAAGAACAGCGCTGTTGAGCAGATTAGCTACACAGGTGCTCCTGCTTTGCTCCACTCGTCGAAGACCATGGCTCAGCCTCGTGTGATTATTCCTGTTTTCCCAGGAAATAACTGCGAGTACGATACTCTGCGTGCCTTTAAGCGTGCGAGTGCTCAGGCAGAAACGTTAATTATTAACAATCTGTCTGCTTCTGCTGTTGCGGAAAGCACTCACCAGTTAGCGCAATCTATTCGTGAATCTCAGATTGTTATGATTCCTGGTGGATTCTCGGGTGGTGATGAGCCAGATGGTTCTGCAAAGTTTATTGCTGCCTTCTTCCGCTCCCCTGAGGTAACCGATGCGGTTCGCGATTTGCTCAATAACCGTGACGGTTTAATGCTGGGTATTTGCAACGGTTTCCAGGCTCTGATTAAGCTTGGATTAGTGCCATTCGGCGATATTGTGGATATGAATGAAGACTGCCCAACCCTGACCTTTAACACTATTGGTCGCCACCAGAGCCGCTTAGTGCGTACTCGTATTTCCAGCACGAAGAGCCCATGGCTAAGCCGTACTGAGGTGGGAGATATTCATACCATTGCTATTAGTCATGGCGAAGGTCGTTTTGTGGCCAATGATGATGTTCTTACTTCTTTGAAGGCTAACGGTCAGATTGCCACCCAGTATGTGGACGCATCGGGGCAGCCAAGCCTTGATTTGAACGTGAACCCTAACGGTTCTCTCCTAGCTATTGAAGGTATTACCAGCCCAGATGGTCGCGTCTTCGGCAAAATGGGTCATACCGAACGCACTGGCTACGGCGTATATTCCAATGTTCCAGGCAACACATTCCAGCCTCTTATTGAGGGTGGCGTGAGCTACTTTACCGAGTAAAACAGGTAGGACTGAGGAGATACATAATGTCTGCAGAACTCGAAAACTTGCACGAAGAGTGCGGTATTTTCGGCGTATGGGGTCATCCAGATGCCGCTCGCCTCGCTTACTTTGGTTTGCATGCCTTACAGCATCGCGGTCAAGAGGGTGCCGGAATCGTCAGCAACGAAAACGGCCGTCTGCACAGCTATCGAGGTCTGGGCTTGCTCTCCCAAGTGTTTAGCGACGATACCCAAATCAACAAGCTCAAAGGCTCTGCTGCTATCGGTCACGTGCGTTACGCTACGAGCGGTTCGGGAAGCGTGGATAATATTCAGCCGTTCCTCTTCCGTTTCTATGATGGAGACGTGGCACTCGCGCATAACGGTAACCTGACGAACGGCCGCAGTATTCGCCGCACTTTGGAGGAAAACGGTGGTATTTACCATTCGAATTCCGACACCGAAGTGCTTATGCATCTTATCCGTCGCAGCGAAAAACCTACTTTCGTCGAGCAGCTGAAAGAAGCGCTCAACACGGTTCACGGCGGTTTCGCCTACATGCTCATGAAGGATGATTGCATGATTGGCGCACTCGATCCGAACGGTTTCCGCCCTCTCTCGCTCGGTCAGATGACCAACGGCGCGTATGTGCTGGCTTCCGAAACCTGTGCTCTCGATATTGTGAGCGCACAGTTTATTCGCGATATTCAGCCAGGCGAAATCATTATTATTAATGACGACGGCTACCATATCGAAACCTATACGGATCAGACGCAAAAAGCTATCTGCTCGATGGAGTTTATCTATTTTGCGCGTCCTGATTCCAATATTTACGGCATTAACGTGCATTCAGCGCGTAAACGTGCCGGCGCTCGCCTCGCTCAGGAAGCACCAGTAGATGCTGACATGGTTATTGGTGTGCCGAACTCCTCGCTATCTGCTGCTGCAGGTTATGCAGAAGAAAGCGGATTACCAAATGAAATGGGTTTGGTAAAAAATCAATATGTGGCACGCACCTTTATTCAGCCAACGCAAGAACTGCGCGAGCAGGGTGTGCGTATGAAGCTGTCTGCAGTACGCGGTGTGGTTGAAGGTAAGCGCGTTATTGTTATTGATGATTCCATTGTGCGAGGCACCACAAGCCGTCGTATTGTTCAACTTTTACGTGAGGCAGGCGCTGCCGAAGTTCATATGCGTATTGCTTCCCCTCCGCTGCGCTACCCATGCTATTACGGTATCGATATTTCGCGTACCAACGAACTGATTGCGGCCAGCAAAACTGTTAAAGAGATTTGCGAGTTTATTGGCGCTGATTCGCTTGCCTACCTCTCCATCGATGGTTTAGTAGAGACTGTGGGACTGCATGAAGATGCCCCTTATGGCGGTTTATGCGTAGCCTACTTTAACGGTGATTATCCAACAAGTTTGGGTGATTATGAGAAAGAATTCCTCTCCTCAATTACCGCAGAAGATAAGGAGCGTCTCACCCGTTTTGCTCAGGACTCCAGCCAATACTACGGCAATGAGTACGCGGGTTCTGGGGCTGAGTAAGACCTCGCCTAACGAAACGAAAACTTGTTACTAATTTAAGGAGAAAAAATGCCATCCGCATACGAAAACGCAGGTGTAAGTGTAGAAGCTGGTTACGAAGTTGTTCGCCGTATTCAACAGCATGTGGCGCGCACAGCTCGTCCAGGTGCTGGCGGTATTGGTGGCTTCGGCGGTCTGTTCGACCTGTCTATTCTCGGCTACGATGAGCCAGTTCTCGTGTCCGGCACCGATGGCGTGGGAACGAAGCTGCTCGTAGCTAAGGCTGCAAACAAGCACGATTCCATTGGCATCGACTGCGTAGCCATGTGCGTTAACGATATTTTGGCGCAGGGCGCAGAACCATTGTTCTTCCTCGACTACATTGCATGTGGTAAGAACGATCCTGTGCTGCTTGAGCAGGTTGTGAAGGGCGTTACTGACGGTTGTGTGCAGGCTGGTGCTGCTCTTGTTGGCGGCGAGACCGCAGAAATGCCAGACATGTACGACGAAGATGAATACGATGTGGCTGGTTTTACTGTGGGCGTAGTGGAAAAGAGCACGATTATTGACGGCTCTGCCATTCATGAAGGCGATATTATGATTGGCCTGCCATCCTCCGGTGTGCACTCTAATGGTTTTTCTTTGGTGCGTAAAGCTCTGTTTAAGGACGGCGGTTTGAACGTAAATGATACGCTCGACGAGCTGGGCGGCAAGACTGTGGGCGAAGTTCTACTCGAACCAACCCGCATTTATGCTCAGGCTCTCAAGCCTCTGTTTGCTAAAGGCAAGGGCAGTAAACAGATTCTTAACGGCATTGCTCATATTACCGGCGGCGCTTTCGTAGAGAAGGTTCCTCGCATTATTCCAGAAGGTCTAGCTGCAAGCTTTGACATTACCTCATGGGATGTTCCACTAATCTTCCAAGTGCTCGAACGCTACGGCAAGGTTGATCATAAGGAAATGTACAACATCTTTAACATGGGTATTGGCATGGTGCTTATGGTGTCTCCTGAAAATGTGGCCGAGGTTGAGCGTATTCTGGATGAGAACGGCGAAAAGCATTACACCGTCGGACGCATCGTTAAAGATAACGGTGAGCGCGTGGAATTGCACGACTAAAAATTATCTAATCGAGGAAGTGTGGCGCCGTGCGTCGCACATGAAGGAGACAGTAATGTCACGAGTTTTGGTTATTGGTTCGGGCGGCCGTGAGCACGCTATTGCTCACGCTTTGCTGCGCGGCGAGCGTGTGAGCGAGGTTTTCTGCGCTCCTGGCAACCCGGGCATGAAGTCCGACGGTGTTGTGCCGGTTAATTTGAGCTTATCGAATCACAGTGCTCTGATTGATTTTGCTCGAGATAAGCAGATTGATTGGGTGTTTGTTGGCCCAGAAAATCCGTTGATTGAAGGTATGGTTGACGATTTCCAGGCTGCCGGCTTCCCTGCTTTCGGACCAACTCGCAAGGCTGCTCAGATTGAGGGTTCGAAAACCTTCGCAAAAGAATTAATGCAACGATACAACGTTCCTACAGCTGCTTATGCAACCTTCGATAATTTCGATGCTTCTATAGCCTATGTTCAGGAACAAGGTGCTCCGATTGTGATTAAGGCGGATGGCTTAGCCGCCGGAAAAGGCGTAACAGTTGCAATGGATGAAGACAGTGCCATTGCTGCTTTGAAGGATATTTTCCTCGATCATCGTTTTGGAGCGGCCGGTTCGCGCGTTGTTATTGAGGAGTTCTTGGAAGGACAAGAATTCTCTTTAATGTGTTTTGTGCGCGGTGACGAATTCTGGTCCATGCCAATTTCACAAGATCATAAGCGTGCCTACGATGGCGATGAAGGTCCAAACACTGGCGGAATGGGAGCCTACTCCCCTGTTCCTCAGATTCCTAGTACCGCTGTTGCGCAGGCAGAAGAAACCATTATTAAACCTGTTATTGCAGGCATGGTGGCTGAGGATAACCCATTTACGGGCATTCTGTACGCAGGTCTGATTGCCACGGCTGATGGCCCTAAGGTTATTGAATTTAATGCTCGCTTTGGCGATCCTGAGACTGAGGTTGTTTTGCCTAAGCTCACGAGTGATTTAGGTGCGGGCATTGAGGCTTTGTTGCATGGTGAAGAACCGGTATTCTCATGGGACGAAGAGCGGACGACTCTGGCTGTGGTGGTGGCCAGCGAGGGGTATCCGGATAAGACGGTGACGGGGGCTGCTATACATGAGTTCGATTGCAGCGCAACTCAGGCGGAGCATGGAACGCATGTGTATTATGCGGGCGTTGCCGATAGCGAAGATGGCGATGATCTCGTTGCTTCTTCAGGTCGCGTTTTGCTCATGCAGACCACAGCAGACACTGTTCAAGATGCACAGAATATTATTTACGATATTCTTGACCATACCGATACCACTGGCATGTTCTACCGTCACGATATTGGTTTTAAGGCGATTCAGTAATTAGTCTGATTGCACAGTGGGGCAGAGTATATTGATTCTCTGCCCCACTTTTTAATGCTGAATAGCTGTTATTCCCAACAACCACTGTTCTTGAATTCAGTCAGCAGTTCCTGCGTATCGTCACCAAGAACAGTTATATGACCCATCTTGCGATTATGCTTCGACTGAGCTTTACCGTAATCATGCACATGCCAATTTGGATGCAGTGCAGAAGATTTGAAAACAGGTTCAACATGCTGACCTAACACATTAATCATAACTGCAGGGCTCAGCAGCTTAGGCTGAGGTAGAGACCATCCAGCAATACCTAAAACATGCATATCAAACTGATCAAAATCGCATGCTTCAATCGTGTAGTGTCCGGAATTATGAGGACGAGGTGCTAGCTCATTAACAATCACACGACCATCTGCACATACAAACAGTTCAATCGCTAATGTTCCAGCCAACTCAAAACCAGCAGCCAAAGTGCGTGCCAACTCATGAGCTTGCTTATTCACCTGTTCGTCTAATGCGCTCGGATGTGCACCGTAAGCAGGAGCCACGGTTGTATGCAAAATATTATTCACGTGATTATTCTTAACCACTGGGAAAGTAACGTACTCGCTACCATTACCTGACACTAAAATTGAGGCTTCATACTCAAAGTTAACGAAACCTTCGAGCACGCTCTGTTCAAAGTTCTCGCCCCACTGCTCATGCACTGACTGCACGTCGTCAGCGGTACGTAAAACTTTCTGACCATGACCGTCATATCCGCCTTCAGCAGTTTTGAGTACAGCAGGTAAACCAATAACTTCTACTGCCTTCTCTAGCTGAGCAAAACTGCTTACTTCCTGCCACCTAGCAGTTTCGATACCGTGATTATTAATAAAGGTTTTTTCTGCTACTCGGTTTTGAGTAACACGCAGTAAATCTGTGCCTTGAGGAATGCGCACAATATCGCGTACAGAATCTAAAGCATCAGCGTCCACATTTTCGAACTCATACGTCAAAATATCGCTCATCTGCGCTATAGAGCGAATCGCTTCTTTATCATCGTAATCAGCTATCACTTGCTGATTGCACGCGCCTGCAGCAGGACAGCCTGGCGTTGGGTCAAGAACTACTGTATGAAAGCCCATATAACGAGCTGATAAAGCCATCATCTGACCGAGCTGACCACCGCCAATAATACCAATCGTTGCTCCACGGTCTAAACGTTTCATAACTTCTTTATTTAAGCTTGGCATTAGACTCCTCTACCATCTCTTTCAAGTCTGCGCGATAATTCTCTAAAGCTTCAGCAAGATCTGGATTACTGGTAGACAAAATGCTCACAGCTAATAACCCTGCATTGGTTGCACCAGAATTTCCAATAGCTGTTGTTGCCACAGGAATTCCGCCAGGCATTTGCACAATGGATAGCAGAGAGTCAACACCGTTCAACGCGCGAGACTTTACAGGCACGCCAATAACCGGAAGAGTTGTTTGTGCAGCCGTCATGCCTGGCAAATGGGCAGCTCCACCTGCTCCAGCAATAATCACCTTAATACCGCGAGAACGTGCATTATGCGCGAAATCTGCCATAAGCTCTGGTGTGCGATGTGCAGAAATAACTTGCTTTTCGTATGGAACATGGAATTTTTCTAAAATATCGCAAGCATGGCTCATGGTTTCCCAATCGCTACTTGATCCCATAATGACAGCAACCTGAGGCGTATTTTCAGCCATAGTTCGTCCTTTGCTCGACGCGAATGAATACTTTCGATTTTAACCTTATGCTTGGAATTGCAAGGCTTAGCGTCTGTTTTTTTATCTCGTTATGACCTTACGGTACAATGTAATTCGCGCCCGCGTAGCTCAGCGGATAGAGCAGGTGACTTCTAATCTCCGTGTCGCAGGTTCGACTCCTGTCGTGGGCACTCATGCAATATCTCACGACATAATTCCTATAGTTAGGTTGACTATGTCGTGGGAGTTTTGTGCCATGCGCATATTTTGTCTAGTTTTATTTAGTTTCATTGGCTCTTCGGACTTAGCGGGGTTTAGTAGACGATGTTGCCCAGTAGGTTCCAGTTGATTCCTCGGGATGTTATGTGTTAAGACATTGCCTCGGTGTGAATGTGGTTTGGCGCATTTTCTCTTGTCGTCATGAGTGAACAACCCTAGTCATACGTGAAGTCGATACGCGCAACCTACAAACCCCGCTAAGTCCGAAGAGCCTGATTACATTAGCGCCCACCTGCACGAACAGTTTTATTCTTAGGACGATTTCTTTTTATAATCAGACTTCATATGTATTATAACTATGCCCAATGTGATGTGAAATGGTTTGAGTTCAGTAATCTATGTTTACACTGTGCATCGTCTGCGCACCTGAGTATACGTAAAAATGAGAGCGGCTCCGTCAAGAAGCCGCTCTATGTTTTCAGTAGTAGGCAGAAGGAACTTACCTTGTCAACTCAGCGAAGTCGCGTAACGTCTGATGAATTGCCAGACGACGTTTATCGGTAATTCGTCCTCCAATTTCTGCACCGGCAAACACATACACAATAGACATAATGCCCTGCACAATGAAACCAATCCACAGAGCGTAAACTTCATTGTGAAGAATGAACCATGCAATAACTCCTGCACCAACTCCTGGAATAAGTAGTACAACAGTAGTTAACATCAGAATCATTGGCATGAACATTTGACTTATTGTACGTCCTTGAGGAGTTCTCATTGGCTGCTCTGCGCTTGGAACAGGGAACATAATCAGACCAGACATCACAGCTGAGTTAGCCACACCAGCACACAGAATAATAATGCCCACTGCTTCACAAATAAGCACAATCTCCCAGGAATCGCCAAAGCCTTTGCCCAGAATATATGCGGCAGCAAAAGCAATCGCCGTCATAATAAATTGCATAAGTAATCCTAAGCCAAGCTGGAAAGCGCTACGAGCGTACCAATCAACCCGTCCCTTCAATCCCGACATAGTATGCAATATAAATGCTGGACCTTCATATGCGAGCATATTCATACCCATAAGAGACATGAAATATCCTGTTAATGGTACAGATATAATAACCATTTCTGGATGCCCATTCATAATTCCTTGTAGAGTAAAAATCACAGCAAAAAATACAGGCATCAGTAAAGATAAACCATAACGCACATCGCGTAACCAGCTAGTTCCAATACGCGCCATAATAACTGTTAAAGGTCCGCGAACAAAAGGTAATCCAAACAGTCCTAATCCGTGGGCTTTAGTGGTCTTCGTTTTCTTATCATCGGAAATCTCGGCACGGCCTTCAACAATATCGCGGTGTAAGCACCACTCAAATCCAAGGCACAGCAGCCAGAAAACCAGAGCATACAAAGCAATCGAAACAATAATAAAAACAGCAGTCATAAGCGTTGGACGAGCCATAACAAGAGGTGTTACTGCAAAGGATGCCAATGGAGTCCATTGCATAATCTGTCCGCCGATTTCAAATGTTCCGTTGATTATTCCGTCAATAACAACTGAAAAACCGCGACCTGCTGACCCCTCACTGTCTCTCAAACCACCAATAAAGCCACCGCTTTGCGATACGGCAACAATGAGCAGAACAAAAATCACAGTCAGAAGCTCGCGAGCGCGTCTGCTGCGGAAAAGAACGGTGGCAGCTGTGAGCACAGTGCAGTTAAGAAGAGCAGCAAAGAGCACAGCTAAGAACGAAGTGATAAAAGATAATACCCATACGAGAGCTTGGAGAATCAGCCCCTGTGCAAAGAATGCAGATACTTGCCCCATAATGCAGACGAGTGTGAGGTAAGATGCCACTCCGCTGGGAGTAAAGACCTGAGAAAGTACGAGAGCATTGCGCAGGGTTAAGCGAGATACACCCAGTAGATATAAGCTCTGCGCGTTCACGCTTTGTTGCCCGAAAGCTACGAGCTGGCAGAAAGCAACGAAAATAAGTCCGCCGCCCCAGGCCAAAGCAATAGTGTTCAGCACAGAGTTATAGGATATTGAGCTAGCAGAACCAGCAATTCCATGCAAAATGAACCATGTTAATACCCATGATCCCACAACCACACCTATATTTATTAAGCATGAGATAACAAAAGCTATGGCTTGCCATGCGGATTTATTGACTGCAGAAATGGTCAGCGCCCACCGCAGACGCACAACCGTCCAAATTTCGTTGAGCTTCATTACTGCTCACCACCTTGTAACCAATCCAAGTGGGCTGCATCATGACGACCACCAACGAGTTCAATAAAGCGCGTCTCTAATTCAGATCCGGCAGAAACTTCTTCAAGAGTTCCTGCTGCACGTACCTGACCGTCAGCGATTACAGCTACATGAGAACACATTTTTTCTACCAAAGACATAACATGCGAAGAAATAACAACTGTTCCGCCTGTAGCTACATATTCTTTGAGAATATCTTTCAAATTTGCTGACGATACAGGATCTACTGCCTCAAAAGGCTCATCGAGGAATAAAATACGTGGCGAATGAATCATAGCCGTCGCTAAGCAGATTTTTTTCTTCATACCTGTGGAATAGTCAGATACAATTTTGGAAGCAGCATCAGCCAAGTCAAAAGCTTTAAGTAAGTCCTCTGAACGTCGCACAACTTCATCTTTATCCATACCACGCAGTAATCCTGCGTATACAAGAAGCTGCTGACCGGTAAGACGATCGAAAATTTCATCAGCTTGTGGCATCACACCCATCTGCGCACGTACAGCATCGATATTGCTCCACACATCTGTATCAAAAAGAGAGACGGAACCAGATGTAGGTAACAACATGCCTGTGCTCATCTGCAAAGTCGTCGTTTTTCCTGCGCCGTTCGGCCCCACCAAACCGTAGAAAGATCCTGCAGGAATATCTAAATTCAGAGCATTAACAGCTGTTTTCTGCCCGAAAGTCTTTGTTAAACCGCGTAGTGATAATGCATACGTCATACCTTGTCCTTATCTCTTGCATTTCTTGCGCAATTTTGGCGCTTATGCCTTATACCTTTTACACGTCTACCCTACACTCCAGTGTGTTACCAACGTGTTTACCCCCCCCCGAGCCAAAAAGCATAAACAATGTAACAGATTGCAGTCTACAGAAAAGAACAGAGGAACACAACGACTGCGTTCCTCTGTGAGATAGAGATAGTTATGGACGAAATGTATCCGCGCCCTCTACTGGCAGCCTACTAGCAGCCTGCTCTCCCAAACTGGCAACCGCCACAGTTTCCGTTGGAATATTGCCCTCAGTTGCCTTGGAATAAGGACAAATAGTATTAGCCAAATCAACAAGTTCCTGTACCTGATCAAGTTCCATATCTGGTACGAAAACTTCAATCTTAGCGCTTAAATCAGCAGTTTCTTCGTGCGTTAAGGTTACGTTCACGCGCACCTTAGACTTCATAATAGTCATAGCGTTCACACGCTTTTCCTTAGCTGCAGCCATCAAAGCACTCTGATAGCATGCACCCCAACCTACAGCAAAGAGCTGCTCTGGGTTTACGCCTTCACCAGTGCCACCCAATTGAGCTGGAGCAGAAATATCGAATTCAGCATCAGGATTCACGCTTGTTGCATGACCTGTACGACCTCCAGTTACTGTTGCCACTGCTGTATATGTAGCCATACGTGCTCCTTTCGTTACACATACAATCGCTGTATGTTTGCCGTGTGTACTCGCTTCTATTTTACGAGAACTCTCATCATTTTCCCAGATTTATGATGATTTTGAGCTCAGCGCAATATGCATAAACGATACGTAACCAAGGGGAAGAAAACCTTGATTTTTCAGGCTTTTATCGCTTGCTTGCGTAAGAAAAATCAAGACATGTGGTGTTTCTCACACCGCTCCCACGCCTCTGCCACGCCACTCTCACATCGTTCTCACATCGCAATTTTCCGATGCATGTGCTTCGTTGAAACACCCCGCAATACTAAGTCAAGAAACGCACATCTGTGCTTTCAGGCAGGTTGTACAGTAAAATACTCAAGGATAAGGAGTTTTTATGGGTCAATGGCTGCTCGGATGGGTCAAGAATGAGATTGTCCTCATTGTTGCCACACTTCTGGCTATCATCTCATGTTTTATCATCCCTCCAGACGCACAATATATGGAGTACGTTCATTGGAACACCCTCGCACAGCTTGTGTCTTTGATGCTTGTTGTTGCCGGCTTCCAACGCATTGGCGTTTTCCGTATTATTGCATCAAAACTTCTGCAGAAGGCATCCACGTCACGCATGGTGATGCTTATTTTGGTCTCTTTAACCTTTTTCTCGGGCATGATTATTACCAACGATGTTGCGTTAGTAACTTTCGTGCCTTTTGCTTTGTCTGTGCTCATTATGTCAGGCAAAGAACGTTGGGCGCCTATGCTTATTACATTGATGACTTTGGGCGCTAATTTAGGAGCAATGCTCACCCCCATTGGCAACGCGCATAATTTATATTTAAAAGCTCTTACCCAAATGCCATCGTGGGAAATGATTGCCATTATGGCTCCATTTTCCTTAGCCTCTGCAATTATGCTCATTGCTGTTATCTGGATGTATTTCGATAACACCTCTATGGAGGAAATTACTACCGAAGCTGAACTGGAAAAATCCGTGCTCGCTCCATCTCCTCATAAAGATCAGCCAGATGAGATTCGCATTTTCAATTATGGCGTCGGTTATGCAGGATGGCGCACATGGGTATATGTTGCGCTATTTATTTTGTGTATTCTCGCCGTCAGCGATTTAATTCCTCTGTGGATTATGGTGGCTATTGTGGTGGCAACGATGTTCTTTACCGATCGCCGCGTTTTCCTCAATATCGACTGGGGTGTGCCATTAACCTTCGCTATGTTCTTTATTTTTATTGGCAATATGAAGCGCATACCTGAGTTCTATACTGCAGCTCAGCAGTTTGTGCAATATTCGCCGCTCGATATTTCTGTGCTTACCTCGCAATTTATTTCTAATATGCCTGCCACCCTTCTTCTGGCCGGCTTCTCAGATGCTTGGGGTGCGCTGATTGTGGGAACTAATTTAGGCGGTTTAGGTACGCTGATTGCTTCGATGGCTTCCCTCGTTTCGTATCGTAATATCGTTTCGCGTATGCCAGATAAGAAGGGTAAGTACTTAGGACTGTATACAGCTATGAACTTAGGATTTTTAGCTGTGCTCCTGCTTCTTGCTCATGTTATTTTATAAGCCGCGTTTATACGACTTTTTTAAGCATATGTCATAGAGTCTGCACGCAGTTTTTCCAGCTGAGTAATGCGCTGCAAAATATCAAGCTTCTCTGATTCATCTGTTGAGCGATTCATCTGCATACGAAGATGAGCAATAGCACGCATCATATCTGCATCAATTAATCGCGATGCCATTTGAGTGGCAAACTCAATGTGTGCAGGACTTGGCAATGGTGCCCCGCCCTGAGCTTCAGCTTGAGATTGACGCGAAGAACTAACGGCTTCATCTTCCTGTGCAAGAGGTAATTGCATAACAGCCAAATCGTCGATAACAGGTTTAAGCATTGGACCAGCTGCTTTGGTGAGATTATGCATCCACAAACCTGCTGTTACATCTTTACCTGGCAATCCTCCAGCCACAATAATCGCGCGATATAAATCACGAAAAACAGGTATAGCAAACGCATGCTCAGACATGCGCTCAAAAATCTGAGCTTGCAATGCCCACGGCATTTGCACCAAAATTGCCATCATCTGCTGCTCAGAAATAAATACAGCATCATCCACACGATAATACTGCTGATTACGCGCATTATTACGTTCCACAGCTAAACGCTGTTCGGACTGACTCATATCTGGCTGCGTATGATGAGCAAAATTAGAGCTAGTATGATTGCGAGCATACGCATCCTCATCATGCACACGTATAGCGCGGCGAGCAGCCATCACTTCATCGCGCATAATGGAAATATCCATGCCAATCTGCCGAGCAGCGTTACGCGCATACTCATCTAAAAGTGAGCGGTCACGCACTTGAGCAATCAAAGGAGCTACAGCTTTCATAGCACCCACACGACCTGCTGCATACTGCGTATCGAAACGTTCAATAGCTGTGCGAATAACCCACTCTACTAGAGGTTCTTTGGATTCAACTAACTCATGAATAGCTTGATTACCATAGGTCATACGCAAATCGCAAGGATCAAGGTTATCTCGCGCAATCGCTACAAAAGTTTGAGACAAAAAAGCATTATCTAATTGGAAAGCACGTAAAGCTGCTTTCTGACCTGCTGCATCACCATCAAAGGTAAAAATAACTCCTGATCCTTGCGTAGGACCAACTAAATTGAGAGAGCCTAAAGAAGAATCCGATATAAGCCGGCGAATAACCTTCGCATGCTCCATACCAAAAGCCGTTCCGCAGGTAGCCACAGCATTCGTTACTCCTGCTAAGTGGCACGCCATCACATCTGTATAGCCTTCCACCACTACAACCTGGCGCTTTTGCGCGATGCTTGTTTTAGCTAAATCAATTCCATAGAGAACACGATTTTTATGATAAAGCGCAGTATCAGCCGTATTAATATACTTACCTGGATTAGTGTCATCATCATAAAGTTTTCGCGCGCCGAAACCTATAACCTGACCAGTGGTATCGCGAATAGGCCATATAGCACGTCCGCGGAAATAGTCATACGCTCCACCGTTCTGATTCGGTCGAGCCAATCCTGCATCAACCATTTCTTGCACAGTAAAGCCATGCGAGGATAAATGACGTACCAGCTCGTCCCAGCCTCGAGGAGCGTAACCGCAGCCGAAACGCTCACAGTCAGCCTGAGAAAACTTACGACCTCCCAAAAGCTGACGCGCTGGCAGAGCTTCTTGAGTCATCAGCTGAGACATAAAGAATTTCTGAGCAGCAGCATTTGCCTCTAAAAGACGTGAACGTGTTGTGCCGCGAGGACGGTTGTCGTTGCGCGCAGACTGATCATAATGCAACTCAATACGGTAACGGTCAGCCAAAAACTGCACAGCTTCAGGAAATTCAATGCCTTCAGCACGCTGCACATACTCAAAAATATCGCCGCCTAAACCACAGCCAAAGCATTTCCAGCGGTTATTCACTGTATTGACAGTGAAGCTCGGCGTTTTCTCGTCATGGAACGGGCACAACCCTTTATAAGAGTTAGAACCAGCGCTCTGCAAAGTCACGTGGGCAGACACAATATCGTAAAGATCCGCGGCATCGCGAACTTTCTCAATATCATCTTTAATAATGCGCCCAACCATAAGTCCTCCGCTTTACGTGCCGTTATACTCTCACAGTATCGTACAGTATCTCACAATATCGTAGTCTCCAAGATGGAATCGCTACAGTAAGTCTTGCATGAGTTTTTCTGTTCGTATTCTACTATTACTGCTGGTATTGCACTATATGCGTGGAGTTCTGAGCAGAATGCTGTGTGAAGTATCTGAAGTGTGTTAAGCGTCTGAAGTATCTCGGGTTTTGAGTGGAACTGGTTTTCAGTGTTACGCGGGTTTTAAGTGGCTGGTTGTTGAATGGACTCGCTCTCTACGGGATGGCTGTAACGCACGACACATCGAACGCGTTATATCTCGCCACAGCCGAAAACCTTTAAGTCAGCCCTAGTAAAAGCAATAGCACACGCAACTAGGGTGTGTCAGGGTTTTTGTAGATGGTGGGTTGCCCTATGGTGAGTTATTTTTCAGGGTCTTGAGGCTGTTCGCAATGAGGTTGTACTTGGCCTGGGGCTATCTTGGTTCATCGCACAATTGATTAAAAAAGGTTACCTAGTATGCTGTGCACACCATAACCTT
>NZ_KV812468.1:354261-417194 GCF_001813415.1 Alloscardovia sp. HMSC034E08 | reverse complement strand
GAGTGCTGCATGGCAACACACTGCTCCCAGTAAGTCTGCGTTGAATACGTCATGTCTGGGAGCATACAAAATCGCATATCCGACAGAGGAACCTGGCTCATCAAGTACCACCTCACCTACGCACCGTTGCATAATCAAACCCTGCGCCTGCGAACCAAATCCAACAAAACCACATACACAAAAACCTGACACCCTCCAGCCAAAGCTTTTATATCAAACCTGGCAAAAGCCATAGCACGTACAGCTCGCACATGCCGTGTGCTGTCTCCCCCAAAACGAATCGTCTGCAGTCTCCATCTCAAAATGTGGCACATTTCACACAACTCACCCTTGACTATGTTGCGGATATTTTCCTTAATTGTTTCGCATTTAATCATTTCGTAACAATACTCGTAACCAAAAAAGGGGTACACTATGAATAAATATTCATTTGAATGCATAAATAACGCATATTTACCCTATATTTACGGGTTTATTCGTTGGTTTATGCATAACTCCATATCGCTTCAGGAAAACCACAGAGCAGGAGGGACAATCTATGGTAGATACACAGACATTGCACGTCGGCAATCAAACTTTGTCGTATTACAACATTGCTGATGCATGCCAATCACACGGCAAAAACGTCGAAGATCTGCCCTACACTCTCCGCATTCTTCTCGAAAGTCTGCTGCGCAAAGGTTCAGGAAGCGCAGAAGATCAGGCAGCAATTGCGCGTTTAATCGCTTATAATCCAAGCGAGCCTGAGGGTGAAGTTCCGTTTAAGCCAAGCCGTATTGTGTTGCAAGATTTCACCGGTGTGCCTGTGGTCGTGGACCTCGCATCTATGCGTGATGCCATTGTTCAGCATGGCGGCAAGGCAGGCGATATTAACCCAGAAATTCCTGTGGATCTGGTCATTGACCACAGCGTTCAGGTCGATGTATCGGGTTGCGCGGACGCTCTGCCGTTGAATATGCAACGTGAATTTGAGCGCAATCAGGAACGTTATCAGTTCCTCAAATGGGCAGAAGAATCTTTCAACAACTATCGCGTAGTTCCACCTGCTACGGGCATTATTCATCAGGTGAATATTGAGTTCTTAAGCGATGTTATTTTGCATAAGAATGGCGTTGCTTTCCCCGATTCCATCTTTGGAACCGATAGCCACACCACCATGATTAATGGCATTGGCGTACTCGGCTGGGGAGTCGGCGGTATTGAAGCTGAGGCGGCTATGCTCGGCGAAGCGTCATACTTCCCTGTTCCAGAAGTCATTGGCGTGCATTTAACTGGTCGCTTGCCAAAAAGCTCCACTGCAACCGATTTAGCATTGCGCATTACGAATGTGCTACGTCAAGAGAAGGTTGTGGGCAAATTCGTGGAATATTTTGGCGATGGATTAAGCTCTCTGAGCTTGGCAGATCGCGCAACAGTGGCGAATATGGCTCCTGAGTATGGCGCTACTTGCGGCTACTTCCCTATTGACGAAGAGACGCTGCGCTATATGCATTTAACCAACCGAAGCGAAGAAACTATTGCTCTGGTAGAAGCTTATGCGAAGGCTAACCATCTCTTCTACAATACACAGCACACTCCACGCTATACCAAGGTTGTGGAATTAGATTTGAGCACGGTTATTCCTAGTATTTCTGGCCCGAAACGTCCTCAAGATTTGATTTCTTTGTCTGAGGCTAAGCAGGTATTTCGCGATAGCATTACTCGCGAAGCAGGGGTACAAGGTTTCGGTTTAGACGCTAATGAGATTAATAAAACCGCGACTGTGACTATTGATGGCGCGCAATACACTATGCGAACGGGGCATGTGGCTATTGCTGCTATTACGTCGTGTACGAATACATCAAACCCGTATGTGCTTATGTCTGCGGGTTTGCTTGCGCGCAATGCTGTGCAGAAGGGCTTGCACGTCAATCCAACCGTCAAGACTTCCCTAGCTCCAGGTAGCAAGGTGGTTACCGGCTACCTCAAAAATTCAAGATTGCAAGATTACCTCGATAAGCTTGGCTTCCACGTTGTGGGTTACGGCTGCACCACATGCATTGGTAATTCTGGTCCTTTGGGTGAGGAAGTGTCGCAAGCTATTACCGACACAGATTTGCTGGTCAGCGGTGTGCTGTCTGGTAACCGCAACTTCGAAGGACGTATTAATCCTCTTGTAAAAGCAAACTTCTTAGCTAGTCCTCCTCTGGTTGTGGCGTATGCTCTGGCAGGTACCACCGATATTGATTTAACTACTGAGCCTTTAGGCACAGATAACGATGGCGATCCTGTGTATTTAGACGATATTATGCCTCAGCAAGATGAAGTTGCTCAGTTTGTGCGCAAATATGTTACGCGCGACCTTTTCGAGCAGGAATATAGCAAGGTATTCGATGATAACGCGAAATGGAATGCTATTGAAACCGAGGCAAGTGAAACATACGCATGGAACGAGCAGTCCACGTATATTCAGAATCCTCCATACTTTGACGCTCTGTCTGAGCCTTTGGGAGTAAAGCCATTAAACGGTTTGTGCGTGCTGGCAAAGTTTGGCGACACAGTTACCACAGATCATATTTCTCCTGCAGGTGCGATTGCATTAAAGTCTCCTGCCGGTCAATATCTTACTGACCATAATGTTACGCACCGCGATTTCAATTCCTACGGTAGCCGCCGCGGTAATCATGAAGTTATGATGCGCGGTACTTTCGCCAATATTCGCATTAAAAATGAGCTGGCAGGAGGTCAGGTAGGCGGCTACACCACCTACAATGGCGAGCTAACAAGCATGTACGAGGCAGCTATGGCATACAAGCAGGCAGGCGTTGGCACGATTGTTATTGCCGGTAAAGATTATGGTATGGGCTCATCGCGCGACTGGGCAGCTAAAGGCACTGGCTTGCTGGGAATTAAAGCTGTGTTGGCAGAAAGTTTTGAACGCATTCACCGTTCGAACCTCGTAATGATGGGTATTTTGCCTTTGCAGTTCTTGGACGGGGACTCTGCTGCTTCCCTTGGATTAGATGGTTCAGAAAGTTTTGATATTGCTTTGTCTGATACCCCAGGAATTCATGATGCTGTTGATATTACAGCTACTCGCGCTGATACAGTTATCCGCTTTAAGGCACTGGTTCGTTTTGACGCTGCTGCAGATATTGATTACTACATGAATGGCGGAATTTTACCAATGGTTGTACGTAAGAAGTTAGGAGCACACAATGACTAATGATGTGAACGGCCTGAAAGACATGATTGCATGCCAAACACGTATTAGTTCCATTATTGACGATCAACTCTCTTATGCAGGCTATAATATCTCCGAGCTGATGGATAATAACGCCAGCTTCGAAGAAGTTATTTATTTGCTATGGAATCTGCATTTGCCTACGCAGATTGAATATAAGCATTTTGTCAGCGAGCTGAAAGCTAACTATGAAATCTCGGATGCTGTGGAGCAATGCATTCTGATTCAATCGCGTCGTCATTTGCATCCTATGAGTGTTTTGCGCTCTACCGTCAGCCTTTTGGGTGTGTATAACGTTCAGGCAGAAGATACTTCTGTAGAAGCTCGCTACGGTCAAAGCATCCAACTGATGGCTAAAATCCCAACGATTATTTCTACTTTTGCACGTCTGCGTCAAGGTCTCACTCCTATTGCACCGCGCACAGATTTGGGGTTTGCTGCTAACTTCCTCTATATGCTTACAGGCGAAAAACCAACACCTTTGCAGGAAGAAGCATTAAATAAAGCTTTGGTTTTGCATGCTGACCATGAGCTGAATGCTTCTACTTTCGCCGCCCGCGTATGCGCATCTACTCTGAGCGATATTTATTCTTGCGTAACCACTGCTATTGGCACACTGAAAGGACCTTTACACGGTGGCGCTAATGAGCGCGTTTTTGAGATGCTCACTGAAATTCGCGAGCATGGAGATATTACCTCGTATCTGCAAAAGAAGTTAGATACCAAAGAAAAGATTATGGGCTTTGGCCATCGCGTATACAAGACGCAAGATCCGCGCGAAAAGTATTTACGCACGATGGCTAAGCAGCTTACGGTGGGTACGGATAACGAAATCTGGTATCAGTTATCTTTAGAGATTGAAGATTACATGAAACATACGAAGGGATTAATTCCTAACGTTGATTTCTACTCTGCTACCGTATATCACGTTTTGGGTATTGACCGCGATATTTTCACGCTGATTTTTGCTATGAGCCGCGTATCTGGTTGGATTGCACATATTCAAGAACAGCAGAAGAATAATAAACTTATCCGCCCACGTTCGCAATATGCGGGGGCTATAAATCTCGAATATATTCCTATGGGAAAGAGGTAAAAGTGACTCAGATTCGCATGATTGACGGCCACTTAGATGTGCCAAATACCCCGACCCTTCCATTTATTGTGGGAGATGGTATAGGTCAAGATATTTGGTCGAGCGCACAGCATGTTTTCGATGCTGCTGTAAAGAAGGTCTATAATGGCGAGCGCCAGGTTGACTGGTTGAAAGTTTTGGCTGGTAAAGAAGCTTTTGCCTCGCGGGGAATGAGTTTGCCGGCTGAAACTATTGACGCGATTACCGAGCATCTCGTAGCTATTAAAGGCCCATTAGAAACTCCTGTGGGCGAAGGTATCCGCTCCCTCAATGTGGCGTTGCGTCAAGAACTTGATTTGTATGCATGCGTTCGCCCTGTACGCTACTTCGAAGGTATTGAAAGCCCTGTAAAGCATCCAGAGCGTACGAATATAACTATTTTCCGTGAAAATACAGAAGATATTTACGCCGGTATTGAGTGGGATGCTGACAGTGAAGATGTTCAGCGCGTTATCGATTTCTTGCAGACCACGATGAAGGTGTCGAAAATTCGCTTCCCTGAAACGAGCAGTATTGGTATTAAACCAATTTCTCGTGAAGGTTCGGAACGTTTAATCCGTGCGGCTATTGAGTACGCTCTTTCCCACGGTCTCAAGCATGTAACTCTTGTGCATAAGGGCAATATTCAAAAGTTTACTGAAGGCGGTTTCTGTAAGTGGGGTTATGAGCTTGCTCAGCGTGAGTATGCTGATCAGCTTGCTAATGGTTCGTTAGAGATTAACGATATTATTGCCGATAACTTCTTACAGCAGATTTTGCTGCGACCAGAACGTTTTGGCGTGGTAGCACTAACTAATTTGAACGGTGATTATGCCAGTGACGCTTTGGCTGCTCAAGTAGGCGGTATTGGCATCTCCCCTGGCGCAAATATTAACTATGTAACTGGTCACGCAATTTTTGAAGCAACACATGGCACTGCTCCTGACATTGCTGGTAAGAATATGGCTAATCCATCGTCTCTCCTACTTTCGGGCTGCATGATGTTTGATTACATCGGCTGGAATGAGGTAGCTGATGCGATTCGCCAAGCTATGGCTCAAGCTTTTGCTGCAGGCCAGTTTACGGTTGATTTAGCAGGTGCAGACCACACTCCTTTGAGCACAACTGATTTTGCTCGCGCAGTCATTTCTCACCTGTAAATAAACTGTGACTGGGGAAACCCCAGCCACAGTTTAAGCACACACAATACTGTGCAAACTCATAGCAGAGTTATCGGTTAAACTTGCTACCTGATCAATAGCAACACGCAAACGTTCATCATCATTCGTAGCTTCTTGCCAATCCATTACAAAAGCTGGTTCCAACATAGAATGAGGTGCTGAACCACCCGACATAAGCACGTCAACAAGATTTTCAATAATTGTCTGTTGCGTATGATGGAAACTTTCATGTTCTCTCGGCTCCATAACAGCAAAAACAGCAATGCCTTTTAAGAAAGCAATTTCATACGCTGTGTCTTCAGGAATAACAACCTGAGCATTATATCGAGTTAAATGCCCCTGACCATAAGTAGCGCGCGTTTCTGCTTCTACAGAACTGGCAAAACGTCCAATAATATTTGAGGTCATATTTTTAAGCATAGCTAAATCACGGCGTGTGGAATCAAAACTATATGGCAATAATTTAGCCATATTTAAGCGTTCATAAGCATTAATAAGTTTATCGCCATCCCATTTATCGCCATACCAACTATGCACACACTCAACCACAGCATCGATAACGTCGTGCGCATGTAGGTCTGCAGCTTCAATAGATTGCCCAACAATCGCATCTTCTACGTCATGCACAGAGTAAGCAATATCATCAGATAAATCCATAATGTAGGCTTCCATAGGCTTAGCAAAAGCAGGTGCTCCGTTGCCTTCTTTAAGCCATTGAAAAACAGGCAAATCGTCTTCATACACGCAAAACTTATTGCCTTTGGAACCATCAGGATGATGCAGACCCTGCTCATGCGTCCACGGATATTTCGTTGCAGCATCTAAAGCAGCTCGTGTAAGATTTACGCCGGCTGAACGACCATCCGTATGAAAAACTTTCGGTTCTAAACGTGTGAGTAAGCGGAAAGTTTGAGCATTGCCTTCAAAACCGCCAATAGAACGAGAAATATTCATAAGCACGGTTTCTCCGTTATGCCCAAAAGGGGGATGCCCTAAATCATGGGCTAAGCATGCGCAATCAACAACATCGGGATTGCATCCAAAAATCTCAGCGATTTGACGACCTATCTGAGCTACTTCCAAAGTATGTGTTAAACGTGTGCGAGCAAAATCATCAGTTCCTGCCACCAAAACCTGGGTTTTAGCTCCTAATCGGCGCAAAGCAGAGGAATGGACTAAGCGAGCGCGATCCCGCTCAAAAGCTGTGCGGTTGCGTGATTTGGAATTTTCCTGCGCCCACCGCTGCTCATCGTAATCCGTGTATCCCGCTTCGCGCACACTCATGAGAGAATTCTTTCTGGAAGTTCGTGGTCAATAAGAGCACAGTCAGACTCACTCAACACGTCATGCGCTCCAAGGTATAAACGTGGAATACGGTTGCGTAGGCAGGTGAAAATCTCATAACTAATAGTGTCTGCACTGCGCGCCCAATCGTCTGCTGTTGGTTCACCGAAAACAGCACCTCGACCAGGGCCAAAAAGTTTAACGGTATCACCTTCGCTTACGCCCATCTCCTGAGCATTACCCTGCAAATCTAAAACAGCTTGATCCATGCAGACGCGACCAGCAATATGCACGACTTTTGTTGTGCCATCAGCCATACGCACAGCAACCGGACCGCCTCGATGGGAGGTACGTTGAGATCCGAGTAGATTAAAACCAGAGGCACTGCGATGAATACCATCCGCATAACCCACAGGCATATCGGCTGTGCTGGTATCTTGTTCCGTAATATAGGTGCGACCGTATGAGATACCATGTCCTGCCGGGAGATCTTTAATCGTGCCAAGCTGGGCTTGAAGAGTCATGGCTGGAGTCAAGCCAAAATCAGATGGCATGCCCATAGCTCTATCTGGTTCATAACCGTATAAACCAATGCCGGGACGAACCAGCTCGAAATAAATATCTGGTCGGGTTAAGGTCGCTGCAGTATTAGCAAGATGACGAATGCGCGGATTAATACCTTCTGTCTTCATGGACGCAACCATGGCATTGAAATTATTAATCTGCATATCGGTAACGTCGCGGGATTGCCCGTCCTGAGGAGCATCTGTTACTGCCAGATGACTCATTACTCCAACAACATCTACCAGTTCTGCCTGTTGTGCATTGCGCAAAGCAACCATAGCTTCACTGAGTTGTTGTGAGGTAAAACCGTTGCGCCCAAAGCCTGTTTCAATCTGCACGTGCACGCGAGCCGTTTTATGCACATGCTTCGCAGCATCACACACAGCTTCAATATCGCTCACAGAACCAACAGCAATATCAATATTATTGTCAATCAGCCCATCAAAAGGGGAACTAAGAGCAGAGAACATCCAACACAAAATATGTGCTCTGCTCTTATCAATTCCCGCGCAACGTAAAGCTAAAGCTTCGCGAGCTTGAGCCACTCCCAACCATGTAGCTCCGCCAGAGAGCGCTGCTAATGCAGAAGGAATTAAACCGTGCCCGTAGGCATCTGCCTTAACCACACCCATAATTTGTGGGGCTTCTACCCCAGCAACGCGAGCATGTTCAGCTGTCATCTCCACTATATGAGCCATATTATGTGCCAGCACATCGAGGCGCACTAAAGCCTGAGCTGGATATTTACGCAATGTAGCATTATAAACGTGGCGACCAGCATCAGATAATTCGGGAAGATCAACAGCAGTTAAACTCATGTATTCAGCTTCTTATGAAATGGTTTTACTCAACTACGCGACGTTCGAAAGCATCGGAACTAATGCCCTGGCTCAAAATAAGCTTGCACCACTCTCGAGCTGTGAACAACGAATGATCTTTGTAATTACCGCAAGTTTCGATGGTGGTAGCAGGGACATCTTCCCACTGTGCCTCAAAAGCAATAAATTCCAAAGATTCTTTCACGGCGCGGACAACGTCTTGCGCAGAATGTTCACCCCATGCCAACAGATGGAAGCCTGTTCGGCAGCCAAAAGGAGAACAATCAATATAGCCAGGAATGCGCTCACGAAGCTTCACGGCAATAGTGTGTTCAATCGTATGCAAGCCACCGGTAGGAATAGCGTTTTCATTAGGCTGCACTAAGCGAACATCATAGTTAGAAATCACGTCACCATGTGGACCGCTTTGCGTGTCAATCAAACGCACATAGGGAGCCTTCACAGCAGTGTGATCAAGGCTGAAGCTTTCTGGCATATTTTCAGGAGTTGATTCAGTCATATCTACCTCTCTATGTCTTTATGAGCACAAGCAAAGTCGCCGTGCATGAACTGTTCCCATTATAGAGCGCCTACTCAACCTTCAACTCACCGCGCTGCAGCTCTGTATAAGCAACGCTTCCCACTGTATGAATGAAGTGGGAAGCGTTGGGTGGAGAGGAGAAAAGAAGATTACTTTATTCTTTTACTTTATTCTTTTACTGTGTACCCCTGCTGCTGTGCGTAGCTGACCAAATCAGCCTGCCAATCTTTAACACCATCAGAGAGCTTCTGGTCGCCAGTGAAGGACTTGCCAACAAAGTCGCCGAACTTACCGCGAGCATATACTTCGAATGGTAGGAACTTATAGCCTGCACGCACATTCTTTGCTGCCTTAGCAAGTTCTTCATTAAACTTCTGACCGCCGAAGTATTCATGAGCCTTACCATCAGCATCGGTAATAGCGGTTTGGTTCAGGAAGTCTTCAGACGACAAGCTGTTGTTATCTGCTGGGAAAGCACCACCTTCAACACGTACTGCTACACCATCCTTGTTGTGGGTAACGTATTCAAGATACTTGTATGCTGCTTCTACCTTCGCCTTATCATCAGACTTGATAACTGTTAAGGACGATCCACCAGATTCAGAACCTGCTGGCTGACCATCAGAAGTCGGCATCTGGGTAATGCGCCACTTACCATCACCGTTTGGAGCACCAGTCAAGAGATTGTATGGCATCCATGCACCAATAAGCAAAGAAGCAATAGAACCGTTATCTAAGCCCTTATTCCAATCATCAGTCCATCCTGCAGTCTTGGTGTCAATGAGGTCTTCATCAATAAGCTTTTGCCACCAATCTTCGAATTCCTTTACCTTTGGATTGCTGGTCAGCTTAATAGATACAGTCTTTCCATCCTTTGAAGTTTCAAATGGAACTGCACCGTTTTGCCAAGTCATGGAATCAAAGAAACCTGCATCGCCGGAATCAGATGTAATATAAGAGCCGGTTGCGCGCACTTTCTTAGCCGCTTCGTAGAACTGATCCCAGGAAGTAATCTGCGTAGGGTCTACACCTGCTTTATCGAAAACTTCCTTATTGTAGAACCAAGCCATAGGACCAGAATCCATTGGCAGACCGTATACGCCGTCGTTAATATTGACAGAAGCCCAGGTACCTGGAGTATAGAAGTCACTGAAATCTTTTGCACCTAAATCTGCTACGTTTTCTACATATCCGCGAATAACGTACTCAGGAAGAGCATAGTATTCAATCTGAGCCAAGTCTGGAGCACCAGAACCAGCTTGCATAGCATTGTTTAATGCAGTGTACTGATCTTTTGAGGTACCAGCATTAACCAGCTTGATTTTAATATTTGGATTAGCTTTTTCAAAGCCTTTAATAGTGCGACCCATGGTGGAGTCCCATGCCCACACAGTTAACGTCGTTTTACCAGAAGAATCCGAGCTGTTAGCGCTACCAGATTGTGAGCCGCATGCTGCAACAGATCCCAACATCGCTGTTGCACCCAGCACAGCAACAAGCTTCTTACCTAACTTCATCTTGAGTCCTTTCTCAATGATTAGAACGACAACACTATTTTTCTTCCTCTACATATTCATGAGTGCAAGCCTCCATTGCTTGCGGCAACACCTCCCCGTGAACAGCGAGAACATTGTGTTATTTTCGTCGTAGTATACACGATACCACTATTAAAATGTTTACGCAAACATTTTTGATTTCGTGTCGTTTTTTGATTTTATGTATTGTCGTCATGCTTTCTCTAGCATCACAACTACCTCCGCATAGCAGTGTGGCTGAGACTTACATGAAGCTCAGCCACATCACACACAGGATTTAGTTTCTTACTCCTTCACAGCACCTGCAGCCAAACCGGACTGCCAGTACTTTTGCAAGCAGAGGAACGCGATAACGAGAGGAATAATCGTGAGCAAAGATCCCGTAATAACCAGATGCTGAATAGGCACACCACCCGATGTTGCAGCCTGATTCTTCCACTGGTTCAAACCAATGGTTAATGGATACCAGTTCGGGTCTTTAATCATAATCATTGGCAGGAAGTAGTTATTCCATGTGGCAACAATAGTAAATAATGCCGTAGTAACAATACCTGGAGATAGCAGAGGTAAGGAAATCTTCCAGAAAGTATGCCACTCACTGGCACCATCAACACGCGCTGCCTCTAAGAGTTCAGTTGGCACAGACTGCTCAGAGAAAATCCACATCAAATACAGTCCAAACGGCGAAATAAGTGATGGAATCAACATAGCCCATGGCGTATTTGTTAATTCTAACTTGGCAAAGAGCAGGAACTGCGGAACAGCTAAAGCAATACCTGGAACAGAAATCGAGCCGATAATAATAGCAAAAACAGCTTTACGTCCAGGAAAACGGAACTTAGCCAATGCATAACCGCCCATAATCGCGAGCAAGGTTGCTCCACCAGCACCCACAAGCACATACAGTAAGGTATTGAGTAGCCAGCGAGTAAAAATGCCGTCGCCATAAGTAAAGACACCCACAATATTATCAATCAGAGCAAAGCTATGCCCTGGCCCTAAACCGAAAGTGGAGTTAAAATCTGGCTGCGTTTTCGTTGCATTAATCAATAAATATGCAAACGGAAAAAGGCAGTAGATAGCGAAAATTGCACTGACGATCGTTAAGGTAATGCTGCGTCGAGGATTGTTAACATTAGCAAAACCTGCTTTAGCACTGCGTTTACGTTCAGCTTTCTCGTCTGCCAAAACACGCTTTTGACGCAGTTTTTCAGCTTTCTTAGCAGCACGTTCTCGCTGACGAAGACTCATTGTTGAATTTGTTGTTGTCATTGCTCCACCGTCCTACTTCATCTGATCTTTCATACTGCGCAGCTGTACTGCGTAAGCAATCGCCATGGTAATAATGGCCATCACAATAGCCATTGCAGCCGCATAATTACTTTGGTTACCAGAGAAGCTCAAATTATACGCATACATATTTGGCGTAAAGTTCGTGGTAATCGCATTACCTGGAACCATGTTCTGCAAAATGCTTGGTTCATTAAACAGCTGGAAAGAACCAATAATGGAGAAAATAACAGTAATAGCTAAGGAGCCGCGCAGTTCAGGAAGTTTAATAGACTTCACAATTGCCCACTCACTTGCTCCATCAATAGAGGCTGCCTCATAAAGCGAATGCGGAATAGTTGACAGGGAGCTGTAGAAAATCAGCATGTTATAGCCCGTGTATTCCCATGCGACGATATTACCGATGGATGCCAGCAACATATTAGGAGCAAAAGCATCAAAATGCGTACCAAAGAAGGAATTAAAACTTCCCACAAGACCATATTTTGCACCGTAGGCAAAACCCCAAATCAAGGTAGACACCACAGCAGGAACTGCGTAAGGCAAGAAAGTTCCAATGCGGAAAAACTTTGTGCCATGTAACTTCATAGAGTCAATCGCCAATGCCAAAGCAGCTGCCAAGAACAACATAATAGGAACCTGCACAAGAGTAAATAGACCTACGCGCATAACTGCTGCCCAGAACTGCTGGTCTTTAAACAGACGCGCATAATTATCTATTCCCACAAAAACATTACCACCAATCAGGCGCTGCTGATAAAAGCTAATATAAATGGCGTAAGCAATAGGAATAATAAAAACAAAAGCAAAAACAGCCGCAAAAGGCCACATAAACTTCCAGCCACGCCAGTCTGCCTTATGACGATTAACAGGCACATGACTCATGCGTGTTTGTGCAGCTGTAGCACGCGATCGTTGTGCACTCACCTGACACTCCTCCTCATTAAGAAATATGGAACATTTAAGAACTGCTGAAACGTGAAATCTCGTGTTGAAATCTCTGGCGGAATTCCCCGCGAAATTTCTGACGAAATCTCTCATGAAAACATCGACGTTCCCATTTTTTAAGCTAGTTTCTCAAGAAATCTTTTGAAACTTAATGCATTTCTCAAATGTTTGCGTTATCATAATAACATTACAACGGAACGAACGCAACACACATGCACACAGACATAATGTGAAGATTTTCGCTAAAATGGCATATATGCCATGAAATACCAGTGCAACAATGCCGTTGTACTCGATGAAGTAAGGAAGTGGGACTATGGCACGCAAATCACCTGTGTCTTTACAGGATGTCGCCAAAGAGGCAGGAGTTTCACCACAAACTGTTTCGCGCGTTGCTAATGGTAGCGATGCCGTAAAACCTGATACTAAACAACGTGTGGAACGGGCTATGGATAAGCTGGGATACCGTCCAAATTATGCTGCCCGCGCGCTCAAGTATCAGCAATTTAACAATGTTGGCGTTATTTTGTTTGACACCTCCACTTTTGGTAATTCACGTATTCTTAGCGGTATTTCTGCCGCAGCAAGTCAATACGATTTTGCTATTACCATGTGCACGCTTCTCAACCAACAAGAACGAACTTTTCAGGCAGCAATGGAGCGCATGAAGCAACTTCCGGTAGACGGCGTAATTATGGTTCTTGAACGTCGCATTCCTGATTTCGAAACTTTTGCACCGCCGTCAAAACTTCCAGTGGTGCTTATTACTGACCAACCTTCGGCTCATTGCCCAACAGTAGATGGCGACCAATACGGCTGCTCAACTGAGATTGTGGATTATTTGATGCGCAAAGGACATAAAACCGTGTATCACATGGCTGGACCTCTTGATTCTCGCGCAGCCCAGAGCCGTGAACGCGGATGGCGAGACGCTTTGCACGCGCATGGCATAACTCAGCTTCCTCCTTTATATCGCGGAGATTGGTTGGCAGATAGTGGATATCAGGCGGGATTAGCATTAGCTCATGAGCCAGATTGCACTGCTGTGTACGCTGCGAACGATCAGATGGCTTACGGCATTATGCTTGGTTTACGCACAGCAGGTAAGCGTGTGCCCGAAGATGTGAGTATTGTTGGCGTGGATGATTCCTTAGTGGGCAATGTTCCTCGCTTAAATTTAACCACGATGCGCATGCGTTTTGATTTGATTGGCCGTGAAGCCTTCTTAAGCGTTAAGGCTTTAATTGATGGGCAGAAAGTAGAAACAGGGCGCGAAAAACTGATTGCCTCCACTTTTGTAGAGCGCAGTTCTGTACGTGATTTAAATGCTCCACACAATACAGCGAGCGCGAAGGGTGCCGATACTTCAGCTGGCATTATTGCCTCGTCTGCGACTTTACCCTCAGGATCTGCACCTGACCTAGCGTTGAGCGTTCTTCAAGAAGTTCAAGCCCCACCCGATGTGTCAGACAATGCGGGTAGCGCAGACAGTACGGACAGCACAAACAGCGCAGGTAACGCGAAAAAGCAAGTAACGCAAAACGCGCGAAAAGTACGAAAAGTACGAAATAACAATAATTCTTAGTAGAACTCTCACTCAAAGAGGAGTAAATCATTATGACAATCGAATTTCCACATAGTATTCATGCAACTCAGCCAAACGAGCAATGGCTGACTGACCCATCTATCTGTGCAGTTAATCGTTTAGATGCCCATAGCGACCATGTAATCCGTGGATCGCAGGGCGAAAGTTTGCGCCATAGTTTAGATGACTCTAATGGGACATGGCATGCCAGTGTTGTGTATCACGACAGCAGCTTGCTTGAACGTATCAGTCAGGCAAGTATTCAAGCCAGTGCCCGCGAGTTTTTGACTGAACTCAAGGAGCCTATTTCGAAGGTGCGTGTTCCTGGACATCTGCAAACTGATGGACTGTTCCCTCATCAATATGTTAATCAGCAGTATCCATGGGATGGTCATGCACAGCTTGATGCTCCCGACATTCCTGAGCACAACCGTGTGGGCGTCTACGCCCGTGATTTTATGCTTTCACCTCGTGAGATTGCTGCTCTGCTCAATTCGCGTGACGGCTTAGGCGAGCGTGTGCATCTAACTTTTGACGGCGCGGCTATTGCTCTGTATGTGTGGGTTAATGGTGTGTTTATTGGCTATGCCGAGGATTCTTTTACTCCAAGCGAGTTTGACGTCACCGATGTGCTTCGCGAAGGTGTTAATACAGTAGTTGCTGCGTGTTATGAATATTCCACCGCGCATTGGTTAGAAGATCAGGATTATTGGCGTTTGCATGGTTTATTCCGCAGTGTTCATCTAGACGTTATACCTGCTGTGCATGTGCAGCATGTGCACGCTGCATCTGATTATGATTGGCACACTTCGCGCGGCTTGTTATCTGGAACTGTTTACGTAAACAGTTCGCAGACAGCGCATGTTCACATTGAACTGCTTGACGCTCACGAAGAAGTAGTTTATGACGAACAATACATGCTCGAACAAGGAAGTAGCACTTTTGAGCTGAACGCAACCGTGCAGAATGCTCAACCATGGAGCGCAGAAGATCCATATCTGTATGCTTTGCGTTTCACTGTGTTAGACGACACTAATACGATTATTGAGAAATCCCACACTCGTCTTGGATTCCGTCATTTTGAGCTTGACCCTCAGGACCACATAATGAAGCTCAACGGCAAGCGCATTGTATTTAAGGGAGTTAATCGCCATGAGTTTGGTTCTGACTGTGGTCGTGCGCTGAGTGAAGAGCAGATGCTCTGGGATATTAAGTTCCTCAAACAGCACAATATTAATGCTGTGCGCACAAGCCATTACCCTAATCAAACGCGATGGTATGAGCTGTGCGATAAGTACGGCATTTATCTGATTGATGAAACTAACTTGGAAACCCACGGTTCTTGGTGCGATGCTTTTGGTACCGTTACCGAACACCGCGCGGTTCCATCATCACGTATGGAATGGCTCAACCCGTGCATGGATCGCGCGAACTCTATGTTTATGCGCGATATTAATCATGCTAGCGTTCTCATATGGTCATTGGGTAATGAATCATACGGTGGCGAAGTGTTCGTGCACATGAGCAACTACTTCCATGAACACGACACACGTCCAGTTCATTACGAAGGCACCACATGGAATCGCGAGTTTGAGCACGTTACCGATATTGAGTCACGCATGTATGCGCGACCGCAAGACGTTGAAGCCTATTTAACTGGCTCTTCTGAGCTTGGTCAGCCTCGTAAACCATATATTTCTTGTGAGTATATGCATGCGATGGGTAATTCTTTGGGCGGTATGAAGCTGTATACCGATTTAGAAAAATATGACCTGTATCAGGGTGGATTTATTTGGGATTACGGCGATCAGGCTTTAGAACAGCAGCTAGCAGACGGCTCTACCCGTTTAACCTACGGTGGTGATTGGTATGACCGTCCAGCTGATTATGAGTTTAGCGGCAACGGCATTGTTTTTGCTGATCGTAAGCCAACTGCTAAGGCTGCCGAAGTTAAATTCCTCTATGCTAACGTGAAGATCAACATCGCTGAAGATTTATCTGTGCACATTGTTAACGATAATTTATTTACGTCTACTCAAGATCATGTTTTTGTGGCGCGCGTTCTTATTGATGGCATAGAACAGTGGACGCACAATTATCGTTTTAATATTCCTGCTTTAAGTGAGCAAACAGTAAGAGTTGATTGGCCTGATGCTCAGCTTTTCAACGGTAGAGAGATGGTTCTTGAGCTTGCTTATACACTCGGCGAGCATACAGCTTGGGCTCATGCTGGTTACGAGATAACTTTCGGTCAGCGTGCAATTGCTTTACCAGAGCGACCTGTGAACGAAATTCATCCATCTGCTCATATTGTTGAGGATTATTGGAATATCGGTTTGCACACAGCTCAGGCTGAGATTTTGCTGTCCCGTCAGCATGGTGGACCAGTAAGTTTTAGGCGACTGAATCAAACTGACGATATGGTTGTGCGCACTCCTAAGCTCACAACATGGCGTGCGTTAACTGATAATGACCGCGGTTACCAAGCAGGTTTTACGCGCGCTCAATGGCTTACTGCCGGACGTTTTGCGCAGATGTCAGGAAAAGATTTTGCGATTGACCGCAAGAACGGAACAATAACTGGTACATATACCTATACTTTAGCTACAGCTGCTCATACTCCTGTAACCGTCGTGTGGGAAGTCGATAGTTCTGCTCGTGTTCATCTGACTGCTACTTTCTCTGGAAATCATAACGAGCCTTCAAATCCTTTAGCTTTCGGACTTGAATGGATGCTTCCTGCTTCCTATACGCACACACGTTTTTATGGTTTAGGTCCTGAGGAAAGCTATGCTGACCGTCACAATGGAGTAAAACTGGGCGTATGGTCTACTACTATTTTCGATGATGTTCAGCCATATCTTCTTCCTCAGGAAACAGGAAACCATGAAGATACGCGCTTTGTAGAGCTTACTAATCAGTTTGGTCATGGTTTACGTGTAAGCGCTCATGCAGGCAGTACTTTTGCTTTTAGTGCCTTGCCTTATAGCTCCGCCATGCTTGATGAAGCCACCCATCAGGAAGAATTGCCAGCACATACGCATACCTTCTTGCGACTTCTTGCAGCCCAGCAAGGAGTAGGTGGCGATGATTCTTGGGGATCTCCAGTTCATGATGAATTCCAGATTGACGTAACAAAGCCTGTAATTCTCGATGTGGATATTGAATTAATTTAATTGGTAGTTCAAGCGTTCGTGATATTCCACACATTGTGGCCCCTTGCGAACGCTTGTGTGCGAAAATAGTAGGGACGTTATTTCTGTCACTAAAGAAGGAGAATCATGGCAATTTACACTCTCCCTGAACTGCCATATGACTACGCAGCACTCGAGCCACATATTTCTGGCAAGATTATGGAGCTTCATCACGATAAGCATCATGCAAACTACGTAGCAGGCGCTAATGCAGCTCTTGAGCGTCTCGAAGAAGCACGCGATAAGAACGATTTTGCTGCTATCAACTTGTGGGAAAAGAATCTCGCTTTCAACTTGGGTGGTCATATTAATCACACCTTCTTCTGGAACAATTTGACTCCAGAAGGTAAGGGGCGTCCTGATGGTGAATTCGGCGAAGAAATCACCAAGCAGTTCGGTTCCTTTGAAAAGTTCCAGGCTCAGTTCACTGCTGCTGCTTTGGGATTGCAGGGTTCTGGTTGGGCTGTTCTCGCATGGGATGCTTTGGGTGACCGCTTGGTAACCTTCCAGCTCTACGATCAGCAGTCTAATGTTCCAGTCAACATTGTTCCACTGGTTATGCTCGACATGTGGGAGCACGCATTCTACTTGGATTATGTGAATGTAAAGGCTGACTACGTGAAGGCTTGGTGGAATATCGTCAACTGGGATCACGCAGCAGAAACATGGGCAAAGGCTAAGGGCTTAAAGTAACAATAAAAGCCACGTGGGGGGGTACAGAGTTGAATAACCTGTACCCCCACTTTTGTTTTCTCCTAGCTTGCGTTTTGATAGTGATGGCGTGCTCTCATACGTTCCTGAAGGTTGCTAGCGTCGCACGCACACAACGCCCACGTCCACTTTAAGGATTGCAGTCTTCGTGCCATGCATGAATCATGGAGTGCTATACCAAATCCCCCCGCGAAACCCCAAGAGCAAGTTTGTCTGCATACGTGAAGTCGATATGCCACTTGTGAAGCCATTTTTTCGCATCAAAACTGGCATATCGGGTGTATTAATCGGTTAAGCAGAATGTGTAAGAGTAATAGATCTTCGGATGTAACGCAGTTTGAAGGTTAATTGCACAGAACAACTGCTAGTCACTCACCTGCAACCTCGAAAAAACCCTGCTACCCCCAAGGACCAGAATACGTCCTCACCATCGCGCAGCATCAATCAGTTGTTTTGTATATTCATGTTGAGGATGCGCAAGAATCTCGCGTGTAGAACCCTGCTCAACAATACGCCCGCGATGCATCACTACCAGAGTATCGGAAACTTGTTGCGCAACACCTAAATCATGCAGAACGATTAAGGTAGCCAGATTACGTTCGCGCTGAATCCTTGCTAAAGCCTCAATAATATGCTGTTTTCCCAGCACATCAACAGCGCTCACTGGCTCATCAGCTACCAGTAGGCTCGGATTACTCAGCAAAGCACGTGCAATTGCTACGCGCTGAGCTTGCCCACCTGAAATATCGCTCACATACCGTCCGAGTAATTCCTCTCCCAAGTCAATGCTGTGCAAAGCAGAAATCACATCAGAGCGATCCACCTGAGTCGTTGAGCCTTCACGCACAATACGTTCCACAGTCCACCGTGGGTCAAGAGAAGTCAGCGGATTTTGAAAAACTAAGCCTGTGCTCGCTGGATCCGCAATCTCCACTTCCCCAGCTTGAGGAGTAATAAAACCGAGCGCAATATTCAAGACGGTGGTTTTGCCTGAACCAGACTGGCCGACAATTGCTACACGCTCCCCCTCGCTCACACTCAGGCTGACTGCATGAACAGCAGGCTCATGCGCACCTGCAAAACTATGAGAGACCTCACGTAAAGATAATAAACTCATGATCACTCCCCCTCACCGCGCACAGCTATACTGCGTGCAGCTTCAACCAATTGACGGGTGTAGTCCACGCTCGACTCGTATAGTTCCTCTAAACGTCCACTATCTACAACCCCACCGTTATTAATCACATAACAGCGATGAGCTACCCGAGAAATAACAGCAAAATCATGACTAGCAAATATTACGCTTAAATTCTGCTTATCAGAACGTTCTACAAGCACATCCATAATCTGCTTTTGCACAATAGAATCAACAGCAGTAGTTGGCTCGTCAGCAATAAGCAGTTGAGGATGTGCCACAACAGCCTGCGCAATCGCTGCTCTCTGCGCTTGCCCTCCCGATAGTTCTGAAAGGTAACGCGAGACTAAATCACTGTCTAAGCCAACGCTTTCTAAAGCTTGCTGCACGCGGTGCAAACGTTCCGCAGCACTCAAATTGTAATGCAATGTAAGAGGTAGCTCCACGTTAGCACGCACAGAAACTACCGGGTTAAGAGCTGCCACAGGATTTTGGAAAACAGCAGTCATATACGTACCGCGCATAGCTGCACGTTCATGCTCACTGAGTTCTAAAACATTAACTCCATCAATAAGAATTTGCCCTTCAACCCTCATAGAACGTGGAAGAGTTCCTAAAATTGCTTTTGTTATTAATGATTTTCCTGAACCCGAGGCACCGATTAAACCGATACGTTCATGATCTGCTACGTCAAGATTCACGTTATGCAATAACTGGTTATTGCATAAACTCACAGAAAGATTTTTAATCTGTACACTCATATTATTGCCTCAATGCTTCGTTCGATACAGGATCACTTGCTTCTCGCAGAGCGTCGCCCAGTAAGTTCACGCTGAGAACTGCAAGAGTAATAAGTAAACCTGGCCAGATTGCTACGCTCGGATGGACGGTAACATAGCTGACCGCACTCGCTAAAGATCGTCCCCATGATGCAATATGACTTGGCACACCGACTCCGAGATATGTTAAACCTGATTCCGCAAGCATTGAGGTTGCTGCAGCCAGAGAAACATTAATAATAACGGATGGCATGATTTGTGGCAGAATATGTTCAATAAAAATTCTGCCGTGTGATTTTCCTTTATACCGCGCGAAAGTAACGTAAGGCGAGCGCGCGGCAGCCACTGCTACAGGACGCACAACGCGCATAAGATTAAGACTGTATGCGAAAGAACATGCGATAATAATGCCTGCAATACTTGCTCCGAGAGGAGCTGCGCATAACAACGCTACAACAATGGTTGGTATGGAAATTAAAGCATCAATAATAATGACGCTGAGTGTGCGCACACCAGTATGACGGCTAATAGTCACAGATACTCCTGCAATACCTACAACACATGTAATCACAGACACAGCTATAACAATAAGTAGCTCTGTAGCAGATCCTGCCAGAAGCCATGATGCAATATCTGCACCTGCTCCATCTGTTCCCAGCCAATGCGCAGCAGATGGCGAGCTCCACACATTGTAACCATCGCTAAAGTTCAAATCGTATGGAGTCCATACCAGCGAAACGAGGGCAGTAATAATCCATAACGCACAGAAGAGGCAGGCGAATAAACCGTCTGTGCGCGTAAGAATGGAGCGGATAATAATACGTAAAGTTCTTAAAGGTGTTTTTTCTGTGTTTTTCATTATTAATCCCGCCTCTTCGTATCCGCTTCTATCGCTTGTGTTGCGCGAGTATTAGTGCTGTGAGCAGAGGTTTTTAGACGAGGATCGAGCATACGCACAATCGTGTCAATAACAAATCCCACAATGAGGAAGAAAGCTGATAAAAGCAATAGCTCAGTTTGCACAGAAGCGAGGTCTCGCTCAGATAAATCTGTCATGAGCATAGTAGCGAGTCCAGGCAGATTAAAGAGGGTTTCTACGGTCAGAACGCCGGTAATCATGGAGGCAAAAGTAACGCCTGCAACCGATGCAATCTGCGGGGCTGCTAAACGCAAACCTGTGGTGCGCACAGCCTGAGCATAGGTCATTCCTGAAGCCATGCTCCACGCAATATAATCAGATTTTTCTACGTCAACAATTGCAGAGCGGGTGTAACGCATAAGATGTGCTCCCGTAATAATACTCACTGACAAAGCAGGAATAATTAACGATGCAGCTGCACTCACCACATTCGCAGGTGAGCTCAAAGGATTGGACGGGAAGCCCTGCGTTGGTAACACGTTAAGCATTCCATTGCCTTTTCCGAAAACAATAATAAGAGCTAAAGCTGCCCACAATGCAGGAACGGCGCCCAAAATCTGAGAAATCACACGCAGTCCACCGCGTACCCAAGCGTGCCGTGAAGTGAGCGAGTACACGGCCGTAGGCAAAGCAATCACTAGGGTTAAAACCATGCTCACTACAATGAGCGGGAAAGTCACCGCCGCACGTGTGAGCAATCGCGTGCTCATAGCTTGCCCAGTGAGCAAAGATGTGCCTAAATGTCCGGTAAAAATAGAGCCTAACCATTGCCCATACTGCACAATAAGAGGCTGATTGAGACCTAACTCAGCGCGCAGCTGCTCATATTTTTCTGGAGTTGAATTCGTTCCAGCCATAATAGCCGCAATATCGCCAGGCAAAACACGCAGGGCGAAGAAAATAACGATGGATACAATCCACAGCATAAGCAGGAGCACAGCGAAACGTTTGAGGGCAATTGCGACTTTTGACTGGTTCTTTGCCTTTTTTGCCTTTTTTACCTTTTTCATCTTTTTCAGCTCCGTCGTCGTGCTCGCCTTCGTCATCTCCGGCTTCATCTCTGTCTTCATCTCCGTCATCGCACACTCACCTCCCACAACGGCAAAACGGTTTGATTCAACTTCACAGGGAATCCTTCTACATTTGTGCGCCATGCAGAGACCACACGGAAATTCATAATCCAATCAGCTGGGGCATCTTCGCTTACAATGCGAGCAGCCTTCGCCAGCAAGGTATCGCGCTGTTCATCACTCAGCGCTGCCATAGCTTCGGCATAGAGCTTCTGAACTTGGGCATTATTGTATCCGTAATAGTAATCTGGCGTAGTCCACTGCTTAAAGTCATGACTATCGTTATGATCAACCATTGATATGTCGAAATTGTGCTGCTTGTAGACTTGAGCAAGCCATGTGGCAAATTCTGTGCGGTTAACTGTTAAATCTATACCAATTTTTGTCAGCTGACTGCGTAATTGTTGACCAATTTCTGCTGGGTAAATATTGGCGTAGGTCAAGGTGAGTTTCAGTGGTTTGCTTGGACTGTATCCCGCTTCTTGCATTAACGATTGTGCTTTTTTCACATCTGTGGCGTATAGTCCTGTTAAATCTTCATAGCCAGGATCGAGACTAGGAATAGGCCCACCGAGAAGAGCATCCGTTCCTCCTCGCGAGGCGATAATGGATTTTTCGTCAATGGCATAGCGAATTGCTTGGCGCACACGCTTGTCTGTAAAAGGCTCTTTGCAATTGTTAAATGCCAACACGTATTTGTCTGTGCCGTCGCCTGCTTGAACCTGAAAACGCTCGTCTTTTTCGATGGTAGAGGCAAGTTGTGAGCTGATAGGTGCGAGGACTTGCACGTCATTCGATTCCAGAGCGTGAAGAGCGGCCTGAGGGTCTACGTAATAGTTGAGCACAATAGTGCGTATTTGCGTTTTGTGTGCGCTCCCCCAGTAGTTCGAGCGAGCTTGGAGAGTAACGGATACTCCGGGATTGTATGCGGCAATGGTATATGGGCCGGAGCCTACGGCTTGGGTTTTTGCGTCGTATGTTGCATCTTTATCGTAGACCACACCTGCACGGCTCGACAGATTCCACAAAAGTTCGGAATATGGGGCGCTGAGGCGTAACACAACTGTATGAGCATCGAGCGCTTTTACCGATTCAAAGTTCGCCAGAGAAACCGCGCCTTGCAGTTGCTTATCCATCATAGTTTGGATTGACCAGACCACGTCCTGAGCATCTAAAACATGTCCATTACTAAAACTCATATTCTTATGAAGGTGGAAAGTATATTGCTTACGGTCAGCACTGACCTCCCATGACTGCGCTACACCAGGAGATACGCTGTTATCAGAATTGCGCGTGAGCAAAGCCTCATACACATTACCTATAAGTAGTTGCTCCAGAGCTGTTCCTGAGGTTGTGCGTAAATCTAAATTAGTTGGCGCTAAAGTAAGACCTATAGCTAGACGATTACTCGTAGTGCGCTCAGCTAGGTTTATATAGCCAATCGTTACTCCCGTCAGTGTTACAACAACAGCCAGAGCAGCTACAATCATGCTCCACCACGGTTTTATTTTTGCTTGTAATAACGGTTTTCGACGAGCATTAAGCTCATCGTCTAAACTTTGGACAGGTACGCTTAACTGCCCACGTGAATTGTTTTTCATTTTCTCCCTTAAGTCCCCGCGTCCAAGACGTCGTTGCTTGTAGAGTTTCGTGGTACGTGCACAACTATACTCAGTTGTTCCTACATGAATCACAGATGAATTTCTCACGTCTAAAAACACACGCTCCGTCACGCAAAGCACGTACAATCAAATACAGTTGAATATTCGCGAAGGAGGTTTCTATGCTCATCGCTGTTGATATTGGCAATACCAATATTGTTTTAGGCTTTATGCAGGGTCCAGATATTACGCATAGTTACCGTCTCACCACATCAGACGTGCGTACGAGCGATGAATACGGCATTCATCTTCTACAGTTTCTCTCTCTAAGCGGTTATACAACCGATGACGTAGAAGATGTGATTGTGTGCTCTGTTGTTCCGAGCGTTATGCATTCTTTCCGCGGTTCGATTGAAAAATTCTTAGGCAAAACTCCTATAGTTGTAGGCCCAGGCATCAAAACAGGTATGGCTGTGCGCATTGACGATCCTAAATCTTTGGGAGCAGACTGTTTAGTAGATTGTGTAGCTGCTTCTGCTTTGTATGGCACGCCTTGCTTGGTTATTGATATGGGCACTGCCACTACTTTCAACTATGTAGATACGAGAGGAGAGATTACGATGGGCGTTATTCAGACGGGTTTGCTCACCTCTGCACGCGCTTTAGCAGGTAATACTGCTCAACTTCCTGAAGTAGAGATTGCCTCGCCGTCAACTGTTATGGCGAAAAATACGTTTAGTGCTATTCAAACAGGATTATATTACGGTTTTATTGGCGGTATTGAACGCATGATTAAACAGTGCCGTGAAGAAACTGGCACTGATTTTACGGTAGTAGCTACTGGAGGTTTTGGGCGCGTTATTGAACACGATAGCGATTTTATTGATATATATGACCCTGATTTGATTTTTAAGGGTATGCGCATTATTTACGAGAAGAATCACTAAAACTCTGTCCGCTCACATCCAGCGGATAGCGTGATTCAAATCGCATAGTGCGATGCGAATACGGATCAATAAACTCTAAACTGCGAGCCACAAGCTGAAGAGGATGAGTAAAATCCGTATCGTCACGTTTACGCATAACTGGGTAAAAATCATCGCCTAAAATCGGTAATCCTAAAGCGTTCATATGCACCCGCAGCTGATGCGTTTTCCCTGTACTCGGATACAGAGTGTAAGCGCGATACCCTGCTCGCACAACATCTGCAGGCTGATTACCAGAAACTTCTATGCGCGTATGAGCATTAACTTCGCCAGGCTCTTCAAATGCTTGCAAAATATGATGCACTTTCACTATATGCGAGCGTCTTTCGAGAGGAAAAGGTGCTGACGGATTATCGCGGCGGACGGTTCCATAACGCGGCGTGCAGATAGGAGACATCGGCGCTAAGCATTCATACACTTTTCTTGCTTTTTTATTTTGGAAGAGTAACTGATATTTACCGCGTGCTTTAACATCGCGCACAAAAACAACGATGCCTGCGGTTAAGCGGTCTAAACGATGTGCCGGCACAATATCGTCTTCGCCAAAAATGTCACGCAAACGCATAAGAGCAGTAGATTTATACCACATACCGCGCGGCATGGTGGGTAAGAAATGAGGTTTATCTACGACGATAATATGTTCGTCTTCGTAAAGAACAGGTAAATCAAAGGGAATATCTGGTTCATCGGTAACGAAGGCATGGGCACGCTGCACTCGATGATTGCGATGACGGCGGCGAGACACTAAGCAGCACTCCCCTTCAGTTGCGCTATAGACTGCGGAATGAGTTTTGTCATATCAAGCAGATTAAGAGCATGTTCTCCCTGACCAGAAGCAACGTGTGCTGCTACCGAGTGCACGCGCACTGCTGCAGCAGCTATGCGCACAAGATTATATTGTTGTGCTCTCAGTTCTTGAGCATGTTGAGCAATTACACCGCCCATAAGTCCTGCTAATACATCTCCTGTGCCAGCAGTAGCCAACCAATGCGTAGCAGGAGGACATACGAATGTTTCACAGCCATCGGATACCACAGTCTGAGCGCCTTTTAAAACCATTGTGCAGCCCAGTAATCGCGCTAAGCTCTGTGCTGTATCTTCAGGATCATCAGCACATTCCTGCGCAGAACGTGCGTGCCCCAAGGCAGAAAAAACTCGGGCAGCTTCACCAGTGTGAGGGGTAAGAACGCAGTGAGCACGTTGCTCATCGCTCAGATCCATCGTGGTAAAACCTTCTAAAGCTCCTGCATCAATAACAGCATATTGAGCATCGAGATTGCGGATTATCTCGTCAATAAGCGGGTTACTTCGCGCATCCGCATAACCGCTTCCCAGCACCCAGCAATCTACATGGTTGTGAGAAGAAGCAGAAAACACTACTTCGGGATGCAAACCAAGTAATGCCTGCACAACTGTGCTTGGACCACTATAGCGCACGTATCCAGCGCCGCACGAGGCAGCCGCGCTTACAGACAAAACACCTGCTCCAGGATACTCTTCACTGCCCGTAACTAAGCCCACTACTCCCCGTGTATATTTGGAGTCTTGAGCGGACGGAGGGGTAAAAAGTCCGTGCAGGTGTTCGTCTGTGTACAGCATTATCTACTCGACGGTTACAGACTTGGCGAGATTACGTGGCTTATCAACATCAAAACCTTTCAGCTGAGCCATATCCATAGCAAATAATTGCAGCGGAATAACATCAACTAGAGGGCTCATGAGTGTTGGACACTGCGGACGCCAGAAGACCACATCAGCATAATCGCGTACGTTGTCGTCGCCTTCTTCTGCAACGGCGATAGTATAAGCTCCACGAGCACGCACTTCTTCAATGGCAGAAATAACCTTGGAATGCAAAATATTACGACCACGTGCTGGTGGCACAATAACCACAACAGGTTCGCCAGAATCTACTAAAGCAATAGGACCGTGCTTGAGTTCCCCAGCTGCAAAACCTTCAGTAAATGTGTATGCGATTTCTTTGAGCTTTAATGCTCCTTCCAAAGCCACTGGGTATCCCACATGGCGTCCTAAGAAGAGGAAGGAATGCGCATCCAACATTTTTTCTGCAGCTTGCTTAATAGTGTCTGACTGCGTATCGATAACTCGTTGAATCTTATCTGGCATAGCGCGCAGTTCTTCAATAACATCGCGGATTTCGTCACGATACATAGTGCCCTTAGCTTGAGCTAAATACAGGCCAATCAAATAAGCGGCAGTAATCTGCGCAACGAAAGCTTTGGTCGATGCCACAGCAATTTCTGGCCCTGCATGCGTGTAGAGCACAGCATCGGATTCACGAGGAATAGTCGAGCCTTGTGTATTGCAAATAGCCAGTACTCGTGAGCCTTGTTCACGAGCGTGGCGCACAGCCATCAAAGTATCCATCGTTTCGCCCGACTGAGATACAGCCACAACCAACGTACGTGGAGTAAGAATAGGATCACGATACCTAAATTCGTGTGCTAATTCCACTTCAACTGGAATTCGCACCCAATGTTCAATAGCGTATTTTGCCACTAATCCCGCGTAAGAAGCGGTACCGCATGCCACCACAATAATCTTGTCAATAGAGCGGAACACATCTTCATCAATATGCACCTCGTCGAGATTTAAATCTCCGTTGAGGTTAAAGCGTCCGAGCAGAGTATCTGCTACAGCATGAGGTTCTTCATGGATTTCCTTATTCATAAAGGAATCCCAACCGCCTTTATCTGCGGCAGACGCATCCCAATCAACAGTAAATGGACGAAGTTCAACATCGTTGCCATAAAAATCGGTTACTGTAACGCTATCAGGAGTAATCTGTACGGCTTCATCTTGACCAAGTTCTAAAGCGTTCTTCGTATATGCAACGAAAGCAGCTACATCAGAACCGAGGAAGTTTTCTCCCTCACCCAAGCCCACAACTAATGGCGAATCATGACGAGCACCCACAACCGTATGTGCTTGGCGATTATCTACTGCCAAAATAGTAAAAGTTCCTTCAAGCTGACGTGCTACGCGACGCACAGCTTCGAAAATATCTGGTGTACCTGTTTCGGCAATAATATCGTTTGCAGTTTTCCCAATCAGTTTCGCAGCTACTTCTGTATCTGTATCAGATTCAAAAGTATAGCCTTCATCGAGCAGTTGCTGCTTAAAAGCTGGAGCATTCTCAATAATACCGTTGTGAATAATAGCCACTTCCCCATCCTGACTCAGATGAGGATGTGCATTCGTATCGCTTGGAGCACCGTTGGTTGCCCATCGCGTATGACCAATACCAGCCGTTGCATCAGGCAGAGGATTATTGTGAACGCTAGTTACTAAATTATCGAGGCGTCCTTCCCTCTTTCTAAAAGCAATAGTATCTAAGTCAGGAGAGCTTAAAGCCACGCCCGCGGAGTCGTATCCTCGATACTCCAAACGTGCCAAGCCTTGCAAACATACTTCTAATGGCTTACCGCAAGCGGTACCACCGCCTGCATATCCAACAATTCCACACATAACACTTCATTATATAGGATGGGTGCACGTTATGCCCAGAGCCCTTGTACGAAGAGCGCCACTATGAATATGTGCATGAGCTCACGAGCCCATGCACACACAAGAAGGTTTACATCCCCAGTTGTTTTACAGTACTGCCTGTAGGAATTCTTGGAAACGATCAGTTTGTGGATGATCGATAATATCGGAACTACCTGATTCTACAACCACGCCACCGTCCATAAACACAATTTGATCGGCAACTTCTTTAGCAAAACCGATTTCGTGAGTTACCACCACCATAGTCATCCCCTCATCGGCAAGGGTGCGCATGACGTTAAGAACTTCACCCACCAGTTCAGGGTCGAGAGCAGAGGTTGGCTCATCGAAAAGCATAATATCGGGATGCATAGCAATTGCACGAGCAATAGCCACGCGCTGCTGCTGACCACCAGAAAGCTGAGATGGGTAATGGTTCACACGATCAGACATGCCCACTAGATTCAAGAATTCACGTGCTTCCTTCTCTGCTTGGGCACGCTTCATACCTGCAACATGGATAGGAGCTTCCATCACATTTTCTAGAACCGTCATGTGCGGGAAAAGATTGAAACGCTGGAATACCATGCCAATGCGTGAGCGTTGGCGAGCAATTTCTTTATCCGACAAGGTCTGTAAAACAGTGCTACCGCCTGCTGTTACTTCCTTATATCCAATCATTTCGCCGTCTACATCTATGCGACCGCCGGTAATAGTTTCCAGCTGATTAATCATGCGCAAAAGAGTTGATTTACCAGAACCAGATGGACCTAAAATAACGGTTACTGTGCTCGGCGCAACCTCGAGGTTCACTCCTTTGAGCACATGGAGGTCGCTATATTCTTTGTGCACATCGCGAATAACGATTTGTGCTTGAGTATTCGTTTTAGGCATTGAGACCTCCCCAGAAAGCTTCGTTCTGCTTCTTCACATCGTATTGCGTTTCACCGCTTGTTTTACCTGGTTTTTGTGCACTCTTCGCGCGACCTACAGGCTGCTCGTCGAAACCCTTACCAAAGTACTTTTCTAAATAAGATTGACCCACCATAAGTACGGATGTAATAACCAAATACCACAGAGAAGCTACTAAAAGCAGAGGAATTGGTTCATAAATGCGGTTAGCAATATTATTCGACATATATTGCAAATCCATGGTGAATGGAACTGCCAGAACAAGAGATGTGGTTTTAAGCAAACCAATTGCCTCATTACCAGTTGGAGGAACAATAATACGCATTGCTTGAGGCAAAATAATACGACGCATAATCAAAGAGTGGCTCATACCCAATGCTTGAGCAGCTTCAGCCTGTCCGCGGTCAACTGCTTCTAAACCAGCGCGCACAATCTCTGCCAAATATGCGGCTTCATTAAGCGCCAAACCTAAAATAGCTGCTTTACCTGCAGTAATAATATCCTGAGTATCCCACGTGTATACTCCCACAGAAATCTTAGGAATAAGAACAGAAATCAAACCCCAAAATGTCAGCTGCGTATACACTGGCGTTCCACGGAAGAACCAAATAAAGAACCAGCTGACCCAACGCAACACAACATTGGTGCTCTGTCGCATAATTGCAAGAGTAACAGCAAGCACAATCGCTATTGCCATAGATACAACCGTGAGAATAAGAGTCCAACTTACACCCGTAAGAATATGTTCATTAAACAGATATTTCCACACAGTTGGCCAAGCAAAATTCTCATTAGTAATAACGCCATGTGCCAGAAAAATAGCCAGCAGCGCTACAATAATGCCCGCCACAATAGGACCGGGTTTGCGCACTGGACGTGCATGAATACGATTTGGAATATTATTTGCCATTATCTTGTCTCTCTCGTCCCTTACAACCGATAAATTTTAATCAACCTTCGGGTTAATCACAGCTTTATCAATAGCTCCATCTTCTACACCCCATGCTTTCAAAATACGCATGTAAACGCCTGAATCAATCAGTTCTTGTAAAGCACCTTGAATAGCATGAGCTGTTTTATCATCACTCTTCTTAACCACAATGCCCTGAGGCGCAATATCGTACGGCTTGCCCAACAGTTCGAGCTTACCCTTAGTTTGCTTCACAGCATATGCAGATACAGGAGTATCGGAATACATCACATCACTGCGTCCTGTAATCAGTGCAGTTGTAGCCTGAGTCTGCTGTTCATACACTTGCAAAGCTATGGCTGGCTTTCCTGCTTTCACACAGGCAACCGAAGAATCCTCTAAAGCTGTTTCTTCAGCAGTACCCACCTGCACAGAAGCGCGCACACCGCATAAATTATCTGAATCAATATTCTTCGGATTACCTGCACGCACAGCGTAACTCATACCAGCTAAATAATGTTGCACAAAAGTCACAGCTTTTTCGCGCTCAGCAGTAATAGTAAAGCCGGAAATACCCACATCAAATTTCGAACCAACAGAAGGAATAATCGTAGCAAAAGCTGAGTCCACAACTTTTACTTTCAGCCCCAAAACCTTCGCTACGGCTTTAATAATATCAATATCAAAACCAATAACTGTTTCGTTATCTTCTCCCGTAAACTCTGCAGGAGCCCACGTAGCGTTACTACCCACAGTAAGCACGCCATCATGAGAGACTTCAGGAGAGACCATCGCGGCTAATTGTTTATTTTCGTGCACATCGCTCAAATCAATATTGGCTTGCTGAGCGTCCAAGCCATCGCTTGTACCGCACGCCATCAGCGAGGTGCAGGCTGCCAGCGCTACCACTGTAGCCATAACAGCGCGACCTGCACGCTTCAATCCGCTAGAAAGCACCATAAATCTCCCTATTCTCATTCTCTTCTCACAGCGTGTGAAGGTTATACCAGCTGACCGTTTACCAGCTAATCGTTTGCCAACCGAAGGTTTACGCATGCGTGTGAGCATCTTCAAGCGTATGAACGCACTACCGTTCTACCGCAAATTATGTTCACGCATGGCACGCAATGCTTCACGCTTATCTTGCGCCTCTTTGAGAGCTTGACGCTTATCGTATTCGCGTTTACCCTTCGCCAAGGCAATTTCTACTTTGGCTCGCCCATTCTTAAAATATAAGCTTAATGGAACTATCGTATAGCCTTTGGCTTGCAAAGCACGAGCGAATTTCTCTATTTGAACCGCATGTAAAAGCAGTTTACGCTTACGCTTAGGCATGTGATTATTCCACGTTCCGTTTAAATACTCAGGAATATTTGCGCCCTCAAGCCACATTTCATTATACTTATCGATGCTCACGAAAGACTCAGTTAAGCTTGCTCGTCCTTCACGCAAACTTTTTACCTCTGTACCGGTAAGAACAATACCTGCTTCTTCTGTATCTTCAATTGTGTAATCATGGCGAGCGTGACGGTTTTGCGCCACTACACCGTTGCGCGGATCTTTCGCTTTTTTCGCTGCCATATAGTGTCCTTTTTCTAAGTTTTATTTCTGATTTTATTGTATTACTGTCCGTTTTTGCTGCTGTTTAGTCTACACGTAAAACGCGCCACCTGAATAGGTGACGCGTTTTTGCAGTGCGTTCAAGGCTGATAACAGCAGCTTTACCTTTTAATAATGCACGTACTGGTAAGCATTCACATTACCCAAGGTACGTGTTACAGAACGACCCTGATATACAGCACCTGATTCAGAGATAAGGATTGTTCCGTTAGCATTAACACGTTCTACAACAGCAACGTGACCATATGTGCGGTCTGCACCTGCTTGACCTGGCTGGAAGACAACTGCTGCACCAACATGTGGAGTGTTATTCACCACATATCCAAGACGGCGACCAGTATTAGCCCAATCTCGACCGTTACCCATATATGATCCAACAGGCAGACCTAAAGCAGTACGACGATTATAGGCATACCACGTACACTGGCTCCATGGATATGCACCACCCAAAACAGCGGTACGCCCTGTTGGATGACCGTAGCAGCTTGTTGCTGTTGGACCACAGTTACCAGGAACTGAGTAATCTCCAGCAGAAGTTGCAGCATAGGTTGGTGCTGGAGCTTGTGCAGCAGAGTTGTTACGTGATGCTGTGTATTGCGAAGTTGCAGCATTTCGTCGTGCTGCCGCTGCTTGAGCCGCAGCCTGAGCAGCAAGTTGACGATTATATTCGGCTACTTGAGCTTGGGCTTGAACAATAGCAGCCGCTTCTTGAGCAGCTTGAGTCTGCAGACTGGACTGCTGAGAAGATAGCTGCTTTGATTTTTCCTCTACCTGAGATTGCAAGTCATTTAATGAGTTGACCTTGGCTTGGGCAGCTGTTGATGCTTGAGCAGCGGCCGCAGATTCGCTGTCTGCTTGATTCTTCAAATCACTAATGCGTTGCTCAATAGCCACAAGACGGTCAGCACGATTCTTACCCGTATTTAATTCAGTTGCAGAATCAGATGCTGTTTTTGCTTCTACACGACCGACAGCAGCATCCGACTGCATGGATTGAATAAAGTCAGATGTAGATTTTGAGCCAGTAACAACGCTCATCGTTTTCGATGCGTTAGAACTATGGAAACTTTGACGTGCTAGAGCAGCCACGTTTTCCTTAGCTGTTTCATTACTTGCCTGCGTATTTTGCAACTGATTTTCGAGCATAGTTTTATCGTTCTGTGCTGCGCTTAGACGCTCGCTGGCTTCCTGTGCGCGCTGAGCTGCTGCCTGCGCTGCATCTTGAGCCTGCGATGCTGCATCCTGAGCTGCAGGTATTTGATTATTCACTAAATCATCTAAATCAGTGATGAGACGGGCTAGTTGATTATTAACACCAGCTAACTGAGCCTTCAGCTGTGCTTGTGCCTGCTGATGTTGAGCTAAAGTCTGATACGGTGTAACCGCATACGCATCAGTAAGAGGAGATACGTACCACGATACGATACTTCCTGAGACCAGTGAAAGAGCGACGGTTCCTGCTGCCACAGCTGCTTTAAGCTTGGCACGCATATTTTTCGTTGGTGCTTTCATATTGTCCTTCAATCTTCTCGGTTTAACCACTTATATACACGCTAATACACGAATACTGGACGGTCAAGAATTATGCGTGTAGATACTTTCGTAACGAAATTGAGGAAGCGATAACAGACAGCACAACAGATCCCAGAAGAATCCACGGCGCAATCCATAAGACGCTCGTCATATTAATAAAAGTCATCCATGTAATCTGTTGTGCAAGCCAATCAGTAACGAAAATCTTTACAACAGCCATCAATGATCCGATAGCGAGAAGAGAGCCGAGAACCGAGGCTAAAACGCCTTCCAAAATAAATGGCATACGGATTGCCCAATTGGAAGCACCTACATAACGCATAATCTCTGTCTCTTTACGCCTGCTGGCTGCGCTCATACGAATAGTTGTGCCCGTGAGCAAAACTGCCACAATAATCATAACGCCTGCCAAAACACTTGCTACTACTGTTCCGCGATTCAGCACAGCAAAAACAGGTTCGAAGATTTCTCGCTGATCTTCAACCTGTTCCACTCCCCTAGTTCCGCTCAGCATTTCAGAAACAAGCTGATATTTATTAGCATCTTTGAGCTTCAAACGTAAAGAAGCTTGCATATCTGCAGCAGTAAGTGTTCGCCCCTCATATACCCCGCCAGGATACTGCTTCACAAAAGTATTCTTAAAGAAGTCTTCTTTAGACACATAACGGATAGAAGAAACAACTCCCGACAGTTCTGTTTGAATTTTGGCTTCAATATCAGAAACTTCACCGTCAGTTAGTGCTGTTCCTGAAGCACAGTTAGCGGATGTGCTCTTACCATCTGGGCATAGCCACACCACAACTTCTACCTGATCGTACCAATCGCCTTTAGCCTTTTGAACCTGCGTCTGCATGAGAGCGGCAGAACCAATAAAAAGGAAAGAAATAAAGGTTACCAGCATAACGGAGATAATCATGGCTCCGTTACGCTTAAAATTCGTCCATGTTTGAGACAAAATAAAACGCGAACGCATGATTATTCACCATCCTTTGACTGTTCAGTATTGTTGTTGAGTGTATTTTTGGCGTCTTCCATCAGGAATGCTGGAGGCGCTGGAGGAACTGCAGATTCTTGCGTAGGCTCTTGCGTGACCTCGTTACGTTGCTCGTTCTGAGGAGGTGCCGGAACGGAGTTCTCTTGTTTGAGTCCTCCGCCCCAGGTGAGTGTTTCTTCTGCTGAGGCAAAAGCCTCTCCGAAACGACCGCGGCGACCAGCATGAACACTGCGCGCTAAGCGTGCAATACCATCAGATTCTTCAGAATTATTAGATGTGCCATGAAGAGCATCCATATCGACGACTTCTTCTTCATAATTATCGCTTATCGTTGTTTCTGGAAGAGCAGCAGTCAGCGAATCAATAGCCTCTTCAGTTTGCTTTAAATGAGTTTTCTGCGCTACTTCTTCATCAGGGAAATACAAAGCAGAATCATACATACCGTTTTCTTCGTCACGAACAATGCGACCGTTATGCAACTCAATAACACGCTTACGCATGGAGTTTACAATTTCTTCGTTATGCGTAGCCATAACAATCGTTGTGCCGGTGCGGTTAATGGCTTCAAGCACTTCCATAATGCCCACAGATGTTGTAGGATCAAGATTTCCTGTTGGCTCATCTGCCAGAATAATAGCTGGATGATTAGCGTAGGCTCGTGCAATAGCCACACGTTGAGCTTCACCACCAGACAGTTCGTGAGGCATACGGTTTTCTTTACCTGTTAAACCAACAGCTTCCAAAACCTGGGGAACAATAGATTTAATAGTAGAGCGCTTCGTGCCAATCACTTCTAAAGCAAAAGCAACGTTCTCCCACACTGTTTTATTTTCCAATAGCTTATAATCCTGAAAAACAAAACCTATGCCACGACGATAATGCGGCACGCGACGATGAGAAATACGACGCAAATCATTACCCGCCACACGAATTTCGCCCTCGCTAATTTCTTCTTCGCGTAGCAAGAGGCTCAATAAAGTTGATTTACCAGCACCACTAGCGCCTACAAGGAAGACAAAATCTCCTCGATCAATATGCACATTCACATCTTCCAAGGCTGGACGTGATGCATGCTCATAGACTTTGCTCACATTCACTAAATCAATCAGTGCCATGGTCTTCCCTTCTTGTACTTGCTCAGTTTAGTTTTGCTCTACTTAGTTTTGCTCGCTGTAACCTTGCTTGGCTCATTCTTGCTCAGCAAGCGCTTCACGACGCTGCTGATGGCGCCAACGAATTCCTGCATCAACAAAAGCGTTCAAATCGCCATCAAATACACCTTGAGTATCTGAGGTTTCATAGCCAGTGCGCAAATCTTTTACCATCTGATAAGGGTGGAGCACATAGGAACGCATCTGGTCTCCCCAACTAGCTTTAATATCGCCAGCTAGTTCCTTACGTGTTTTTGCTTCTTCCTCATGCTTCATAACTAGCAGACGCGACTGCAAAATGCTCATAGCAGCAGCACGATTTTGAATCTGACTGCGCTCGTCTTGCATGGTAATAACAATACCGGTGGGAATGTGGGTTAATCGCACAGCAGAGTACGTGGTATTTACACCTTGACCGCCAGGACCAGACGACATATACGTATCGATGCGAATATCTGCATCTGGCACATCGATATGGTCTGTTTCTTCTACCAAAGGAATAACTTCTACAGCAGCAAAGCTCGTTTGACGACGCGACTGGTTATCAAAAGGAGAAATACGTACAAGACGATGCGTTCCACCTTCAACGGAAAGCTTTCCATAAGCATAATCGCCTTCAATCTGCATTGTTGCTGACTTAATACCAGCCTCTTCTGCATATGAAGTATCTAAAATCTTGACTTTATAGCCATTACGTTCAGCGTAACGCGCATACATGCGCAACAACATGTGTGCCCAATCGGCAGCATCAACGCCGCCAGCACCAGAACGAATAGTTACCACAGCTGTGCGGTCATCGTAATCGCCATCTAGCAAGGTTTGAATTTCGATTTCTTCGAGTTCTTTTGTAGTGGCAACGAGTTCGGCGCTTGCTTCGCTCATGCTGTCTTCATCGTCTTCTTCAGACCCCAACTCGTAGAGGGTTGCAATATCATCCAAACGTTGAGCCACCGCGTTTAATTTGCGTAATTGCGCCTGGCTTGCCGATAACTTTGCCGTCACTTTCTGCGCGTGTTCAGGATTATCCCATAAGTTTGGCTCACTGGCTTCGCGCTCTAAATCCTTAATCTGTGTACGCAAAGCATCGAGATTTACTGCCCCAGCAATAGTCTCGTATTTCGCGCGTGCTACTTCTAGATCTTGAGAAAAGTCATAATCTACCACGTTTATTTAGCCTACGCTTTTGGGAGGTCTAGTTCAGCTGTTTTGCTCATGCCTTAACAACCTAGGCACATTTACGGGGGTGTTGAGTGGATGACATGGTGGCTTCTGAGATGTTTTCTGGGATGTTTTTTCTGAGATAGATAACGCGCACTGTATACAGTTTTTAGCCTATTTACTCTATTCATAGCGCGCTGCGATTATAGTAAGCGATAGTAAGCAGAAGTAAACAAAAGAGTTCGTCGCCAGAAAGTGAGACAACATGACAGAAGAAATGACTCAAACACAGATTTCAACACAGTCTTCATCCCAGCGTGTGGCATACGGTTGGGGTTTAGCTTCGATTGATGAAGCAGGCGATACCTTGGATGTGTGGTATCCGTCTTTGACACTTGGTACGGCAGATTCTGTTCCTTCTGAAGGCTCACGCGGTGCGCACGGTTTTGGCAATGCCGCTTACGATTCTGCTGATGCACGCGGGGTGCGTCGTGTGCCTGTGTTTACTGTGTCGTATCTTGATGAGCCGATTGTGGATGCAGCTGACGCCTATGCCCGACTGCACTTGTTGTCAATGCGTTTGGCGATTCCAAACTCCGTGAATCTTGATGGGATTTTTGGCGCACTCAACAATGTTGTGTGGACGAATTATGGCCCGTTTGCGGTGGAGAATTTTGCTGTGCGCAAGTTGGATGTGCTTGCTGATGCGCGTGCGCATGGTCATATTGCTGCTGATGTGAACGTGTTATCCATCGATAAATTCCCGCGCATGGTGGATTATGTGGTGCCAACAGGAGTGCGTATTGGTAATGCTGACCGTATCCGTTTAGGCGCTCATTTGGCTGAGGGCACAACAGTTATGCATGAAGGCTTCGTGAATTTTAACGCTGGTACGCTCGGCACATCCATGGTTGAAGGACGCATTTCTCAAGGTGTTGTTGTGGGCGATGGCTCCGATATTGGTGGCGGCGCTTCCATTATGGGGACGCTCAGCGGTGGCGGTAAGCATCGTGTATCTATCGGTCGCCACTCTTTGCTCGGCGCAAATGCTGGTATTGGTATTTCTTTGGGCGATAACTGTGTTGTTGAGGCTGGATTATATGTAACAGCTGGCACTAAGATTAGCGTATACGATAAAGAACGTTTGGCTGCAGGAATGAGCTTAGAAGTAGTTAAAGGCGCTGATTTAAGCGGTAAAGATAATATTTTGTTTATCCGCAACTCGGTAACTGGTGCGATTGAAGCTCGTTCACGCGCTCAAGGCAAGCTGGGTATTGAGCTCAACTCCGCTTTACATAAAAATTAATGATTGATGAATAGAGGCTGTGCATGAATGCACAGCCTCTATTTTTTACTCGTCGCGAGCTGTTAAGATAATCGGGTCTCCATCAGTAATTGCAATAGTATGCTCGGTATGAGCGCCACGTGAACCGTCAACAGAACGCAGCGTCCACCCGTCATTCTCATCCTGATAAATCTCATCTGTGGTAGCTAAGAACCATGGCTCAATAGCAATAACCAAACCTGGACGTAAACGGTAACCGTGGTGTGCGCGACCGTTATTTGGCACGTGTGGATCTCCATGCATAATATGTCCCACGCCATGGCCGCCGAATTCTAAGTTCACGTCATAACCGTAGCTAGCAGCAACGTCACCAATAGCAGCAGAAATATCCCCCAAACGGTTGCCCGAGCGAGCCTGTTCAATACCTGCAGCCAAAGCTTCTTCAGTGCTTCTAATCAAGCGCAAATCTTCTGGATTAGCATCTCCTACTACAAAACTAATAGCGGAATCTCCTACCCAACCATCAACGTTAATTGCTAAATCAAGGCTGAGCAAATCGCCGTTCTTCAAGTTATAATCATAAGGAATACCATGAAGCACAGCATCATTAACTGACGTGCAAATATAGTGCGCAAATGGTCCAGTTCCAAAATCTGGAGCATAATCAACGTAGCAGGATGTTGCTCCCGCGCGGTTTTCAATAGCATTCTTAACGAAGTTGTCAATCTCCAGCAGATTTGTGCCTACTGTCGTCATTTTCTTCAAATCAGACAGAATCTGTCCCACAAACTTTCCTGCCGAGCGCATCTGCTGAATTTCTTGAGGAGTTTTCAGTTCAATCATGCTTTTAGAATACGCCCACACCCAAACAGTAGAAAAGTTATTACAGAAGTGCCTTCACTCCTAGTAAGATAAGCACCAATCCTCCGCCTACTTCAGCGCGACGCTGCCATTTTTGTCCAGCAACATCGCCCAAGCGAAGTCCTAGGCTTACAGCAAGAGCTGTTACTATGCCGAGCATAAGCACGCTTACACCGTACGGCAAACTTCCCGATAACCCTACACTCGAACCAACTGCACTAGCATCGATACTGCACGCAAAAGCGAGCGGCGCTAAGGTTTTCCATTGCAGTGTAGGAATCGATTCCATACACTCATCTTCTTGAGACGTTGCAAAAGCCGAACGGATCATAATAGCGCCAACAATAACAAGCAAAGTAAAAGATACCCATGCTCCCACGCCATTCATGACACGAGCTAAGGAATCTCCCAAAAGAAAGCCTAAAGAATACACAACGGCATGTAATCCAGCAAACCAAGCAATCGCAGTGCGGTAATGCTGAGGCATCAAAGCACCATGCATGCGTGCACCAATTGACATGCTTACCGAGAGCGCGTCAACGCTCAACGTACCAGCCAGAAGCACAGCTCCTATAAGAGTAGTTGCCGTACTGAGCATGTGCGCCTTCTTTCTGCACGGTTGGTTTTGTGCTGATGTTAAGAATCTACAAGCTCTTTTTGCGAATAACAGCTTTTTAGGCGTATTCGTTATAGTTTCGAGGGGTCGAACTTATGTGGTTCTTTTGTTTTCTCTCAGGTGAGTTTTCGAACATTTTCAGTTTCCTCAGCTGTTGTGCGTTACCCTTATAGGTATGACTTTTATGAACCGTTCTACTATTTTCGCGCTTTCACGCGCGCGCTCCGTCCGCTCTGCTGATTCAGTCAGCTCAGGTATTGATGTAGAGTCTTTATCGTCTACCGTTCCTGCTCAGGCTGATTTTTTCCGTCACGTTAATGGCACATGGATTGACTCGTACGAACTGCCTGCAGATAAGGCTCGCTACGGCTCTTTCGATAAGCTTGCTGATGATGCTGAAGAGCAGATTCATGAGATTTTGGAAGAAGCTCACCCAAGCAGCCCTAAGTCTGTGGCTCTGTACCGTTCCTTTATGGATACGGAGACTATTGAGCGTGCGGGTATTAATCCTATTCGCGAGGATTTGAATCGTATTGATGAAGTTACCACAAAAATTGGTTTAACTCAGGTCTTGGGTGCTATGGATGCAGCTGGCGGACCTTCTTTATTCTCCCAAGCTGTGTTTGCAGACCCTGGAAATCCTACGCATCATACCGTTCATATTTTCCAGTCTGGTTTAGGTTTGCCTGATGAGGCATATTATCGTGAAGATAACCACAAGCCAGTGGTAGAAAAATATACTGCTATGGTTGCACAGCTTCTTCTCTTAGCAGGCTATGTGAAGGATGAGAAGCAAGGTTTGCGTTCTGCACGTAAGTTTGTGGATATTGAGCGCTCTATTGCCTCTCATCATTGGGATGTTGTTGCTTCTCGCGATAGCGATAAAACGTATAATCCGCGTACTTTTGATGAGTTTGCTGCTGCATTAAATAGTTTCAACTTGGAAGCATGGGTGGATGCATGGCAGGAATCATATAACAATTCTGAGGCTTCCCATGCACAGCCTTTGTCATTACGTTCTGCACTATCTCATGTTATTGTGTATCAGCCAAGCTTTATTGATGGTATTGATCAGTTCTGGTCGGATGCCGATGTTGATGACGTGAAGCTCTGGGCACGAGTTCATGTGCTTATTCATTGGGCAAGCTATTTACCATCTGATTTTGAAAATGCAAAGTTTGATTTCTATGGCAAGGTTTTGCGTGGAACAACAGTACAGCGTGACCGTTGGCGTCGAGCTGTAGCTCTGGTAGATGGCGTGTCTGGAGAAGAAATTGCTCAGGAATATGTGAAGCGTCACTTCCCTGCTTCTTCGAAGGCACGCATGAGCGAGCTAGTAGATAATCTTATTCATGCATATGAGGTCTCTATTAAGTCGAGCGCATGGTTGGGTAAAGATACGCAGGAGAAGGCCTTAGATAAACTATCTAAGTTCACACCAATGATTGGATACCCAGATAAATGGCGTGACTATTCCGCTTTGGATATTCGTGAAGAATACAGCCTTATTCACAATTTACGCAATGCAAGCTTGTACGAAACAGCTTATCAGTTAGCTAAAGCAGGTCAGCTGGTCGATAAGCGCGAATGGCTTATGACTCCACAAACTGTGAATGCGTATTATGAGCCAACAACGAATGTGATTGTATTCCCTGCTGCTATTTTGCAGCCTCCTTTCTTCCACGCTGATGCCGATGATGCTGCTAACTACGGTGGCATTGGAGCAGTTATTGGCCACGAGATTGGTCATGGTTTCGACGACCAAGGCAGTAAGTATGACGGCGATGGAAATCTGAAAGACTGGTGGACACAAACAGACCGCGAAAAGTTCGACAAGCTGACGCATTCTTTAATTGACCAGTACGATCAGTTCACCCCTCAAGATGTGGCAGACAAGTATACTGCTCAAGGTAAGGCTGACCAGATGCCACACGTCAAAGGTGCCTTTACTATTGGGGAAAATATTGGTGATTTAGGTGGTGTAAATATTTCCTTAAAGGCTTATGCCTTGTCTCTTGGCGCTCAGAATGATTCCGATGAAGAGTTAACGCGCGCACTAGATTCAGCTCCTGTTATTGATGGCTTCACTGGTGTGCAGCGCTTCTTCCTCTCGTATGCATCGATTTGGCGTAGCGTTATTCGTGTGGAGATGGCAGAGCAATACCTGCAGATTGATCCACATTCTCCTGCTGAATTCCGTGTGAACGGTATTGTGCGCAACGTTGATCGTTTCTACGATGCTTTCGATGTGCATGAAGGAGATGCCATGTATTTGGCTCCTGACCAGCGCGTACATATCTGGTAAGCGATATACATGCATTATGCCCCCTGTTTCTTGCCTCGAAGGAGGCAAGAAACAGGGTTTTATATATTCACGGGAGCATCGACGATATCGTGTGCACTCGATTCATTCTCAGAAACTGCTGCCTGAGATGACGAGTTTTGAGAAGGACCAGAAGGCGCAGACTGCGTTTGTTGTGGAGTATTTTTTAAGCTTTCATCTTTTTTAAACATGCCATCGCCAAAACTGAGATTATGCCCAATACTGGTGGCTTCTATAGTGGGAATAGTATGACGTACTCCATCTTTCTCCCATGAATCTATACTCAAAGCACCCACAATAATAACGGGATCTCCTACACTTAATGATTTCATAGCATGGGTGGCGAGATTTCTGAAAGACTTGACCTGTACCCATGTGGTTTCTGCAGATTTCCATTGATTTTCTTTCGTGCTGAAATAGCGACGTGTAGAGCCAACGCGGAAGTTACACACTGGTGTATTAGAATTCGTTGTCCATGTTTTTGGCTCGGTTCCCACATAACCAGTAAGCACTATCTGAGCTGAGTTAGTCATCATATCTCCTTCGATACCTTTTCTCTCAAGCTTTCTACTTGAGACTGTAGCTCTACTATGCCAAGATTAGAACCAAAAATCATCTTGTCACGTATATGTGAACCAATGTGAATAACTCGCCTCAGCTTGACAAATCATATAAGCCACACATAAGTAATCACAAAAGCAAAAGAGACCGCACTTTCAATGCGATCTCTTTAACTATCTAAAAGTGTAGCCACATATTATAGAGCGTTCACAGCCTCAATAATTGCCTGCGCAGCCTCTTCAATCGACACAACCTTGGTATCTGAACCATCACGGAAACGAATTTCAATAGTTCCGTTATTTACGGTATCGCGACCGCTTACTGCAATCAGCGGCATACCCAAAAGTTCGGAATCCTTAAACTTAATACCTGGAGATACCTTAGCGCGGTCATCAAAAATAACTTCAATACCTGCAGAAGCTAACTGCTCAACGAGCTGTTCTGCCGTATCAAAAGCCATCTGATCGCGACCTGTAGCAATAACATGCACCTGAGCAGGAGCTACTTCTACTGGCCACTTCAAACCGTTCTCATCGTTGAAGAATTCAGCAATGCAGCTCATCGCACGAGACACACCAATGCCATAGCAGCCCATCCATACAGGCACAGCTTTACCGTTCTCGTTCAAAACAGTCAGATCCAGAGCCTTCGAGTATTTCAAACCGAGCTGGAACACCTGACCAATTTCTACGCCGCGCTCCAAGCTGAGCGGACCTGAACCATCAGGGCTCATATCTCCAGTGCGTACTTCTACAGCCTCAACGAAACCGTCAGCCTCGAAATCGCGTCCATACACAGCGTGGAAAACGTGTGTATCAGCTGCATCTGCACCAGTAATCCATTCGGAACCTCGAGCAATATGAGCATCGAGCAGATACTTAATGCGTGAATGACTTTCTTCATCGGTATTCTGTGGTCCGAGCACGCCTGGCCCAATATATCCCTTAACGAGCTCTGGGAAAGCAGCCAAATCTTCTGGTGTTGCTTCTTCAATCTCAGCTGGGGTGAAGCTAGCTTCCAAACGCTTCATATCTACCTGACGATCCCCTGGCACGCCAATAGCTACGACCTCACGCTCACCTGTTGGATGCTTCACAGCAATCATCAGGTTCTTTAACGTGTCTTCCGCTTGCCACGAACGACCATCGCTACGAGGATGCAAAGCATTAGATTGATCCACCAAAGTTTCAATAGTTGGTGAATCTGGTGTTTCCAAAGCCACCATAGCTTCAGTAGATCTAAAATCAACATCCTGTGGCTTCACTGTAGTAAGCGCTTCCACATTCCATGCTGCGCCAGAAGGAGCCAAAGCGAATGTATCTTCGCCAATAGGCATAGGCGACAAGAATTCCTCAGAAGCAGAGCCACCCATCGGGCCGGAGGTTGCATGAACCATCACATAAGGCACGTGTAGTCGCTGGAAAATACGCTCATAAGCATCGCGCTGAATCAGGTAGTTCTTCTTCAAATCCTCTTCGGTCATGTCGAAGGAATATGCATCTTGCATCACAAATTCGCGTCCACGAATCATGCCTGCACGAGGACGGAATTCATCGCGATACTTGGACTTAATCTGATACAAAGTAACAGGCAAATCCTTGTAGGAGGAATACATATCCTTGACCATCAAGGTGAACATTTCCTCAGCAGTAGGCACGAGCAAATAGTCTGCATCATGACGATCTTTTACACGGAAGAGGTTATCTCCATACTCTTCCCAACGGTTCGTCGCAGTGTATGGATCTTTTGGCAAAAGCACAGGAAATTCAACTTCCTGAGCGCCAGTTTTCGCTAATTCCTCGCGAATAACGTTTTCAATTTTACGCAGAACTTTTAAGCCAAGAGGAAGCCACGAGTATAAGCCTGGTCCTACTTTGCGAATATATCCTGCCCGGATAAGCAACTTTGCTGAATTAACATCTGCGTCCGCTGGATCGTCGCGCAATGTGCGCAAAAACATCTGGGACATACGTAATACTTCTGAGCTCATAAAACCCAAGATTATAGGCGCTACCCGACTTTACAAGTTACGTTTAGAACCACGTGAAGAGACCGACTATAGGAAGGACTAATATAGGAGCAGCTGCTTAGAACAGTGCTCCTTGATTGAACTCATCTTCAGCCTCGTTCAACGCAACTGGACGTTGAGATTGGAGAACTGCCTGTTGCCCTTCTTTCTCCAGTAAAGCGCTTGCTGTTTCAGACTCAAAGCGCAACTGTGCATCTAAAAATACTGCTTGTTGAGACACGAGGAAGGCGCGTTCAGTCAAACCTTGCACGAACAAGCCTTCTAATCCTTGTACTCGCGACATAGCTACATATCCCATCCCGGGAGCAAATGTGCGATGCAAATCCATAACAGAGCGATCTAAAGTCATTCCTTGTGATTTATGAATAGTAATAGCCCACGCGCAGCGCAAAGGAACTTGAGAAACTACGGCAAGAACAGTGTCCGCATCAGTAATTTCCCAATCTGCTGGCTTCATTGTAACCACATGACCGTTTTCAAATTCCACGATGGGCCATCCGCCTTTAGATTCAGAAGCAAAAGATTTTACGATGCCCAGAGAGCCATTCACATATTGTTTATCGCTGTCATTGCGCAGAGCCATAACTGTAGCTCCCTCTTTAAGAACAAGAGTTTCTGGAGCAAGCATATTTTTCTTTAGACGGTCAACCAGTTGCTTAGGTCCCGATGATGTTGCTACGAACGCATGTGCATCGCCACGCAATAAAGCCAAACGAGTGTCATTGAGCGAATCTGCTTGTTTATTTGAGGGGAACAGATGCGTAATAAGATCGTTCTCATCAAAAGAAGCAGACATGCGCGAAGCGATTGTATTGTAATCGTTTTGATCAACCGAACCGTCACGTATAGAGCTGAGAACGCTGAGAAGTTGACCGTCATCTTGACGATGCTGTTCTGTGAGATAACAGATAACAGGATGAAGCGCATCCCATGCAAAAGATTCGGTAATAAAACCGTTCATATCTTTGCCATGCGATGCGTATTTGTCTTGCATGATCACAGCTTCTGGCGACAGTCCCAGAAGATCGGCATTTCGCGATGCCACAGACACAGGAGGTAATTGGAAGAAGTCGCCAGAGACCACAACTTGCATGCCACCGAAAGGTAAATCATTTTTGCGAGCGCGCCTGCAGATTTCATCTACGAGGTCGAAAAGCCATGCATGAATCATAGATACTTCATCAATAATGAGAATATCGGTGTTCGCAATAGTTTTCTTGCGTCTGGTGAGAATACGTTTCGTTACACTTTCTGTGAGATACGTATTTACGCCTAAGCCGCTGTATGAATGGATAGTTTGCCCGTTAATATGCGTGGACGCGATACCTGTAGAGGCTGTAACTGCTACTGTTTTACCTTCTGTACGCGCTCGCTTAATAAATTGATTAAGAATATAGGTTTTACCTGCTCCCGGTGCACCTGTTAGATATGCAGATGCACCAGAGTTGAGAATCTGTAGAGCTTGACTTTGTAGCATAGTAAGGTCCTCTTCTCAGGCAGATTATGGGCGTAACTATCCGTGAGTTTTACACAGCTGCATACGCTCAGCGTTTTAATAATCAGCTTTTTCTGGCGTATCTTCGCTTGTTAAAGCGTTTCCGTTCTTTTCGTACTCACGCAGCAAACTAGTTTCTTCTACATGCTCAGCACCTGCTTGAGCTTCTTGAGCGCTTGGCTGAGCTTGGACGAACATCATATCTCGGTAATAACGCAGTTCATCAATAGATTCAATAATATCTGCCAAAGCGCGGTGTCCGCCATGCTTAGCAGGCTTATTTTCGTACACAGCTGGATACCAGCGGCGGCTCAGCTCTTTAAGAGTGCTCACGTCAATAATGCGGTAGTGCAGATTGCTCATGAGTTCAGGCATGTATTTGTCGAGGAATTTTTTATCGGAATGAATGGAATTTCCTGCTAAATGAGCTTTTCCATTACCATCGGTTGGCAAAAAACGCTGTACGTATTCAATAATCTGCTGCTGCGCATCAGCTAGGCTTAAACCGTTATTCCACTCGTTGATTAAGCCGGAGGATGTGTGCATATTGCGCACAAAATCATTCATATGATCCACCGCTGCTTGACTTGGCTTAATTACTAAATCAATGCCTTCGTCGAGAACACGTAAATTAAAGTCAGTAGGGACCACGGATACTTCGCATAGCTCATCGTTATTAATATCTAAACCGGTCATCTCGCAATCAATCCAAATGAGTCGAGATTCTTCCGCACTCGAAGCCGTTTCCTGCGCCATATTTATCTCCCCTCAACGCACATGCGCTTGTCTTCTGTTGCACTTTAGTACGCTGTACGCATTGATTCTATCGTGATTCTATATCGCTTCTATTGTTGCACGCACGGCAAACCTTGGCGCTATCTTTATGCAGTATCTTTATAGCGCTTTATTCTGCGCACAGATTCTCGATGAATTTCTCGCTAAATTTTTGCTCTGTTTTTCCAGTTACTGCAAAATATCCACAGCAACACAGTTTACCTAATTTTTGCAAACGATATCATCAAGTATTTCCATGCCATACAGCACTTTTACATGCGACTCGCCGAAGATGGCAAACGCTTTCATATTATATGCAAAATCATATATACTTTCTCTCGGAAACAAAATGGAAAACGGTTACATTAGTAAGGGTTATATGCAAACCTTACCAACCAAAACTTAAAGGAGAGTTTTATGGCAGAAATTCAGCGCTCCACTGACGCTTTATGGTGGCAGAACGCAGTGGTGTATCAGATTTATCCTCGCTCCTTCGCCGATAGCACAGGCTCAGGTTTAGGCGATATTCCAGGCATTACCGCGCATATGGATTATCTCGACAAGTTGGGCGTAGATGCTATTTGGCTCTCGCCTTTCTACCCATCCGCTTTGGCCGACGGCGGTTACGATGTGGACGATTACCGCAATGTAGATCCTCGTTTGGGAACGATGGATGATTTTGACGCCATGGTTGAAGCAGCTCATGCTGTGGGTATTAAAGTTGTGGTCGATATTGTTCCTAACCACAGTTCCAACCGTCACGAGTATTTCAAAGCTGCTTTGGCAGCCGGTAAGGGCTCTCCAGAGCGCGACCGCTACATTTTCCGCGATGGTCGTGGAGAAAACGGCGAACTACCTCCATACGATTGGGAATCCATTTTTGGCGGCTCTGCATGGACGCGCGTTGAAGACGGTCAGTGGTATCTGCACATGTTCGCTCCTGAGCAGCCAGACTGGAACTGGGATAATCCTGATGTTCATGAAGAGTTCATTAAAACCTTGCGTTTCTGGTCCGATCATGGCACGGACGGCTTCCGCGTAGACGTGGCTCACGCTTTGAAGAAGGATATGAATTCCCCAGAGATTGTCGAGGTCTCCCCTCGCGATGGAGCTAACCGCATTGACGGCTCTCACCCCCTCTTCGACCGCAATGAGGTGCACGAAGTTTACGCTGAATGGCGTAAAGTGTTCAACGAATACGATCCTCCTCGTTTTGCTGTTGCTGAAGGTTGGGTGCGTCCTGAACGTCAGTATTTGTATGCCAGCAAAGATGATTTGGGACAGATTTTCAACTTCTCTTTCGCAACCAAGCTTTGGGCGCGCAATAACTTCCATGAAGCCATTGAAGCAGGCATTGAAACTGCTGAACGTTCTGGTTCGAGCGCAACGTGGGTTTTGAGCAATCACGATATTATTCGTCACGCAACACGTTTCGCTTTGCCTCAAATTCCTGCTACTGACCAGCATCAGATTGCTGTTGATTGGGTTTTGCGTGACGGTAAGAGCTATACCGAGAACCGCGAGCTAGGTACGAAACGCGCTCGAGCTGCTCTGCTTTTGGAAATGGCTTTGCCAGGTTCCGCTTATATTTATCAGGGTGAAGAGCTCGGACTGTTTGAAGTTGCCGATATTCCTTGGGATCAGTTGGAAGATCCGAGTGCTTTCACAAGCCAAAATAATGGCGTATTAAAGGGTCGTGACGGTTGCCGCGTTCCACTTCCATGGGTGTCTGCTGATGCGGATGGTTCCTTCGGCTTCTCTCCTGCTGATGCTTCTGAAAAGCCACATCTTCCTCAGCCAGCATGGTTCGCTGATTTCTCTGCCGATGTTGAAGCAGATGATGCTGATTCTATGCTCAGTTTCTACCGTGCTGCTTTGAAGTTGCGTCACGAATTCCAAACTAATGATTTGAGTTTGGAATGGCTTGAACAGGATAAGGAAAGCGGTTTGACAGATGGTGCTGACGGCAATCCTGGCGGCATTATTGCCTATAAGCGCGCCAATGGCTGGGCTAATCTGACGAACTTCTCCGCTACCCCTGCCGAACTTCCTGCCGGTGAAGTTGTGCTCGCTTCTGGCGAACTCACCGCTGACGGCAAGTTACCACAAGACACCTCGGTGTGGATTAAGCTAGACTAGTTGAGAATAAGTATTCTTCACTATTCAAGGAGATAGTATGCAAGCAATTATGCACACTACACACGGTGATATTACACTCGAGCTGTTCCTTAACGACGCTCCTGTAACCGTAGAGAACTTCGTAGGCTTAGCAACTGGTGAAAAGGAATGGACTGATCCTTTAACCGGTGAAAAGTCGCACGAGCCTTTCTACAATGGTCTCACCTTCCATCGCGTTATTAAGGACTTTATGATTCAGGGTGGCTGTCCTTTGGGTACCGGCACTGGTGGTCCTGGCTATAACTTCGATGATGAGATTAATCAGCATCGTTTTGACGAGCCTTATAAGCTCGCTATGGCAAATGCTGGTCGCCGTCCAAATCCATTCACGGGTAAACTCTCTGGCACTAACGGTTCCCAGTTCTTCATTACTACAGTTCCAACCACATGGTTAGACGGTAAGCACACAATTTTTGGCGAGGTTACAGATGAGGCTTCGAAGAAAGTTGTGGATGCTATTAATGAAGTAGCTACCGATGCTCGCGATAATCCTGTTGAGCCAGTGATGATTGAAAGCATTGAGATTATTAAGTAGTTTACTGCATAGCTCTCTATAATGAAGGGGTCGCAGCTCAGTTCACTGAAGCTGTGACCCCTTACTATTGCTAGGGTTTAGTGTGTGGCGTGGTGCGCCGCAAGTTTGACGGTTGCGCTTTGTAAAACTTAGCACAGGATTAACCAGTATTGTGTCCTATCACCGAGCTTTAACCTAATGCGTTAAGACCAAAAAACTATTCTTTAGCTTTTAGTAACTCTTGGGATTTTAGCGGGGTTTTGGTTGGGGCTGGCTTATTTCATCTGGTTATTATTGCGGCGTGTAGGAACTTGAGTGATGCGTGAAACATGACTTGCTCTAGCGTTCCATGATTCATGCACGGGTGAGGATTTCAATCACTCTTAGCGATGGACGTGAGCATTGTGAGCGTTCGGCGCTAACAACGTCTACGTATCTCATGAGTGAGAATTGAGAGGGTTTTTCAAGCGCACACATTGTCAGCGTTGTGCGCTGACAACTTTCACGCACTCGTGAGCGCTGATTTCATCTGAATTATGGACGTGGGCGTTGTGCGCGTGCGACGCTAGCAACTTTCAGGAATATATGAGAGCTGATATGACATGAAAAAATGACCGCACAGCGTTTACACAAGAGAAAACATTAGAAGGCCCGCACCAACGCAGTGCAGACCTTCTAATGTTTTTACAACTTTTTACTCGTGGAAACCAGAGTAATTTGGAGCTTCCTTGGTCATCACAATATCGTGTGGATGTGATTCACGAAGAGCAGCATCCGTAATACGAATGAACTTGCCCTTAGCCTGAAGCTCAGGAATAGTGCGAGCACCTGTGTAGAACATAGACTGGTGCAAGCCACCAACCAATTCATAGAGAACGTAGTTGAGTGGTCCGCGGTATGGCACTTCGCCTTCTACGCCTTCTGGAACAACCTTATCACTGCTAGTCACGTCTGCTTGGAAGTAACGATCCTTAGAGTAGCTCTTCTTACCACGAGGAGCCATAGCACCCATGGAACCCATACCACGGTAGACCTTGTACTGCTTACCGTGCAACAGAACCTTCTCACCTGGAGCCTCTTCAGTTCCAGCCAAAAGTCCGCCAAGCATAACGGTAGAAGCACCAGCAACCAAAGCCTTAGCAATATCACCAGAGTAGTGAATACCACCATCAGCAACCACTGGAATGCCAGCTTCACGTGCAGCCAAAGATGCCTCGTAAACAGCAGTCAACTGTGGAACGCCCACACCAGCCACAACGCGAGTGGTGCAAATAGAACCTGGGCCAACACCCACCTTCACAGCGTCAACACCAGCGTCAATCAAAGCCTGAGCACCTTCGCGGGTAGCAATATTGCCACCAATAATCTCGATGTTCTTAAATGCAGGATCAGACTTCAAACGCTTAATCATGTCAAGCATTAACTTCGCATGACCATGTGCGGTATCTACAACGAGCACATCAACTCCTGCATCTGCCAAAGCAGTGCAACGCTGCCATGCATCACCAAAGAAGCCAACAGCAGCAGCAACGCGCAAACGACCTTCGTCATCCTTCGTAGCATCTGGATACTGTTCAGTCTTCACAAAGTCCTTCACAGTAATCAAGCCAGTCAGCTTACCTTCAGCATCAACCAAAGGCAACTTTTCTACCTTATACTGAGCCAAAAGCTTGTGTGCATCGTCCTTAGAAATATTAGAAGGACCTGTAATCAGCCCTTCGCTGGTCATCACGTCCTTCACTCGTAAAGAATCAAATTCTGCTGGATCTACAAAACGCATATCACGGTTTGTAACAATACCAAGCAAACGATCATCATGATCTACTACTGGCAAACCGGATACGCGGAACTGTGCGCACAAACGATCTAAATCGGTTAAGGTTGCCTCAGGATTTACGGTAACAGGATTAGAAATCATGCCGGATTCAGAGCGCTTCACAGTATCGACCTGTGTTGCCTGATCTTCAATACTCAGATTACGGTGAATAACACCAATACCACCGTTGCGAGCCATAGCAATAGCCATTTCTGCTTCGGTTACGGTATCCATTGCTGCAGACAGCACTGGAGACTTCATGGAGATATTTCTGGTGAGATGAGTAGTGGTATCTACTTCTGATGGAATAACATCAGTTTCGTTAGGAAGAAGCAAAACATCGTCATAGGCGAGACCAAGCTTCTCAAAAGGGTTTGGAACTGGTTTGTATGTTTCTTGAGCCATAGCACCACTGTATTCAGTCTGCGCGACTTTTCAGGGTGTTTATACGCTCTGCGAGTATCTTTATCTCACTGCTGTTTATAAGATCTGCGCGGTAGCAGTAATAATAAGGTTTTTAATAGTGCATACAAAAACAGTAAAAACGAGAAGGAAAAAGAAAACAGCTGTTTTCAGCGATACGAAGCTTAAGAAAATAGCTCCTAAAGCGCACACAGCAATAAGTTTTAGCCCCCATAACTGAATAAGAAAAATAATATACTGTTTACTTTTGATTTTGAGCGCATCAAGTATAACAGTTATAACCGCGTTTGTTTCCGAAAAAACAATAGCGAGAATCCATCCGCACAGAGCTGAGAAAAAGCCTGACCAGTTCGCGTTCATAAAGCCAGCGAAAAGACCAAGAACCAGCATAACCGCGTCAATAATAATGCTGATAGTAGAGGTGCGCGCAAAAGCAGATCCGAGCGTAAAACCTAAACGTGATTTTTTCATGCGTCACTTCCTTCACCACTACTGCGTTCTGAACCGTTCACATCATGCCGTTGCGCGTGTTCAGCGCGAATTTCTGCAATGCGTACACGATAATACGGCAACATAGTAATAACTGCCAAAATCAGTGCAGCTATGCAAAATCCTGCGAAAACATAACGCATACGGAAGAACAGTAAAAGAACCGAAGAACATGAAATAAGAGCAGCCCAGCTCCACAAAATACCTACAGCTCCCCGCACGGAATGTCCAATCCTCAACATGCGATGATGTAAATGCATACGGTCAGGATGCATAGGAGATAAACCTTTACTTACGCGGCGCACAATAGCAAGAATCATGTCGAGCACAGGCAAGAACAACACTAAAATCGGCAGCAAAATAGGAATAAAAACAGGCAAATACACGTTCACATGATGTGCATTAGGGTCTAAACGGCCGGTCATAACAATCGATGCGCACGTTACCATATAACCGAGCAACATCGAGCCAGAATCGCCCATAAAAATACTTGCAGGATGCCAATTATGCAGAAGGAAGCCCACGCATACGCCCACAATCACCACATCAATAATAATTGCTACAGAAGCAAAGTTCGCTGTGGAACGTGCCAGCATATAGGAGTACACGGCAAAAGCCACGCCTCCAATACCCACAATACCGGCTGCTAAACCGTCTAAGCCGTCCACAAAATTTACCGCATTAATGGAGGCAACGAGCAAAAACGCGGAAATAGCAATAGACCAGCTGGTAGATATGGAATACAGATTTCCCAGTGGTAAAGAAACGATTTGCACTCCTCCCCACGAAACGAGAAGAGAGATAAGCAACTGACCAGACATTTTAAGCATCCAGTCCAAATCAAATAAATCGTCAAGCACTCCTACGGCGTTAATCAGCACAGCACCCAGCAACACCACCCAGAGCTGATGAGATTCATCAAAAAGATTATCAACCCACGGCAAACGGCTGGCGAAAATAAATGCAACAATAACGCCGGTCAGCATGGCAACACCACCAATACGTGGTGTGGGCACTGTGTGCACATCGCGAGCGCGCACTTCCCCCACAGCTCCAATACGGAAAGCGAGTTGACGGATTACAGGCGTCATAAACCAGACAACCGCTCCTGCTATGGCGGCGATAAAAGTATAGATTCGCATAGTGCCTCTATGCTAACACAGCGCGAATCTGTTGGGCAGTTATTGCTCCCTCGCGCAAGAATATTGGCTGTTTATTCAGCTCATCCCACGCAACAACTGTGCTAGCCACTGGGCCAGGCGTAGAACCGCCATCAAGATAGAGACTGACCGTATCTCCCAGTTGCGCGTATGCTTCCTGGGCGGTTGACGGCGAAGGATTACCGCTCAAATTAGCGCTTGAAGCCGCTAATGGTCCTGTAGCACGCAAAATACTGAGGCTAACAGGATTATTCGGCAAACGTACCGCTTGCGTATATGAACCGCCTGCTTCTTCGCGTACAGTTGCTAAAGTTTCCAAGCTTTCCGAACGGTTAACGGTAGCGATAATACTGACTGCTCCGGGCATAAAAGTGCTGACAACAGGGTTCAGCGCTTGCGGCACACGCACACCATAACGCTGTGTATCAGTAAGAGAGGCCACAAGAATTTGTACACTTTTTTCATGCGGACGGTGTTTAACAGTAAATATTTTTTCTACCGCTTGAGCGTGTACTGGATGAGCAACGACACCGTAAACTGTATCGGTGGGAATAACCACAACCTCACCTTGCTCAATAAGAGATACTGCTAAAGCGATTGATTCCTCATTTACCGGCTGAATACCGTATGTATGCGTCATATATATGCCTCGTTTAGATCATATTAACTGTTAGACGTATTACTGCTGCGCTCACAAGAACAAGAGGATACGCCCACCATAAGAGCCATTGATTGCCTTGATTTTTACTGTGAGAAACGTGTCCAATTAACCATACGCTCACAAGAGGTGTTATGCCTGTGCCCACAGTCGTCATAATAAGAGCAGTTTGCCTACTGATGCTTATAGATTTCCATGTGAACTTCTCGTCAACTGGCCACACTAAAAGAAGCAGAGTAAAAAGAACAATACTCAAAAGAACTTGGAAAGCGAAGGACCATACAACTGCCACAATAACCAAAACTAAACGCACTATCACAGTGGAGGGCATAGAATCGGATTCAATATTCCACACGCTACATGTGACAAGAGCAATAGTCACCGCCCATAAGGGATTTTGTGATGAATAATCCCACCACTGACCTGAACGCGCATAGTCGTACGGCGCTTCGCACAACAGAGCCAGAAAAGTCAGAACCGCAATATAGCACCATAACACGACTTGAAAAGGAACAGTCATAGTACGCAAGGCACGCACCCGTCGAGCTACAAACCATGCAGGAATCGCAGCCATACTCCATGAGAGCACTTCTAGGGCGACGGATCCATACAGCCATATATCAAAAGACTGCACAGCCCCATTAGGATCTGGCTCTATAACACGTGCCACTATAGACAGCACAACTCCTAGTAACGCACAGCATGCTAAGGTAGTGCGCGTTATTCCTTTTCTCTTCATATATGTCAGCTTAGTGCGCACCCTAACTTTATGAATAAAATGCTTGTGTGCAAACTACGCAGACTGCGCGGACTGTGCAGGAATAATTCTCGCAGAAGTACCGTCACCCTCAATACGCACAGGAGTCTTACACAGCCATGAAAACACAGCCTCATAATCAGCACCCTCTACGTTCAACGTAGCATGCTCGCTACGCGCCGGATCTCCAGGAACAGACAAAGGCGTATGCAGATAAATCGCATCCATCTGAACGCCCCGAGCGCCAAGCACATCACAACCAATTTCATTGCCCATATACACAACCTCATGAGGACTCAGCCCACACTCATCTAAGGCATGCTGGAAGAAACGCGCATCAGGCTTTTTAATGCCGAAATCGGACGAAAGGAAAATCCTATCGAAGTATTCAGTAAAATGATGAGACTTCAAATCTGGGCGAGTATAGGAAGCTTGAGCATTCGATACGAGAATCGGGCGCAATCCCAAGCGCCGTACGATTGCTAAAAATTCACGTACTTTCGAATATGGCTCAAGAAGACTCATACTTGTCTGATGGAAATACGTTGACGTGCTGTAGGCTTCCTCGACACTCACCTCTGCTCCAGAACGCTCATACAGCGTTTTCCATACAGGAACGAAGTCAATTTCCACATGAACACCTTTATCGCGCTCGCCCCGAGCCTGCGCTTGGTTCATCTCATGCAGATAATTCTCATACAGCTCAGCTCCATTGACATAGTGTGTTCCCCTGTCGTTCATATATGCACGCATCTCCTCCCATACGGAGGCATCATCTTCATGCGTAGAAATATCGAAAATCGTTCCATATAAATCGCAAAAGATTGCTTTGTATGGGCATGAAATGGGAAGCATGAGGTCTCCTTCTTCCTTGAAAGATTTCCGTAATAGGCTAATTACTGTGTTTATTCTAAGAAATAATTAAACACTTTATTCAGTACGTCCACTGAATGAACACGTAAACTTACTTATGTTCTATTAAGCCTACAAGTTCATGTGCCACATATGGTTCACTGAGGTAATCAACATCAGTCTGAGTTAATTCAACGTCACCATAGCGCACAGCATCTGCAAAATGACGTGGCGAAGTAGCGCCCACAATAGGTGCTGTCACTCCTTGCGATGCCAAACATGCCAGAGAAATTTGTGCCATAGATACGCCATAACGGAGAGATAACTCATGTACTCGCTTAATAATCTGTTCATCATGAGCGCGAGATGCATCATATTTTGAACGCGTTACTTTATCGCTCATACTGCGCTCAGATGCGCTATTATCCCATGTGGAACGTGTTAAATGCCCTGCTGCAAGAGGGCTATATGGCACAAGAGAAACTCCATACTGTTTGCACACTGGAATAAGCTCACGTTCGTCTTCACGGTAAAGCAAATTATAGTGATTTTGCATAGTAGAAAACTGAGTCCATCCATTCTTTTCAGCAATAATCTGCATATTATGGAATTGGTACCCATACATTGCAGAAGCTCCCAAAGCACGGACTTTACCAGCTTTTACAAGCTCGTCTAAGGTTTCCATAGTTTCTTCAATAGGCGTATCGTAATCAAAACGGTGAATCTGATAGAGATCTACATAGTCAACGCCTAAACGTTGAAGGCTTCCATCAATTTCTCTTTTAATCGCATTGCGAGAAAGTTTTTCCTCATTAAAATACACTTTTGTTGCCAGTACCACATCTTCACGCTTCACACCTAAAGTTTTCAGTGCTCCACCAATAAATTCTTCACTTGTGCCATGCGCATACGTATTAGCGGTATCTATAAAATTAACGCCTAAATCAAGAGCCTGTTTAATCATTTCTGTAGTGCTATCTTGGTCGAGCGTCCATTGATGAAAATCCTCGAAACGTTAACCGAAAGACATTCCACCAACGCATAAACGTGATACTTCAATACCTGTTTTCCCTAGTTGTGCATACTTCATATGTCCTCCTTAACAGTATTAGGTATACGCAAGGTGTGTGCGGCTACGTTGCACTGTCTTTATTTTATGGCACGCAGATAACGTTCTTTTCCAGCGAAATCTCGGTGCGTTTGTGCACTACTAAACCCACAGTTTCGTGCCTGTTCACAGGTACTCTTTCCCTGACTCCAGTCATGCTCCATTAACAGCAATCCCCCAGTTTTCAGCAATTGCGATGCTCGTTGAATAATCAGAGACGGAATTTTCATACCGTCATCGCTTGCTCCATACAGCGCCATATCAGGGTCGGATTCGCGCGCCTCAACTTGCTCAGGAATATCGGTAAGAGGAATATACGGTGGATTACTCAGAACTATATCTACTGTTCCGTTTAAATCTTGCAAAGTCTGTTCAAGCGTGGCATCGGCTTGTATAACTTCATAATTACGCGCTTGGACTCGCCGGCTATTTTTCTGCGCATACACAAAGGCTTGTTCAGACAGTTCAACAGCCCACACATAACTCGAATCAATCTCGGTTGCAGCAGCTAATCCCAGAGCACCGGAACCCGCACATAAATCCACAATACGCACAGCTGCGCTGGAAGATTGAGAAGACCGCAGCGAACGTACATATTCTAAAGCCTCATCAATCAGCAGTTCTGTTTCCGGTCGAGGAATAAAAACGCCTGGGTCTACAAGTAAATCTAAGTAACGAAATGGAGCGCGCCCCACAATATGCTGCAATGGTTCGCGCTTCTCACGACGCTCTACCCACTTATTAAAACGCTTCAACTGAATAGCAGTTCCCAGCTCTCCCAACGTTTTACCCATTAAAGAGGCGGCTTGAATATCGCGCGCATTCAGTCCGCAAGCTTCAGCCAGCAAAACCGTCACCTCGTGACGGGCTACTTCGGGCTGTGTATCAGAGAAATCTTGCCCTACTCCAGCTGCACATAAGCGATGTGCGCACTGCAATATAACAGTGCGCACATCAGCATTTTCAGCATAATCAATCACGAGAAAACTCTTATCAGTATTGTGCTCGTTAGTGTGCAAATTGGTGTGCTGGTGATGCGCTGGTTGTCGTTGAACTGACCGTTATATCAGCGAGCCACTACCAACCAGCACTGCCCTAGCAATCGTTTTAGTTTTCGCCGTTCTGGCTGGCAAGACGTGCAGCCTCATCAGCCTGGATATCAGAATCAATTACTGCTTGCAAATCACCATCAAGCACAGCATCCAAGTTATATGCCTTGTAATTTGTGCGATGATCCACAATACGGTTTTCTGGGAAGTTATAGGTGCGAATACGCTCAGAACGATCCAAAGTGCGCACCTGAGAATGACGCATATCTGCAGCTGCCGCAGCTTCCTCTTCATGCTTCATAGCCAATAAACGAGACTTGAGCACGCGCAAAGCAGCAGCGCGGTTTTGAATCTGAGACTTCTCATCCTGCATAGACACCACAATTCCAGTTGGAATATGAGTCATACGCACAGCAGAATACGTTGTGTTCACAGACTGACCGCCGGGACCTGAAGACATGAAAATATCAATCTTCAAATCTTTCTGATCAATCTCAATCTCATCATTGTCGTCTTCTGCTTCAGGGAAAACGATAACGCCTGCTGCAGAGGTCTGAATACGACCCTGCGATTCGGTTACTGGAATACGCTGCACACGGTGCACTCCACCTTCATATTTGAGGCTTGCCCACACACCATCAGCAGGAGCAACAGTACCCTTGGCGCGGAAAGCAATCTGCACATCCTTCACGCCACCCAATTCAGTGGCATTTTGCGACTGAATTTCGTACGCCCAGCCGCGCTTTTCTGCATAGCGCATATACATACGTAGCAAATCACCCGCGAACAAAGCAGCTTCTTCACCGCCTGCGCCTGCCTTAATCTCCATAATCGTATCGGAGGCATCATCTGGATCGCGAGGAATCAAAGCCTTACGCAAGTTTTCTTCAACTTCAGGAAGCTCAGCCTGCAAACGCGCTGCTTCTTCGGCGAAGTCAGGGTCTTCACTGGCAAGCTCTTGGGCGGCTTCCAGGTTCTCGGTTACGTCCAGGTACTTCTGGTAAGCCGACACGATCTGACCGAGCTCTGCATGGCGACGGCCCAGCTTGCGAATCTTATCTGGATTGGACGCCACGTCAGGCTGGCTCATCTCAGCTTCGATATTATGGTATTCCTCAAGAGCAGTTTGAGCTGCTGGGAACTGATTAGCAGATGCCACTGGCTGTGCCTTTCCTCAAAGTTCGTTGCGCGCCCGCTCCAGCCAAATCAAACTGCCTGCGAAACGAGCCGCTGTCTAAAACAAAATAACAATCAAAAATCTGTATTAAAAAACGCCAACCAGCCGCCTCGCCGCGCGTGCAACCGAAAGTCGCACAGCCCGCGAAAGCGCTGGATGACGTTTTAAAAGAGCTAGTTCTTCTTACCGTAGCGTGCTTCGAAGCGAGCCACACGACCACCAGTATCGAGAATCTTCTGCTTACCAGTGTAGAAAGGATGGCAGTTAGAGCACACGTCTGCAGTAATATGACCGCTCTTTACGGTAGAACGGGTAACGAAAGTGTTGCCGCAAGAGCATACAACTTCAGTTGCCACATATTCAGGATGAATGTCCTGCTTCATAATATCTCCTAGGGAATCTAAGGAACCCGGGTCGCATAACCTTGTGTTAAGCGTGAACCGGAGAACCGAACATATTATACTCACCTCGCCAGACGAGGGCAAGCCAGAGCGCGAGCAAGCCAGAGCGCAGGCAAGCTTCGCGCGCGGCGAAGCGCGGACGCTAGCTTACGCCATCGCCTTGTTCCAGCCCATCTCCCAGAAATCAAGCTCATACTGCGAGCAGCGGCGGAAGATTTCGCTGAGCTCAGCCATCTGCTTGTCGGAATAATCGGCAGCCAAGCGGTTAAAAGTCTCGGTGAGCGAGCGATTGTTCGCAGCATATTCCTCGCCCGAATAGCAGCTAACCCACTCGCCGTACAGCTCATGCTCGGTAGCCTTCGGATTGTTCTTTACAATATTATTCGCAATATATTCGTAGCTAATAGCGCACGACAAAATCGCCGCGAGAATCTCCACCTCGCCCGCCTCATACGCCACGCGCAGCATGTAGGACGTGTAAGAGAGATTATCGAGACTGCGCGCACTATTGCCCAGTTCGTCCGGCTTCACATTGAACTTGCCCATATAGCCGTTGTGCAAATTCATTTCCACATGCGTAATTGCTGTAAGAATTCCGGAGAAAGTCTGCATAAGCTCATGCGATTTTGCCTTGGCCACGCCCACTGCGAAAACCTTGGCATACTCCTCGAGATATAGATAGTCCTGCAGAATGTAGAAACGGAATTTGTCTGGATCGAGGTCGCCGTTTTGCAGTCCTAGAATAAACGGATGCATGTAGTACAGATCCCAAATATCTTTACTGTCTGCCAGCAAGCGTTCTGTTGCGTTCATTATTATTCCTTTACTTCCTTATATGTACCGTTCAGATTGAAATTGTGCTGCATCGGACCGCTCCCCTTGCCCAGGTCGAGCATGGCGGCGAGCGCGTCGCTCACATAGTTTTTCGCGCGCTCAATAGATTCGTCGAGGTCGTATCCCTTCGCCAGGTTCGAGGCAATTGCGCTCGAAAGTGTGCAACCAGTTCCGTGCATATTCGTGTTATTTATGCGTTGACCAACGAACCACGTTCCCTTATCCGCGTCCACGTCGAACAGGTAGTCGTTCGCATCGTTTACGCGATGACCGCCCTTGACCAGTACCGAGCATCCGTATCGTTTCGCGATATCTGCTGCCGCTTCTTCCATCTGATTGGCGGTGTCGATGTTCTTACCCCACAGCACTTGCGCTTCGGGAATATTAGGTGTTATAACGGTTGCGAGCGCGAAAAGCTGATTTTTCATTTCCTCGATAGCGCTGCTCGTCGACAGCGCGCTACCGCTGGTAGCCACCATCACAGGATCCAGTACAATATTGTGCGCCTCGTATTCGCGTAGTTTTTTCGCGATAACATCGACGAGCTCAGGTGAGGAGATCATTCCGATTTTTACCGCGTCGGGCGCGATATCGGTAAAAATACTGTCGATCTGCTGCTCAAGGAAGGTAGGCGTCACCTCCATTACCGCTTGCACTCCGGTCGTGTTTTGCGCGGTCAGCGCGGTGATCGCTGTCATCGCGTACACACCGTTCATGGTCATGGTCTTCAGGTCCGCTTGGATACCGGCGCCGCCGCTGCAGTCGCTTCCGGCAATGGATAATACTGTTTTCATTTATTCTTCTTTGTTTATGATTGATTCGTCCGCGATTTTTAGGCAGTCTGCCCACTGATTCGCGTTTGATTGATCGAAAACCGCGACCGTATAGAAACCCGCTTTATGCGCGGTTTCGAGCGCATGATACGCGTCCTCGCACACGGATATATCGCTCGGTTTGACTGCCCAGCGCTTGGCTGCTTCCAAGTAAATCCTCGGCTCGCGCTTGCTCGTCTGCAATGTTTCGCACGAGAGTAGAAAATCAAAATGATGCAGCACACCTAAGCGCGCTAAACACGCTTGAATAAGCGGTTCTGCTGTGGCGGATGCCACGCACATGTGCACGTCTTTTCTGCTCAGACAGCGCAAAGCTTGCTCGACGCCTGGTTTAAGTTCGAGGTCTTCGCGGTAATGACGCGCCAGCAGTGCATCAATCTGCTCCTCTATAGTGCGCGGACTGCCTAAGCGAGGAAAATGTTGGGATAACAGAGCCGTTCCCTCGCTTACGGTCAGCATATCTAACTGCTTCACGAGCTGCGCGTGATCTACGGGCGAAATGTCTTGCGATTCCAAGTACTCGCCAACCAAATTGGTCCACATCTCCATAGAATCAATCAAAGTTCCGTCCATATCCCACACAACGTAGCGTTTAAGCATGCTCGGGCACTACTTTCTCAGCGAGCGCGCGCAACTGAGCGGTGTCTGCAGCCGAATCGTCCGCACCAAAAATGGCGGAGACGACCGCTACACCATCGATACCTGTGCCTTGCAGGAGCTGAATATTTCCTGCGTGAATGCCGCCAATAGCAACGGTAGGAATATTCACAGTCTCGCAAATTGCACGTAGCTCATCCATACTGAGGTAGTCGGCATCTGCTTTGGTGGATGTGCTGAAAACAGCACCCACTCCCACATAATCTGCACCATCTTTTTCAGCTTTAATAGCTTCCTCAAGGCTTGATGCAGACACACCCACAATCATGGAACTGCCTACGCGAGCGCGCACCTGTGTGGCAGCTTCGTCACTTTGACCAACATGAATACCGTCCGCACCACAAGCAATAGCTACATCAACGTTGTCGTTAATAATAAACGGAACGTTATAGCGTTTGCATAAAGCGCCCACTTCGCGAGCTTCAGAGAGAAAATCCTCGTCACTCATATGTTTTTCGCGCAGCTGAACGCACGTCATGCCGTTATCTAAAGCTTCTGTAATGCGCTGTATAAGCGGATAATTACTTGACCACGTGCGGTCAGTAACACCATACAATAGCATCATATCTTTAACGGCTTGCTTGCGGTTACCGAACTTCATAACGTGCCTCGTTTTCAAGCTGATCAGCAGTTAAACGCTGAACGGCGTCGATAATATAGTTGCGGTAGCTGGAGTTACCGTCTAACTCGGTCATGCGCTCGTGACCAATCTCGCCGCACACGCCCATAACGATGACTGCTGCAGCAGCTGCATCGAGCGGAGTATTAGGGTTAGCACCCAGATAAGAGCCGAGCAGAGCCGAAAGCTGACAGCCCGTTCCCGTAATCGTCGACATTTCTGCGTGGCCGTTAAAGATGCAGTAGGCTTTTTCGGCATCGGCAACAACGTCGATAGCGCCGGTCATAGCAATAACCGAGCCAGTTGCGCGAGCCATAGCCTTTGCAAAAGCTGCAGCTTCTTCAAGATTATCTTTCGTAACTTTATCTTCATCGCTGGCATCTACTCCACGACTTTGAGACGCTGTATTTACATCGAGGCCAAGCAAATCAGCAATGAACTTAATTTCGGAAATATTGCCGCGGATAACGCTGAACTGAACTTCCTTAAGAAGCTGAACAATTGTTTCGTTGCGCAAAGTGGATGCGCCCACGCCCACTGGATCAAGAACCACTGGATGATTGACTTTATTCGCCTGCTTACCCGCACGAACCATTGCTTCGCGCGTTGCATCGTTAAGCGTACCAATATTAATGTTAAGCGATGCGCAAATTGTTGTGATTTCTTCTACTTCATCAATTCCGTCTGCCATGATTGGCGAGCCGCCACTAGCCAAAACGATGTTGGCGCAATCGTTCACAGTCACATAATTCGTGATGTTGTGAACGAGCGGATTGTGTGCTCGAACATTCGTGAGCATTTCTGTGAGCATTACTTACCCCTTTAATGTAACTTCTTTGTGGTGGAAGGAATGCGGCGATATATATGGCTGCTGTTCTCACGGAGGCGATTGTATGAGTATGCGCATGCGCACACATCGCCACATTTCTTCGTTTCTGTTATTTACGAGAGGCCTGAAACGGAAGTTTCCGAGACGAAATGATATGCACTGCATTTCCCTACGTTGGCATTATCCACATCAGGTTCAAGGGTCGATGGTTTTACCATCCTCTCAGCCTGTTACACAAGCTCCCCGTGATTTACATGGTACAGCAAGGGGGATAAAAGCATATTTCGTAAGAGTTACGTATAACTGTATTTCGTCTATTATTCATGAGCTCTATGCAGATGAATATGCAGAAAACGCCGTCCCCCCCCCCCC
>NZ_KV812468.1:301011-354161 GCF_001813415.1 Alloscardovia sp. HMSC034E08 | reverse complement strand
CCCCCCCCCCCCAGATAGTGTTTTGGAGTAATTAGGGTCAAAGAAGCCGTGTAAGAATAAGATGGGGTTGATCAAAGACGACTTCTTCTTTTCGCGGTTATTTTGGCGCTAGTCAATATCTCACATGAGAAAAGAGAAGAAAAATGAGTGACACTTTACAAGAGGCACCTGTAGCGCCAGCTCCAGATCAGACACCAAAATCTACCAGTGCATTGGCTATTACTAGTTTGATTTTAGGCGTTATCGCGCTTGTCCTTTCCTTTATCCCTATCATTAACAATTTCGCATTTGTTCTTGCCATCATTGGTGTTATTTTTGGCGTTATTGGCTTAGTAGCAACTGGCAAGAAAGGTAAGAAGAAGGGTCGCGGCCTCGCCATCGCTGGCGTTGTAACCACGGTTCTTGCTATGGTGATTACTTTTGCTATGCAGAGCGCTTTCTCAAAAGCAATTGATGACGCAACGAAGGAAGTAACTTCTTCAACTAGCACTAGTTCGAAGGCTGACAAGTCCGAAAAATCAGAAGCAAGCGCTGATGGATCCGTAAAAATTGATAACGGTAACTATACAGTCAAGATTCTCTCCGCTGCAAAATCTGGCGCCGATTATGAAGGAAAGCCAACTGTTCTCGTCACGTACGAAGTTACAAACAACAAGGACGAAAACTCTAACTTCATGGACATTAACGCAGCCGCTTTCCAGAACGGAAAATCTTTGGGGGCAGCCATCTATACGGAAAATCCAGAAGGTTATGATCCTAACAGCCTTATGGCAACTCTGCAGCCGGGCGCAACAAACACCGTTACTCAGGGATACGTTCTTAATGATGAAACAAGCGAAGTAACTGTTGAGATTAAGGGAACCTTGGATGTGGCTTCTGACGCAGCGGTTGCGAAGCAGAAATTCCCTCTTCAGTAAGACTGTCATAACACACTATTAATTAGAATAATTAGTCTCCTCACATTTTGGTGAGGAGACTAACACTTTTCCAACATCTGACTTGCCCGATTCTTGTTATCCCTCCTCAATTCTCTTTTGATGTTAGCGGGGGATCTTAAACGTCAGCTATTCTAATGTGGAAAAAATCATCGTTTTCCTCAGAATCTAAGGCCGTCCGGATTTTCGTTGTAACAAACACACGACCATTTACTCTACTCTTTAGATACTCGTAAACGTCTCCTTGATCAGGGAACCGATAAGCAACATCTCCGTCGTATAACAATGAAATCTTTTCTCTACCCAAAACCTCAGTCGCTTGCACTTCGCATACGCGAAAAACTCAAAATCATGTTTTTTAAAAAACGACCGCGTGCCGAATTCTTAAAAATGTTAACGATTATTCCTCCTGGCTTACATAACCTTTCTTGCGCAAAATCGTATCGCACAAATTTGCCATCTAAATAATCCTGCACATCGTTCTCAATTTCATTTTGAATTTCAGCTGCAGTTAGTCTAAATCAAAATAATGGATTACCCCAAAAAGGTTGGCCGCAAAAACGAACAGCATGCGAAGTATCATGCATATTCCAGATTGTTCCGGTTAGTTGTGAAACCATTTGCTTCGTTTCATAATCACTCTGTCCTAAGAACCTATCTCCAAATTCGAGTAACCGGAGAGGCTCGATATCGTATGTGTAAACAGGCTTGCGATAACGTCCAACGAGTATATAATCACGGCCATTAGAATGAGGCTTAAGAACATCAGAAATCTCGCGGTAAAATTTAATACTTCGTCTTCGGTATTCTTCTCCGCCGCGCCTCATTGCCATCAAAATTCGCCATCCATACAAGAAAAATTTGGTAGGGCCACAGGGACTTGAACCCTGGACACAACGATTATGAGTCGCTTGCTCTAACCGACTGAGCTATGGCCCCATCCTTGCAACTGTTTATCGCGAGCAGAGGGTCAAAGCCATGCGCGCGCAGTCACGTGTTTTAGTGTAGCGAGAGCGCTCGAAAAATCAAAACGTTTCGCCACGCGCCACAAAACAGCACCACAAAACAGCACCACGCGCATACACCAGCAACTTCCGAACCGCGCACCCCCCCCCGCACGAACTAAAGCAAGCGACTCAACTTCTACTGCACTACGGCTTCTACGCCCTACTCCGCCTTCTCCAGCTCATAATAAGAAGGCAATCCCATGTAGTTGAATTTCACGGTCTTCATCTTTTGAGCTGCTCCAGCCGACACATTGTCATACCATAGCGGAATCACAGGCAGATCCTTCAAAAGCAGCCCCTCAGACTTCTGATACGTTGCAATTGCATCGTCCAAATTCGTTTGAGCAGCGGCAGTATCCATAAACTGATCAAATTCAGCAGACTTGTAATCACCATTATTCAAGCCCTTACCATCAGCCGAAGCCGAATCATAAGCCTGGAAAAGGTACCCTTCCGGGTGAGGATAATCAGATTGCAATCCTGAGCGGAAAGCACCATGCGCCTCACGCTTATTCACCGCCGTAGCAAAATCCTTACTCGTGGCATAGGAGTCACCGCGCGCTTCAATACCCAAAGCATTGGAAATCGAGTTTGCCACAGCGTCAACCCATTCCTTGTAAGGACCGTCAGCATTGTATCCGATAGTAAAAGTGCCTTCCCAAGGCGAAATCTCATCAGCCTTCGCCCACAGTTCTTTCGCTTTCTTCGCGTTATACTTCAAAATCTCAGAGCCAGTCAAATCCTTAGAATATCCAGCGATAACAGGCGCCAAGAAATCGGTTGCAGGAGTTGCTGCGCCACTTAAAATTTTCTTCGTAACACTTGAACGGTCAATCGCATAAGAAATAGCCGCGCGACGCAAAGCGCCCTCTTCGCCACTAAAATGAGCTAAGTTCTGAGGAATGGTAATCGACTTAAAAGCAGACGAGCGATCAGAGAAAGTCTGAATACTGCGATCATTCTTATACTCACCCAGAGCAGATGTTGGAATGGAATCAAGAACGTCTAAATTACCGCCTTGCAAATCTGCGTAAGCGCTGTCGAGAGAATCGTAGACCACGAAATCAATACCCGCATTTTTAGGCTCGCGCACACCGGAATACTTCTTATTCACACGCAACTTAATATTCTCATTGATGTTCCATGCGTCCAATACATATGGACCGTTCGAAACAGTTGGGTTCTTACCGAAAGCGTGAATATCCTTATATGCCACAGATGGAATAGGCAAAAATGCCACGTCTCCTACTTTGTAAGAGAAAGAAGAGTCTGGAGCGTTCAGCGTAACTTGGAGAGTGCGATCATCAACTACCGACAAACCCGACAGCTGAGCATTTGGATCTACACCCTCAACCTGCAGCTCATCGTAACCCTTAATAGTTGCGAAAATAGAAGCACCCACCTGCGCGTTTGCAGCATTGGCAGCATAAGACCAAGCTCGCGCATAGGTTTGAGCAGTAATAGCTTCACCATTGGAGAACTGCAAGCCCTTCTTCAGCTTGATGGTATAGACAGACGCATCCTCGTTGGGAGTAATAGATTCCGCTTCGTCCAGAACTAGCTCACCTTTATTTGTGAAGGTTACCAGACCGTCGAAAAGCTGTGTAGCAATTTTCCAGCTGGCAGTATCAGATACATTTCCGGGGAGTAATTCACCAGTTGGTTCCACACTGTTAACAGTGATAATTGCGGAACTATCGACGCCTTTACTCTCGGTTTTTGTGTTACCTGTTGACGCGCATGCCGTTAAAGCAAAACTGACGAGAGCAGCAATACCAGCGATAGCAAGTTTTTTGAGTGCACTTTTGCGTGCGCTTACTTCCATTTTCTCTCCTGAAGATATATGAGATGATTATATTTTCTACCCTTAATCCTAAGGAATACACGCGTCCTACACCATGATTATGTCGGAAAATTGCCATCGGCATAATTTATAGCGCGCGTATGGGCGGGAAGTATTGAAATGATGAGAAATACGAGACGTGCAAGATGTAGAGGAACTCATTCCCCTCCACTTTTTAGACAATCTATTTGATTGTATATGATTGCATTTGTTTAACTCAGCTACAGATACCTTTAATAACTTTGTAATTTCGCTTGCTGATGCTTCCCTCCTGTCGCCCTTTTCTGAGAAAATATAAGAGATTATGTGCTTTTTTAGCTCTTACTTTCCTTGATTTTTCAAGGGGAATAAGGAGAGCACAGAGAAAGTACGCACTGTGATGGCATAACATAAACGATCAATGAATAGGACATAATGGCTGAGTTTATTTATCAGATGATTAACGCTCGCAAGGCTTACGGCGATCGCGTGATTCTGGATAACGTCACCTTGAACTTCTTGCCTGGCGCAAAGATTGGTGTGGTAGGACCTAACGGTATGGGTAAGTCCACACTGCTCAAGATTATGGCAGGCACCGAGAATCTTTCCAATGGTGAAGGCGGCATTACCCCTGGCTATACTGTGGGTATTTTGCAGCAGGAGCCACCTCTGGATGAAGATAAAACCGTTATTGAAAACGTACGTTTGGCATATGGCGATTTGTATGCAAAACTGAAGCGTTTTAACGATATTGGTATTGAAATGGCTGATCCAGACGCTGATTTCGACGCTTTGATGGCTGAGATGGGCGCTCTGCAGGAAGAGATTGACGCTAAGAACGCTTGGGATTTAGACAATCAGATTGAGCAGGCGATGGACGCTTTGCAGTGCCCTGACCCTGATTCGCCTGTAACTGTTCTGTCCGGTGGTGAGCGTCGCCGCGTTGCTTTGTGTAAGTTACTGCTCGAAGCTCCAGATTTGCTTCTGCTCGATGAGCCTACTAACCACTTGGACGCTGAGTCTATTTTGTGGCTGGAGCAGTTCCTCCACAACTATCAGGGTGCTGTTTTGGCTGTTACCCATGACCGCTACTTCCTCGATAATGTAGCTGAATGGATTTGCGAAGTTGATCGTGGTCAGCTCTTCCCTTACAAGGGAAATTACACCACGTACTTGGAAACTAAAGCTAAGCGTTTGGAAGTTCAGGGTCAGAAAGATGCTAAGCTTGCTAAGCGTTTGAAGAGCGAGTTGGAGTGGGTACGCACCTCTCCAAAGGGTCGTCAGGCGAAGAACAAGGCTCGTCTCGAACGTTACGACCAGATGGAGCAGGAAGCACGTAACTCTAAGAAGCTTGACTTCTCGGAGATTCAGATTCCACCAGGGCCTCGTTTAGGTTCTACTGTTTTGGAAGCAAACCACTTGCATAAGGCGTTTGGCGATCGTGTGCTTATTGATGATTTGAGCTTCACATTGCCTCGCAACGGCATTGTTGGCATTATTGGTCCTAACGGTGTGGGTAAGACCACACTGTTTAAGACGATTGTCGGCTTGGAAGAACTGACCAGCGGTGAGCTGAAGGTTGGCGAAACTGTGTCGATTTCTTATGTTGACCAGAACCGCGCCGGTTTGGATCCAAACAAGAACCTGTGGGAGGCTGTTTCTGATGGCCTCGACTATATCGAGGTGGGTGGCGTAGAGGTGCCAACGCGTGCATACGTGGCCAGCTTCGGTTTTAAGGGTTCTGACCAGCAAAAGCTCACCGGTGTTCTGTCTGGTGGTGAACGTAACCGTTTGAATTTGGCTTTGACTTTGAAGCAGGGCGGCAACTTGTTGCTTCTCGATGAGCCTACAAACGATTTGGATGTGGAAACTCTGGAAAGCTTGGAGAATGCTTTGGAATCATTCCCAGGTTGTGCAGTAGTTATTTCTCACGATCGTTGGTTCCTCGATCGCGTTGCTACCCACATTTTGGCATGGGAAGGCGATGATGATAATCCTGCCAAGTGGTTCTGGTTCGAAGGTAACTTCCAAGCTTATCAGGAGAATAAGGTGGCTCGTTTGGGTGAAGAAGCATCCAAGCCTCATCGCATTCATCGTAAACTGACGCGCGATTAATTTCGCGGTTTATGCATAAAAGAACGGCGTCTGGTGTTCATACATCAGGCGCCGTTGTTTTACTCTTGCGGCAACAAAATTGCCAGACTAAAAATATTGTCTTTCGTTGAGACGGTCATGCGCCCTTTGTATTCATTCACCACATAGCGAATCGATTTAAGACCGAAACCATGCTCGAATTTACCCCGCTTAGACGTTACTAATTCTCCAGATCCTACGAATTGGTTGGTTTGCCGGATTATCACCATACTGCCCTGGCGTTCAATATTCAGAGATATCGTCGTACTCAATCCTACTGAATTAATCTTTTCTACTGCTTCGATGGCATTGTCCATAATATTGCCCACGAGCGAGTAGATATCGGCATCTTCCATAAAATTCAAGGCGGAACCATCCACCAAACAATTCAGCGTTATATCTCGTTGAGCGCAATACAAGCTCTTATCGTTCAAGATGGCATCTACTGCAGTACTTCCCGTGTTAAAAAGCGCATCGTAGCTGTGCAGCGTTTCTTGAAGATTGGCCATCATGCGTGGAGAAGCGTGCATAAGAGCAGAATCATCTCCAGCCAGAAACTTCTTCATATCGTGCATTTTCATATTAATAACATCACGATATTCTTGACTCATCTCGTAGTGACGTTGCTGCCGGCGGTTCATTTCCTTCATAATTTCGACTTCATGAATAATCTGATTACGCGATGAAACAAGCAGTAAAACACTCAGCACCATCAGACTACAGATGAGATTGTATCCGTGCAGCAGAGCTACCAAAGATGATGTAAAAGCATTTCCGGAATGCAATGCTTTAGTATTGAAGACAACAAGATAGCCAATATTATTCGTAAAAATCACGAAGACGAAAACGCAGAAAATCGCCCCCAACCACCATTTACGATCTTTCAAAACATCATTATTAATCTCAACTTTGCGTGCGACGCTCCACCATGCAATCGCAGCACCAACACAGTACACACCAAAGATCCGCACCTGATGCCAAGGAATTCCACCATATCCGTAGGGGTAATCAAAATATATGAGACGCGGTATAAGCAGAACAACATCTGCCAGAATGTGTTCAAAGCTATAGCCTATAGCCACTGTTGCCAGAACCGTTAAAAACGGCGAATACGTAACCAGGTGAATAGAAAGAATAAGCAACACAAGTTGCACAATGAGTGGTGTACTCGTATACGCTAAACGGTCGTCTACGTACTCGAAAATAATAGGACCATTCAGAAAAAGACTCGATACTAAAACAACAGCAAAAAAGAGCCACCTCCACATGGAATCTCGAAAAGAACGCCACTGTAACGATCTTGAGAAAATGAGTATGCACCCCAACAGATACAACAGAAAAGTTGATGGTAGGGTCGGACTCACTAAAGGCCCCGGCCACAAAAAATCTAGAACAGTCCTCATCACAGCCCCGACTTCATAGCTAACAAAGCATCCAACACAGCAGCTTTCTTGCCACGGCTCATACTCACACGATTGACCTTATCCCCGCTTCCAATCAGCAGTTCTTTATCGGTAAAACCCGAAACATGCTGCAAATTCACGAGGCAGTAACGATGGCACTGCATAAAATGCACATCCTCCAACTGAGCGGCAAACTCCTTCAAGCTGCCCCACACAGTAAAAATACGCCCATCCTCTGTATGCACGTATACCAGGTGATCGCGCACTTCAATATAGGTAATCACGCGTGAGGAAATCCAAAACGTGCCCTCAGCAGAGGGAATCTTCACGTCCACAGCGTCCGCATTCAGTTCTACCTGAGCCAGCGCGCGCTTCATGGTCAGCGCAAAAGTCGCGTAATCAAAAGGCTTAATCAGGTATCCCACCGCGCTCACTTCGTAGCCTTTGGCATCCAGTTGCGCAACTTTCGTGGTAAAAATAATTGGTTTCGTGCCGTGTATCTCTATCCGAGAGCGGTACTGCTGCGCGGCAGTCATGCCATCCATACCCAAACCGTCTGCTCCTGGCATCTCGATGTCAAGAAAAATCATGTCGATCAAGCGAGCGCGGGCGTCAGTCAAGAAATCTTCTGCCGAGGTGTAGCGCGTAATCTCAAAGTGAAGACCTTCGTCGCCTGCGAGGTGAGCAGCGCGTCTGCGTCCGTATCTTCTACTAGCGCAATCTTTACCATGACTGGCCTCCCTTGCGAGGAATGGGCATAACAACGCGAATCTCGAAAACTTTCGCACGGTTATCCGCGCACACGTCCACGTTTCCCTCGTAATCGTTGGCTACGGCAGCGATCGACTTCATGCCGAAACCGTGAAAGCGCTTGTCTGTTTTGTTCGAGACGGGCAGATCCGTATCCTCAGAAATCTGCACATGCTCGGCAAAGAAATTCGAGGACTCGATAATCGCGTAACCGCCGCTAGCGCGCGCGGTCAGCTCGATCGCTCGGTTCGCAGGGTCAATCGCAGGGTTCTCTACCGCTTCTATAGCGTTATCGAGGATGTTTCCAAAAAGCGCCGAAATTTCTGATGGTTCGAGAAAGTCGAAAGCCGTGCCGTCTACCATGGCAGATAGCGCGATACCGTGCGCGGAACAATGTAGACTTTTTTCGGTAAGGACTGCGTCGATAAGATCGTTTCCGGTTTGATAAATCGAGTCGTACACGCGGATCGCGTTTTCGAGCTGATGCATGGATTCGGTTGACACGCCTTGCAATCCTTCGTGAGATCCGTCGAGGTTTTGGATTTGAGCGCGCACGCTGGCCAGACCTTTGCGCACGTCATGGAATTTCGCGTTGACCAGCTCCATATTTTCTCGGCTCATATTGTAATGCTTCATTTTTGACTCATTGAGCTGGCGCAGCAGATCGATGTCGTTAATGAGGCGATCTCGCGTTGACACCAAGAGTAAAACAGCCATACCGAGCAGAGTGCACAAAAAGTCGAGGATGCGGAAGGCAATATCGATTTGCCATGGCAGCACCACATACGACGGCTGCATAATCAGAACCATGTTAAATACAATTGCACAGACGAGCACGAAAACGCTGAGTGCTACCCAGCGCAGGGATTGTTTTACCGCTTCGATCTGCACATGGAAACGCTGTGCCAACCATTTGCCCGCGAAGGTGTACAGCACTGCGAGCACACACAAACGGAACGCCACATCCCACGGCGTTGGCATGGGAATAAACACCTGCACAGCAGAGGCAGCAGCAAAACCCAAATGCTGCAAACCGTAGCCCATAACGGTGTAGAGGAAAGCCTCAATAGCAGACACTTCGTAGAGTTCGCGCACAATCCCCGCGAGCAAACAGGCGTAGACCACGTAGAGCACGCAGCGCATAGGGAAAACAAGCGCATGCAGCGGCTGGTAGGCTAAAACCAAAGCGCCACCTAACAATGCCACAGCGAAATACGAGCCAACAATCGAAATAAATAACCCTGCCGCCAGCACTTTCGGACGCCACCCTATTTTAAGCAGTGAGCGCGAAGAGACGACTAAGACTGCCAGCAGTGTTTCTATGGGAAAGCTTAAGAACGAGTAGTCGATGGCAACGTTCATGCGGTCCTCGCATGGAATTCGAGAAGTTTATTCGAAATCTCTCGACGAGCAGAGCGCGACACGTGCAGTAAGGTATCGTGCACCATAATGTCGCCCGACACGGGATCGTACTTGTTCACATGTGCTAAATTCACCACATTGTAGCGGCTAATCAGCGCAAAATTCGAGTTCTCCACTTGCGCGAAAGCTGCTTTAAGGCTGTTCCATGAGGCAAGCACGCCGTGCGCCGTGTAGTGGTAGAGTTTATGCGATCGCACTTCCATATAGTAAATATCGGAGGTTTTTACATAGAGATTACCATCCGTGGTTTCGATAGCGATTTGCTCCACCACACGCGTAGAAACAATTCGCTCAATTTTTCGCCAAGCGAGCGCGAAACTTTCTGCAGAAATAGGCTTAACCAGGTAGCTGACCGCGTCCACTTCGTAGCCTGCTACCGCATACTGTGCCATGCGTGTGGTAAAGACGATAACCACGTCGAAATCGTAGGCACGGATAGCGCGAGCAGTTTCGAGACCATCGAGGCCAGGCATTTCGATGTCGAGGAAGATAACATCGAAGGTACCGCCGACGTCATCTGCCCCGTGTACGCTCACGAACTCCGTGCCCGAGTTAAAAGTAGTTATGCTCGCAGTGGCATCATGAGCTAACACCAGTGCCTTGGTGTCTTCTGCTTCTTGCATCACATCGTCGATGATGGCTATGCGCATATCCTCTCACCTCTATTCTCCACTTACTTTACACGAGGGGCTAGGTGAACCAAAGATAGAAACAGCCCATTCTTGCAATTCGCGAAATCCACAGAGCAAATCAAGGAAATCGCCTCTCCTCTGCCCGATCATCACGCGTACGATAAAGCTATCTCACTTCAGTGAAGATGTGAAGACACAAATACCAAGGAGAGATTATGACTAAGAAGGCGAAGAAACAGCGTTTACCAATGCGCAACGGCTTCTTCCTGACTATTTGGATTCCTATTACTCTTATTTGCGCATTATTTGCCACTATTTTGTATGCTGGTTTGAATTTTGCCAGCGGCGCAATAGATGTTGCTGTGGGTGGAGGAACGTATACACCGAAGAACGGAAAGAACACGAAAGGCGCAGACCTCAACTTTTACCCGAAAAAGTATAAGAATATTAACGAAGCGATGGAAGCTTCAGGAAAAGTTACTCAAAAAATTGCTGATGAGGGCATGGTTCTGCTAAAGAACGATGGCAGCTTGCCTATGACCTCGCTAGGAAAAATCACTTTGATGGGACGTGGTGCAGCAGACCCTCTCTACGGTGGTACTGGATCAGGTCATACGAATACCGATACGGCTATTAATATTAAAGCCGGTCTTGAAAAAGCTGGATTTACAGTCAATCCTACGGTTTATAAGCAGCTCGACGCCTACGCAAAATCCCATGCCGCTAAAGATGGCGGACGCATTAATATTAGCTTTACTTTTAGTGGTTCCACATATCGCATTGGCGAAATGCCAGTGTCTAAATATTCCGCTGCATCTACAAAGTCTTTTGCTCAATATAATGATGCCGCAGTTGTCGTTATTGGTCGTACAGGTGGCGAGGGCGAAGATTTAACCACCGATATGAGCAAATGGGATGATAACTACACTCCTGGTCAGCATTCTTTGGAACTGAACAAGGATGAAAAAGACCAGATTGCATTAGCAAAACAGAACTTTAAGAAGGTTATTGTTGTTGTAAATTCTTCTCAGCCAATTGAGATGGGCGAGCTGCAGGATGATCCTCAGATTAATGCAATTATTAACTCAGGAACTCCGGGCGCTACTGGTTTCTTATCTCTTGGAGAGATTATTGCGGGTGCGTTGAACCCATCTGGTCACACGGTTGACACGTGGGCGCGCGATTTCACGAAGGACCCTACTTTCGTCAATATCGGTTCGAATGAGTACACAAACGCAGGTAAAATACGTTCCTTCTTTGTGAACTATGAAGAAGGTATTTATTCTGGCTACCGCTATTACGAAACTGCGGCTGCTGAAAACTTTATTAAGTATGATGAGGCAGTTGTATATCCATTTGGTTATGGATTGTCTTATACCACTTTTGATTGGTCTAATCCTCGTTACACGGTAGATAGCAAGAAAGGTACTATTACTGCTGAGGTTACCGTTACTAATACCGGTTCTGTGGCTGGTAAAGACGTGGTTGAACTCTTCTATTCCGCTCCTTATACCCACGGAGGTATTGAAAAGTCTGCAGTAAATTTGGGCGAGTTCGCTAAGACAAAGATGCTCAAGCCAGGCGAAAGCGACACTGTGAAAGCTACGGTAAAGATTGAAGATATGGCTTCGTACGACTATAAGAACGCTAAAGCCTATGTTCTCGAAGCTGGTGACTACACCCTAAGCTTGCGCACAAACTCGCACACTATTAAAAACGGTGTAGATACCTTCACCTATAACGTTCCAGAAACGATTACGTACTCTGGCAACAATCATCGTTCTAGTGATAAGAAAGCTGTAACCAATCAGTTTGATGAACTAAGCGCAGCTTTTGAGTCTGGACAGAAAACTCTCTTGTCTCGCGCCGATTTCGCAGGTACCTTCCCGCAAGTTCCTGATGATGCAGATAAAACTGCATCTGAGGAATTACTCAAGAAATTAAATAATTTTGAAACGGATATTACGAATTCCGTAATGGCAAAGGCAGAGAAAGCAGACGGTAAAACAATCAGCATGCCAACAACGGGAGCAAAGAATAATATTCAGCTTTCCGAGCTGCGCGGTCTGCCATACGACGACCCAAAGTGGCAGAAGTTCCTTGACCAGCTCAAGGTGAGCGAGATGGTTGACATGATTGATGACGGAGCATATGCCACTGATGCCGTAACTCGCCTCGGCAAGCCTCGCGCTGTTGATTTTGATGGTCCTGCAGGTTTCAGCTCCTTTATTACCAGTATTCATGGTTCTGCTTTCCCAACCGAAACTTTGATTGCTTCTACCTGGAATCGCGATTTGGCAGCTCAGATGGGTGATGCCATTGGAGAAGAAGGTCTGCAGCTGGGTATTAATGGTTGGTATGCTCCAGCAGTAAATACTCACCGCAACCCATTTGCTGGCCGAAACTTCGAATACTATTCGGAAGATCCAGTTCTCTCCGGTAAACTCGCCTCTGCCGTAGCAAGTGCTGCTATGAACCGTGGTATTGTAGTCTTCCTTAAGCACTTTGCTTTGAATGATCAAGAACAAAACCGTCAGGCTAATGGTTTGGATACATGGGCAGATGAACAAACTATTCGCGAAATCTACCTCAAGCCTTTCGAAATTGCTGTGAAAGAATCTTCTGCTCAAGTCAAGTATCAAGCTGAAGATGGTTCTATTCAAACCAGCGCTATCGGCTTAAACGGTATTATGAGCTCCTACAACCGTATTGGCGGAGTATGGGCTGGCGGCGATTGGCGTGTTCAAACAGCAGTGTTGCGCAACGAGTGGGGCTTCCAAGGCGCTGTTATTACCGATTTCGCTACGATTGCTTCCCCATACATGGTTCCTATGCAGGGTGTGGCTGCTGGATCAGACATCCAACTAACATGGCGCATTTTCGAACAGTTTAAGAATACAGATAATCCAACGGCTGTATATTTCTTACGCAAAGCTGCTCACAATGTCATGTTTGCAACAGCCAACTCCAGCTCGCTTAATGGCTATGCATATGGAGCAGGCACAACATGGCATGCTCCTTGGTGGCGCTGGGTTCAGTGGATTGGTACTGCAGTATTTGTTGCACTCACCTTGTTCCTCATCTACTGGATGGTTAAACGAGTTCGTCGAGTAAGCCCTATTCGTAGAGCATGGCGCGAACAGCGCAAAGCACTCAAGGCTGCTCGCAAGAATCAATAGAAGAATGAACTAATGGTGTGGCTTTTACCCGTGCTGGCAAGAGCCACACCTCATTCTCAGGAATTTCTCAGCTTTCTTTGGGGGTGTTATTCAGGTTTATGCGGTTATATATGAACATCAAGCAAGGTTGAACAACACCAGCACTGAAGTTCTTCCCCAAGAAAATTGAACCCCTTCTTCTTTTCTCTCTTTCTCTTATGAGTTCCTGTTGACTCCCCATGGAAGTCAACAGGAATTTTCATATAGCGAAACTACTGCAGGAGCTCCTACAATGACGCGTATGACTGATTCTTCTCTTGATCACATTCTTTCTGTTCTATCTCTCGATACTGTTGAACGCGATGAGACGCATACCGTTTTACGCGGCGAATCGCTCTATTTTCCAACCGGTCGCGTTTATGGAGGTCAAGTTATTGCTCAGTCTGTAATGGCTGCCAGCGCAACTGTAGATAATCGTTTACCTCATTCTGTGCACGGCTACTTTATGAGTGCGGGAGATATTAAGCAAGACGTACGCTTTGATGTAGAAAATCTGCGTGATGGTCGCTCGTTTTCTAGCCGCCGCGTAAACGTTACTCAAGAACAAGGCGCGATTTTAACGGCTATTGCCAGCTTCCAAACTCCCGGTCAGGAGGGCGTGGATTTCGCTGACCCCATGCCGGCGGTCGTGCCAGATCCAGAAACTTTACCGAGCGCCAAACAGCTTATGGCTCCGTTTGCTGAACACTCTCCTTTTGCGCATTACTATGCCACGCAATCGCCTTTCGATATTCGTCATGTTACGCCAAGTGTTCTTTTAGGACGACCGAGTACCTCCTCCTCTGAACCGCATAATCGCTCAGGCTTTCAGATGGTATGGATGAAGATTGACGGTGAAGTTCAGGTGGATCAAACCACTCATCGTGCTTTACTTGCCCTTGGTTGCGATCAGCTTATGCTTGAACCGATTTTCCGTCGAGCAGATTTAAGCTTAACCACTCCTGGTATGCATTTTGCAAGCTTAGATCATTCCATGTGGTGGTATCGCAATGTAGATATGAACGAATGGCATTTATATGTGCAAGATACACCAACAGCAGCTCATGGACGTGGCTTAAGCCAAGCAAAAGTATACGATACACACGGCAATCTCGTAGCAGCAATGGTTCAAGAAGCTATGGTGCGCGTGCCAGAAAATAAATAACCTTATAGAAAAGGAGGTGAGTTTTTTCACCTCCTTATTTCTTAAGCTCGTTTATCTAAAACATTCGCTAAATGCAAAGCAGTTCCCGTGCTATGCGCTGGAATATAGCCTTCATCATCTTCGTCGAGATTATCTTGAGGAGTAATAAACGCTTCGACCAGTGTTTCACGTGCGACCTCGTCGGTTGTGCCCGCTACTTGACGAATCCACTGCACAAAATGCTCATCGTCTGGGAAAACAAGCATATTAGAATCGCCCATAAGAGCAGCAATATCGCCATAGCTTGGATAATCGCAGTTCGCCGTAGCAGCATTCTCCTGCTGCTCTACGAGGGCAATAATCGCTTCATCATCTGCATGAGTTTCACGCATAAAATCCCATAATGCTCGCACACCGTGAATAGCCGTAAACGGATCTTTGCGAGGGTTCGAGCGTGAGTATACGTTAAAAACGAACCAAGCCTGAGGATGAACCGTCACGTTTTTATATGCTTGGTTTTTCTTCCAATTATGACTTTTACGCACGTTGGTAATAGAGTCAGTTAGGGACTGCTCTAATAATTTTTCTGTACGTTCAGATAGAACTGACCATAAAGCTCGAGCATCCTTGAAACGTCGCGCATTACCCGAACCGTCTGCAGCTACGCGCGCGGCACGTTGAGCAAGATTTTTTACGCTCGTTACGGAATAATCAGCGTTCTCTTCAGACGTAGTATCGGTAACGCCCACTTCCTTGTGTGCGTTATCTGCGCTTGCATTTTCTTCTACAAGCGTCATTACATCAATAAAGAGGTTACGACGATTATTAACTAATCGGTCGGCTCCCAGAGGGTATTGCTCTTGCTGGGTGTAGCTGTGGAAAAGCTGCCACGTCGGATTGCGTTTACCGGCGGGCACTGTGCTTAACCACAGTTCAATATTCTTCGTGCCTGCTGGCACGCGCAACTCAAAATGCATTATTTACTATCCTTTTCCTCACCTGTTGGTGGCATAAGGCACCAGATTTCGCTTATTACTCCTAATCCTACGTCAATCAAGCATGCGATGGCAGCCATAGCAGTTTCCCAGGAAACGCTTGCGAAATACGATACATCAGCATGTTGAATAACCACAACAAAAATACCTACATACCAGCCAAGCAACGTGGCTGCTGTACATCCCACAGCTTGAGCCATAACGAGCGTATTAACGCTACGCTCAGGAGGCATTTTGGAAATCTTACCTTGAGCGAACTGATGAACTTGCCATGCTGACCACGCCACCACAGCTCCCACACCCATAATAGAAGCACTCACATACCACGGAGCACTCACCATAGAGGAGGCATGATGCGTCATAAGCGTGGCGACAATCAAGCCAAGGAGAAAGCCAATCAAGGCAAGAAGTGGATAATACCACCACGGAGTACGCCGTGCTTTCATGCGATGCCTCCTAAAATCCAATCCGTTGATTCTAACTCTAAACCATCAGCATCAGGTGTTGATTCAACCAGTTCAGCCACTACTCCACCGTGATTACCAGGAAGCACAGCGTTTGGATTCACATCCAGCCACGGACGTAATACGAAAGCGCGCTGCCATGCACGAGGGTGAGGCAAAGTTAAGCCTGGATTATCGCTTGTAAAACCATCAAAATCAATAATATCAAGGTCGAGTGGACGCGAATCCCAATGCACGTCGCGAGTTCGCCCATGGGCTGCTTCAATCATGTGCAAAGATTCGAGAAGCTGCTGAGCATCCAATGTTGTGCTTAGTTCCACTACTGCATTAAAAAAGTCGGGCACATCTCCAGGAACTCCCCACGGTTTTGTGCGATACAGTGCAGAAATCCCCGTTATTTGATTTCCAGCCACAGCATCCATTGCCACGATCGCGGTGCGGAAGGTTTGAGGAACATCCCCGAGATTACCACCCAAAGCAATAACCGCGGTATGCACACGTGGTTGCTGATCATCGTCAGCAGTGTGTGATCCCTGCTCACGCTGTTGCGCAGTATATAACGAGGCTGCTGTAGGAGTGCTCTGCTCCTCATAGTCACTTTGTGCGCGTTCAATCGTAACCGAAACATCGCCAAAATCTTGCTCAATAGGAGCCTGAGGCTTATGCACAGTTACTATCGTTTTCTTTACTCGCCACGAGAGCAAAATACTATCGGCAATACGCTGTGCTAAACGCTCAATCAAATCACAATGCTCACCGCGAATCACAGATACAATACGATCTGCAATCTGAGCGTAACTAACAGTATCAGCTAAATCATCACTACAAGAAGCATCAGATAAATCCATATACAACACAGCATCCACCACAAAAGGTTGTGGTTGAGCGTGTTCGAAGTTGAGAACACCGTGTGTTCCTTCTGCTCGCACGCCAGTAAGTGTTATATAGTCCATTGCTCCTCGCTTTTCTGCCTTGAGTCTGAGTACTTTTACTCGGCGTGCGCGCTCTCACGCACCACTTGCACTGCTAAACGGTTGCGCGGCACATCATGCACACGAACAGCCCATGCTCCCTGCTGAGCGGCAACAACAGTCAGGCTTGCTGTTACGCCATCGCGAGCGGCTTCGCTATCGCTCAATCCTGCCCGTTGCACAAGCTGAGCTACAAAACGCTTGCGTGAGGCTCCAATCAGCACTGGATACCCCATAGATGCAAAGACATGTGTCTGGTTAACAAGTGGCATATTATGCGCAATAGTTGGTTTAGAAAAGCCTAAGCCTGGATCAATAATAATGCGTTCAGAAGGCACACCTGATGCTTCTACAGCGCGAACTTGCTCAAGGAGTTCGTCATAAGTATCGCGCACAACGCCATGCTCATAATCTGTTGTTTTTGTCTCGCCCTCGCCATCGAGCCATGCGCGCCAATGTTGCACAATATACAAGCAATCGGAGTTAGCCACAACGCGCGCAATATCTGGGTCGAGCTGACCGCCGGATACATCGTTAATAATATGTGCACCCGCCTCTAAAGCTGCTTGAGCAACGCTTGCTCGGGTGGTATCTACACTGACTGCAATCTGAGGATAATGCTCAGTAACAGCGCGAACAGCCGTAACCACACGCTCTTTCTCTGTCTCTTCCGGCACGCGCACAGCTCCCGGACGAGTGGATTCAGCACCAATATCAATAATATCTGCGCCTTGCTCAATCATCAGCTGAGCATGAGCAAAAGCTTTATCTGCCTCAAGGTAACGCCCTCCATCAGAAAAGGAGTCCTCAGTAATATTCAAAACTCCCATAACCAAGGTTCGCTCAGCATGAAGTAGGTTATACAGTAATTCCTGACGATTCATAGTATCCCTTCTGTCATTTCCTTCTGCTTATCTTCTGCCGGCGTGCATACGGAGGCAATCTATGATTAAGGAGCCATAAGGCGTGTCTTTTACAATGCACTCTTAGCGCGTGAATATTTAACGCGCGTTTAAGATAAGACGCATAGCTTCAGCGCGTGTAGAGGAGTCACGCATAATACCGCGTACTGCTGAAGTAAGAGTATGTGCTTGACTTTTTTTGATACCGCGCATAGACATGCATAAATGCTCGCAATCCGTAACGACGATAACGCCTTGAGCATGTAACTCATTCACGAGAGCATCAGCCACCTGTTGGGTTAAACGCTCTTGCACTTGCGGACGACGCGCATACATGTCTACTAAGCGCGCAAGCTTAGACAAACCCACCACTTCCCCATTGCCTGGAATGTAGCCAATATGAGCTACACCATGGAAAGGAAGTAGATGATGTTCGCACACGGAGTAAATCTCAATATCGCGCACAAGAACCATTTCTTCTGTATCCACAGCAAAACGTTTGGCTAATACCTCGTCGGGATTAGAGTGCAGACCTGCAAAAAGCTCACGACCTGCACGGGCAATACGATCAGGAGTGTCAAGCAAGCCCTCACGTTCAGGATCTTCACCAATAGATTCGAGGAAAAGGCGTACGGCTTGACGTACGCCTTCCTCATTGTATTCGCCCTTACTCATCGAAGCCTTGCGCCTCATTCTGTTCAGCGTTCTGCTCAACAGTGTCCGAGGCAGTGTGCGCAGTTGCATCTGTATCCGCTGCAGTTTCTGACACGTGTGTTTCGCCAGTTTCTGCTGATGCGTCTCGTTCTGCTGATGAGTCTCGCGCGCCCGCCGTGGCATCCACCGCGACAGAACTGCGCAAATTCTCTGGAATAGCTACCGGCGCAATCTCAGAAACCACGCGGTTAGACGCCGACAGCCATTGTTCGCGCTGCGGTGCCTTCTTGAGTGGAGCGAAAATAGCCGCAAGCTCGTTCGCATCCAAGGTTTCTTTCTCCAAAAGCTGGCGTACCAGTTCGTCCAACACGTCGCGATTGTTCATAACAATCTCGTAGGCCTCGTCATGAGCAGTCTCAACGAGCTTTAATACCTCATCATCAATAATCTGTGCTGTATGCTCGGAGTACGTGCGTGGTTGCAACGAATCTAAACCACCTTGGTTCGACTCATCGCTCCACTTAATGGCACCCAACTTGTCGGAGAAACCGAATTCCACCACCATACGGCGAGCAATATTCGTGGCTTTCTCAATATCATTAGATGCACCCGTGGTTGGATCGTGGAAAACCACTTCCTCAGCCACGCGACCACCCATAGCATAAGCCATCTGATCGAGAAGCTGATTACGAGACTGGCTGAATCGGTCTTCTGTTGGCATCACAGCTGTGTATCCCAAAGCGCGGCCACGAGGCAGAATCGTAACCTTCGTTACAGGATCGGTGTGATGCAAAGCAGCAGCCACCATAGCATGACCACCCTCATGGTAGGCGGTATTGCGCAGTTCTTCCAAAGCCATACCATTGCTGCGACGACGAGGACCACTCATCACACGGTCAATAGCCTCATCAATAGCACGCGCATCAATCAAATCAGCGTTTTCGCGTGCTGTCAGCAAAGCAGCCTCATTGAGAACGTTTGCCAAGTCAGCACCGGTAAATCCAGGAGTCAGCACTGCCACACGATGCAAATCAACACCAGGAGCAAAAGGCTTGCCCTTAGCATGAACCTTCAAAATATCTTCGCGCCCCTTCAAATCAGGAGCTTCTACAGCCACCTGACGGTCAAAACGACCAGGACGAGTCAGGGCGGAATCCAACACATCTGGACGGTTCGTCGCGGCAATAATAATAATATTGTCTTCTTTATCGAAACCATCCATCTCAACTAACAGAGCGTTCAAGGTCTGCTCACCAGCGCCGCTACCATTAGCAGAAGCGGACGAACGGCGGCGACCCATCGCATCAATTTCATCAATAAAGATAATTGCTGGAGCGTTCTTCTTTGCCTCTTCAAAGAGTTCACGCACACGAGAAGCACCCAAACCAACGAAAACTTCTTCGAAGTCGGAACCCGCCATCGAGTAGAACGGCACGCCAGCTTCACCAGCAATAGCGCGAGCAATCAAGGTTTTACCCGTTCCTGGAGGACCGTAGAGCAGCAAACCGTGAGGAATGCGCGCGCCCAGCTTGCGATACTTGGTTGGATCCTTGAGGAAGTCTTTAATTTCTTCTACTTCAGTTACGGCAGCCTCTTCGCCCGCAACATCGGCAAACTTCGTCTTAGGAATATCTGCTTCCTGCAAACGCTTATTTTTATTGCCTCCCAGAGGGCCGAGCATACCGCCGCCCGCACCGTCTCCCAGGCGCGACATAATCCACCACATCATGCCGAAGAGCAGAAGGATTGGCAGCAAAGACGACAAAATGCCCATCCACGGATTACTAAACTGAATGTTTACATTGTATCCGTCTTTAATCTTGGACTTCTGAACGAGTTTGTTGAGCTCCTCGGCCTGTGCGGACGAGAAGTAGAACTGCACCTTCTTACCGTAGTTCTTTTCTGTTGGACCGAAAGCCTGCTGCTGAGACTTTGGCAATTTCTTCTTAAAGTCCTTCTTTAAGGTCAGCTTAACGGACTGATAGTTATCCGTAATTTCGACGCGCTCAGCTTGACCTTCTTTAATCAGAGAGAAACCGTCTTTTGTATCGATGCTTTGCACATCTGATTGATTGACAAAGAAAAAGACGCTGATTAAGAGAGCGCATACCAACGCCATCCACAGCCATGGACGCTGCCACCACTTTGAGTTATCGTCACCGTTACCGTTAGGTAAAGGAGGACCTAATGGCGAACCAGAATTATTATTCTTGTTATTCTTGTCGCCCGGGTTGCGTGGATCGCGTGGACCGCGTGGGGCAAACGGATTATTATTATCTGCCATATTCTGCCTTACTTCATGAGCACACTGTTCACTATACTCAACACTTTATGGTTTATACACTGGGCGTTCTAGTTGTTGCGCTGTATGTTGCGCAGGGCTTTTTGATGCTTCGCTCCACCTGCTAATCGACGATTTCGTAGCACAAGCGCTAACGCAACCTCTCGCGCAGTTACGCTTCGTATACCTCTGGTTTGAGCACAGCAATAGAATCAAGATTGCGATATTTCTCATCGTAGTCAAGACCGAAGCCTACAACGAACTCATCAGGAATAGTAAATCCCTTATATTTCACATCAACCTGAGCAATATGACGAGCAGGCTTTTCCAAAAGCGCAAAAACTTCTACAGAAGCTGCACCTCGGCGCTTGAGTTCGTCAATCAGCCACTCCAAAGTTAGTCCGGAGTCAATAATATCTTCCACAATCAGCACGTCACGACCAGCTACATCACAGCCTAAATCTTGACGCACTGTTATTGTGCCGGAACTTTGCGTACCTGAACCATAAGAAGACAGCGACATAAAATCAATCTCTACAGGAATACTCACAGCTTGAGAGAAAACTGACATAGTATTTACTGCTCCCTTAAGCACGGCAACGAGCAGAGGATACTTTCCTGCATAATCAGCAGATACCTCAGCTGCTACTTCTTGAATTTTATCGCTAATCTCCTGGCTGGAGATGAGTTCTTCGGCTATATCGTCACGTACATCAGAAATTTGCATAGTCACTATCTTTCCATAACTGAATGACCTCATACAGCTTATTCGCTACAAGAGGTGTAGAAATCTTCACAGTTTTCTTCTTCTGTTCTATCTGAGATAGCTCAAGAAGAGAAAAAATGGCTGATTGAGTTGGCCGAATGTTCAGATTTTCGAGTGCTGTAGCTAACACGCGGCGCTGGATGGCTGCCGGGAACGCGCGCAAAGCTCGGATTTTTATTTCGAGCACACCATTTTTTTCGCGCATAACACGATTGTATGCATCGTTTACCGCTTCGTGAATGATTTGCGCATCTTCGCGCGAGGATTGCGCGCTGTTAGCTAGGAGCTGCACAACATTACGCTTGGTTATGCGTGACAGGAGCGGGAGCACATCGTGACGGATGCGAGAACGCACAGGATAACTACTGTCGAGTTCGCCTTCTACATCCTGTCCGTTCGTGGGGTCATCCCAATAGCTCAGATTATATTCTTGGCATAGTCGCGTTGTGTCTTCACGCGAGAATTCCAGCAGGGGACGAACAAAACGCATATGGTGAATATGGCGTTCACGCGCGATTCCTGTGAGAGCTTCTGGCGAGGGCGTGCGCAACAACTTCATAAGGATGGTCTCTGCCACGTCGTTGCTGGTGTGAGCTACTAACACGCACGTGGCATTGAGTTCTTTGGCGGTGCTTGCTAAAGCCGCATAACGCGCATCGCGCGCGTCGGATTCGAGACCAGCGCGTGTGGAGGGAACGTTGATGGATACGATGCGCACGGGGGAAAGCCCAATGTGCGTGCACGTGCGGGCTGTGCGCTCGGCAACGCTGTGCGATGCTTCTTGAAGCTGATGGTTCACCACAACAGCGCCAACGTGGTAGCCACGTGGCGTTAAAGCTTCATGAGCTACGGCTGCGAGCGCGAGAGAATCCCTGCCACCTGAGCACGCCACAAGAACAAGCGGATGCTCCTGAGAAGAGCTGGGGCTGGCGCTGGCGTTCTGCGATTTATGCGAATCCACCGACTCCACTGTTTCTCGCACAGCTGCATTCACAGCCGCGCACGCCCAAGCTTTTAAATCAACTGCCTCTGCCATCTACAATGTCACCAAACCATCTACAAAAGTATTCATGGCTGGAAGAGCTTGTATAGCGCTTTCCCCGTTGACTATTACCACGAAAATGAGTGCTCCCCCATTGGTGCGCACCACGTTTCCGACTAAGGAGCGTACCCCTTCTAAGCTTCCTGTTTTCGCACGTACCAGACCGTTTGTTTCGACATTAAAAGCGCGATTGAGGAGGGTACCATTGTAGTGAGAAATTGGCATGCCGACGGCTGCATTCCATGTCAGTCCTGCTGTGTTTAGGTACGCAGATTGAACTTGAGCCAATAATTGTGGTGTAATTGCTGAGCCATCTCCCAAACCGCTGGTATCTGCCATCACTAAACCATCAGTAGAAATACCATGCTGCTTAAGCACACTCACCACAGCATCGGAAGCACCAGCATGCGTATTGTCATGTCCTGTGCGCAAAGCAAGTAAACGTCCTAAGAGTTGAGCCAAAGAGTTATCGGAATTAGTTAGCATCAATTGAATAATTTGCCCTAATGGAGCAGATTCTACCTGAGCAATATCAAAAGCTGATTCAGGCGCAGAAACTTGCGGAATGTTCTCATTAGTAAGTTTTATGCCTCGATTGGTAAGAGCTTGAGCAAAAATTTCTGCCGTACTAGCTGCCGGATTTGCATAACGCTGCGGATACCATGGGCCTTCTCCATCAGGATTAGCTGGCGGCTGACCATACCAGTTGCGCGCTTCATCCACAGCCATTGAAGACGTTTCCATCAGATTCGTATAGCCCTGATTCACTGGACTAGAAGCATTTTCTATCTCAGGCAAAGAATCATGATTAAACAAACTATCGTCATATTGCAGCGACACCTGCGTAATACCGCGCGATTGTAAAGCCTGTACAGTCTGGTCAGCTAAAGTAGCTAGGCCTGCTCGACCATTCACATGCTGTGCATCGTTTGCACCAGACCCCAGCAAAATATCTCCGCCACCTACCAAAGTAAGTGCAGCAGACGTGCTATCGCTGGACGACTTCTCCATTTTCACCGTGGTTTTTAATGTCTCTTGTGAAGGGAAAGTCACGCTTGCAGCATAGCCTACCAAAGTTTTTAGCGTAGAAGCTGGAGTAAGAGCATCACTGGCGTTCGCTGAGGCTACTTCTTTACCCGCCGTTGTTGCAATAAGAACTCCTGCTTTTACTCCTTGAGGTAGAGACGACATGAAATTATCGATTAACTCTTGAGCCTGTGAAGCGTTAATATCTTTATGCGCCACGCTTGCAACTGTTTGTTTGCCCACCTTTCGCACGCTACGCTGGGGATTGAGAGCTGCAATACTGCCTTCGCGATAAATACGCGAAATTCCAGAGATACTGCCAGGAACAATACCCGCAGCATCTGCCATAACGTATCCGCCAGCCAAACATAGAGTTGTTAGCGCGCTTAAACCAATCGTGCATGCGCGTTTAAGATTAGTTTTCACTGCGAGAACCCTCCTCCATAATCTGTTCAGCTGCACTTCCGCCTGCATGAGCAATCGGCTTCCACTGGCTCTTAGAGAAAATAGCTACAAAAGCAATAGGCACGTAACTAGCCATATAAATCGGGAAGCTGAGACTGTATGCCATTAATTCTGGAAGAGTAATATTCAATTTATCGCGTTCTACATAACCCGAGAAAGCTGCTAACAGCATCATGCCCACAAAACTGGTAAGCACAGACGATATCCAGCCGGTTAAACCTGCACTAATCGAGAACCAAGAAATATATCCTAAAGCAGCGTAAATAATACCCAAAACAAAGCGAATCAAAGAAATAACCATAAACGGGCAAACCATTAAAGTCATATCTATAGCAGAAAAATCTCGCTCTTTAATAGCCCACTGCATCATAACTTTCCCGTAGTAACGGAAAACTTCCAAATAACCCTTCGACCAGCGCACACGTTGCGTCCAACTGGTTTTGAAGTCAACAGGCTGTTCATCGAAAAACATAGCAGATCCGCAAAAACCAATACGGTCTCCATGCAAAATGCAATCCATGCTAAATTCCATATCTTCGGTGAGCAAATGGAATTTCCATCCGTCGTTGCGCTCCATGATGCGTCGCGAAAACATGAAACCTGTGCCTCCCACATGGCAGGACGTTCCCAAAGCTACGCGCGTCACGTTCAAAAAACGCGATTCGCGCACGAACCATAAAGCCGCTCCCGAGGAAACCCAGTTATCCGCCAAATTCACAGAATTTCGGTAACTAGTCAAAGCTTCAAAACCTGCCTGACGCGCTTTATTCATTTCGGCAATATAGTTTTTATCGAGCAGATTATCAGCATCAAAAATGAAGAACGCATCATAATTCTTCGCATCCCCGGTAGCCATCATCGTGCGCAACAAATATTGCAAAGCGTAGCCTTTACCCACCTGCGTCTGGTTAAAGCGCTCAATAACATGACAGCCCAAACTGCGCGCAAGCTGTGCTGTATTATCTGTGCAATTATCCGCCACAATCCACGTATCTATAAGTTCTTGCGGATACGTTTGGTTGTGAATGGAACGGATAAGATTGCCAATAACCGCTTCCTCGTTTCGAGCAGAAATAAGAACCGCATATCGCCTATTTTGTGGCACGTCACGGAAGGTTTGCGGCTTGACGAGCATGCCCACAATCACAATTCCCACTTGGTATACGATAGTAATAACGCCCAAGATGGTAATAATCAGGTCAAGGAACGACAGCAATCCATTCATGTATAGCTCAGTCCTTTGGTTACGGATACGTTTTTTCTGTGCGATTATTCAGGATTATTTGCGATTGTTCTCCTGATTATTTTTCGCGTTAAACCTCGAACGAGAACGCGCCGGCTTAGCAGGTTGAATAGGTGCAGCAGAAGAGGCTTGGGTTTTGCTCTTTGATTTCTTCTCGCTCTTTTCTTCAGACGCAGCTGAAGACGACATAGATTTACGCAAAGACATGGACTGTGGGATTGCTCCCGTGCTTTCTACAGACTCACGGAAGCGAATCAAATCTTCAGCAGTAATATGCTGCTCATCCGCATTCTTCGGACGAATCTGAACCATCATCGTCTCAGAAATCTTTTCTCCTGCAGCCTGCACGCTTTGTGCAATCTTAGAAGCCTTCACAGGCTTTGGATCATCAAGAAGTTCAGAATCAATTAGCTCATAACGCTTCAAATATGTGCTGAGCAATGCCTGGATGCTCGCAATAATCGGTAAAGCAAGGAAGCCGCCGAGCGCTCCCCACACAGCAGTAAAGGCAAAAACGCCCAGCAAGGAAATAGCAGGATTGAGATCCATAGTCGAGCGCGTAATCATTGGGCTTACGAGGTTGTTCTCAATCTGCTGATAGATAACAATAAACACAATAATGTACAGCGCCGGACGAATACCGTTGGTTCCCCACGCGAAAATAGCTGGAAGCGCGCCACCAATATAGGTACCAATCATTGGCACGAACTGCGAAATAATACCGCAAGCCATGGCAAGAGGCAGCCAGTTTGGCACGTGCAGAATAATCATGAAGATAGACAAGCAGATGGCGTTAATCACGGCCAAAACAATGCGCGAGTAGAGGAAGCCGGAAATCTGTTCCTGCACAACCGTCCAAGTAATAAGGAAGCGCTTTTGGGAATCCTCCGGCAAATAGTGGCAAATAACCTTGCGCATATTCGTGCCGTACGCGCTCATATAGTAGGTAACCAAGATAACCGTGAGCAGGTCGAGCATAGCGCCGAAAGCCGAGCCTGCAGTGTTGAGCGCTTGGCTGGCGAAAGAGCCAATGCTGTCGGTTTTAATACTTCCTAAAATCGTCCAACTCAGGTTCGAGATTGGTGGAAGCTCGTAGTCGAACTGACCATGCAACCACTGCCCCACTTGTGCGTACAGTCTCGGCAAACCCGACACAATGGAGACGAGCTGATTGACCATGAGGTTACCGAAAACGCCGATGAACGTGCCGATAAGAATAAAGAGGAAGAGAAGCGTAAGACCGGCGGATACGTTGCGCTTCCAACCCTTGGCGATGAGCCAGCGCACTACCGGCTCAATTGCGAACGCCACGAACAGCGATATGACAATATTGAGTAGCACGCTTTGAAGAGCAATCGCCGCATGCCATGCGAAGTAGCCAAGTGCAGCGGCCAGCAGCGCGTAGAACAGCGCGTGTTTATACCATTCTGGCGGGCGACGGCTATCGCCTTTGCGCGGGAAAATGGCCGCCAAGTCTGCAGATTCTTCGCGCTTTTGCGTGTTTTTCGTCTCTTGCGTTTCTTGCGTCTTGTGTGCTTCTCGTGCTTGGGTCATAGTGCATATTATTCCACCTGCCCCAAACACGAGCGAAGGACGTTTATGAGCACTCTTATGAGCACGAGCTACGCCCGTTTTCGCGCCCGTTTTCGCGCAAATAGCCTCGTTCTACTACTATGGGCAGTATGCTTTCTGTTTCTATTGTTATTCCTACGTGGAACGAGTCGCGCCGCATTCTTTCGTGTCTGCGCAACGCAACTACCCAGACAATGCCCGCGCACGAGATTATTGTGGTCGATAACCGCTCCACAGATAATACGCGCGCGCTCGTTGAGCAATTTATTGCCGAACATCCGGGAACGAATGTGCGCTTAACCGAGCAGAACGAGGCGCAAGGACTCATTCCGACGCGCAACAAGGGTTTAGATATGGCTTCGGGCGATATTGTGGCGCGTATCGACGCGGACTGCATGCTCAAGCCGAACTGGGTAGAGATAGTGAGTGCCTTTTTCGAAGCGCATCCTGGCACTGCGGGCGTTACTGGTTCTGTGTGTTACTACGATATGCCGTTGCCTCCGATTGGCATGTTTTTTGACGGTTTAGTTCGCGAGAAACAGTACAGCGCCGACGGTATGCCGCTTCTTTTCGGCTCGAATATGGCGATGCGCAAAAGCGCGTGGGAAACGATTCGTCCGCTCGTGTGTGAGGATCGCGAAGACGTTTTCCATGAAGATATTGATTGCAGTCTGCACCTTTTTGATGCCGGCTTAACCACTCAGTTTTGCGCTAACCTCGTTGTGGCTGCCAGTGCGCGCCGCATGGGAACAAAACATGACTCTTTTAAGGCGTATATGCGCCGCTTCCAGACCACTTTTGATGCGCATCCAACGCATGGGCGCGACGGCTTCCCTGAGCGCACGCTGTTAAAGCTGTATCCTTTGCTCAATACTATGCATCACGTGTATGGCGCATGGTGCTCCATTTTTAAGATCGACACCCCTGAACTCGTATGGAAGAGTTTTAGGCGCAAAGTCGGTCTGAATTGAGAGAAAGAAAGAACCATAACAGATCCAGTGAATCAGCCACAGCAGCCTGTGCAGCCAGCTCCTGCTCAGCCGGCGCCAAGCAATCCTGGAGAGATTCCTAACCCGCTGAACACACAGTTTAACCAGGAAAGCGCGGAAGCGTTTACCAACTTTGTGAACTGTGCTGCTCCGTTTTTGTTGGACTGTATCGTGAGTAATCGTAACAGGTTGATAATAGATTGTTCCGTCCGTATCTGCATTCACACGAGCATGCATGTCTTCTGAAATAAGCGACACGTGAGATGGCTCAGTAGAAACTGGAATAATTTCACGTCCAGCGGCGTTACGACTCCATAAGTACACACCTACTAAGCTTGGAGAAGCATCTTGCTGAAGCATGGATGCAACATCGTTAGCAAGTTGCTGATACTGCACGAGATCAGTAGAGTCTGCTGAATTAATTACTTTTTTCGCTTCAACTAGCCGATCAGAAAAATCTCGTTGAGATTCCTGCGATACCTGATTGAGTACAGAAGAACGCACGAGAAGCATGGATCCAACAGATAGAAGAACTGCAATAGCAAAAAACGCAATTACAACCACACTGACCATGCGCGCCTGTAGAGAGGTGCGCATGGGTAAGAAAAAACCTTTGAATGCGGTGTTCACTTGATATTCTCACTTGATGTGCAGAATTTGTAGCCAATACCTCGCACTGTGTGAATGAAGTCGGGATGTTCCGGGTCTTTTTCCACCTTTGCACGAAGTCGTTGAATATGTACACTAACCAAGCGCGTATCACCAGCATCCGCATATCCCCACACCTCTTTGAGTAAGGTAGTTCGAGAGATAACTTCGTTCTCATTAGAAGCCAGCAGGAAGAGTAAATCGAATTCGAGTGGGGTTAAGTTCGCATTATGCCCATAAACGCTCACTGTATGTTGCGAACGATCCATAACTAAACCGTCTCGCTCTATATGAGCTAGATTATAAGCTTCTTGATTACCTGATTGATGTGTAATACGACGCAATCTAGTGCGAATACGGGCTAAAAGTTCTGCCACTTTAAATGGCTTAGACACATAGTCATCTGCACCAGCCTCCAAACCTTCAACCACAGCCATTGTGTCTGATTTTGCAGTCAACATAATAATGGGAACAACCGAGACTATGCGTATCTTCTGCGCAACCTCCACTCCTGTAAGACCCGGTAACATCACGTCTAAGAGCACAAGATCGGGCTGAATAAGTGGGAAAAGTTCAACGGCGCGTAAACCATCATGGCACACAACTGCACGAAAACCTTCGCCCTCCAGCACTATTGACAGCATCTCAGCCAAGGCTTGGTCGTCATCAACAATCATGATGGTGTACTGGCATTCATTGTCTCGATGCTTCACTGCACTTCTCCTCGTAGTCACGCTCTCATAACGCACTATATGTTAGCGTTCACAATTTTTCAGTATAACATTGTATTTTTACTGTTTAAGAAGATGAAGTAGACTTGTGCTATGAAATTACTCTCATGTCCAACGAAGGACTCGCTCATAAAAATAGCCGCGCTCGTCGCGTTTTTCTGGCTACTGCCGGCACTTACAATGCTTATTCCCGACTCCACTTCGCTGATTATCGCACTTCTACTTCTCCTCTTTCCCCTACTTACGCTTGCACTCGCCCTGCACGATGGCGCCACCCACGGTCTAAGCATATGGTGGCTGCTCGCACCGGCCGTCGGCTTCCTAACCACTGTTTTCGTCTTCTACAACGAAAGCGCTCTCGTATACGCTATTGCCTACGCAGTTATAGGCTGTATAGGCAATAGTATCGGCTCGCTTATCCGTTTATTTATGCGTTAAAAACATGATTACTCAGCCTCTTGAGCGCTTCGTTAAGGAGCTGTTCAGGTAAGGCTACATTCATACGAATATGGCAATCGCCGTGGAATGGTCGTCCATCTTGCCAACCAACTCCCATACGCCATCCGGCTTCCAATAACTCATCAATGCTTTTGCCGTACTTCTTACACCATGCTGTAGCATCAAGCCAGAGCATATATGTGCCCGCTGAGTTCGCGATACGGATTTCTGGAGCTACACGCGCAAAGAATTCGCGAGTGCGCTTAACATTTGCAGCCATAACTTCGTTCAGCTCAGTTACCCACTGTGCACCTTCAGAACTGTACGCGCCAATAAGAGCATGAATTGAAAGCACGTTCGCATCATTGTAATGAGGTCTTTTACCTGATTCTTCCACTTTCGCGCGCAACTGATCGTTGTAAATAATGTGGTAAGCGCCAACAATTCCCGCAATATTAAAGGTTTTACTTGGAGCGTAAAGAGCTACCGTACGGTTGCGTGCATCCTCGCTGACTGATTGCGCAGGAATATGCGTGCGTCCTGGATGAATAATATCTGACCAGATTTCATCGGATACAACGATGCAATCATGCTTGGCATAAATAGCCATAGCTTTTTCGATTTCCTCGCGATGCCATACGCGGCCTGTTGGGTTGTGTGGAGAGCAGAAAATCGCTACTTTTGCGCCACTTTCTGTCAGCACGCGATCCATATCGTCATAATCCATGTGATATACATTGTTTTCATCAGCAGTTAAAGTAGAATGCACAATCTTGTAGCCGGCAGCAGTTAAACAGCTCGTAAAACCGATGTATGTTGGCGAATGAACTAGAACAGCGTCCCCTGGCTTACAGTACGCAGAAACAGTGGAAATCAATCCTCCAAGCACGCCGTTTTCGTAACCTATATGTTTATCGTCAAGATTACTCACGCCATTATGCGAGCGCTGCCAATCTTTAATAACATCAAAGTATTTCTGTGGTGGCAGAAAATAACCAAAAATCGGATGCTCTAAACGTTCCTGAATAGCACTGACTACAGCCGGTGCAGTAGCAAAATTCATATCTGCTACCCACATTGGAATAGTGCTAAAACCTTCCTGTGGCGCTTTTGGAACACCTTCTATCTGACCAATTGCATCTACTGCAAGAGCATCCTTGCCATGACGGTCGTAAATAGTCGTAAAATCGAATGCCATTGCGTTCTCCTTTTTTGATTTTTCTTACTTGTCTTAAGCGTACTCGCACGGGTGCAGGAGATAATACGTAACACAAAGGTTTCATTTTGTATACAAAACGTATACAACAGATATTATCTACAAGGAGGTTATTATGGCAAAGACATCAAATATCAACGTTCGCATGGAACCAGCAATAAAAAACAAGCTGAGGAGCTCTTCGGAAGTTTTGGAATATCAGTAACAGATGCGATTAACATATTTATTCACACATCATTGCTTGAAGGAGGATTTCCATTCGCAATTAAACAACCCAGATATAACAAAGAAACAGAAGCCGCAATGGTAGAAGCGCGGCGGATTATGTCTGGAGAAATCCCAGCCAAAAGATACACAAGCATTGAAGATCTTCTTTCTGATATTGAGAATGAAGATGATTAGTAATGCTAGATATTATTGCTTCACCACAATTCCGCCGAGGCATCAAAAAGATGACAAAAAGGGGTGCGGATATGCATTTACTGGACACAATCCTTAGAAAACTCAGTAAAGGAATACCTCTAGACCCCCACCATAAGGGCTACGCTTTAACAGGAAACTACAAAGGTTTTCGCGAATGTCACATCTAACCCGACTGATTACGTATATACGCCATCGATGATGAGAATCTTATTCTTGTAGCATCGAGAACAGGGACGCATTCCGACTTATTCTAAAAGTGCTACAGTTAAGTTATGAGTAACCCAACGAAGCGTACATGGATATTTTTTGTAGCTCTTGTAATCTCATACGGACTATTAGAACTGCTCAACGATTTTCTTCAAAAGCGAAGCACCCCCGGAACTTTGATGTTTCTGCCGTTCCTCACTTTGTTTTTACCGATTGATAGCTTCCTTATTCCTTTTATTGATGGCTTTATGAACGGATTATGCTTCTGGTGGATCGTGGTAGCAATAATAAGCGCTCTCACCGTTCTGTGGATTTATTATGGATCCAACATGGTGCTCTTCGCATGGCTTTATGGCGGTTTTGCACTTTTGGGAGCAGCAGCAGGAACAGCACTTAGGCATTTTATTCGCGCACGGAAACAGAAAAAATGAGAAAATGGAAAAAGGCTTCAGAATCATCTGAAGCCTTTTATTCGTACCCCCGGAGAGAATCGAACTCTCGTTGTCAGAGTGAAAGTCTGATGTCCTAACCATTAGACGACGGGGGCCAACTTGATTCATATTAACGACTACTCTTCAACTACGCAACTTTTTCATGCGCTCGGCGTGTCGTTATGCTTTATCAAGCTTTATCACACGCGCCGGTACGTAAAATCATGAATAACACGACCAGCGTCTAAACCTTTTTTCTCAAAATTAGTCAGAACTCGTCCCTCAAAACGTTCGGACTCACTAAAATCAGCGTGTGGTAACTGCGCAGCTAAATCAGCAGTACCCTTACTCACATGCTCAGTCGCCAAACTAACCGTTTTCTCGCCATCGTTCGCAAAATCCGCGCGAGCATCCATCACTTCATGCACATGCAAAGCGTAATCATCAATATCTGTAGCAATTCGCCAGACGCCATCATCCTTCAAAGCAGCATGCACAGCCTGAGCCAAACTATCTTGCACAATACGACGCTTATGATGCTTTGTTTTCGGCCAAGGATCTGGGAAGAAAGTCCACACTTCACTCACAACGCCCGGTTCAAAAGCGCTAAGCAATTCAGGAGCATTCACCTGGACCATGCGCAAGTTTCGCAACTCATTTTTACCCGCCATTAAAACCGTATGCGCCACGCCAGGGGCATACACCTCAACACCAATAAAGTTGTCTTGCGGATGAGCAGCGGCTGCGGCCACAATATTTTCACCCTGCCCAGTTCCAATCTCTACGATTACCCGACCATCAACCTGAAATCCTTCACCCCAGGCCTGAGCCAAGAAATCACAGGAAATACGCACAGTATCGGCAACTCCCAAAACATATTCGCCTTTATCTAAGCGAAGAACATAGTCATCGGCATACGTATTCCATGCGCGCTCTAAACGCGCATCCAAAGTGGACGAACGACGCACGAACGAAACTACCGAACGACGACGAGCATTATTGCGCTCGCCTTTTTCCATCTCAGTCATGTAGCACTCCATATAAATCAGAAAAATCTCAAGAAAAACACAACTTAGTCAAGCATAATATAGAATCCGCGCTATAATAAAAGTGTCATAAATGAACATGTACGCACATAAGTGCACATGTCTCTATACAACTCAATATTCAATGCAATTTAAGGAGCAATATGACTGTTCTTGTTACAGGCGGTTGTGGTTATATTGGCGCTCATGTGGTTCATGCTTTACACGAAGACGGCGAAAACATCGTCGTTGTGGACGATTTAAGCTACGGAAAGTCTTCTCGCATTGGCAATTCTCGTTTGTACGGCATGGATGTATCTGCAGCAGGTGCAGACGCACGATTGGCTGAGATTTTACGCGATGAAAACGTGGATGCTGTGATTCATTTTGCTGCCCGCAAGCAGGTTGGCGAATCCGTTGAGAAGCCATTATGGTACTACCAGCAGAATATTAACGGTTTGCTGAACGTTCTGCAGGCTATGAAAGATGCCGAGGTTCAAAAGCTTGTCTTCTCCAGCTCAGCAGCAACTTACGGCGTTCCGCCAGTAGACGTTGTTCCAGAAGACGTGCAACCAATGGTTCCGATTAACCCTTACGGTCAGACCAAACTATTCGGTGAATGGATGGGTCGCGCAGCAGCTCAGGCTTGCGGCATTCGTTTCTGCGCTTTGCGTTACTTTAACGTAGCAGGTTGCGGGCCAGTTGAATTAGAAGATCCAGCGATTTTGAACCTCGTTCCTATGGTTCTCGACCGTTTACAACGCGGTTTAGCTCCAGCTATTTTCGGCGATGACTACCCTACTGAAGACGGCACCTGCGTTCGCGACTACATTCACGTTTCTGATTTAGCTGATGCACATATTGCCGCTATGCACTACTTAGACCGCGATGAACGCAAGTATGACGCTTTCAACGTAGGTACAGGTAAGGGCACTTCAGTTCGCGAAATTGTTGACGAAATTAAGAAGGTTTCCGGACTTCCATTCGTTGAAACTATTAAACCTCGTCGCGCTGGCGATCCTCCTCATTTGATTGGTTCCCCTGAACGCATTAATACCGAGATGGATTGGCATGCTCAACATGACGTGAAGGATATTGTTCAGTCTGCATGGGACGCTTGGCAGGCAAATCCAGCACATCATATTGATGTAGAAAACTGGACGCAGAAGAACTAGAAGAGTATGAATATTTCCTGATAATCTGCTTTAAAGACACGCCGAAAAACCCTAGGAATTACAAGGTTTCTAGGGTTTATTCTTATTCTAGGTTGCGCATATGCGAAAAGCTCTGTATATTTATCTCTTGGTTGCTAAAGCAATCGTGGCTCCGTAGCTCAGTTGGTTAGAGCGCCGCCCTGTCACGGCGGAGGTCGCCGGTTCAAGTCCGGTCGGAGTCGCTGGAATATTCAACCCGGTACGCCGGGTTTTATTTTTCCATGGCTCTGTAGCTCAGTTGGTAGAGCGTGCGACTGAAAATCGTAAGGTCACCGGATCGACGCCGGTCGGAGCCACCACGATAGCCCTCGTTTTCGAGGGCTTTTGTTTTTGATTTTTCTTGAGCACTGGACTATAGGGTTATACGACAAATATTGTTGGTGGGTTGTTATTCGTTGAGTGCGTTGAGTTGACTTTTTGGTTGGATCATGTTAGGTCTGCCCAGGTGATTGCTTGACCGTAGTGTTGGCGTTGAGCATGTTCGTGTTCGCTGTGGTGTATGGCCAGTTGTGTATAGATATTTTTGATGTGTTAATCGGCGGGCATGATATGGATGAGCTCGGATACGAGCAACGGGTTCTGTGTATGCATGTAACACCACCACATGCATGCTTTGATACGGTGCAGTAACAACCAGTCACGATGCGTGCGTAGCATAGCGCGTAGTCGAGCATTACAGCTTTCTATCTGGTTATTAAAAGCAGGAACAATTGCCTGCTTAGTCACCTCGGGGTTGAGGTAGGTGAACAGGTCGCCTGCACGTAGTCTGGTGTTGAGCATGTTACATGCTCTTACGAGACGCTCGTGAGTGTTGACGATACACCCGTTAGTGAGAACGGTTTTCTCGGCGAGCATGTGTTTATACTGCGCGCACCAAGTGGTATAACGGCTGATCCACGCGGCTTGTTGTTCATCATTGGTAATACGGGTAAGTTGTTGTGATAAAGCGTAGAGTTCTTGACCAGCCTTATGGCGTGGATTCCTAGTAGTACGCGATCGTATATTCGCACTGATATGGAAAAGACAGCGTTGGATTCTGGTGTCGAGCCATTGCGCGTGGCATACTTTAGCAAATCCTGCACCACCATCAGTGACAACCACGTCGTGGGCTGCGATACGTGAGAGTAATGCTTGCCACGCGCCAGCATGCTCACTACGGACTAGACGCCATCCTAATATATGTCGGACTCATCGCGATCAGTAAGACACAATCCCGGTGTAAATATAAATCATCGACATGGATGACATGATGGACTTAATCAACAACGGGTGATAAGGGCCAGTATGGCCAGATATCATCGAAACAGCGTTGCAGGCTACGTCCCTTGCCCGGGCACGAGGATAAGGGACGATCAGACGTGATGAAGTGTAAGAGCGTGGTCAAATTCTTGGCATGTTTATCAATGCGTACACTCGTCGTGACCTGACAAAACGAGCATCTGTATCGTGGGCATGGCCCTTTCTTTGTAGGATAAGTTCCCCAGGAAATCATGGGATGGCCGCATGTTTGACATAATCGCGTGGTCGTCATTTATCAACTCTAACCCGACTATAAACCTCGAAAACACAAGACTGAACACGGGTTAAAACCAACACGATTTGTCCAACCTCGCAGTTGAGTCAAACCAACTCCAACCACCAACAAGCCCAACAAACACAAGCCCACACACAACAAAAACCAACACAATCTGTCGTATAACCCATAAAGGGTGGGCACTCTCTGTAGTGAGACAATGCCCACCCTCATCTTGTATAAAACAGGACGTTCTCGAAGTCCCAAGAAACGTCCTGTTTATTAATATTTACCGCGCTTTAATGCGTCTGATCCAAACCTCCATACAGGGGGAAGTCATCCGCAAGCTTAGCAATGCGAGCGCGCAAGCTTTCGATATCTGCAGATTTTCCATCACGCAAAGCGGTGGCAATAACGTCGGCAACCTCGGTAAACTCTGTTACTCCAAAACCACGGGTAGCGAGTGCTGGTGTACCGATACGCAAGCCGGACGTTACTTTTGGTGGTCGTGGATCCCATGGAACTGCGTTGCGGTTCACGGTTATTCCTACGGCGTCAAGCAAATCTTCTGCTTCTTGACCGTTGAGTTCGCTGTTACGCAAATCGACCAGAACGAGATGAACATCTGTTCCGCCGGTTACTACGGATACTCCGCTTTGCTCAACATCAGCTGCGTTCAAACGCCCAGCAAGGATTTTAGCGCCTTCGAGGGTACGCTGCTGACGGTTCTTAAACTCCTCGCTGGCAGCAATCTTAAATGCAACTGCTTTGCCAGCAATAATATGCATAAGAGGGCCGCCTTGCTGACCTGGGAATACTGCAGAGTTAAGTTTTTTGCTGAACTGTTCTGCATCGCGAGACAGCAACATACCTGAGCGAGGGCCACCCAAAGTCTTGTGAATCGTTGTGGATACTACATCAGAATATGGAACTGGGTTTGGATGCAATCCTGCTGCAACGAGACCTGCAAAATGAGCCATATCCGTCCACAAGTATGCACCTACTTCGTCTGCAATCTCACGGAATGCTTGGAAATCAATATGGCGAGGATACGCTGACCATCCGGCGATAATCATCTGTGGGCGCGTTTCGAGTGCCTTTTGACGCACCTGCTCCATGTTAATGCGGTATGTTTCTGGATCGAGCTGATAGGATACAGCGTTGTAGTTTTTTCCGGAGAAGTTAATCTTCATACCGTGCGTTAAATGACCACCGTGAGACAAATCCAACCCCATAACCGTATCGCCAGCGTTAAGCAGCGCGTGATACACAGCCGCGTTAGCCTGCGCACCCGAGTGAGGCTGAACATTCGCATACTGCGCGCCAAACAAAGCCTTCGCACGCTCAATAGCGAGGGTTTCCACCTTATCTACTTCTTGGCAACCGCCATAATAGCGACGCCCTGGATAGCCTTCTGCATACTTATTCGTAAGCACGGAACCCATCGCCTGAAGCACTGCACGAGGAACAAAGTTCTCTGAAGCAATCATCTCGAGGTAAGTTTGTTGACGTTCCAGCTCAGAATCAAGCACTGCGGTAACATCTGGGTCTACGCTTGCTATTGGATCGTTAAATACTGTCATGCAGTTCTCCTCGTATGTGCGATGACTGGATGATGTGCGGCGGTTATGCCCACGTTTCTAAGCATACGCGAAACCCTCGTTCGTCGCTTGTTTGATTCTCATGGCTCGAGAAGACTGTGGGTAGGGTCACAGAAGGTTTGAAAAAACGGGACGCATGCACAGATATCGCTTACATCCCGTTTATGATTGAGGTCGAGCAGATCTTAGGAACGCTTACGCCGTTGCGAGAGCGTTAGTATCGCTAAGCTCGCACCCATAAGGACTACCACCGCGAACGCGATGGATGAAATGCTCACACCAGTCTTTGACAGTTCCTTACGAGGCTTTTTTGGCTCGTTCGGCTTCTTCGGCTCTGTTGGCGGAACGTAAATGTTCGTAACAGTTAAGCCATTCTCAGTTTTCGTATAGTACTGCGGAGTGAAGTTTTCGCCCTCGGCGTTTACCTCGCGGACACTGAAAGTGTATTGATGGCCCTGAGCATCGTATTTATCTAAGCCTGCCCAAGATACTTCAGTAACTCCTGGCTTAAGCTCTTGATTTTGAACATTTGGAACAGCTTCTGGCTGACCACTTTCCACAGATCGGAACAGCTTAAAGAAGATTGTTGGACGTGAAGATGATACTTCATAATCACCAGACCATACCTTCGTGGCTTTCACATCTGTAGTCGGCATTACTTCGTTTCTCAAAGTCATTGCAGTTGGATCTTTAGGGTCCGCTGTTGCTACGACAGTTGGATTGCCATTTTCATCCGCTTCATAAACGGTATAGACGATAGCATTACCATGAGCATCTGTTTTTGGTAGATTTTCGAAGGAATACTTCCACTGATTATCCGGCTTCAATGTAACGGTCTGGATAGGCGTAATCTTTTCACCGTTCTTTGTACCTAAAATTACGTCAATTTGAGGTACAGGAATCTTATCGGCAGGAACCTTCTTAACTTTCGATCTCTGATTGAACTTATATACCCATTTCTTAGTTAAATCTATACGCGTAGAATCAGGTTCACCGAAAATAATAGTACCGTTAGTTCCAAGACCACCGCCAAGATAACCGCTATTTCCTGTAATACGAAGACGCGCTGCCGAGCGAGCGGCATTAATGCCGTCCTCAGATAAGACACTATGCAAACCCTGATCCATAATAGTGTCATTTTCTTCCCCTCGAAGAATTACTTGTTCTCCAGGATTGTTAGCATCGAAGCGAGCCTCCTTGTTATCGTAGTAGTAAGAAATCGGAGCACCACCCAAAGCTCTATCGGCAAGAGTCACTACTTGAGCACCCACTGCACCGTAGTTACTGTGTGCAATATCATCGCCATATCCAGAGGCAGTATTGTTATTAATTGCTGCTCCACGCGTAATGTGTAATTCAAGAAGTCCGGTAGGGCAGGTCCAAATACCTCCACCCAATCCCGTAGCCTTGTTATTTTCGACTAGAGCATTATATAAATGTGCTGCATAGCTCCTTGTGGCAACATACACGCCTCCACCTTGAGTTGATCTATTATTAGCAATTTCTCCCGCTTCAAGAACAACGCCATTGGAAACAACATTCACACCGCCACCTGTGTATTGTCCGTAATTGCCGGTTATTTTTCCACCTCGCATACGGAAGCCACCAGGAATATATTTCGAATATTCATCACGAGTCAGACCACTAGATCCACCTTCGCCATCTGTCTCATTGTGATAACTATCACCCCAAGTCCACAAATTCATGGCATTCACGCCACCACCCCTAGGAGCTGAGTTACCTGAAATCTCTCCACCATTCATTTCAACTGCCGCATTGCCAAAAACTAAAATTCCGCCGCCGCCAAAGCCTGCTGTGTTTCCGCTAATAGTTCCACCATTAATCACGGCGGTAGAACGAGTATTTTCGGCTTGTTGCTCGAGAGTTCCAGCTTTTTTCCAACTATTAATTGTTGAACCGTAGACCCAATTCCATACATTCAACCCACCGGCAAAGCCCTTGTTATTCTTAATTTTTCCACCGTTCATCTCGAAAGAAGCACCATGAGCTACCAAAACGCCGCCAGTATCTCCGTAGGCATTCGTAGTCACTCCGCCGCTACCGGTTCCGTTCTTTATAGATCCGCCGTTCATAACAAAGCGAGCACGGTTATCAACTATCACGTTTGCAGCACCGTACATATTGCTTTGAGTATCTGAGTGACGCTTATTGTCAGTTATCACACCCTCATTCATGGTGAGAGAAGCATTCACGCCATCGACCTTTACAGCACCGTTGAATGTACCTTCGATACCGTTGGCATCTTTAATCGTAGCGTGATTAATTGTTACAGAACCTTGAATAAGTAAGATTGCACTCTCCGATTTAGCAGACTCGCCGCCGCCATTGAGCTCTAACGCCTCATTGGTGTTGCCAGATAAAGTGAGCTTTGCGCCTTCTTCGACTTGGATCATAACGCCTTTAAAATCGTTATGGCGCACGAAGCTCGGCGCAGAATCAGAATCATCGCCTTGATAATTTTTAAACTCAATATCTGCACCAGCAGGAATCTTCAATGTCTTATCGACGTTATAACTACCGCGATCAAGAATAATAGTTGCTGGAGTTGTTCCTATTTGGCTGAGTACCGATTCGAGAGCACTTAACTGACCAGCCTGCCCAGGAGCATCCTGAGACATGTCAAATGTTAATCGATCTTCTTGCGCATGCGCAATACTTGGAATAGCCAGCACTGCAATCATACCAATGAGCAAAATACTCGCTATATGAGGTGCCCACATGAATAATGAGAAAGGTGTACCCTTTCCCAGAAACTTTTTTGCATATCTTTGTGTCTTAGAGCCAGGCATTTTATGCCCCTTCTTTCTTTAGTTCTTACCCCAGCCTTATCAAAATCGTCTCAGGAAAACACGCATAAATTCTAATGTAAACACTAAACAAGATAAAGTGCACACGCTTCGACAGCGTATGCACTTTAATTATTTGGTAAAAATATGCGGAAGGAAGTTACACAGCGCGAGATTCCAATTTCCTGCCGAATGGTACCGCATCGGGAAAATGTCGAATCTTGAGTTCTTCCCCTCCCTAATGCGAGGTTCTATGGATCGCAGCGAAGCATAATCTTTTAATTGTTGTGGTAAAGCAAAATCAAAAGTTCCCGAAGACACATAGTAATAACGTATTGGCAAATCCTTAAAGGCGTTCGATTGTAAAGCCTCTTCAAATTGTTCACGGCTTGTTCGGCTACCACTGAATGTGCCGAGCTAGGAGAAGTAATCAAGGCTACCCAAGAAAACCGAATGCAAAGTCGTTACAGCTCCACGCGATAACCCCGCAAAAGCTCGATGATCTCGACTTTTTGTAAAATCTTGTGCACTTGTCCCCTTCGAATACGTGGCAAAATGCGACTCAACGTATGGCATCAAATCATTGCGTAGCTCATTTTTAAATGAATAGGTTAAATCATCCAAATGATTCAGTTTGTCTTTGTCTACGTAAAAGGTTGGGGTCACGATAATCATTGGAGGGATAACTCCTGTCTCGATTAATCAATCGACCAGCACTTTATTTTCTGGATGCGTAACGAACCAGTAGGCTTCGTTATCTCCAATTCCGTGCATGAGATACAGAATATTATAGGATTTCGAAGCATCATATTTATACGGTAAATACACATACGCAGATTTCGTAACCGCACGCTTATCTGTTGCGTAAGCACGGGTACTGTAGGAAATTTTTTTGATTGTTCCTGACTGCTTGCTCGTTTGTTCGAAAGTCGATGACACGGACCATATCGTCGGCGTAGCTAACTGCTGAGAGTGATTGACAGCAATACCTCCTTGCCATACGCACGTCCACACGCAGCATAAAGAAACAAGAGCTACTGCAATGTGTACTCCTGCACGCCGTGCTGGCGTGTGCGTTACGCCTTGCGCAACGCACACAAGTACACAGCCAAGAAGCGCGATAGCAGATTGAATATATATGTCGGCATTGAACCATGTTGTTTCGGGATTGGTCATAATGTAGCCACATGTTGTGCCAATCGCTACATTCGCCACGAGAACGAATGGGATGCGAGTACGCTCAGATAAAACAGCTACAATTACCATAACTCCATGGACTAGGAGCATCGTGATAACCGGTCACCAACGCCCAAACAAGGAATAACGAACAACATCGAATATGCCTACAGCAGTCGTTGCACCGATAACACTCAGATAGAGAGCAGCTACGGGCGGACTCAGTATATTCTTTATCTGCATACCGCTCATCTTTTACTCCTCAGCCTGATTGCTCTTCTTCACGAAGATTGTTGAGGCAGCGGTAATAAGAACACTTACTCCCAGCAAAACTGCCGATGCAATCCACAGTTTGCTTAGCCCCATCATATTTACTTTAGACATAATGGCATATGCTTCGTCTGTGCCTAGCTTCACAAATAATCCTGTAGCAGCCAGAACAATGACAAATGGGACATACTCTAACCATGCGATTCGTGTAGCACACGCATGAATGAGCTGAGTAAGAACCGCTAATGCCAGGAGAATAACCACAGTCCATGAATGTGATCTATCTGTGGTGAGCGCATAGCATACAGCAGTTGCACCCGTTACCAGCATTGCTACGAGGGAGAGAACATCAATTTTTGTACGCATTACCTATCTCCTTTCTTTGCAGTACGCCCAGAGCGCTTTACCAGTAGAACAATGCAAGCAATATCAATGACTGCGAGCGCTGCAATAACACCGAGAGCAATGTTCATCCAATATGGGTTCACGCGCTTCACCACTGTGGTGGTCGTAAGACCATTAATGCCAATAGTGCTCGAAATATTGAACAGAATAATATGCGCAGACTTCTGCATATCTACGATAAGTTTATTATCGTTCTTTACCAGTTCTTTGCCCGAGTTGTAGATAGTGTCCGCAGAGGTAGCCCACATAGTGTTGCCATTTTCCAAACCCGCAGCCAAAGACTGCACAACCGGACTAATAGCCATATCGGTATCGATAATCGCGGTAGAAGCCCATTCACCACGCACAACATTCTTCATGAGTGGAGCATAAGCACCAGCCCATACACAACCAATGCGGTTAAAAGCACCCATCGTAGCCTTTGTTTTACCTTCAGTAAAAGCTTGCTCGAATGCACGCAAATAAATCTCGCGAATAGACTGTTCGTTAGCAAAGGTGCTAATACCAATGCGTTTATTTTCCTGATCATTGAGAGCGAAATGCTTAATGAAAGTGAAGATTCCTCGCTTTTGCATAGCTTCAATTTGGTTCGTAGCCAATTCGCCACTGAGTACACCATCTTCGGAATAGTATTCGAAGTTTCGACCTGCATACGGGGTGCGATGCATATTGACTGCTGGAGCATAAGCGCCTGCTGTCTTCGTGCGAATCCAATCTTCAGCCATGGAATCACCGAGTTTCTGGGCAAGTTGCTTATTGAAGGTTGCCGCGGTTACAGTCTCGGTGGCGTAACCGGTAGCCGACGTGCCATCTTCAACGTATTTACGAATATTATTACCTGCAGGACCATCCTTCATAAAGATCTGAGGATAGGCAATGGTGGGAATAGCGATTTGTCCGGACTGCGTAACGATACGCAGCAGATCATCTACTGTGAGCTGTTCAATGAACGTATCCCACTTCGGATCGTCGGATGGTACTCCCACCATCTGTGCAATATTAATATTGGCTTTCTTACCGGTTATTGCTTTCTTGCCAGAATTATCTGCCTTATAGGAACCCTACTGATCCAAATCATGAATCATATCGTCGCTAGCTTCGAGATTCTTATAGGCCTGTGGGAAAGTAGTCCAATCGCTACGTGTGAGATAACCAGTTTTCTTACCATAGTGTTCCAAAGCTACCGAATCGAATTGATCGCAATCTTCTTACCCGAAGCGGCTTTGTTAAGAAGCACAGAAGAACCATTGTCCCATGTGAAGACCTTGGAACTATCTCCAGTGCTATCCATTCCTTGTGCAGGGGAATAGCCCTGAGCTGCAAGCATATTGTTGAGTGCATCGTGAGCACCATTATCTACAGCAAAGTAGTACGTACCCGGATCGAGAACATAGGTTTTCTTGCCTGTGAAATCGTAGGTGCTATAGTCGCGTGATTTCACATCGATGGTCACATCTTGTGATTGACCAGGCTCGAGAGTATCCGTTTTAGCGAAACCGACGAGCTGCACAGCTGATTTTTCTGTGCCAGACGCCGAGTACGGTTGCTGAGCATACAGCTGAACAGTACTCTTACCCGCGCCGCTACCTTGATTCTTTACGGAAATGGTCACATGCGCACCTTGAGCATCAGATTGAGACTTCGTAATGGTTTGCGAGAAAGGCATGCCATTGTCGCTACCGTAGCTCAGACCATAACCGAATGGGTAGGTTACTTCCTTGGTGTAATCCCGCGAATCACCTTGTGTTGCACCTGCAGCGCTTGATGCTCCAGATCCTGGATTCGTTACAGCATCGGCATAGCGTGTTTCGTAATAGCGGTATCCCACATAAATACCTTCGCGATACACAACATACTTGGTCGCCATGTTTGCTGTACCGATTTTTGCTTCGATGACTTTGGCATTCTTATATGCATAATCACCAAAGTTCGCCATTGCAGGGGACGAGAAAGAATCTGTCGCGTAGGTGTCTACGATATGTCCCGATGGATTAATTTCTCCATCCAGCACCTTCGCTAAAGCGCGAGCGCCGCTTTGTCCAACGCCACCAACCCACAAGCAGGAGTCGACACCATATTCTTGACTATCCACCCAACTAAGTTCCATAGCATTCGAAGAATTAATAACGGCAATAGTCTTATGGAATTGACCACTATCACGAATTTCCTTAAGCACTGCTTTTTCTTGTGGTTGCAATGCTAAGTATTTCGTGCCATCACCGAATTTGCCCGTTGGCATATCCGAGCCTTCTCCACCCACGCGCGAGAATACAACGATTGCCGCGTCGGAATACTGTGCATACGAATCACGCACGGCCTGAGTGTAATCAGATATCGGCGGTTCTGCAATAAAGATATCTTTCGGCAGAGCTCCCATATAGGAACCATTAGAACGAATATATCCCTCCTTACCAGCGTACTTTGAATAGAAATCCCAGAGGGTTGTGTTTACGTGGAAGCGATGTCCTTCTTCCATAGCTGTCTTCAAATTGACAGTGTTCTTTGGATCAACCGTTTCTGAGCCAGTACCACCCAACACCAAATCTGTTGAGGATCGACCGAACAGCGTAACTTTCGATCCTTGTGCTAACGGCAAAACATTATTGGCATTCTTCAATAATATAATACCTTCACCTGCAACTTCTTGAACTACCGAATCAGCAGTTTTCTTCCACTCAGCCAAAGACATGCCATTGTCTTGGCCATTATTAATCGCCTTTCTATTACCTTTATCGATAGTTTTCGTGGTGCTTCCACCAATTACTGTAGAAATGAATGACGCATATGATGATGCACCTGTTGTTGCACCAACCGCTAACGCTAATACAGTGCTAATCACTGCAATAGAAAAGCGTAACGCGCCATTACCTTTATGCGATGTTGCCATCTCTTGTCTCCTCCTAACAACTCTGTTGGCGAGTTACTTTTAGATTAGGCTGTCACATTTTATTGCGAACGAGTATGGCAGATTTAGTGGAACATCAGGCACAAATTGTTATTATGCACTGCCCGGAAAGACGATGCTTACTACAAAAGCATCCCCGTCCATGCCCATGTGAAGCGACCCGTTATATCTCTCCACAATATAGCAATAGAACGCATACCAAATCCATGATCAAAAGAATCCGATTTTGTTGTTACCGGCAGTCCTCGCTCCATACGAGGAGGCGTAACGCAGTAATTTTCGACGCGCACAGCAATCATATCCGCTTTTCTATGAATGTGAACTGTCACATAGCGCAATGCAACAGATTCAACTGTTTGCTCATGCTCAATGGCATTATCGAGGAAATTGCCAAACAGCGAAAGGATATCGGACGGGCGCATAAAATTCAGGCACTCACCATCGACCATAATCGTGTGGTCAATCTGGTATTTCTTGCACAAGAACACTTTTTGATTTAAAACGGTATCCAGCTCTGCGTTACCTGTCTCATAAATAGCATCATATTGTTCAATCGACTGCTCAATATCATCTAATTCAGACAGATCCATCTGACCAGACGAGCGCAACTTCATCACTTGATGCTTTAAATCATGAGCCTTCATATTTACGCGATCAATAGTTTGGGTTGCTATCGCATACTGTTGTGCTTCCTGACGCATCACATGCTCTAAACTTGCACGCTCAATCTCACCATTGCGTAAAGCAAGAAAACCAAATTGAATAGATAGCCCCGCAATGCAGCACAAAATCAGCGGCAAACGAGCTACCCAAATCTGGTCTATCTCATAGACCTGGAAGAGATATTGCATAACGTACACGAACAAAGCCGACATAATAGCAAAAGCAATCACATACCCGCTTTTAATAGAAATACGGCCGATGGAGAGCCATGCTGTGCGGAAAATATTGGCACTCACGCCATACACAATAATTGTGCAGGTTAAAGATAGAGCCAACCAGCCGAACGGGGTAATAACGTTCTTAAACGGAATATAGATAAGCCCTTCGAGATTGTATGCCAAATTTTGAGTGAGCTGTGCTGCAACGCAGCAGAATAATATATCTCTCAGCGACCCTCTCAAACAAACGAACCACATACACAGCAAAATGCAGAAAATAGTCAGCGAGAAGAAACCAGAAGCGTACCAACTAATAATATTGGGTACAACAATCATCGCCGCAACGCATACGCTCACAACGAGAGCAGAAGATAAGAGAGCTACACGCGAGCGCGGAAGTCGAAGCCCCACGATATGTAGGAACATAAACTCCGCAACGAGAATCTGTACGATGTATCCGTGCCGCATACTAATAGCAAAAAGATTCGTGAGTAGCTCGAGTGTTGAGGACATTTTCCACCTACTAGCTAATTACTTTTTGCAATAAAATTGGGTGAGTCTATCGCGCAAAGAGGTTCGGTATGCACGCGCTATAGGTAAGGCTTCACTGTGACGAGGATCGGTAGCAGTCGGCTGAGCAACCCATACTGTATCCGCTGTAGCGCGAACAACATAATTGAGATTAACGAGTAACGATGTTCTTGCAAGAGCAAAGCCGCGAGATTCTAGTTGAGTAGCCAGGGACCGTATCGTATGACGCGTGCGCATGCCGCCCGAAACTCCATGCCAGAGAGCATAGTGTTTGTCGGATTCTATATAGGTAATATCGGCCAAATCGACGTAGATAATTTTTCCAGCACTTTCTAAAGCGAAACGCGAATCGACGCGCACATTGCTCAGAATTCGTTTGAATTTATTTCTAAATAGTTCGTATTCAAGTGGCTTGAGAATGTAGTCGACAGCTCCCACCTCGTAACCGCGAATAGCATACTGCACCATACTCGTAATAAATACGATGCTAACTGTCGACTTGTTTTCGCGAATAGTGTGTGCCACATCAAAACCCGTCATACCAGGCATAACTACATCGAGGAGAACTAAGTCGTATTGATTATGGAAGCTGTCGAGAAATTCAGGACCGTTAGAAAAAATGTGTATGTTAAGCGGTAGCTGAAATTCGTGAGCGTATTGCTCAATGTATCGCGAGAGCATGTCTTGGAATGGCTTTTCATCTTCAACGAGGGCGATAGAGATACTGCGCGAGAGACTATTCGTTTCGTCCGTCATCGATCTACACCTCCCTGTACTGCGAAAATCATACGATACACTATAGAATAATAAAACCCTTCTCAGCGCGCAGCTGAGAAGGGTTTTATGTGGTGTATTAAACAGTTGCTACTTACTTCTTCTCATAAGCAATCTGATTATCGAAATCATCATCCTTGGTTTCCTTAGACAGAACCAGGGAAATGAGCGTGAGCACAGAAGCAATGGCGAGGTATACACCTACCATCCAGGTGCTGCCGCCTGCAGCCTTCCACAGTGCTACTGCAATAATTGGAGCCAGTGCAGCACCGAGGATGGAGCCTACGTTATAGGCGATTGCCGAGCCAGTGTAGCGCACGTTGGTTGGGAACATTTCTGGCAGGAACGCACCCATCGGACCGAAGGTAATACCCATGAGGATAAAGCCAACAATCAGGAAGGCTTCTACAGCGTATGCGCTCAAAATATTACCGTGGTTAAAGTCGAGGAAGAGCGGGAAGAGCAGACCGAAAATAATAATCGCAACGGTCACCCAAATCAGCAGCTTGCGGCGGCCAATATTATCTGCCCATGGACCCGAAACGAGGGTAAAGACTGCGAAGAACACAACGCCAATAATCTGCATAAATACGAACTCAGTGTAAGAAATACCGAGACCGCCCTTTTCTGTAGCGGTAGTACCCATGCTCAAAATCCAGGTAGTGGTCAGATAGAAGAGCACATACGTTGCGAGCATAGCGAAGGTGCCGAGCACAACTTCCTTAAAGTGGAAGCGGAAAGTATCGATGAGCGGAGCCTTAACAACCTTATCCTGCTCAACAGCCTTCTTAAAGGTTTCGGATTCGTTCAGCTTTACGCGCACCCACATACCGACTACAACCATGAGAGCGGAGAAGATAAACGGAATACGACAACCCCAGGAAAGGAACGCTTCTGACCGCAGCACAGAGCTTGTTGGGTGAGGCAGAGCGAAGTTGATGATGAGGAACCGACCGTTCGCGATAATGAAGCCGATAGGAGCGCCCAGCTGTGGGAAGGTGCCGTAGAGAGCGCGCTTATCTGCTGGAGCGTTTTCTGTTGCGACGAGCGCCGCGCCAGACCATTCGCCGCCGAGCGTGAAACCTTGAGTAAGGCGCAGGATAAGCAGGAAGAACGGCGCCCACAGACCGATTTGTGCATAAGTTGGCAGGAAGCCGATGAGGAAGGTCGCAATACCCATGGTGAGCAGGGAGATAACCAGGGTGGTTTTGCGACCGAGGCGGTCACCCAAGTGACCATAGAAAATTGCGCCCAGAGGACGGGCAATCATTGCTGCACCAAACATTGCGAAGGAGCTAATAAGGCTTACAGTGTCGTTACCCTTTGGGAAGAACAAGTGTGGGAATACGAGTGCTGCTGCGGTTGCGTACACATAGAAATCGTAGAACTCAATGGTGGTGCCCACTAAGGATGCGACAATAACTTCAGCCGGCGAATTCAGGCTGTACTTTTTGGCGACTGCTGGCTTAGCTGCCGCGTCTGTCGTGTTCTGAGAAAGTGTTGCTGATGACGCATAGACCCTCTATCTTTCTCTTACGTCTTCTTCAACATTCTTGTGTTGTTCTCTAATGTGCTCTAATGTTCTCGCAGCCGCTCTTGCCTTGTACGCTCTGCTAAGCTGAAAGAACTTTTACTCTTTACTTGTATAAAAAATAAAAGAGCAGCACTGATGTTTTGCATCATTGCTGCTCTATGTGTTGTTTAGAATTATTGCATCGTGAGGCTCAGGCAGGTGGAAGCGTCCACTTTGTGAGAAATTATTTTTGGGGAATGATTTTGAAATCTGCTGGAAATATGGGAGATGGTGAGCGATGGCGGGGGCTGTTGAGCGACGATGTGGCGAAGATAAGAGGCAACGGTGGGAAGACTGTGGCGGGATACGGTTGCCGATAATAAGAGGCGGTAAGCGGCAAATAAAAGACGCACGTACTTAAACAGATCTTCTGTAATCTTACACCGCTAATCTCACCATGTATCGCGCAATCTAATATCAAGCAGTAATCTCATACTGAAATCACACGGTCTAATCTAAGGCAGTAATCTCACGCAGCGAAATTTTCAACACGCTTACTTGACATCTTCTATCTCATATGTATTATAGATAGAGTTGTTTTAAACAAGCCGACGCGGGGTGGAGCAGCTCGGTAGCTCGCTGGGCTCATAACCCAGAGGTCCATGGTTCAAATCCATGCCCCGCTACTAACGCCGCAGGTTCTACGTTAAAGAACCTAGCGGCTTTACTTATATCCTCAAGGTTCCAGCGATTTCGACCTGTGAACTTTTGCGACAAACTAGATGTAGCAATTCCTAAGACGTTCGCTAAGTCTTTTTGATTTAATCCGCGCAAAGCGAGCGCTACTTTAATGTTTCGCGTTACGATTTCTTGCAAATCGTATTCTGACGCAGTTTCTACGTTTTTCATACTTAATACTTTTGCCATATTAAATATATTAGCGTAAAACGAATTTATTTCATTAACGACACGCCGATAGAATTATGATTTTTACTTCTGCAATTTTACGGCATCGACTGCTGCGCGTAATCTTTCTTGTGGCATGGCCACATACATTTGTGTTGTCTCGACGCTCTCGTGTCCTAACAGGGTTGAGACCAGTAATAAATCGTGTGTGGCTGCCCATATTGTCGTAGCGTAGCGGTGGCGCAGACTGTGCGCACTCCACCCTTTAGGCAGCAATCCGGATACATGCTTGCCTACGTAACTGGCTTCCACATGCCCCGTCCATCTGCCGGGAAATAGATATCCGTTCGTACACACAATCACCCTCGCCAAGTTTTCAGGGAGCGGCACGATACGTTCTTTGTCCCCTTTACCGTGAACGATAAGGCTCTTGCCTTCTGGGAAATCGATAACGTCGCGAGAATGTATGCACGCGATTTCACTACGACGTAAACCACACTCCGCACCTAGTCGAATCATTATGCATTCCTTTTCATTAGCCTTAGCTAACGCAGCGATGATGTATTTATCGGGACACGGGTGGGGATGCGCGTGCGAACGACGCATCTTCGGTAAGTCAAGCGTGGGATTATCTTCACGTACCCCGCTGCGCTGCAAGTAGGTAAAGAAGCTAACAGCAGTATTTTTGTAGGCTTTGCGCGTCTCAGGCTTGTAACCTGGCTGGCTCAAGAACTTCACTAAATCTTTCGTAGACACATCTAACGGATCTAACTCAAGCCATTTAGCCATATGTATAGCTTTGTAGCGACGGCTCTGAATACTTTGTTCGGAATAGTTCGCAGAACGCAAGTATTCAAGCCAATTATCAATATGTTTCTGCCAGGCCGTGGGCGGCTGTTTCAGAGTCTTTTGCATACCCTAACAGCCTAGACCATCACAACATAATCTCCACCACAAAATGCTGATAAAATGGTAGTCATACAGTAAATCATTCTTGCTGTGAATGAGCTTTTTATTCTGCTTGTGACCGCGATGACTACAAGAGACTCTATAGTTGTTGATATCAAAGCATAGTAACAAGCTGGGGCATGACTAAATGACAGCAGTTGCACTGTTTGGGAGGTGCTATGAGAGGAAAGTGATACTTTCATACGTCAAGCAGATATCCATCATGATTTAGTAATAAGGTTGTCAACCATAGACAGCAAAGGGTTTCATAACGCACAGGGCATTTGATTTTTAGGTGATATAGTGGTGTAATTGTAAGTAACACTACACTGTTTTTTCCACCAGATAAGTAATATACGGTTATTTTATTTTTAATCGTAGTTGATTTTTATAATAATGATAAATGTTAGTAAAACTAGGGTGATGGAACAATGGCGCAGGTAAAAGATGTTGCTCGCTATATACTCGAAAAGCGGGAAGATACAGGGCATACAACAACTGCATACGCATTACAAAAGCTATTGTATTATTGCCAAGCTTGGATGCTTGTATCACGCAATACCGTTCTCTTTGATTCACCAATTCAAGCGTGGACACATGGCCCCGTTGCTGTTGAAACATGGGATTTCTGTCGCGGTCGTTACCGCATGCAAAAACGCGATATTGTTAATGGGGATACTGATGCTCTTGACTGGGATGAAGAGGCACTCGTCAAGCGTGTACTAGATTTATATGCACCCTATGATGACGCGACATTAGGTGACGAGTTAGAACGTATGAGTCATTTAGAAGCGCCATGGAAAGATGCTATCGATAAGGATAATAAAGTTATTACGCCTGAAAGTCTGGTGGACTACTTTTCAGGTTTGCAGACGCAGGAATTTGAAAGTGATACACCAGTGCCTTATCTAGCAGATATCTCTACACACATGTTTGTCAGTGATGAGGAATTTGATTGGTTAGAGTCAATGATGAATAGCCCTAAGGAATCTGAAAACTAAATGGCTATTGAACATTTCTCATCGTCTTTAGATATTAGCTTTTTTGACTGTGGCAACAATGACTTAAATGCATGGTTTCATGCTAACGCAGCACGTGATTACGAGACGAGTACTAGTCATATTTATGTATACATAGAATCAGGAAGAGTTGTAGCATTCTACACTCTGACTGCCCACACTATACAGCGTAGAGTGATGCATCCTAATCGAGAAGGCTATCCGTCAGGTAGTAACATCCCCGCGACTTTGTTGGGAAGACTTGCCGTTGATAAATCATCACAAAATAAGGGTATTGGCAAACTCCTCATCCGCGATGCTATCAGGAACGCGCGCATATCTAATCAATACGTAGCCACACGATTTTTAGTGGTACAAGCAAAAACACCACAGCTTGCTCAATGGTACGAACGTCATGGTTTTATAGCAAGTCCTAAGAATCCGTTGCATCTCTACTATGATATTCAGAAGAATCGGTAAAATATTTTTCAGCTTGTGGTCACCGTGACCACAAGAGAGCAATCATCACATCTAGCCAAGTCGGCAAGAATAATAAGTGAGAATTAATTAAGGTTTCGCGTCCACGCAGACATACCAGGAGGAAGGATGAGACGTCCTTCTTTAGAGATACGTTCAGCAGGTATCGTAACGCTTAACTGTGGAAACAAAAAGTGATACTCTCGATACCCCTGATCAGTAATAGCTGGCAAATCTAACCAGTGCACAGGCTGAGAAGGATACTGAGGGTGGATAAAATTACCGCCTTGGCCATTGAAATCATTAAAAATAAAATTATCGCCTTGTAGCACTCCGCATCGATTACATGTTAATGCTAAATAGCGCTGATTCATTGCTTTTGAATTACGATAATCAATGCAATACCAGCGCTTTAAGAATGCCTTAAACTGCGGTGTTAATAATCCTGCCCGGTCGAAATGAGCAACAGGTAAAAGAACCCATAGATCCTCGTAATGGTTTTGTTCCGGAAGAACATGCACACCGATAGCGAATTCACGAATTGGCTGCTTGCACTTCCAACATGGTCTATATTCACCAGCCACAAAACCTATACTCTCTAATCGATATAGTGAACGCTGTGGGTAGGTAATATCAATTTCACACTCATCTATATAATCCTGATTGCCAAAATCAGAATCCATAAAATCTATGTCTTCAGATGGTATGTGGTTAGAATTGAAATACGATGCTTTGATGAGTTCGTCGCTGATACCAGCAAGCTCCCACACGTGCTTGTTCGGGTTACTCATGCTTGGCCGTTTCTCCCATTTAACTCCCCAGGTTTTTACTAAGTTGGCGCGTAGGCGTTGGGAGTGCAGAATGTTGATACGTTCGGATACGGCGAGCAGGGTGCGCCCGTCGAGCGCGACGATGCGTCCATCTTCTCGTTGGGCGAGGTTACTGATCACAGCGTGGGTGTGATAGTGAGGTTCGCCGGCTCGATTGGTGTAATGATCGTAGGCGGCGATAGCAAAACCTTTGAGTTTGACGCGACCGGTGCCGCCGTGACCGATACGGCCGACGGCTGCTTCTTTCTCAAATTCTGCTATGGCTTCTTTGAGGGATTGTTGCCATACTTGGTCAAGTTGGTTTCGTTCTTCTTCTTTGGCGAGGATCCATAGGATACTGAAACTTTTGGGCGCGGCAAAGGTTGCGTCAAACCCGGTGACGGTAGAGCGACTGTTGGGTTTGCGTGGGTCTCCTAAGCTCATGGTGATGTGGGGCGCGAGTTTTTCATGGGTGACGGGGTCTTCCA
>NZ_KV812468.1:285227-300911 GCF_001813415.1 Alloscardovia sp. HMSC034E08 | reverse complement strand
CCGGCATGGATAATCTTGATTGTCATACTCATAATTTCTTCTCCCCTTGCCCCCATGATGTCAGCTGCTGCTTGTGGTCACGGTGACCACAAGAGACTCTATAGTTGTTGATATCAAAGCATAGTTACAAGCTATGTCATTACTAGATGACAGCAATCATGCTTTTGACGGAGGAGGGAATGGTGTCTACACGTGTGAAGCAAATCATTATTAGCACCATGATTATTATCATGATAATCCAGCAACTCATGATGCAAGTATGGACAAGCCCCATAGGTCTTACTATTGCGCTGATGGGCATATGGATAACAGCATTAGGATACCTGTTTTACCTGATATACCCGATAGTAAAAGACACTGATTCCATGACGCGAGTACACGGTATACGCGAAAAGCTGGTAAACAGGATGTGGTTTGTTATCACAAAGCGTCGCGGCTGGGTGCCGGTGGTGGGATACGAAATGTTTTTCCTGAGCTGGATCCTTATTGTTTTGTTAAATAGTTTTTAGAAGAAGAAAAGAGAGAATAATGAACAACATAGAGGCAAACAATACAGAAGATAAAAAAGTGAACACACAATCGAAGCGTTGGCTGGTGTGGCTGGTTGGTGTGCTTTCGGTTGTGCTTATTGTTGGTGTGTGCGTGGGTGTTGTAGCGTGGGTTCATGCGGGTAAGCAGGCTGATTGTCACTCTTCGAGTTCATTGTATTCTCGTGCGTGGTCTGGTTTTGAGAAGGTGAAAGTGCATGCTGATGAGACTGCCCAAGTAGTAACTAGCCCTGAGCAGGTGAAGAATGCTGACACGTTCACAACGTTTATGAGTGTGTATAAGAAGCAGCCGTCTCGCTTGAAATTGTCTGATTGTGTGATTGCATGGCAGGATACGTTTACTGCGTCTACTCATCGTGTGGATAAGGCTCAGGCTGACCTTGTAGCGTATACGCGTGAGTTGGATAAGGCGTTGAATGCTGTGGTGAAGTCTAAGAGTGAGAAAGACGTGGACAATGCGAAGAACATGGTGCAATCTAAGCTGGACGAGATGAATAGTCTGCTGGCGTCTTCTGATGGTCAGGTAGCGGATAATAGTACGCGCGATAACCTACAAAACACTATCAACGCAGTCAAGAATGCACTCAACGATAAGAATGCGACTGTGGAGTCTTTGAAGAAAGTGGTTGAGCCTGTGCAAGCTGCTATCGATCAAGTCAATGCGAGTATGCAGGCGAAGAAGGATGCCGACGCACAAGCCGCAGCAGCTCAAGCAGCTCAAGCGCAGGCGCAGGCGCAAGCGCAGTCTCGTTCTGGTTCTCGATCCTATTCTGGTGGCGGAACGCGTTCCTATAGTGCGCCGCGATCAAACTCAGGCAATACCGGTGGTAATACGAGTGGTGGATCATCGTCGAGCGGTAGTGACTTCGACTGGCGCTCCGCGCTAGCAAATATACCACCCGGTTCTTGTGAAGCTCAGGGAACTTGCCAATACATCATTGGGTAACAACAAAAGCCTGTTGTTCTTCCCTCTCTCTGAAGTGTGTCCACGCAAAAGCGTGGGCACACTCTTTTGATATCAAAAGCAACCTCTTTTAATTCTCATTACTTTTTAGGAACACTTGCGTGTTTCTTGAACCTATAGGTGCTCTCCAAGGTGGGGAGCGAAAGATTGAGGAAAGGGTTGCTTGATGGCTAAACATAAGCATCTCAATATCAAAATCCGCCAGGGTCTGGTCAAGACTATGGCGGTGGGTGTGGCAGCGTCCACACTTTTTGGCGGCTTCGCATGGGCGGCCGATGGTGGTGGCGGATCTACCGGTGGTAATACTGGTTCTGGTAACTACACCTCACGGGTTGTATGGGCTACGAACGATAATTTCGGCCCAGCCAACGATGGTACCGTCACGAGCGTGCTGACCGGTCAACTGGGCGGCACTATATACGGTGACGTTGCCTCCCACGTACACCAAGCCACATCCGCAGCTTTAACTGAGTGCAACAATAACTATGCTACACGCCATAATGGAGACGCATCAGGCGCGAACTGCCGCGTCTTCGCTGTCGGCGCGGTCAAGAGTAGCGACAACACGATTGCCAGCGCAACTGGTAGTCACTCCCAGGATGCCTGGATGAAAGCATGGTATAACGAAGTCAATGCTAAGACATATACGCATGAAGGTGGGCAGTACACTGTAAGTAACCGTTTATCATCTGGTATTACGATTAGCGGTATGGCTGAGCGTGAGACTAATGGTGGTAACAAGTCGCTGGTAGTGATTGTGCTCGCGTCTGATCAGCCACCGTTAAAAACTCCGCCAACGCCCCCAACCAAGGAAATCACTAAGGGTGTAAGTGCGGATAGTATGGTGAACACCACCACGATTACCAGTGGAACAGGTGTGGGTGGTAAGAACATGACCATTAGCGATACGATTACTCCTAATGGTGTGACTTATCGTATTAAGAACCAACGTATCATCGATACCACCACTGGTCAGGACGTGTCTGGTCAGTTTACGTTTAACACGACTGATAACACGCCTGCTCCAAATAACGTGGCTACTGCAACCTGGAAGGGTGGGCAGCTGCCGAACAAGCATGACTTCCAATACATTCTTGATATCGTGGTAGACCTACCAAACATTAACCACGTAGACGACTATGGTAGCGTAGTGTGGGATGGTAAGCCTACCGGTAACACGGATACCCATCATTTCCCTACCTGGACATACAAGCCGAATAAGGCATGGTTGTTCTGGGATGCTGCTGCGAAGAAGTGGGCTGCTGTTACCGATAAGGACGGCAGTAACGCTGTGGGCGCGGACAAGCATGTCTTCCTCGATGGCGACAAGGTTGCAACCGGTGTGAACACGACCGTATCGGCTGATTTGGCACAGGCTCCTGAAAACTTCACTATTAGTGATGATTACGCGCCGGCAGACTATATCTTCGATCCTGATATGAAGGATGTCCACGTGTACACCGTGGATACGACAGACGGCCAGAATGCTACGGTGAACGATATTGTTTCTACTGGCAAGGATGTGACCGACAAGTTCACGATTACTTCTCAGGGTACGGTTGTTACCGCTGCTATGAAGAAGGATGCTTTAGCAGAGCTCAAGGGCTTGCCTTCTGCACGCCAGTACACACTCCTTATCGGCGGTAAGGCTAACTATGCTAACGGTAAGGGTGCCAAGCAGGTACGTAAGGATGCAGGAGTGGCTGCTGGTAGCGAGGTAGCATTCTGCGAGAATCCAGCTTCGAAGGAAGGCCTGCTCAACGCGGGACACGTCACCGTGAATAACGACAAGAAGGATACGAACGAACCAAACATTTGTGGTTATGTTCCACCAGTGAAGAAGGATGTTGTCGGTGAAGCCTCTCAGGGTGGCGACCAGGACAGCATTAACACCAAGAGTGTGTTCCCTGGACAAAAGGTTGAGTATGAATTGATGACTACTCCACAGTTATCCAAGGATCTCGCGTACGATATCGAGACTGTGACTTTCACGGATACGTATGATCAGTGGGTAGACGTGGACAAGCAGACGATCGAGGTGCGTGACTTGACCACGGGGAAGACTGTGTCCAAGAAAGCCTACACCATGAAGAATGATGCTGCTAAGCATCAGTTCACCATCACGTTGACGTCTGAATACGTGAAGACGCATTTTACTAAGGGTGCAGCTTTGCGTTATCTGGTGCGTTTCGAGGCAACCGTGAAGAAGGACGCTCCAGTCAAGAAGACGGTGAATAATGATTGGGTCTTAAAGCTCAACAATTCGCTCACTGACTCTAACACGGTGACGAACATTCCTGATAATCCAAACCCGCTCAAGCGTGATGAAACCAAGGCTGGTATCAACATTGATGGCAAGACTGTGTACTACGGTGACGACGTGTACTATCGTCTGACTTTGGATGCTGCATCCTTGAAGAACCAGGCATACAAGGTCCAGCGCCTCGGCATGGTCGATGACTACGACGAGGGGTATTTGAACTTGGATGAATCCGGTATCGAGGTTCAGGATGCTCAGGGCCGCGATGTGACCGACAAGTTCAATATCCAGGTCAAGGACGGCATGGTATACGCATTCTTCAAGACTGTGGATACGTCTTACTTGGATGAGGTTATCAAGGGTAACCCACAGCCAACCGATTTGAAGGAATACTCCAAGAAGGAATTGAGCCCGAAGACTGATCCAAGCATCGATCAGAATGTTCTGGGTCAAAACTACACGATCGTTCTGCCGATGAAGGTTGCCAAGGTCACTGACGGCTACGTGGTCAAGAACACCGCAACCCAGATCACGAACAACCGTGAAGATGTCACTAATACCGTGACTAATCCGATCAAGGAGATTAACCCGAGGAAGGATGTTACTGTCAAGGTCAACGGTGAAAGCGCGAACGGTAAGAGCATTTACAAGAACCACCAGTTCCTGTATCGTCTTGACTCCTCGAAGATTACGGGCAATCGTGCTTACAAGACCATTACCGATTGGAAGATCGTGGATGATTACAACGAGGACTACGACAAGCCGACTGGCCAGTGGGCTGTCTACCTCAACAATGATCTAACCGACAAGGACGGTAAGGTTATCGCTGCTAAGGGTACACGTATCGCTGGCAGCGGTGTAGACTCGACCGTCTTTGGTGCTGACTTGTTCACTTACAAGGACGAGAACGGTGTGATCACTCTGGAAGCGACTGCTCGTTTCCTTGAACTGGCCTCTGTCATGGATTCTGACTTCTCCTGGACTGGCTACATCCAAATGACCCGTTTGAAGGTATCCGACCGTGTTGAAAACCAGTTTGTGGAAACCTTTAACAAGGTAGAGCGCAAGTCGAATGTTGTGTGGACGAAGACTCCTGATCAGACTCCTGCTATCAAGCTGATTAAGTATGATGCAGCATCCGGTCTCGAAGCAGGTGACCGTAACACTCCACGTGAAGCGTTGACGAACGCGAAGGATGGCACCAAGGTCGTCTTCCGTATCATCAATACGGGTGCAGTAGACCTAGCCCGGATCACGCTGACCGATAAGACTATCGCTGGCAGCGGTGAAGTCACCGACCTTACGTATCCTGACGGGTGGAACAACCTGGTCTTGAAACCGGGTGCATACGTGGAAGTGACCGGTACATTAAAGAACATGACCGGTATTAACCACACTGATCGCGGTACAACAACTGGTACGCCATTGATTCCATGTGTTGTTGATAACAAGCATCCATTCGACCCAGAAAACACTGATAAGGGTACGACCGTGCCTACAGGCATGTGCTTCGACACTCCTGTAACCGCGTCCGATGATTGGAATGCTACCCGTATGGGTGTTCTGGCCAAGACCGGTTCCGAGATCGCACCATTCATCCTGGCAGCTATGGCTGCAGCAGGTTTGGGAACACTCCTGGTCTTCTCTCGCCGCCGCCACGCGCACATTGGCTCACACGCAACACCAGCAGCAACTACTGGTGAGGATGAAGAATAAATAATTCTTCACCCCTAAATGTTGTCCCCTTCCTCTCAAACGAGAAGAGGGGGACAACTTGTATCCGCCAATGCAGGACAAATCGGTTTAGATTTCTAACGTTTGTTTATACTGGTTGGCAGCGGCGAGAAAATCAAACAAACCCTCATAACCGAGATTGTGAGCTATTGTTTCGACATGGTGGATCATGAACGAACTCCTACCGTTGATGCACATCTCAACATATCCTGCGTTGCGCTTGACCCACTGGCTTATCGTTTTGATAGGAATATTTCGTCTTTTCAGCTCCGATTTAATAAAAAGCCCTATCAGTTTATCTGCCGGCAGAGAGTCTGCTCGAGACTCGCTTACCGTGGTAGCAGTATCGTCTATCTTTTTATTCAGAGCTTGATATTTGAAATAGGTAGTGAAGAAGTCTTCGAGAGACTCATAACCAAGTTTCTCGCGTATAACCTCTAAATCGTCAATCGTGAACGGCCTACGACCCGCTACACGCAAATCCACATAAGAGTCTTGTCGATTTAACAGTGGCGCGATGCGCGCATTTGTTAGGCCTAGTTGACGGAATCGATCTCGTATGAATAATCCGATGTCTTTCGTTTCCCGGCTTGTCGGCCGCATATCCTTGTAGTCGACCATTACTTGTTTTCTTTCTCGAGTTTTACATAGTTGATGCGCACAGTAAAGTCAGCCGCGAGCAGCTGCGCGTAAATCATACCCACTTTCGCGATATGCTCGCTGTAGGTTAGATCTGTTCCATACGGGTGTACTTTGTAGTAGCTGCTTGCGGTGGGGTAGATTGCGAACTCGAAGGCCTCGGGATCGCCGCCCTGCTCTTCGACCATCTCTATTGCCTTATCGACTGTTTCGGCGATATGCTCGTTCCAGTGATAGAAACGGTAGGCTATGGTTCTCGCAACGTCTTCAGGGATTGGCACTATCCCTCGTTCCCACCGTTGGATAGACGACTGATTGGCATGGAAGAGATTACTTAAATCGGCTTGGCTGGTGCCCATGATGGAGCGAATGGTCTTGAATTCTGCTGGAGTCATAGATAGGGGTTCTCTTTTCTAAATAAAAGCGAGGGGCGGGTATCTCACCACCCCCTGCAAGGTACATTGTTAAATTACTATGTTGCGATACCACACGTTAGGATCATCAAGGCGGTAATCGTCGGCGTTGACTTTTTCCCAACTGTAGGAGCTTGCGTATTCGAGACTGCCGATAATCTCACACAGTACCGCTTTCGGTAGGCTCTTGATAATCGTATCGAGCAGGCTACTTGCCTGTTCATAGGCCTCGTCAAAGTCTTCGAAATCATCGTACTCGTCACCCTGTGCGGTTCTGTTGTAGTAGACTTCTTCACCTTGCTCGAGGTTGTAGAAGAACTCGTATGTGCTTTTCAGCAGCGGCGTAATCGTAGCGATGGTCTCGAGATTATCAAGCAGACCAAGCCGGTTGTTCCAGATTTGGAAGTTCGCTGCTTCTACAAGATCCTCTTCAGCGAGAGTAAAGTGGTTTTGTTGACCGCTGCCGTAGAATGTGAAATCGTATGCGATTGCTGTGTTGTCCATTTTTCATCACCTTTATTGTGTTGAGGCTTGGTGGCCTATTATTTTTGTTGACACTACCATTATAAAGCATAATTTTATGCGTAGCAAGTTTCGGTGTGTCATTTATCGTGTCTACATTTTACAAAAGCTCCATTTACAGGTACGAAAGCCTTTGATATCAACACCGCGACAGCATATCTGTCATTACTTTATAACAGGAAAAATCACCCTTACGCCATCTAGGCAGAGTGGTTCCACTCTAATGTTCACAGACAACAAAGGATGCATAACAATGATCACAGAGAATATCGCGATCTGGGTAGTAGCTCGTCATTCAGCAGCCGCTTCCGCAGCGTGAACAAACAGTCCAATAACACACACTGCCCCCTCTTATGCACCAAGCGCAACCGGCGGTAAACTCACATTCACCGCGCAACAACTCTCACACATCAATAACAGATCCGCTACACTCCAGGTTTAACCCGCCAAGAAGCCCTAAAAAGGCTCTTAAATACAAAGATTACCAAGTCCAGCGTTATTACGCAGCAAGCAGGTAGATCATGACAACATCACCAAAACGACACGCCGATAAGTTGCTAAGCATAAAATTATGCTTTATAATGGTAGTGTCAACAAAAATAATAGGCCACCAAGCCTCAACACAATAAAGGTGATGAAAAATGGTTACCGGAAACGCAGTATATTTCGATTTTTACTCCTATGGCAGCTATACGGTCATGCTTACCGATTTGGCAGCAGCTGTCATCGACTCTTTCAATAACGGAGATTTATTTACCAATCTAGGACATCTGGCTGATGTTGATGCATCATTTACCAGGTATATTCACGATTTTCACAGCCTCGACAACCAGTATGCATCAGAATATGAAGAGCAATTCACTACAGCGTGGGAAACGCTCTACGACAGTGTTATCGATGCTATCGAAAAACTGGGCACAGATGTGTTAGCTCGCATGGAAATCGCGTTATCAGGACGCAACGGACACAGCCTAATCATCACCGCTTAAAACATTTTTCAACTCTTACAACCAGCACACGCAAGGGTTTTAATATTCTTTGCGTGTGACTGAGCAAGGAGTCATTATGACAACACAATCATCAAAAGTACGTTTAATCGTCCACATCAGCCAAAACGTGGACATGCAAGACAGTACAGGATGGTTACCCATCCTCGCGTTTATGAAAACCAGCACGATTAACCATACACAAGCCCTAGCAATCGCTGCCATACTCAATGAGTTACCACAGCAGCGTTGCGTCAAAATAGGCAATCCCCACACTGTGCGTTGGATCATCGCATGCGAAAACACATACGATATCGACCATATCTTGAGTCGCTTCGGACTCGACGAGTACGCGCAGCTGCCCGCTTGCGTGAACCCTACCCTCGAAATCACATTAACCAAACTCTCCTAAAGGACTTTTATTATGACTTCCGTCACTCATATTCGTTTCACTACCGATGCTGGTGCTTTCATGGTTGTTCCTCTCGATCAGTTACGTCGAGCAGCCTTGCGCTACACACAATACGTGGGTGAAGGAGACCCGCGTACCAAGTTTTTCGCGACCATGAACCCTACTACCAAGCGTATTCATGACCAGTATGTTAATGGTCCAGACACTGTTAGTCAGTATGCAAAGAAAGTCTTCCGATATTTAGAAAAGGCAAGCCTGGAAGACATTATCCGGTTCGTGATTTTCGCTAATCGTTATAACCTCACCTACGGTTATGGGTACTTCGACCTGTCTATCCCTACAGTGTCTGTCCAGCAGTGGTATCAGATGCACATCAGCGAGGGTGATGACAACGATACGATTTTCGCGTGGCCACATGAAAAGCCTGAGGGTGCATGGGTAGAAATAGCCACCTACCGTGCCTACCAGGAACACGACACTCATCAAGAAGAGCAACTTATCGACTGGGCTACCAGGTAAAGGACAATCTCATGACGACACCTATTTTTACTGAAGAATTAACCTATTATGCTGATGCGGGCTGCTTGTGCGTGGGCGATGGTGCGATGAAAGCCTTATACATGAATAATTGTGGTGACGGTAAATTCACTGTCACGTTAAGTAACGATTGGAATCTGGCTTCTCATCACGTCCCGGTCGGCTCAGTGGACGGATACACGAAACTGTACAACTATGATTGTTCTACCAAAGACACTGATGGTTTCCAGCAAATCGTGATCGCGAACCTGGAAGGCCGTTGGATTATCTACTACGACGAATACGGCAGTGGTGACATGATCCTGATTGCTGCTGATGCAACCAGTGTGTATGAGATTATTTAAGTATAAGGAGATAACAATGAAAACAAGTATGATGCAGATCCTGGAAGGTAACCTCGTTGCCGAGGAAACCTATGTTCCAGGAGATAATACCAAGAAGTCGTTTATCGAGTTCACGGTCGCCTCGAATAACCGTCAACGCACCAGCAGCGGCACGTGGGAAGACGGGCCTGCTGATTTCGTGCGCGTCAAACTCTTCGGCAAGTTCGCCGATACACTCCACATGCTGCACTCGAATGGTCGTCTCGCTAAAGGTGCCAGTGTGATTGCTCTGGGCCGGTTTGACCCTGTACCGCGCGCATGGATCAGCAAAGACGGCACCGCGAAAACACAAGCGACTTTTATTGCCGATAACCTCACCGACAACATGATTATGAGTGCGCTGCGTGAACAAAAGAACGCTGCAGCAGCCCCGTCGGCTACTCCACCAGCATCAACTCCTGGTTCTGATTGGGCTGGCAACGGCTACACGGACATGCCATTCTAACCAGCAACCAGGTGAAAAAACGGACGGGGTGTGATCATACACGCATGATCACACCCCTCACTTTATAGGCGCATAGAGTACTAGATTCTCTAGTTTAAGTGTTTTCACCTAAAATTTCTAGTATTCTAGTTTTATAGAAGGGATGTTTATATGGTTAATCGAGTTTCTTCGTTATCGCGTTATCCACGAGTAGATAATGAGCCTGTACGGCAACTTAATGTCCTCGTTACAGAGAAACGTCACCGAGCACTCAAGCGTTATGCTGCTCTAACGTCTCAATCTATGGGCGATGTTCTGAGTCAATGGATTGATGCCAACATTAAGGACATGGCGTGAAGGCAATTACGATTATTACCGCGAAGATTCAAGATACGATATATCAATCCATCCTATCGGGGGAGAAAACATATGAAGTGCGTACGCACGATTTTGAAAATGCGCAAGTAATTCGTTATGTCAGTGCTCGGGACGGTAAGGAGCTTGGTTTATGGACACTGGAAGACTTTTTCACTATCAACTCGTCAAATCGAAAGGCTTTGGAGAAGTACACTTCAGTTTCTACATCTATCGTTGATGAGCTCTTCCCATATTCTTCAGTACGATATCCCATCTATGTCGCAAAACTAGGGCATGAGACGACACTCAACAATATTTTTAAGGAGTAATGTTTTCGATGACTAACATAGATCCTATTGAACTAAGATATTTCGCTGATATCGATCTGCATGACCCGTTTTTTGACAGTCTGCGCGCTACATACGAAGGTTTTGATGCCTGGTATCAGCGAAAAGCAGCAATGCACCAGACAGCTTATGTCAGCATCTCTAACAGCCATGTTATAGCTTTCCTCTATTTAAAAGATGAGACGGGTATAGACAACACCGTCATTCCGCCCATTTCTGGACGGCGTTTAAAAATTGGCACTTTTAAGGTTGATTTCGCTCATCATTCAAGTCTCGGTAAACGCTTATTCGCTATTGCTATGCAACGCTTCGCTCAAGATGAATACGCTTATACATATGTAACTCTTTTTGATGCCCCTCATACCCAAGGTTTACGACGAATGCTGGAACAGTATGGTTTCAAGCAAACCGGATATAAGAACAAGGAACAGGTATGGGAAAAGACTCGTCCTGCAAGTAATCAATCCATGTCTAACATTTACACGTCATATCCTTTTATCGCGTTAAATACATCAAGGAAGAATATTTATTTACCGATTTACCCTCAATACCATTCGCGTATGTTCTCGTCGCGCTTAGCAACCGAAAAGACAGTTTCCATACCTGACGCGACGATGACGAATTCAATTGAAAAAATTTATCTGACCGCAATGCCGTTTACTGCTCAGTTGCAGTACGGAGATCGAATCTTAATTTATCGCACGGCGCCTGATAAAAGCTCAGCGTATTATTCATCAGTGGTCAGTACCGTATGCAGTGTTGTAGAAGTCACACATATTAGCAGTTTCACATCCTATGATGAGTTCTACAGGTATATCAAGGGACGCAGTGTCTTCACCGATGATGAGCTCCAACTTTTCTGGGCTAATAAACGGTACCCTTATATACTCTTATTCATTGAAAACTTTTCCTTTTCCACTCCTTATCCCACGAGACAACGTCTTCTTGATAACCAGCTTCTCGATGAACATCAACGGCCTAATGGGCAATGCATTTCTGATGACCAACTCGTCCAACTTATTCATTTAGGAGGAAACGGTGAAAGCTTTATTATCTATTAAACCCGAATATGTGGCAAAAATTCTTACAGGCGAAAAAACATTTGAGTTCCGTCGAAAGGTATTCAAACGAGATGATGTTGATACCCTCGTAATCTATGCATCCGCCCCTATACAACGTGTAGTCGCTGAAGCGCGTATTCGTCGTATTCATACTGATACTCCAGAATCCATTTGGGAGAATACACATACGCGTGGCGGAATAAGTCATGACAAATATATGGCATATTTCCATGACACTACTGTTGCGCATGCTATCGAATTATCAAATGTCAATAAATTCGATATTCCCTTGCGGTTAAGCGAGTATACGCCTCGTCTTACCTGCCCGCCTCAATCTTTTGCCTACATACAATAGATATCTTCTGGTTTGTGTCCAGGATCAGTTTTCATTGATCCTGGACACGCCTGCGTAGTATTCACGCCCGATTACGAGCCTAGAGCGGCCATTATTTTGAGCGTGGTAGCCATGAGTCTAGCAGACTAACCATCTCATCCACGCGCTGATCCTTCTCACCCACCCGTGAGCCAACCAGCCCTCGCATAACACGGTTATGCCAAGCATAGCTGGTTGCCTTCACGGGTGTTTTCGCGCGTATCTGGCGTGTCTGATCTGGCATAGTCTGCCGACCTCATAACTACCACGAACAACCACACAGGGTTGTCCGGGCACCTGTTGTCAGTTATGAAAGGACACGATAATGGCTAACATCTCCGAAGCCAGTGGAACTATCACTATCACTGCATCAAGCGAGGATACTGCGACTAAATTCATCACACTGTTTAACACTGTGAACACGGACGCATATTACGGAACAACCATTCACGACGATACCCAGATACAGGTCAACGACGATAAAACTGTCACAGCGTCCGCGTCGTTTGACGGGTGTGGACGCTGGGCGTATCACGAAAACATTGCATGGACCTTCGAGTGCATAACAGAAGATTTTCGTGCTGTGACCGGTCAGCTATCTATGATAAGGGAAGACTTACGAGGTGAAACGATTACAGTGACCTATGATTTTGTGGATTATGAGCCGGGCATGGCCATTTTGTACACAGAACAATCGTCCATCACCTACGCCAAAGGCAAAGTAGGCGAAACAGAAGAACTGTCTTTTAGACAGCTGGAATGCTCGATTTATAATCTGCGTGAATACGTAGATGAAGAATATTACAATCGCCAAATCTTGCGTTATGACGTCAAAGCGCGGTATATCGAGAAGTTCACTGGTATCTTGACCGATGAACAAATGGCTGCGTTCGATACGCTAGTCCACGATAAACAGTTAGCAGACACGTTCTTGGATAAGGTAGCAACGCTCGAGGATTACTTCTGCTACGACACCAGCAGTTGGGTCTATGACTGCTATCCAAACATGGGCGACGACATTACCAGCATCGTTACCACTGGTAAGTAAGCATGGTGAATACTCTCGCTCACCCTAAAAAGCGCACCGCTCGGCTAACCAGTGTGACCGGTGAGCTCGAGTATTCACTCCCACCACCCCGCCCTTGAGACCGCTCACCGCCACGGCAACCCTACAACCTACTTTTCACGGCTGCGCCGCGTGGCCGCTCGGTCTGCCAGCCAGCCTTCCAGGCTGACCGGCAGACCATAGCTTCGAGCGCGGCATTAAGAAAATAAATAACACTGTCAGAATCGGTGAGAGAAAATCTGCAGCAATTGCTTCGCGTTCTTTTCTTTGTACCTAAAAGAGTCCTAGGAACTCTCAACCCCCTCCACACTAGCAAGTACCAAACACTTGACTTCACTTTTCACTTCCTTAGCCACGATTAAAAAAGCCATAAGAGGTGCACTTACTCGTAAAAGAATATCGTTCAGCAGTGTCTGACTTCTATCAGTATCCTTCTTGAACCTTTCGTCCTCAATCCCCTACACACGTATTCACGCTGCCTCATTGCGCGTGCACTTTTCACCGACCAGAAATGGTAGTAGCACGCAGCTTCATCGACGATAGCGTGCAACGCGTAACACGACATAATGATGTCCGTTTCATATCAAGAGAGGGGAAGGTTCTCGTCTTCTTTTGTTTTGCGATGAATGCTCGCCGCACCCAACAGACGTATGTCAACCCACCCGAGTGTCTCCCACGTTGTGGGATCCACACGATGATGGGTCAAGCACCCCAAAGGGTGTGACATACGCCACCGGGTGCGACGTGAACCGCAATCATCAACAAAAGAAGATAGACGAGAATCACTCGCCTCTTAATGAAAGGACAACTTATTATGTTACGACACGCTATCATCATCGAAACAATGACTCGCACCACCCTCGACGGCCATTGGACGAAAGTCGAGCAAGACGAAATCGAATGCCGTGATCCACGATTCGCATTCAAACAATACGAGAGTTTCAAGAATGATTCCGATTTTGAAGTTCATGAGTACTGTGAGCAAATGTTCCTGGCGATATGCAAGGACGACCCAACCGTTGGCTACACCTTCTGGCTCGATAAGTGGGTACTTGACGAGAAAGACAACTACGAGAATATCGAAAGTATGCGTCATGTCGATGAAGTATTCGCCATGCTAGGCTTGTAAACCATCCACACTTCTCTGGCTGGTAGTTCTTCATGAACTGCCAGCTTTCCTTGTGCTTCTATCAACGCAACCAAAGAAATAAGACCGAGAGAGAATACGACAACACGATGAGACTTCCTGTTTCCTCTGCCCTTTTGTATGGGATAATGAGTGGTTCAATAATGTGAACCACTCTGTTTTTCTTCATGGACAGTGTGTACCCAAGGTACACACTGCACTCTCACCGCATGGAACGCCCTAACAGGCGTACTATCCCTCACTAATTTGTGTCATATTCTTAACACTTTCCATCATAAAGAAGTGATCCTTCCACGCAACTGTGCCGCGTCTTACGCTCACGCTCCAGCCACGCCAGTTGCCCTCCAGGCTCCACTTCTTTACTCAAAAAGTGTTCAACAATATGAACAAAAAATAATCACAGACAAGAACAAGGGGGACTAACACTAAGGCGTAACAAACCAGTGTTAAAATGATTATGGTTTACGATAGAGGAATAGAGTTTGAAGACTCCGCAAGCAAACACGGGTACACGCTCGACGATGTCATATACGCCACTCGCCATCACACGAAGATGTATACCTACACCGTCAAAGGCGCCACATACATCAAACTGACAGGTCCTTATCAAGGCGACGCCCTCGTTTCGTCACTTGAAATAATTCTAAAAAGAGACAAGACCGGACGCGTTCACGTGTTCCATGTGAACGCCGAACAAGACGGATTCTTTGACAGAGACTAACAACGTAAGGAGCAGAAAATGGAAAACACCACTATCAAATGGGACAAAGACAAAGCCGTGGAATGGTCACACGACGAGGGACAACAATACCTCGATAACATGCTCATGGAAGCAGCTGGCAACGCGCCAACAGTCGAAGAAGCAGTACAGCGACTCACACAAAAACCAGACAGTACAAACGAGACTGAAGAATCCATCAACATATCTGTCTCGCAATCCTTACTCCAGAAAATCGATACCCTTGCCACCTCGCTAGGACTCAAACGCAACGACATCATCAAGCAAGCCCTGACACAGCAACTCGCCTAAAAAACTTTTCACGCAAACCCAAAACAGTCCTGAACATGGCTCACGCCATGCCCGGGACTGTTCATTTATTCAAAGAAAATACAAAGAAAGAACAATCCCCTATTTTTGTGGTACAATATTAAATATGAATATATTCCCCTCGGCTCTCAAGCACGGAATAACGCCAGAACAATCCGTATACGTTGTAGAGCACGCCTTAAAAATTTATGAGCTAGACGACAACCCACTCAAACTTCTCTACCTCGGAGCAGACGATAAAGGGGACACTACTAGAGGTTATCGTCACACAAACAAAATACGGTCACACAATAATTCATTCAATGAAAAATGAGAACACAATATAAAAAACTACTCAACACTAAAAGGAGATAAAATGAAAAAAGAAAAGACATACACACTATTATCTCATGATGATTTTAACGCAGAAGAAAATGACAAACTCTACCGTCTTGCTGATGAAGCTGAGCACGGATATGATGAC
>NZ_KV812468.1:201040-285127 GCF_001813415.1 Alloscardovia sp. HMSC034E08 | reverse complement strand
AGAAATAACAAACCTCGAATACGAAGTACGCGAGATGATTAAAGCGGCGGGACCAAATTGGCTTGGCCCAGGACTGATCCAGATTACTCAAAAAGTATACAGGGGACAGTCTTTAGGCAGACACCTTCGTAATGCTTTCTCCTCGTGGGCGGAGAGAATATACATCATCAGAACTATTAATAGGTTATTAAAAGGCACGTGGAAACGTGGCAGAGTTGAGAGCGGTAGAGAAAAATAAATGGCACAGACAATAACATCAACGCGCCCTCGTCTCTTCTATTTAGACGCCGTCCGTGCTTTTGCAGCAATATTAATTGTAATTACGCACTTTAATAATCCGTTTATTATAAACAGACCTTTGTTTGCTAACTCACCGTTTGGCATATACATAGGCGGGCTGGGAGTATCACTATTTTTGATTATTTCTGGTGCCGCTCTCATGTATACGCAAGGCGACAAAGAAAAACTGAATCTGAAGTCGTTCTACGCAAGAAGAGCATTAACAATTTATCCGATGTTCTGGATTGCCTATATCGTAGCTGCTACATTCTATGTACTGCGCTCGGGATGGCTTTTTGGTAGCAGGCCATGGCAACTCGTTTTCACTGTCTTCGGGGTAGATGGATACGTCGCGAATATGCATGTTTCCACTTTCTACATGTTAGGCGAGTGGTTCTTAGGGTTTATTCTTATCTTCTACGCAGTATTCCCCCTGTTACGTATTGGGGTTAAGAAGTATCCATTAATCGCCGCAGTTGTGGTAGGAGTTCTATATGTCGTAACACTTTTAAGTGGACGTACGATTCTACAACTACCGCAAGATTTGTTGCTCACCACACGACTTCCAGAACTTGTCTTCGGTATGTATTTTGTTCGATATATTAAGAAAGTTCCTCACGTTGTAGGCGCAGGATCTATAGTACTTCTTATTCTCCAGCAATGGAAAGAATTCCTCTCTGGGAATTTAGCAGTCACGATTGTTGGCGTTTCTTTCTTCCTTATGATGGTGTGGATTTGTCAGCTTATTGGGAATAAGCCATGGAGGGTTATCCAGTGGTCAGTTAATTGGGTATCTAAATATTCCTATGCTATTTTCCTTACACACCACGTAATCATTGTTCTTATGTTTGGCCATTTCGCGGATTATGCGCAGTGGCAGCAAACAAAGCTGTATGGCTTATTCTTCCTTGATTGTGCGATTATTGCGGTAACATCTGTAGTTCTCTTCTATGTAGAGAAATATGTGGTTCTAGGGATACGAAAGGTATTTGAGTAAATATTATTGTGCCTCGCTGTTTCGTTTTTCAGCGAGGCACAATAATATGTGTTATTCTCCGAGTATACTGCGAATCTTTGTGGCATCTCCCCAGACACCAGGGGAATCGTATGGACGATCCGGGAAAGCGCCATAGTCAAGAGAAATATTCAGGTTATTATCTCGAATGTACTGTTCAACTCTTTCGGCTAGGCTGAGTGGTTCTCCAGTGCAGCAGTTAATTACTCCATCAACTTCTGTTTGTCCCACGGTGGCAGCAATTTGATGCGCTAACTCATCGACATTGATAAAGTCATATTTGTTCTTCCCCGTTGTGAATGGGAAAGTTTTCTTCCCTTCTTGCGCAGCATTGTATAGCTTGGAGAAAATGGAGTTACCTCGCGCATCATCACCGACAATATAGTATGCGCGGATCCATTGGAAAGTAGCATCGTAGCGTGCTGCTAAACGTTTTGTAGCCTCACGCAAAGCATTCTTAGCAATACCGTACATCGAAGCTGGCGCGCAAGGGGTGTTTTCATCAATCGCGCCTTCCCAATATCCTACCTCGTGCATCGATCCCATTACAGCAATCTGATTCACACCAGCATCCAGAAGATTTTCAATAAAAGTATAATGGCTGGAGAGATCATCCATATGAGCATCGGAGTCATGCTTGAAACCATCACGCCACGCCATATGCAGACATACATCTGGTGAGCCTAGTTCTTTGAATAAATTATCGTGTGGTTCAAACAGATTAAATTGAACCTTTATTGCACGATTGTCAATACCTTCAGTGTGAATATCTGCTGCAATAACATCGTGTCCTGCATCTAAGAGCGCGGAGACTACATGTCGACCGATATATCCACCTGCACCTGTAACCAAAATTTTCTTTGTCATAATTTCTAAGTGTACCAGTGCTATAGGTACCATGAGCTAGACTTATCGGAGTGATCTTGTGTTTTAGGCATAATCTACAGAAAGGTTCCTCGTGGCTCAGACCTCTCAAAAAGTTTCTAAGCCAGGGCAAAGTAACGGAATATTTGATTTTATCCAATATCGTTATTTGCTCGATTTGCTGGTTCAGAAGGAAGTGCGAGTACGTTATCGCGGATCGTGGCTGGGTATGGTGTGGACTTATGTAAAGCCTCTTACTCAGTTTATTGTTTTCTACGTCGCTGTAGGAATATTTCTCGGTATGGGCCGTGGTGGAGGAATACAAAATTATCCTGTATATTTGTTTGCGGGTATTATTGTTACCAATTTCTTTACCGAAGCCTTTATGAGCACCACGATGAGCGTGGTATCGAACGCCGGTTTAATTAAGAAAATTTACATGCCCCGTGAACTTTTCCCACTAGCATCGTTGCGTGTATCTCTAGTGCATTTCTTTCCGCAGTGGTTGGTCTTGGTAGTTGGCTCAATCTTGCTCGGTTGGAAAGCAGATGTGGCCGGTTTAGTTGTTGCCTTAATCGCTTTCGTCTCGTTAACCATGTTCGCTTTTGGTCTCGGTCTCTTTTTCGGGGCAATTAATGTGTTCTTTAGAGATGCTCAGAATATTACCGATTTGATTTCCATGGTGGCCATGTGGCTTGCTCCAAGTTTTTATACATGGCACCAGGTTGCAGATCAAGTTCCTGGCTGGGCTTTTCAAATATATATTTCTAATCCGATAGCTATTTCTGTAGAAGCGTTCCATCGTGGTTTCTGGTGGGGATCGACCGACGGAAGCTTCACCTTCGCACACGGGTGGGGAGTGAGCCTTGTAGCAAGCTTGATTGTTTCTTTTATTATGCTCGTTATCGGCGAGATGACATTCCGCAAGCTCGAAGGCAATTTTGCGCAGGAACTCTAGAACTAGGAGATATAGTTGTGGCAGAAAAAATGCTTCCAGATGATGTAGCTGTTCGAGTGTTAAACGTTTCTAAGCGTTTCCGTTTCCGTGGAAATAAGTCGCTCAAGGAAGCCGTGGTAAAAGCATTTACTCCTCGTTCCCAGAAACGAACTGATGAAGTGTTTACAGCTTTAAATCAGGTAAATTTCGATATCCGACGCGGAGAAACAGTCGGTCTCATTGGTGTTAATGGTTCAGGAAAATCGACTTTACTTAAGCTTATGTCCGGTGTAATGCAACCAGATGAGGGAGATGTGTACGTTCGCGGCTCAATCGCTGGTCTCATTGAAGTTGGTGCTGGATTCTCTCCTGATTTAACAGGACGCGAAAACGTGTACCTCAATGGTGCAATTTTGGGAATGTCTAAAGAAGAAATCGACGAAAAATACGATGATATTGTCGCTTTCAGTGAAATTGAACCTTTTATGGATACAGAGGTGAAATTCTATTCGTCTGGTATGTTCCTTCGTCTAGCTTTTGCGGTCGCTGTACATTCAGATCCAGACGTATTCCTGATTGACGAAATCCTGGCTGTAGGAGATGAAGCTTTTCAAGATAAATGCATCAGAAGGTTAAAGGAGCAACAGCAGAGAGGGCAAACAATGGTTTTGGTCTCTCATAGCGAAGACCAAATAAAAGCTTTAGCTGACCGATGCGTAGTCATTTCCAAATCGAATCAAATTTTCGATGGTAAACCAGATGAAGCTTTTGAAGTGATGCGAGCAAACTTATAAATAATCGGTTAGGATAGAGATTATGAATGAACTGTTTGAACCAAAAAATATTATTGTGACCGGCGGCGCTGGCTTTATTGGATCTAACTTTGTACATTACGTTGTAAATAATCACCCAGATGTGCATGTAACTGTGCTAGACGCTCTTACTTATGCTGGTAATATCGAGAATATTGCCGGTCTGCCGGAAGAGCGCGTTACTTTCGTACATGGTAATATTTGCGATGAGGAGTTGTTGGATAAGATTGTGCCAGATGTGGATGCTATTGTTCACTATGCTGCAGAATCGCATAACGATAATTCTATTGCAGATCCTGAACCATTCCTCAAAACCAATGTGGAAGGTACCTACCGCCTCCTTGAAGTAGCACGTAAATATAATGTGCGCTACCATCATGTATCAACAGATGAGGTATATGGAGATCTTGCGCTGGATGATCCTGCTAAGTTCACCGAAGAAACTCCGTATCATCCGTCCTCACCATACTCTTCTACTAAGGCCAGCTCCGATTTATTAGTCCGTGCTTGGCACCGTACTTTTGGTGTGCGCGCAACGATTTCTAACTGCTCGAATAATTATGGGCCATACCAGCATGTAGAAAAGTTTATTCCTCGTCAGATTACTAATATTCTTACGGGAGTACGTCCAAAGCTTTACGGCGACGGATTGAACGTTCGCGACTGGATCCATACAGAAGACCATTCTTCTGGTGTATGGACCATCCTTACCAAGGGACGTATTGGCGAAACCTATCTTATTGGTGCCAACGGTGAGAAGAACAATATTACGGTTCTCCGTGAAATTCTTAAAGCTATGGGCAAAGATGAAAATGACTTCGATCATGTAAAAGATCGACCAGGTCACGACCGTCGCTACGCTATTGACTCCACAAAGCTTCAAATGGAATTGGGATGGGTGCCTCAACATACTGATTTCGCTGCAGGACTTGAACAGACGATTCAGTGGTATATTGATAACCCTCAGTGGTGGGAAAAGACAAAAGAAGCCACCGAAGTTCGTTACAAGCAGCAGGGCCAGTAAAGTCTAGGGGAATTACGCATGGTATTAGAATTTTCGAAAGAGCTGAAAGCTACACAGACTAATATTCCAGGTTTGGTTGTTTTCGATTTACCTGTACACGGTGATAATCGTGGCTGGTTTAAAGAAAATTGGCAACGGGCTAAAATGATGGATATTGGTCTTCCGGATTTCGGCCCAGTACAAAATAATATTAGTTTTAATACCATGCGTGGCGTAACTCGAGGTATTCACGCCGAACCATGGGATAAATACATCTCCATTGCTACTGGCGAGGTTTTTGGTGCATGGGTTGATTTGCGTCCAGGAAAAACCTTTGGTGAGGTTTTTACGACTCGTTTAGATCCGTCTAAAGCTATTTTTGTGCCTCGTGGAGTAGGTAATTCCTTCCAAACATTGGTCGATGGAACTGCCTATACATACTTGGTGAATGCTCACTGGAGTATGGAGCAAAAAAAGACATATACATTTGTAAATCTCGCAGATCCACAGTTGAACATTCAATGGCCGATTCCGTTGGAAGAAACGGAGCGCTCTGCAGCAGATTTGAATCACCCAATGCTTCAGGATGTTATTCCGATGGCTCCTAAGCGTACACTCGTTTTGGGGGCTCATGGCCAGCTCGGTAGGGCAATATCTAAGTATGTTGAAGAAAAAGAACTCGTTGGATTCGAGTTTGCGGATGCAGATACCTTTGATATTGCTGATTCGGAAGCATATAAGAATTATGACTGGGATTTATACGGCACTATTATTAACGCAGCTGCTTTCACAGCAGTAGATAAAGCAGAAACGTCTGAAGGACGTAAAGCAGCCTGGCAGGCTAACGTAGTCGGTGTGGCAAACCTAGCCAAAGTGGCCACAGAGCATAAGATTACTCTTGTGCATATCTCTAGCGACTATGTGTTCGATGGCATAACTGAAGAGCATAAGGAAACAGAAGCATTTGCTCCTCTGAGCGTGTACGGACAAACTAAGGCTGCCGCGGATGTAATCGTTGCTAATGTTCCTCGTCATTATATTGTTCGTTCAAGCTGGGTGGTGGGCGAAGGCAAGAACTTTGTATCCCGTATGGTAAAGCTAGCGAGTGAAGCAAAAACAAACGGTGTAACAAGCGCTCAAGCACCGTCCGATCAATTCGGTCGTTTAACTTTTGCCAGTGAACTTACTAATGGCATCTTCCATCTATTAGACAGCAATGCAGAATACGGAACGTATAACTTAACAGGAGCCGGCGACAGTGCTTCGTGGTACGACATTGCTGTGAGCATTTTCGATTGCGTGGGTGCTGATAGCTCTTTAATCGACCGCAATTCAGTCGAGGAATACGCTAAATCGACAGGTGGAGCGATGCGACCACGTTTCTGCATGTTAGATTTGTCGAAGCTTGAGGCAACTGGTTTTACTCCAAAACCTTGGCAAGATAATTTGACTGCGTATATTCATAGTCTTTTGGAGAAGTAAAGGGGCTTTTCGTGAAAGGTATTATTCTCGCGGGTGGATCCGGTACACGTTTGTATCCATTAACCACAGTAACGTCTAAACAGCTACTGCCTGTATACGATAAGCCGATGGTGTATTATCCGTTGAGCGTTCTTATGATGGCAGGAATTAGAGATATTCTTATTATCTCTACTCCTCATGATTTGCCTAATTTCGAACGTTTGCTTGGTACAGGTGAACAGTTCGGTGTTCATTTCCAATATAAAGTACAACCGTCTCCTGATGGCTTGGCGCAAGCATTTATTCTAGGTGAAGAATTCATCGATGGAGATTCTTGTGCTCTCGTGCTGGGAGATAATATTTTCTATGGAAATGGGCTTACTCAAGTCCTGAGGAAAGCGGCTTCCCTTGAGCACGGAGCACGAGTTTTCGGTTACTTCGTCGATGATCCAGAACGTTATGGTGTAGTGGAATTTGATGAAAATCATAAGGCAATTTCTATTGTCGAAAAGCCTGTTCAACCAAAGACAAATTATGCGGTAACCGGTCTATACTTCTACGATAAGCGCGTGACAGAGTTCGCTAAGCAAGTAAAGCCTTCTGCACGCGGAGAATTAGAAATTACTGACTTAAATAAAATGTATTTGGACGATGGCTCTCTGACCGTGCAAACTTTAGGTCGTGGTTTTGCTTGGCTGGATACAGGTACTATGGATTCTTTGTACGAAGCGGGAGAATTTGTGCGCACCGTGGAGCGCGCACAAGGTATGCCTATCGCAGTTCTAGAAGAAATTGCTTATGAGAATGGGTGGATTTCGAAGGAACAGTTGCTTGATGCTGCCGAGCGTTACGGGAAGAGCCCGTATGGTGCTCATCTGAAATCTGTGGCAGATAGTAAGTATATTGTTACTGAGGGCGACTAAGAGTAGCCCACAAAGTTTTTTGGGGAGGTGTTCTTTACTGAAGAACACCTCCCCAACACAAAATGTCATCGGCGTAGCAATAATTTTGCTAAGCGACGAGCAATGCTCCTGCGATGAGTTCCTAGAGGGATGAATTTGTCGAAATAATATCGAGCTTTTGTACCTGTCTTAAAAATTCGTAGTGATTCCTCGTAAGCTAAACGTTCTCGCTCAGCAGTTGTTGAGCAAATTTGCTCTAGAATATGTTGAGTACTCTCATGTATCGCTTGTTCAGTGTCGTTAAGATTGAGCTGCACTCCAGTAGTTGCATGCGAAAATAGGCTCGACCACAGAGCATACTTCTCGGTCAGAGGAAAAGCATCCTCAATGAGCTCAGCATACAGGTGATTGTTAATATGTTCATGGAGAGCTCTATATGCGTTTTCGTTTCCCCATGTTTTTTGAAGAATATGCAATCCTTCGAGGTAATTTTCTGTTTGTAAACGCTCTACGAAATCGTCCCCAACAATTTTTAGCGACCTTGCCTGAAAATTTTGAGAAGCTGTAATGATGTCCTCCGAATTATTTTTCCGAGCAAAATCTTGGACTGCTTGGTTCGCTTCCCAGGCGCTATGTTGATCTTTATTAAAAATATCTAGACTTGTGGTTGTACGACTAGAAATTCCCCTGCCGAAATGGTATCGCAGACCACGGTATTCAACGAATGAATATAATTTCCGGCTTAACGCACAAATTGCTAAATACTCATAGCCATCTTCAATCTTATTAAGGCGGGCATCGCTTAGATCTGCGAAAGCTTGCTGGATGAGAGGAGTTCTGAACAGCGAAGTAGCAACATTCCATGGAACCCATAAACCTCGAGGTGGGCTAAAGGATGCTTGCAAAATCTGACTATGATTGCAGTCACCAACCGTGGCGTTGAATAAATCTTCAACTGCAATGCGCAAGGCTGTTTCTTCTGTGTTTGCTATCTCTACCTGTAACCCATAACGAATAATATCAGCATCAGGACGTGCTTTTGCAAAATTGTGGAGGCTTTCACATGCTGTGAGAGCTAGAGTGTCATCAGCATCGAGAAACATGGTGTAGAGGCCTGAAGCTTGGGCAACTCCTGTGAGCCTGGTGGCGTGGAGCCCTCTGTTACTTCTATGGGATAAATTAATAATGCGCGAATCGTTGCGCGCGTACTCAGAAATAATATTTCTCGTATTATCCATGCTGCCATCATCAACCACTATAATTTCTATATTCGCAAGAGTTTGATGAATGGCGCTATCCAGACAGGCCGAGATGAACTCTTCTTTATTGTACGCAGGAATAACAATAGAAACTGCGGGTTGAATTGAGCCAGCCATGCATCCTCCTTCGAGTTTTATAGGTATTATAGAGGACAGGTAAAGAAAAAGCGCTCTTCTTTGGAAGGGCGCTTTGCTCGCGGAGAATACGAGATTCGAACTCGTGAGGGCGTTAACCCAACACGCTTTCCAAGCGTGCGCCATAGACCACTAGGCGAATTCTCCACTGTGTTCAAAGAACAACGGAGTTCATAGTAGCATGAGGAGAAGAAATATGTCAAATATTCGAAAAGGCGTGTTTTATACAAATGGTCCTAAATGATTAGCGCTTACGAGGTAATAGATCCGTAAAAAAGATAAGAAAACCGCTATTCAAATGTTTTTCCAGTAATCTAGAAAATATCTCATCATAGATATTATATTGTTGAGACCAAGTCCAAAACTAAGAGGAGAGACAGTGAGATTATTTTTTGCTGTGATAGCTAGCGTAGCTACCGTATTTTTCCCTCAATTTTCGGCGCATACGCAATCGCTGTCATTTGAAAATTCGACAGTACGTACGATAGCGGAGCAGTCTGAGGAGACACACGAACACGAGATCGTTGAAGCACAGGCGCAGGAACAGAAACTTCCTGAGGATATTGCTGATTCGATTAGCAGTGCAGATACTGTTGTATCAACAGAATACGTTGCTAAAGACGATGGCACATTAGTGTATGCGCAGACCGGGGAAAAAGTAACTGATCCAAAGATAGTGGGTACAAAGGATCAAGCTCCCGACCCACTAGCCCGTACAAACGGTGAGTCATTCATCCCCGTTTCGGTAGAGGCAGCGCGTGAAGTTATCGACGATAATCCGAATACTGAGAACAACAACACAAATCAACAGGATTCTGCGCAATCACTAGAGAAGCCTTCTGCATATCGAGTAAGTTCTCCATCGGTTCGTTCTGTAGGCAACTGGTCAAGTAATTATGGTGCGCAATGGGGAACTTATAGCGGACAACAAGCATTTTTTGAGGGTAATGGTTCTCTCTTCGCAGCTCCTGCGAGCAAAGTTATCGATGTGTCGCAATGGCAAGGTGATATTAACTGGGATGCAGTGAAAGCTGATGGAGTCCAAGGTGCAATCATTCGTATTGGGTACGGTACTGATGCTACAGATCAGAAAGCTTTACATAATATTCGCGAGGCACAGCGCGTGGGCATGCCTTTCGGAGTTTATCTTTATTCTTATGCGGGCAACTGGTCAGAAGCATGGGCAGAGGGAACTAATGTTGTTCGTATTTTAAAGAAAGCTGGTATAAGCAATTCTCAGCAAATGGCTATGCCCGTTTTTTATGATTTAGAGAATTGGAGCTATTCTGGTCATACACATCCAACAGACCCTGCAGTGTACGACACTATTGTGAATAATTTCTTTATGAGTGTACAGATGAGTGGTTATGGAAAAGTGAGCGTATATTCTTATACAAGTTTCCTAAAATCTGTGCTTAACACGACGAATATTCACTCGCGTATTAGTTGGATAGCTTCGTACGGATCGTCACCACGTTTTGCTATTAACTCCTATGAAAAAGGTTGGCAGTATACCTCTTCGGGATCTATTAACGGCATTAGTGGCAATGTTGATTTGAATGCTTATAGATTCGATGCAGCAGTTGCTCCTAATTATGCACCAAAAATACAGATGAGCTCTTACCCCTTAGTTACTATTCCTGATGGTGAATACTATATAAATTCACGTGTGAAAGATTCTTCTTCTGTGGATATAGCCAATGGTAGTACTGCATCGGGAGCTCTCATTAATCTGTATCAATACAATGAGTCTGCTGCGCAGAAATTTAAGTTTACTCAAAATACTAATGGTACGTACACTATTACAAATGCTGCTTCAGGCAAGGTTCTCGATGTGTACGGGGGGACTGCACGTAATAAGCAAACAGTGTGGCAGTATGATTCCAATGGGTCAGCGGCACAACAGTGGTACATTCGCGACATGGGCGATGGTTATGCTGTGCAAACAGCACTAGGCAATTTCGTGCTTGACGTGAATAACGCGTCTTCCGCGAACGGAACCAAAATTAGTTTGTATGAGCCTGCAGAAACTGTGGCCCAACGTTTTGTAATGGCATCGACCACGCCGATTAACAATACGAATAAGGTGAACATTCTTTCTGTCGCTAATGGTAATAAAGCTCTGGATGTTGCGAACGGTTCAACAAGTAACACTACGCCAATTCAGATTTATACATATAACAAATCTGCCGCGCAAGAGTTTGCTTTTACAAAAGTAGGCAATGGGATTTACGAAATTGTTAATACAAAGTCAGGCCGTGTCATGGATGTAGCGAATGGCTCGACAAAGAATGGCGCGCGTGTTTGGCAATACGATAATAATCATTCACAGGCTCAGCACTGGGCAGTTCATTGGAATAACAATAATCAGATTATGCTTGCTTCGATGATGTCCGGCAAGGTTATAGATATTCCAAATGGGTTAGTAGCAGACACGAATCGTCTCCAAATATATACGCCAAATTACTCTGTAGCGCAAAAATGGGTTTTACAGCCAACGAGCAGTGCAACGTCTTTTGAGATTGCTGATGGAGACTATTACATCAGCCCTGTAGCCTCACCAATGCTTGCATTAGATGTGTATGGGGCAGGTACAGCTAACCTGACTAACGTGTGGTTATACGCTTTTAATGGGTCTCTTGCTCAGCAGTGGACAGTAAAACATGACTCGCAGGGTAATGTGAATATTATTAATAAAGGCAGTAAGAAAGCCTTGGATATTCGGAATGGTTCCACTCAGCCAGGTGCTAATGTAGATATTTATACAAATAACAACACTCTAGCCCAGAAATGGAAATTGAAGACAACGGGGAATAACCAATTCGTTATCACTTCTGTGGCAAACTCGAACAACGTTCTAGACGTGCCAAATGGTGCTTTTACGTCAGGCGCCAATGTGTGGGTCTATACAGCAAATAATAGTAGTGCTCAAATTTGGCAATTTAGAAAAGTATAGTAGTAATTCAATATGAAATTGTGGCGGTATCTTATAAGATACCGCCACAATTTCATATTGGGATGCTTATTAGTGTAGCCACTCATTAGGCTCAATACCTTGATGTCCGATATATTCACCATTTGGCACATACGAAGGCTTACCTAAATCTTCAAGGTATGCGTTTCCAAAGCAGTGTGTATCACGGCCAAAGGTCCAATCGCCTTCGACTTCAAAACTGGCGGCAGCGGCCAATGAAGGAACTCCGTAAGGGAAACGGTCGTTAAAATCATCAATGTTCTTGTAATATCGAGGGTCGAGCGAGATCTCAGGGAAAATATAGTTACCGTCTTCCATCTCAAACGAATCTGTTAAATGGAAGCGGTCAGAGCGCAAAATAAATAAATCTTCTGTCGTTTTCACAGGTAAGAATCGCGAGCGATTAACTTCTATACATGTAGAGTTCTCAAACAAACTAATAGCAGCGCCCATCGCGGTTTCGAGCTGAACGACGCGTGCAGACGACGAATCCGTAGGGTCCACAGTCTTGTTGTTGCGAATCACTGGCAGGGGAAGAACTCCGTCATATTTTTCTAGCACTTTTTTCAGCGCGCTAATGCGAATCCAAATGTTGTTCGTGTTGAAATACGGATGGATATTCTCATCCATAGCAGCAGCCTTATTATCAGGGTGAACCTGACTCATTTCACGTAAGGTTAAACGGCCGGTTTCTTTATCGATAACAAAGTGGCCGCCCTTGAGGTCTGCAGGTGTTTTACGTGAAACTTCCACCATAAAATCGGTTTTGGATTTAGCGAAGTATCCGGCAATAATACTGGACGGACGAGCACCCAAATTATCCGAATTAGAAATGAAGATGTACTCGATACCGTTTTCCTGTAAAACGTCAAGAATGCCCGATTCCCACAGTGTTGAATACACGTCTCCATGACCAGGAGGGCACCACTCGAGTTCTGGATTCTCTGGGAAAGATACAGGCTTACCGGTTCGAGCCATAATTTTAGGCTCACGATGCTGCATAATTTCCAGTGGAATATTGTCCTGGTGGAAACGATGGTTGTGGCGCACCACGTTGAGTGAATCCTTGGACGTTCTAAACGAATTCATGAGGATAAGGGGCAGTTGTACTCTATGCTGAGTACGCATACTTACCACTTGGCCAAGAATAATGTCCAAGAAACGCATTCGGCGAGCCTTATGGCGACGAACAGGCAACAAAGACTTTGGGCCGTCTAATCCCATCGAGGTTCCGAGGCCACCATTGAGCTTAATAATGGCTGTCTTAGCCAGTGCTGCCTTGGCTGTGCGAGCTGGCATGGAATCATGAATCTCTGCTACAGAGGCTACATCGCTCAACGCTAACGGCGAATAATCTTCTTCAAGCATCCAACCGGCCTCGTCGTTGCGCCAAATCTCGTACATACGCTCAAACTGAGCGATAGCGATGTCGCTAAAATCATGCTCTTGCATCTTGAGAACGCAAACGTCCAGATTATTTGCCATAAGTTATGTGGCCTTTCTGCAGAGTAATTGTTTCTCGCAGTGTATCGGCTCGGGCTATGGAAGCACTGTGAACCCACTGTGAACTCTCTGAGTCATTAGTTTAGCGGAGTTTGTGCACGAGGTGAAATGTAATGCAGTAGGCTCCTACCCCAGCAGCCTCGCCACCTGCTTCTCAAAAGCAATCAGCGCGGTATTAATAACCTGATGCATATCGTAATAAGCATACGTTCCTAAACGACCGCCGAACACCACCGGAGGTTCCGCCTCGGCCTTCGCTTTGTATGCAGCATACAAAGCCTTGTCTGCTTCGGTATTAATTGGGTAGTACGGCTCGTCGTCCTTACCGGCAAAGCGCGAGTATTCTTCCCAGACCACAGTCTTGTTCGGGTTCTGCTGTTCGCGACGCTCTGGATTAAAGTTCTTAAACTCGATAGCGCGCGTGTAAGGAACGTCAGCATCAGCGTAGTTCATCACAGGAATACCGAAATGATCAGCCTCATCGTAGCGCTTTTCTTCAAAATCAACCGTGCGCCACTGCAGAGCGCCGAGCTCATAATCAAAATACTTATCGACTGGACCCGTATAAATAACCGGAACAGAACCTACTAAAGCGCTCTTGTTATACGGCTGGCTTTCGTTAAAGAAGTCAACGCCTAACGTAACGGTAATGCGTGGATCGTCAATCATGCGCTCAAACCAAGCGGTATAGCCGTCCTTTGGCAGCCCCTCCCAGGTGTCCTTAAAGTAGCGGTTATCGTAGCTAAAACGTACCGGAAGGCGGCGGATAATGCTGGCCGGCAGATCGCTCGGATCGGTCTGCCACTGCTTACCGGTGTAGTTGCGAATAAAAGCGTTGTACAGCGGCTCGCCGATAAGCTTCTTGCCCTGCTCGTCCAAATTTTTCGGCTCAATATGCGCGAACTCGCCAGCCTGCTCCTCAATCACTTTCTGAGCCTGAGCCGGCGTATATGCGGCGTGGAAGAACTGGTTGATCGTGCCCAAATTTACAGGCAGAGGGAAAACCTCGCCCTTGTGCGTGGTGTAGACGCGGTGCACATAATCGGTGAACTCGGTAAAACGGTTCACATAATTCCATACGCGTTCGTTCGAGGTGTGGAAGAGGTGTGCGCCGTATTTGTGAATTTCCGCGCCGGTCTCCTCGTCGAAGTAGGAGTAGGCGTTACCGCCGATATGATCGCGAATGTCGATAATATGAACAGTTTTATCCGTATGCTCAATAATCTGCTGTGCGGTAACCAAACCGAATAAGCCAGCGCCAACAATAACAACATCGGCTTGAAGTGGCGTGTTTTCGCTGAGCTCGGCAGCTTTACGAATCTGAACCATTGTCTTGTCCTTTGCATGAGCACATGTATTGAGAAAGTAGTATATGTGAAGTACATATGAACATTTCCCATGTTTTAGTGTATAGGGACGTGCAACAAAATGCACTTTTGCGCTACAGTGGTGCGTTATGGCTCAGAAAACTTCGACCTTGTCCTCTAAGTCTGCTCGCACCGTCGCTTTATGGTGTTTCGCGGCAGCACTCATCTGCGCTCTCGCGCTTGGCTTGTCAAAGCTTATCGCGTGGCAGCAAGCGGTCGAACGAGCACAAAACTCACAAACCGCGTTGTACACTAAATACAGTTTCGACCCCGGCTACATTATTTCAGACGAGCAGTTTTTTGATTCCGACTCCATGACGACTGCAGAAATACAGTCTTTCCTTGAGGAGAAAGGCGCGAACTGCAGCGGAGATTTGTGCTTAAAAAATTTAACGGTACCTGTTACGTCACAAAATGCCGATAACGAGTGCTCAGCGTATACGGCCCCTGACTCAGGTACTGCTTCGGTTGCTCAGATTATCGATGCGTCCGCGCGTGCCTGCGGAATCAGTCAAAAAGTTTTGCTGACCATTCTTCAAAAAGAACAAAACCTTATTAGCAAAACTTCTGTTACTCAGGAAGAGCTGGATAAAGCGCTCGGACTATCGTGCCCAGATACCGAGGCATGCGACGTGAACTATGCCGGCTTCTTTAAGCAGGTCTATGGCGCCGCTCACCGTTTTAAGTACTATCTCAACCATGAAAAGCAATATAATTATCACGCCGGAACGCTCAACTCTGTGCGTTACTCGCCGAACGAGGCATGCGGTGCAAGCGACGTGTATATCTACAATGACGCTACAGCAGTGCTCTACATTTACACGCCTTATCAGCCGAATGCAGCCGCTTTAGCTGCAGGAACAGGTACGGGAGACGAGTGCTCGTCATACGGAAACCGTAACTTTATGATTATTTATACGAGTTATTTCGGCTCACCAACCGTGAAGCAGGAGTAACGAAGCAGGAGTAGCGAGGTTGGAGCAGGTACGAGGTGCCAAGTGCGCTCGTTTACTTCTGCAGATACAATGCAAGAGTGCGGTCAAAGAAAGTAAGCATTAGCGATGTTGCTCGTCACTGCGGTGTGGCGGTTAGTACGGTATCGTACGTTATTAACGGAAACCGTTCGATTAGTAAGGAAACGCGCGCTCGCGTTCTTGATACAGCAAAAAAGCTCGGCTATGTGCCGAAAAACCGTATAATTGCTCAACAGTTAGGCTTGTTGGATTCATCGTCCTCGAAACCTACGAAAGTGATTGCGCTCAGTTCGCCAGTTCATCGGTATACGGATTACACGAATTATGCCGTATTTTTCTTTGCTTTAGCGCAGCACGCTCGCCGTTACGGCTACGATATTTTATTGCTTATGCATGAAAGCGGCGATGCAGAAATGTATCGTGTAGTTGAAAACAATATGGTTGACGGTATTTTACTGCTTGATGTTTTGCTGTCTGACTCGCGTGCAGAGATTGCTAAAAATTTGCCAGTTCCTGTGGTAGCTGTGGGGTATCCGAATAATACGGAAAATATTTGGGCTGTTGATTTGGATTTTGAGCAGCTGGGACGCGATTCTGTGATAAAAGTGCATGAACTTGGTCATACACATGCTTTGATTTTAGGCGGTGTAGATAGTGCGTTTGAAGATGGATCGAATTATCTTGTACGTTACCGCGACGCAGCAGAAAAGTGTGGTGCTGATTTAGGTGTGCATGTTAGTTTTGAAAGTTTGAGTGGGTATTCGAAAACAGAAATTGAGCACTCTCTTGACCTGGGACTTGCGCGAGACCCTCAGATTTCAGCCATTTTTTGGCAGGGTAGCGCAGCTGGCGCAGGCATGCTCATGGATATTTTGCATCAACGCAGCATCGGTGTGCCAGCAGATATGTCTGTTATTTCTGCCTGTACAAATGGGGCTTCACGCTTGCCCCAGCCCATCGACGAGTTTCCTATGGATCCAGCAGCCGCCTGCAAACGCGCGGTAGATGTTCTTATGGAAGTTTTGCAACATCAGCGCTATGATGTGGGATCGGTGGAACTTATTCATGGGGAATACATGCCGATGGGCACGCTTGGCCCGGTTCCTTTGGAAAAACGTAAGGTATGAACCCATCGAAATTTATCGAAATTATATTGCTCTCCTTGCACTGTTCTCCGTACTCTATTACTACGTGATTGTTCAACTCGAAGATGAGGCGAGAAGACGATCATGACCACACGGATGTGGTGAGAGTTAAGAAGAAAATCGTCGAAGGAGACGACATGAAAGCGCTATCCAAACTTGTAGCTGCAGGCGTAGCTGTTGCTGCTCTCTTCTCTGTTGCTGGCTGCGGCTCGCAAAGCACTCAGCAGGAGAAAGATTAAAACGCTCAAGGTCTGGCATTATGAGGAATCAAGTGGTGCTCAGGGTAAGGCTTGGGATAAAGCTATCGAAATTTTTGAGAAGAAGTACGGTGTAAAGGTCAAGTTCGAGAAGAAGTCTTTCGAACAGATTCGTCAGAATGCTTCGCAAATTCTCAATTCCGATCAGGTTCCAGACGTTATGGAATACAACAAGGGCAATGCAACAGCTGGTTTGCTTGCAAGTCAGGGATTGCTTACTGATTTGGGCGATTACGTAAAGGAATACGGCTGGGATAAGAAGATTTCTGGTAGCCTTGCATCCACCGGAAAATACGATGACAAGGGCATTATGGGCTCTGGTAACTGGTACGGCATCACCAATTACGGTGAAGATGTGGTGATGTACTACAACCAGGACATGTTCAACAAGTACGGCATCGAGATTCCAAAGACGTACGACGAACTGGAAGCTGCAATGCAAAAGTTCGTCGACAATGGGGTAACTCCATTGTCTGAAGGTGTGGCAGAGTATCCATTGCAGCACCTGTGGTGGCAGCTGGCTCTGAGCAAGGCAGATAACAAGTTTATTGACGCCTATGAAATGTATAAGGGCGACGTCAATTGGAGTGGCGAAGAGCTCACCTATGCCACACAGACGATTGCCGATTGGGTAAAGAAAGGCTACATTTCTAAGGATTCCACTGGTGTGAAGGCAGAAGATGCAGGTCAGGCCTTTATGAATGGTACCTACCCGATGTTCTTCTCAGGAACCTGGTGGTTTGGTCGCTTCCAGACTGAAATTCCAGACACGAACTGGACCTTCTCTACCTTCCCAGACAGTAAGAAGGTTGTGGGCTCGTCCGGCAACATTTGGGTTGTTCCAGAACGCTCCACGCGCAAGGATTTGGCAGCTAAGTTTATCGACATTACTTTAAGCCCAGAAGTGCAGAATCTTATGGGTAATGCAGGTGGTTTGCCAATTGCTGCAGATCCAGATGCTATTACCGATGAAAAGTCTAAGGAACTCATCGAATCCTTTAACACTGTTCTTGAAAACGATGGCTTGGGCTTCTACCCAGACTGGCCAACATCCACTTTCTACGATGAGCTTAATGCATCTCTCCAAGAGCTGGTTAATGGCACATCTGATGTAAAGAAGACGCTGGAACAGATGAAGTCTAACTACGACAAGGGTGTTGCAGACGCTGGCGTTAAAGAATAATTAGACACCTTCACAAAATCCAACAACTATGCGCGCGGGGAAGCCGTTTTCTCCCCGGCAAGACCCCGCGCGCTCTTTTTCGGCAATCAACAGCACCAGCAGCACGCGCGTGCAATCTCGCGCACAATCAGTGGAGTACACAATGAGTACATCAAAGAAATCACATAAATCAGGAACGCGCACAGCTGAAGCCTCGCGTATCCCGGGCAGTCCATCCAACAGGTTCTGGCTCTACCTTATTCCGGGCTTTATTATGTTGCTGTGGATTATCGTTATCCCAGCCATCTGGAATCTCTATCTGAGCTTTACCACATACCGTGGCATTAAACCGCCGGTATGGGCGGGGCTTAAAAACTGGCAGAAACTCATGACTGATGCCACGTTCTGGGCCTCGTTTAGAAACTCTATTTGGATGATTATCGCTATGGTAATTATTCCTATTTTGATTGGCTTGGTTCTGTCGGCACTTATGTTCGATGTTGTGCAAAAGAAGTTCGGTGCGAAAGCAGCCTCCACTTTCCGAGCAATCTACTACTTCCCTCAACTTCTGCCGATTTCTGTGGCAGCGTTGGTGATGGGATGGATTTTCCGTCCAGAAAACGGTGCACTCAACGCGGTTCTTAAGGTAATTGGTTTGGGAGCTCTGCAGCATGACTGGTTAGGAAAGCCAGATACAGCACTCATCTTCCTTATGCTTATTATGATTTGGATTCAAATTGGTTACCCGCTCATTATCTTTATGTCTGGCCTGCAGCGCGTCGATCCAGAACTGTATGAAGCAGCCAGCTTAGATGGCGCAAACTGGTGGCAACGCTTTACCGCTATTACTCTGCCGTCCATTCGCCCAGAAATTTTCGTGGTTGCTCTTACCTGCACCATTGCAGCACTTAAGGTATTCGGGCCAGTCTACATGCTTACTCGAGGCGGTCCAGGTACCTCCACTATCGTTCCGTCCTACTATTCCTACACACAGTTCTTCCAATCGCAACAAGTTGGTTACGGTGCAACAATTGCAACCGCACTCACCATTGTGGTTGTTATCGTATCCGTAATTTTCACCACCCTTCAGGAGAAGGTTGCAAAGGAAGATGAGGCATAAAATGGCTACTACACATACTTCAACACGTATTCCTCGCGCTCGCAAAATCCGTACCGGCGGCGACTGGCTTATTCTTGCCTTCCTCGTTGTAGGCGGATTGGTTATGCTCTTCCCGTTTATTGTGTTGCTGCTCAATGCTTTTAAAACAACAGCACAATACAATAGCTCTGGTCCATTAAGCATTCCAACCGAACTCCAATTCGATGGTCTTATGAAGTTCTGGAACCGCGTGAACTACCCAGAAAAGCTCTGGAATAGCGTATGGACGTCTGGCCTGGTTGCAGTGCTCGCAGTTATTCTGTCGATGTTTAACGCTTTCGCCCTAGGAATCGGCCGAGTAAAAGGACGCCGCTGGATTATTCTGCTCATAATGTTGGCCAATATGCTTCCACAAGAAGCGATGCTGTATCCGCTCTACATTATGTTCAAGGAAATTGGCCTGTATAACTCGCAGTGGGCAGTAGTTATTATCTTCACCGTTATTCAAAGTGCATTTGGAACTTATCTGCTCTCGAGCGTGTATGGCACATTCCCGTCAGCAATTTTGGAAGCAGCTACCATCGACGGTGCGAACAGGTGGACTATCTTTACGAAGATTGTGTATCCAATTTCTAAGCCAACACTGTCGGTTATGCTCGTCTTCTTCTTCATTTGGACATGGAACGAGTATATGATTCCAATGGCATTCTTGATCGACAACAATACGCAAACAATTCCAATTGCAGTGGCATCGCTGTCGGGTGATCGTCTGATGGATGTTACTACTATCGCCGCCGCCTCGCTTATTAGTATTGTGCCAACTTTGGTGTTCTACCTTATCTTCCAGCGCACACTGGCTCGAGGTATTACCACCGGCGCGGTCAAGTAATACAATCAAACCAACAAAAACGAAACGGAGAAGGATAAACAATGAAGTTTACGAACGGCTACTGGCTCCTGCGAGACGGAGTAAGCGCTATCTATGCGCGCGAAGCGTACGAACTGCATCCGGATACAGAGCGTAAAGAAGTAAATATCGTCGCGACATCCATGAAAGTCAACGATCGTGCGAACACGCTCAACCTGCCAATTTTCGACGTAACCCTCAGCTCCCCAGCAGAAGGCGTTATTCGTGTGCGATCCGAGCATTGGTCAGGAGCTACGCAGTACCCAGGCTTCCCGCTCAACGAGGAAGATGTGTACAACAATCCACGCGTGTCGGTAGAGGCTCAGGGCAACGGCGATGGTGAGGCAGGCGAGGACGGAGCGAGCGTTATGCTCGCCTCGGGCGAGCTGTCTGCTCGCGTAGTCAAGGGTGCTTCGTGGAACTTGAGTTTCGAGGCGCGTGGCGAAGAGCTCACCAGTTCGGCGGGTAAGTCTCTGGCTCATTTCGCGCTGGCTGAGGGAGCTGCTGTGTCGGCTCAGCCAGCGGGCGAGTTTGGCGTGTCACTCGACGGAACGGCGCGCGATGAGTCTGAGGTTTTCAGCTCTATCCAGCTGCATCTGGGCGTGGGCGAGCAGGTGTATGGCTTCGGCGAGCGCTTCGGCACGTATATTAAGAACGGCCAGAGCATCGATATTTGGAACGAGGACGGCGGCACCGCTTCCGAGCAGGGCTACAAGGATATTCCGTTCTATATGACCTCACGTGGCTATGGCGTGCTCGTGAACAATCGCGGTCACGTTTCGTATGAGGTGGGTAGCGAAAATACTGAGGCTGTGCAGTTCTCGGTTCCGGGAGAAGCGCTTGATTTCTGCATTATTTACGGTCCAACACCAAAAGAAATTTTGGAGCGCTACACGGCGCTGACTGGCCGTCCAACCCGCGTTCCGACCTGGAGTTACGGTTTGTGGCTCACCACCTCTTTTACCACCAAGTACGACGAAAAGACCGTAAACAGTTTTGTTGATGGTATGGCTGAGCGCAATATTCCGCTAAGCGCTTTTCATTACGACTGCTATTGGATGCGTGAATTCCAGTGGACTGATTTCGAGTTCGATGAGCGTTTCTTCGGCACGATTGACCAGGTGGAGAAGAGCTTGCGCAGTCTGCACGGAGACAAGGGATTGCATGTGTGCGTATGGCTTAACCCGTATCTGGGTCAGCGCGGTTCGGCGTTTAAGGAAGCTTTAGAGCGCGGATATCTCGTGAAGAAGCCAAATGGTGAGGTCTGGCAGACTGATTTTTGGCAAGCAGGTATGGGATTGGTTGATTTTACGAATCCGGATGCGCGCGCTTGGTATAAGAGCAAAGTTAAGGCTCTGCTCGCTCATGGCGTAGACGCGATTAAGACTGATTTTGGTGAGCGTGTTCCTCGAGACGTTGTGTGGGCGGATGGTTCTCCTAAGCTGTCGATGCATAACTGGTATACGCAACTGTATAATCAGACGGTTTTCGAAGCTCTTGAGGAAACCTATGGTAAAGGTAAGGCTTGCTTGTACGCGCGTTCTGCCACGGTGGGCGGTCAAATGCAGCCAGTGCATTGGGGTGGTGACTGCGAATCCACCTTTAACGGCATGGCTCAAAGCTTGCGTGCAGGATTGTCGCTCACATCGTCGGGCTTCGGCTTCTGGAGTCACGATATTGGTGGCTTCGAAGGTGCCTTCCCAGACCCAGCGGTGTACAAGCGTTGGATTGCCTTTGGTATGCTCGGCTCCCACTCGCGTTTGCATGGTTCGACTGTGTATCGCGTGCCATGGTTGTTCGACGAAGAAGATGAGAAGAACGGCGTAATCAATGCACCTGGTCAGAGCGCTGTCGACGTGCTGCGTCAGTTTACCTTGCTCAAGCTGGAACTGATGCCGTACCTGTTCGAATTGGGATTGCAACCAGAAGCGCATGGAACGCCAGTGATGCGCTCGATGTTCTTGGAATTCCCCGAAGATCCAACAGCGCGTGTGCTGGATCGCCAGTACATGTTCGGCCCATCCCTGCTGGTCGCGCCAGTATTTAGCTACAGTGGAGATGTGGAATATTATCTGCCAGCGGGCACGTGGACGAACTGGTTTACCGGCGAAAAAGTGGTATCTGAGCATGGTGTGTGGCGTAACGAAAACCACGCATTCGATACCGTGCCACTGTGGGTGCGCGACGGCAGTATTATCCCAACACATCCAGATGCCACCTCGCCGCAATACGAGTATGGCAAGGATACTGTTGTGGCTGTATTTGGCGAAGCGCAGGTGCGTGTAAGTGAAGAAGACGGCAGCTCGGTTGCGTTTTCGTCTCGTGTTCTCGAAGATGGTCGCACAGAAGTGACCAGCTCGGACGGTCGCGACTTCCGTGCTCGCTTGGGTGTGGACGGCGAGCTCGTAGCCTCAACGCACGGTGTTGCAGTGCTCGAATAATGGACAGCCTTGCTTCAATCGTTTGAAGCCGCTACGTATACCGATGAGTATGCGTAGCGGCTTTATACATGCTCCATGCGCTCTGTTATCGTGTGCATCAGATGCAGTAGTTTTTATTATTAGTCATCGCATTTACTCGTAACCTAACCTCTTACAGAAAGCTGCATGAGCATGACTACGCCTTCGCCAGCATTTTCTCGTTCCTTAGGAGCATTACAAGGCCTCGCGCTGGGGGATGCCTTAGGTATGCCCACGCAAAGCATGAGCGCTGAGTGGATTAAGCAAGCGTACGGCACTATCGATGGTTTGCGCGATGCCATTGCCGACCAGCCTATTGCTCCGAACATGCCTGCCGGCTCGGTCACAGACGATACCGAACAAGCGCTTATCGTAGCGCGCTTAATTATTAACGGCAAAGGGCATATTGATGCGCTCGCTTTAGCTCACGAACTGCTCGATTGGGAAGACGATATGCGGGCGCGAGGCTCGCATGATCTGCTTGGACCTTCTACCAAACTTGCTCTCGAACACATTCGAAACGGTGCAGATGGTCGCACTACCGGGCGCACAGGAACAACCAACGGTGCGGCCATGCGCGTTACTCCTGTAGGTATAGCGAATCCGTCGAGTGATGTGCGCCGTTTAGCTGAACGCGTGCATGAATCCTGCAAAGTAACGCATAACACGGTGCATGGTTTTACTTCCGCGGCGCTTGTTGCAGCCGCGGTGAGTTTCGGTATTGACGGTGCGAATACCCGCGATGCTCTTGAAGAGGCAGTGCAGTGCATTACGCGCATGCGCGACTTTATCGCCGATTTCGACTGTGCCTGGAGCGCAAAAGCAGACGTTGTAGCTCGCACAGAAGTGGCGCTCAATGCCGCCTGCCACGCTACCGATACAGAGTTTGAACACTTCCTGCACAACGTGTGTGGCACTTCTGTTGAATCCAACGAATCGATTCCAGCAGCCTTCGCGCTGGCCTGGCGATTCGCCGACGAACCATTTGTCGCACTCTGCGAAGCTGTATCGCTCGGAGGAGATACCGACACTATTGCAGCCATGTGCGGCGCCATTCTCGGCGCAAGCGGAGCGGCGAACGCATTCCCTGAGCACGTCATCGCCACTATCACTCAGGTTTCGCGCCTGAACTTAGAACCCCTTGCTCAACAGTTATGCGTTCTACGCGGCTAAACGCGCGGTGAGTATGTTGAGCGAGACAAAAAGAGAAAAAGGAGAAAGAAAAATTATGGCTGAAAATTCGCCAAAGCAATCGCACATGCTCACCAAAGTTGAGCAACGCGGTCTAGAACCAGTTCCCGACGATCAGCGCAATGGCACGCCAGGTCAGCTCTTCTGGGTGTGGTTCGCCGCCAATATTTCCATTTTGGGCATCCCACTGGGAGCAACGCTCATTTCGTTGGGCTTGAACGTCTGGCAGTCCGTGCTCGTTACGGCTATCGGATCGTTCGGGTCCTTCGCCCTCGTCGGCATTATTTCTGTTGCCGGTCGCCGCGGAGGAGCGCCATCGCTCGGTTTATCGCGCGCCATTTTCGGTGTGCGCGGAAACATCGGTCCGGCAGTTGTTGCCCTGTGCAGCCGTTTAGGCTGGGAAACCGTTAATACGATTACCGGCGCTTTCGCACTGCTCTCGCTGTGGGCAATCATCTTTAAGACGCCGGTTACCGCGAAAGAAGCGCCAGGCTTAGTCCTCGCTTTTATCCTCATTTTCGTGGTCCTCACGATTATTGTGGCCGTGGCCGGTCACGGTTTTATCCTCAAAATCCAAAAATGGGCAACCTGGATTTTCGGTGCTCTCACGCTACTGGTCGCTGGCTATTTGACCGCAACCGTTGATTGGTCGCTCGTTCTGTCCGGCAAGCCTGGCTCGCTGAGCGCTGTACTCATTGGCATCGGCACGATTGCTGCGGGAACAGGTATCGGCTGGGTTAACTCGGGCGCGGATATGGCGCGCTACCAGAAGAAAGACGTGAAAACCAGTTCCCTCATCTGGTCCGCTGCTGCCGGCGCAGGCATTCCGCTCGTTCTCGTTATTACCGTTGGTGCGATTTTAACCTCCGGTGGCTCTGGTATCGCTTCTGCTGCCGACCCAGTGATTGCTGTGCGCGATCAGCTTCCTGCTTGGGTTTCTGTGCCATACTTGATTTCCGCTTTCGCAGGCCTGCTCATGTGCAACAGTCAGTCCGTGTATTCCGCAGGTTTGGCGACTCTTGCCACCGGCATTCGCATTCCTCGCACGGTGGCTGTGGTGGTGGACGTCGTTGTGACCACGGCGGGCGCGCTCTATTTTACGCTCGGTTTCGATGGATTCTATGGTCCGTTCATCACCTTCATTTCGCTACTTTCCGTTCCGCTCGCCGCGTGGACAGGTATTTTCCTTGTCGATATGATTGACCGCCGCACCTACGATGGCGATTCCCTCGTGGATCTTTCCCCTCGTTCGCGCTACTGGTACGCCGCCGGCTTTAACGTGTCTGGCTGCGTCAGCTGGATTGTTGCGTTTATTGTCGGCTACCTGTTCGTTACAGCACGCGTTTCGGCCGATGAAGTCTGGTTCTCCGGTCCGCTCGCCGGCACGTTTATCGGCAAGAACGGTTTGGCGTGGCTCGTCACCATGCTTTTGGCCGCCGGCATTTACGCCGCGTGGGGCAGCGCTCGCTCGAAGGAGTAGATATGGCGCGCGTACTGCATTTCGGTCAAGTTATTATTGACTTTACTTTGCTTATTGACGCTCTACCCGAGCCGGACGGCGATGTCTTCGCTTCTGACTCAGGTGTGCATGTAGGCGGGGGATATAACGTTCTGTATGCGGTTAGACAGATGGGTGCGGATGCTGTGTATGCCGGCGCTGTAGGAGAAGGGCCAATGGCTCAGCTGGCTCTCAAGGCGCTCGATGAGATTGGCATTGTGTTCTGCGGTGCGCGCGTTCCTAGCATGGATACTGGCATCTGTGTTGCTATGACCGATTCCAGTGGTGAACGCACTTTTGTGTCTACCCGCGGAGCTGAAACGCACGTTCCTCATGACTTCTACGAAAACCTCGAAGTAGCCGATGGCGATGTTGTGTATCTCTCGGGCTACTCTTTCGCTCACACGGATAACCGTATTGCTCTGGAACGCTTTGCTCGCGCTCATGCAGGGCGTAGCGGTTTTACGCTTTTCGATGTCGGTCCTATGGTTGGTTCTATCGAACAGAGCAGTCTCGACGCGGTAGCCAATCTCAACCCGTTATGGTCGCTTAACGAACGTGAAAGCGCGATCTTGTGCGGGCGTCTCGCAGTCAACGCTTCGGACAACCTTGCCGAGCGTTGCACAAACTTAGCTGACGCACTGTCCGCGCGCGTTTTGCTGCGAGCAGGAGAGCAGGGCGCTTGGCTGAGTGAAGGCGCGGTCTATATTCCAACGCCTACGGTCAGCGTGGTGGATACGAATGGAGCAGGAGACGCACATGCCGGCGTTTTGTGCGCGGCCATGCTTGAGGGAATGAGCCTCGAGGAAGCGCTCAAACTGGCCAATTGTGCGGGCGCATTGTCTACGCAAAAGTTCGGTCCGGCTACCTGTCCGAGCCGAGCAGAACTCGAGGAAGCGTATCGTGCGCTCTAACTTGCTCTCGTCGGGTGGCGCGAGTATCCTAGAAGAGTTGTCTTGACGCGGATTGCGTCAAACATAGAGTAAACACATTCTCCTGCTGCAGAAGGTCTGCAGCCGATAAGTCCGAAGGAGGTGGGTGATGTCTGCTCACAAGTATGAACTCATGCTCATTGCTGACCCTGAACTGGATGAACGCGCAGTGAAGAAGTTGGTTGATACCTATCTGGAAACAGTCACCAACGAAAAGGGTACCGTCGACAATGTTGACGTGTGGGGCCGCCGCAAGTTGGCTTACGAAATCGAAGGCAAGACCGAAGGTAACTACGCTGTAGTGAACTACACTGCCGAGCCAGCAACAAGCGACGAACTTGATCGTTTGCTGAACCTCAACGAGTCCATCGTTCGCACGAAGATTCTTCGTACCGACGCTGAGTAAATCGTTGTTATCCGCGCTCGCTTGCTTTGCTTAAGCCGGGCGAACGCGATCGAAAAAATAAAGTAAACGTAAAACTTTAGATTTTACTTTCCAATTAACGGAGATAGTCATGGCTGGAGAAACCGTCATTACTGTAGTGGGTAATCTCACTGCCGATCCTGAGTTGCGTACCACAGGAAATGGAAGCCGCGTAGTGAACTTCACTATTGCATCCACTCCTCGTACATACAATCGCTCTACAGGTCAGTTCGAAGACGGTGAAGCGCTCTTTATGCGTTGCAGCTGCTGGGATTCCCAGTACACCACCATGGCCAGCAATATTGCACAGTCCCTCACGAAGGGTATGCGCGTTATTGCACAGGGCAACCTCGTTCAGCGCTCCTACCAAACGCAGCAGGGCGAAAGCCGTACTGTAGTGGAATTGCGTGTTACCGATATTGGTCCATCCTTGTTGCGTGCGACTGCCTCCGTGAACCGCATTTCTTCTGGTGCTGGTAACTCAGGAAACTTCTCTGCTCCTCAAGCACAGAACTCTCCAGCTGGTAATGGTGGATTCCAGGGCGGAGCATCGGCTCCAAACTACTCGAACGGTGCAAGCTATAACGCTGCATCTGCTCCATCAACAGATCCATGGAGTGCATCCGATGACTCTGCAGACTCCTTCGGCGGAGGTTCTAGTTTCGGCGGATCATCTGATTTCGGTTCTGACGAGATTTCTTTCTAACAGATAGATATAAGAAGCACGAAGAAAGCGCATCTAAAGTTAAATTTTTAAGGAGTGTGATATGTCACGCAAAAGGCCTCAGTCACCAGTAAAGCCTTTCAAGAAGAAGCCAAACCCATTGAAGGCTGCAAAGATTACCGAAATTGATTACAAGGACGTTGCATTGCTGCGCAAGTTCATCTCTGACCGCGGCAAGATTCGCTCCCGTCGTATTACCGGTGTAACCGTACAGGAACAGCGTAAGATCGCACGCGCTATTAAGAACGCACGCGAAATGGCTTTGCTCCCATACGCAACCAACGGTCGCTAAAGAGAGAAGGACAATACCATGGCAAAGAACACTAAGGTTATTCTTCTTGATTCCGTAAACGGTCTCGGTCAGTCCGGTGACGTTGTAGAAGTTTCTGCAGGTTATGCACGTAACTTCCTTCTTCCACAGGGCTACGCTTTCTTGTGGACCAAGCGTGCAGCAGCACAGATCGAGCAGCTTCAGCGTGCTCGCCGTGCACAGGCTCTCGCTTCCCGTGAGGATGCAGTTGCAGCTAAGGAAACCATTGAAGGCTCTGTAGTAGAAATTTCTGCTAAGGTGTCTGAATCCGGTAAGCTCTTCGGTGCAATCTCTGCTCCAGAAGTTGCTAAGGCTCTCAGTGCTAAGGGTAATGCAGTTTCTGCTAAGGCTATTACTGTAGAAAACATTAAGACCACTGGTGATTTCACTGCAACCGTACAGTTGCACCCAGAAATCTCCGCACAGTTCACTGTGAAGGTTGTTGCTGAGTAGGGTTTAGTTTAACTTAGCTTGGCTTGGCTTAGCTGAACTTAGGGCGCTCGCAAGGCTTGATTTTTCAGGCCTGCGGGCGTTTTTTGTTAGAGTATATGTGCGTGAATCGTGAGTGGCTATAGCCAATCACGATTCACGAATATGATTGATGATGGAAGCGCAAGATTTGTTTTGTGAAACGTGTAAATCCATGTCGATCCGCACTACACAATGACTATCAGATAATGCGTTCGTCTTCTGATAACCGTTTAACCGGGTTGGTACGTATTCGGAAATCAGCTTTAACCGTAAGAGCAGCTCTGAGTAATCGATAATATAGACTGTTTGGTCCTAAAAGATCATTCCATGTAACGCGGAAGAACGAATAGCCCAGAGCCTGCAAATCGCTTTGTCGTTTAAGGAACGATTGGCGTGCATCAAGAAATTCTTCCTCTGTTGTTCCCAATTTACCTGCATCATCGAACTCAATGAGAAGGCGGATACTTGGCACAGCGAAATCGGCATAGTAAGTACGGTTATTGGTTGTGATTCGATATTGTGATACATATTCGTTAGCAAATATAGAAGAAACAATGGGCTGTGGAACGGCTTCAGCTAAGGTTTCGCATCCAGCATCTGTATGGGAGAGAACGATTTTTGCGCGATTATATCCTTGCATATATGGGTGTAGTTTCTTTTCTTTATCGAGAGCAGCTAACAAAGATCCCTTAATCTTGATCTCTTTTGCCCTAGATACTTCTGAGTTGTGTCGAGAAAAATTCGACAGAGAGTGCAACATTTGAGAGACAGCTGCCAGTGCTTTGGTTGACGGTCTAGAGACTGCCATCCTTAGGCAAGTGAAGGGAAGCGACTCGACAGGCATACCTTGCACATGTATCGGGTGGCTACCTGCGAACGCATAACTCACTGGGTTGTAGGTCGATACAGGAATGGTGTAGTTGTAAATCTTAATGGAATCAAGACAGCGAGCATTGTGCCGTCCACCTGCGTACCCGCAAACGGGAGGACTGAGATTCCACGGTGCTATGCCGTGAAGGATCATGGAAGACTCGTGTGTGAAATATTCTAGGTGCTTACTTGTGGCATAGATTCCTTGAATACGTGCTAGATTCGCAGATTCCCGTAATAACCAATGGGAAGTATCGGGAGTGAAATGGTCTAATCTCATAACAACAGAACGCATAACGTTCACGCATTTGTAGCGCAGCTTCTTACGGTCGTGTGCTTTGAGGGCAATAATAGGGTTTTCGCTAATATTCATGTAGCTCATATATCGATATTGGCTCAGCAGCAGAGTGTAAACCAAATTGAAATGAACATGTGAACCGATGTGGAAACACGCCCGGATATAGGCAATAGCACAGAAAGATCTCGCCCATGGCCTTCGACTTCAAGAAAAAATACAAAGAACTGTACTCACCAGCCCAGCAGCCCCATATTATCGATGTAGAACCAATAAAGTTTCTAGCGGTGCGCGGTCACGGCAACCCGAACGACGAGAGCGGTGAGTATCAGCAGTCTATTGGTTTGCTGTATCCGCTAATGTACACGATAAAAATGGGGAAGAAAGGTCAGTTCGATTTCGTTGTTCCGCCTCTTGATGGCTTGTGGTGGCAAGAGGGCGTGCGCGGCTATAACCCACAAAGAAAAGATCAGCTCAGTTTTATCTCGATGATTCGCGTGCCAGATTTCGCCACTGAAGACGTGCTCCAGTGGGCAAAAATACAAGTCGAGCACAAAAAGAAGCTCGATACAAGCAAAGCAGAGCTCTTCACATACACAGAAGAGCTGTGTGTGCAAGCCTTGCATATTGGGTCATACGACAGTGAGCCAGAAACCGTCGAAAAGATGCATCAATATGCGCAAACGCAGGGTTGCGCGCTCGACATAACGGATCCGAGACATCATCACGAAATCTATATTGGAGATCCGCGCCGAGCACACTCGGACAAGCTCAAAACAGTCATCTGTCAGCCCATTAAATAAAAAAATTATGTGCAGGCTCAGCAAATTCCCAGCCAACTTTCCAGCGCGCGCGGTTTAATAGACAGAATGAAGAACCTAATCGCTCAAATTGCTAAATTCGGAATTGTTGGTGTAATCGCCGCGGTCATGGATTTCGGTATCCTCAATATTTTGGTGACCACCCTGCACATGAACGCTACAGCTGCAGGAACAATCTCCTTCTGCTTGTCCTTAATCTTTAACTATTTGGCGAGTATGAAGTTCGTCTTTGTTCACCGCGACGATATGGCACGCTGGATGGAAATGGCTATCTTTATTTTCTCGGCAGTGGTGGGTTTGCTTATTAACTTCGCGATTTTGTGGGCAGCCACGGAAGCTCTCCTCCCAGCAGGAGCTCAGCCAGGAGACGCCACTTACGCGCTGTACACCAACGGTGGAAAAATTGTGGCAACAGTTGTTGTAGCCGTATGGAATTTCGTTATTCGCAAGTGGCTGCTCGACGCACCAAAAGACGGGGTTATCGACGAGAATTCCTTCTCGCATAAGCTCGGCGTGTGGTCGCTCAAGTACGGCAAGTAGGAGGAACACAAAAGAACACAGAAAGGCAAGACAATCATGCCAGTAATTCACACTCATGTAAGCGTAGAAACAACACAAAGTCAGCGTGAAGAACTTAAGAGCATTTTCGGCAAAGCTATAACCGCTATTCCTGGCAAGTCAGAAACATGGCTCATGTGCCCATTCGAAGACAATATGCCTATCTATTTTGGCGGCGACGATTCCCAACCAGCTGCATACGTAGAAGTCAACGTTCTGGGTCGCAACCCAATTGCGCGCGAATGCTGGGAAAGCCTTACTGAGCAGATTATGGCAGCGCTCAACGAGGTACTGGGCATCGCTAAAGATCATATTTACATTCGCTACACAGCTACGGCTGACTGGGGCTGGAACGGATTGAACTTCTAATCATGGCAGAGCGCACATACACAACGGTTCATCTCATCCGTCACGGCGAGGTCTATAACCCAGATCATGTGCTCTACGAGCGTCTACCGGGCTTCCATCTCTCGGAGCGCGGTATGCGCATGGCGCACGAAACCGGGCGCTATCTGGCACAAAAATCAGAAACCAAAAATCCGGATGCTATCTTCTCTTCGCCGCTCGACCGCACAATCGACACGGTAACAGCTATCGTCGAGGAGCTCGGCAAGATGCCAGAAACGAACAATATTTACGATGTCGTAACTACCGACGAGCGCATTATTGAGGCGCGCAACGAGTTTCGCGGCAAACGCATCGGTCACGGTGAGGGTGCGCTGTGGAAGAACGGCAACTGGAAGCTGGTGCGCAATTTATGGCGTCCGAGCTGGGGCGAAAGCTATAAGGAGATTGCCGCGCGCGTGCAGGATTTCGTTTTCGAGAAGGTAGACGAGTATCCGGGCGGAAACGTGCTGGCTGTTATGCATGAGTCACCAATTTGGTCGTTCCGCTGCCTTATGGAAAAGGGCCGTTCCGAGCACAACATGCTGTTGCGCAAAACCGCGCTTGCCTCGGTAACGAGCTTTACTTTCGAAGTGGGCACGCACAAACTGGCGAGTATTGAGTACGCAGACCCTGCGGCGGGCGTACAATAAACCGTAGGATATTCGGGAACAACGCTCAACGAGGAGATGCGATGACACAATCAACGCTCACTATTCCAGCGATTCTTCTTAATCAGGCTCATGCGGCGGCTGCGAATTTGGAGGCGCTGTGGCCGCTCACCGACGCGCAGCAGCTCGATAACGACGTGCATTTTGGCGATAACATGCAGGTGCGTCAGACTTTCGAGATTGCGAAACTGCTGCTCGGCGTTGACTCGGACGAGTCCAAAGACCTGACCATTGCGGACGCTGAGTACGTTTTTGAGGGCGCGGAAGATATTCCGGGCCGCAATCAGGTTCTTGTGGATGCTCTGTTGGCCGCGAACGACGCTTTCGAGCAGGCGCACGAAATCCAGGAGACAGGCGATGCGATTGCGATTGTTCAGGCGGCCGCTTGCCTGGCTAACGGAGGCGCTGTATCCGCAGATTTAGGAGCGATTGAAACGCTGCTCGCCGAGGACGACGCTCAGGCTGCCGCAGAGGGCGAGGATGATGACGTTGCGAATCTCGTGCGCGGTTTTAAGTTGGCTGCCGCTATAGCGAAAGCGATTGTAGATGGATCGGACGATCCGGTAAGCGGTCCAGCTTTAATGATTTTGATTGCGAACGAATACCTTGATTCCTGCGATACGCCGCGCACTTTTGCGAAAGCAGATCAGCTGATTTCCGTCTATAACTCGGGCGTAGATGATGCGGCTGCGATTTCGCTCGTAGAGACTGCGGCACAGCACTGGCAGTACCGTCACGACGAGATTTTATGGGATAAGGACGAAGCCAAGCGTTTAGCGAAAGAAGAAGACGAACGCAAGAGCAAGGCTGCGCTCGCCGAAAAGTTCGAGCATATTAAGGACGATCCGAATAAACCGGAAGTGGAGCTGTAGGCGCTGGCGCCACAGGCACTGCAACCGGAATAATCGTGCGCATAATATCGAAGCGCACGCCCTCGTCGACGCTCGGCTTAGCCATAAGCATCACAAAAGCAATCCAGCAGGACACTGAGCCGAGCATCAAAACGATAAACAGGAAGCCAATAACAAAGGCGATAAGCATTGGTTCCGAATTCATTAAGGTCGTGGCAAACAAAGTGATGGCAATAATAAAGCCAATGTAGAGCCCAATCGTGCTAGCACCTAAGAGGCCCCACAGCCATTTGCCTGACAAATTCACGTCATGCATGCGACGAGTTGCTACCGCAAAGAATGGGGTAATAGACGCGATAAACACAATGGTGCTTAAGATGGCAGTAGCAATAGTGAGTGCAGGGAAAATCCAGCTAATAATGCCTAAAGCCTGAGTGACCAGCCAAATCATAAGCAATGGCCACCAAAACTCGCTACGCGAGGCGCGGCCGTTAAACGTGGCGTACTTGGTAAAGAAGCGTTTCGTTGCCTGCAGTGGGTTTGCGCCATAATAGGGTTGATGCTTCGGCGGCTCACCAAAAGCAGGTGAATACGTAATCGTGACCATACAATCAACTCCTTAAGCGGGTTCAAACGCAACTTGTTTTATTGTAAAACAGTGCAGGAAAACTAATCAATCAAATCTTGCGACGGCTCTCCCAACAGAGCGCGCTCGGCAGCAACAATAACGAGCATAAGAACTCCCGTGAGAACAGCAATCGAGAGTGTACACGCCCACACGAGTGGCGCCTGGAAGGAGTTGTACGCGGACTGCAGGAAAATGCCGATACCGTGACGGCTCCCCATATATTCGGCGGTGGCAGCAGTGCCGAGCGTATACGTGCCGGCAATGCGAATGCCGCTAAAAATCTGACGTGCCGCTGTGCGCAACAAAACGTGCCAGAGCGTCCACGAGCGAGTAGCGCCGCAGGTGAGCGCAACATCAGCAAAATACTGCGGAACCGCGTGCAGACCGCGCGAGGTTTGAATCGCAATCGGGAAAGCGCCAAAAACTGCGACAAGAACGATCTTGCCGAGTTCATCGAAACCGAACCACCACAGAACGAACGGCGTAATGGAAATGAGCGGCAAGGTCTGAATCGTGGTGAGAATTGGCATAACCGCCGCATTCGCCAGCTGCCATAAATACAGTGCCACGCCCACAACAATGCCGAGCACAACCGCTAAAGCAAAGCCCCAAGCGGCCTCAGTAATGGTAACGCTGGCATGCATGGTCAGCGTTGACCAGTTCAGCTGGACGGCCTCGAGAATCGCGCTCGGCGATGCGAAAGCGCGCGCAACCGTCGGGCTCGTGTTGGCGCTTAACTGCCAGACAATGCCGAGGAGGAGCACGGTTAAAAGGGTGGGGATAATACGCGAGAAGTGCGTGCTAATACCACGCGTGTTAGCTTGTCGTTTCTGTCGTGCTGGATGTAAGGATGCCATAAAAGCTGTAACCTACCTACTACGTATGAGTTCTGTGTGAGTTTTCTCAGTTTTATGTGCTGCTTTCGCCTCCTGCTGCCACCCGCGGCTTGCACAGCATAAAGTGGCTGTGTCGCGAAAAACACGTTCATACAGCCTCCTACCTACAATAGTCCCTATGACACAAGACACTGAAACAAATGTGAATAATACCGCAGTTGTAGCAAGCGATGCAGCAAGCGGTGCAATAAGCGATACGGCAAGCGATGTAGCAGCAACTTCTAAGCCTGAACTGCCAGAGAACGTGCGCGTGCGTTTCTGCCCATCTCCAACAGGAACTCCTCACGTAGGCATGGTGCGTACCGCTCTGTTTAACTGGGCTGAAGCGCGTCATACCAAGGGTACTTTCGTCTTCCGTATTGAAGACACCGATGCTCAGCGCGATTCGCAGGAATCCTACGAGCAGATTCTCGAAGCCTTGCGTTGGCTTGGTTTGGACTGGGATGAGGGTATCGATGTGGGCGGTCCTCACGGCCCATACCGTCAGAGCCAGCGCGGCGATATTTACAAGGATGTAGCGTCTAAGCTGCTCGAGGCTGGCTATGCGTACGAGTCCTTCTCCACCTCTGAGGAGATTGAAGCGCGTAACTTGGCTGCTGGTCGTCCAGCTGCTTTCGGTTACGACGGCTACGACCGCAACCTCACCGAAGAGCAGAAAGAAGCCTTCCGTGCCGAAGGTCGCAAGCCTGCTATCCGCATTAAGATGCCAGACGAGAACATTAGCTTTAACGATTTGATTCGTGGTGAGATTGAGTTCAAGGCCGGCAGTGTTCCAGATTATGTAATCGTGCGTCCAAATGGTGACCCGCTCTACACGCTCACCAATCCTGTCGACGATGCCATGATGGATATTAACGTTGTTTTGCGCGGTGAAGATCTGCTCAGCTCTACACCTCGTCAGATTGTTTTGTATCGTTACTTGATTGAGTTGGGTATTGCTCAGCAAGTGCCTTTGTTCGGTCATATGCCTTATGTGATGGGCGAGGGAAAGAAGAAGCTGTCCAAGCGCGATCCAGAGTCCAACCTCTTCTTGCATCGCGAGAACGGTTTTATTCGTGAAGGTTTGCTCAACTATTTGGCTGGTTTGGGTTGGTCAATTGCGGCTGATCGAGACGTCTTTACTTTGGACGAAATGATCGACAACTTCGATGTGCGCGATGTGAAGGCTAATCCTGCGCATTTTGATTTGGATAAAGCGATTGCTATTAACGCTGAACACATCCGCATGCTCGAGTCTTCTGATTTCCTGCGCCGCTCGGTGTCTTACCTGTTTAAGGATGGCGTTGTGTCGGCTGATACTTGGGACGGCTTAACCGACCGCGAGCGTCAGATTTTGACCGACTCCGTTGAGCTGGTACAGCCACGTGTGCGCTTGCTCGGCGAAGTTTCGGGGATGGTGGGCAGCTTGCTGTCGACTGAAGAATATATTGAGCCGGAGAAGGATGCTCGTAAGCAGCTGAAAGAATCTGCAGGTGAGGTTCTGGATATGGCTGTGAAAACAATGCAGGATATTCCAGCTGAAGATTTCAAGGCAGAACATGTGCATGAGGTGTTGACTCAGGTACTCGTTGAAGACGCTGGTATTAAGCCTCGCTTGGCATTCGGACCAGTGCGTGTTGCTGTGTCTGGTCGCCGCGTATCTCCTCCTCTTTTCGAGTCTATGGAGATTCTCGGAAAAGACCTGAGCATTGCGCGACTCGCCGAGTTGCGTAAGCATTTGGATTAGTGTATTGTAAGTATCCGTTGCGTTGGCAGTAGTCAAAAGTAACGGATAACTTAAGCCCCCATCGTCTAGCGGTCTAGGACGTCGCCCTCTCACGGCGGTAACATGGGTTCAAATCCCATTGGGGGTACGAAGTGCCTTCCATGTTGCACATTGTGCACATTCAAGACACGCCATATTGGGATATGGTGTAATTGGCAACACAGCTGATTCTGGTTCAGCCGTTCTTGGTTCGAGTCCAGGTATCCCAGCGATTAAATCTCTCAGTCAGGTGACTTGAGAGATTTTTTGTTTCTCAGGCAAAACGTAAGCTGCCTGCCGTATGCTTAATTCATGGGTAGTGAGGGTCATATGCAGAAACACACGCAGAAAAAAACGCAAACATCGCACAATGACGGCGAGCAGTCTGAATCAAACGCAATCTCAGCGTCAACGTCTGTATCCGCGCGTTTAGGACAGCTTCAGTTTCATGCGTCCGGTAAGTTTCGCATCTTACAGATAAGCGATATTCAAGACGGTCCAAAAGTATCGAAAGATACCGTCAAACTTATTGCTGCGTCTTGCGATGCGTCTCGTCCTGATCTTGTTATCTTTACAGGTAATCAAATCGCGGGCTATGATGCCGCGTATTCTCCAACTTTTATCAAGCGCCGCTGGCTTGACCGCGCAGCCGAGCCGAACTCTGCAGAAAAAGAGCGAACCCGTCAAATCGTTCGTGGAACTTTAACGCAGTTCTTGCAACCGCTTGTTGATCGTCGTATTCCTTTTGCCGTAACTTTCGGTAATCATGATTTTCAGTGCGGTTTGAGCCTCGAGGAGCTTACAGATATTTACCGCGAATTTTCGGGCTGTATTAATCCTTCTCTTCGTGCTGACGAAGAGAAGGAGCCGTCGTTACTTGAAAATCAGCAAGTGCTTAACTCAGGTGAAGCGGGAACTTTTGCGCTACCTGTGCGAGATGAATATAACAGCAGCAATCTTTTAGGCATAACTATTATTAATTCAGGCGATTATGCGCGTGAAGGCGGTTACGCTCAGCCGAGCGTGCGTGCTATGCAATTTTTGAAGCATGCAGTACGTCAGATGAATGTGCGTGCTATAGCGTTCCAGCACATGCCAGTACAGAAGTACTATGATTTACTACACTCGGTACCAGCAACGACGGTTAACGCTATTCAGGGATATCGCGCTTTCGAAAACCATAGCTATGTGCTTGATGAGAAACGAACACTACCAGGAAGTTATTTGGGTGAGGGGATTAGCTGTCCGGATAAAGACAGTGGGGAATTCCGTTTCTTGCAAGAGCATAACTATTTTGCGCTGTCTGCTGCGCATGATCACCGCAACGCTTTGGCGGGTGTGGTTGATGGTTTGCTGTTAACGAGCACGCCGACCGCAGGATTTAGTACTTACGGACCAAACCCTGAAAAGCGCGCGACGCGATTATTCGAGTTCGATGTGCGGCATCCTTTTGAACCGCGCACGCAGCTGTTGGAATTTGGTGATTTAGTGGGCAAGCCATCGGGTAATAAGGCGTATGCATTGGCGAGCACATATATGCCAAATAATACGGGAGAAGCCATTAATTTACTGCGTAAACCAAAGGTGTTGGCGAGCGTTGCCGCTGTTGTGGCGGGGATTGTGTCGCTGATGACTTTTAGGAGGAAGAAGTAGGGTAGGGCTTGGGCTGCCGGGCTGTGGGCTGTGGACGGCTAGTTGCAGGGCGGTGGGCGTTGAGCGCTCACAATCTACACGCTGACTCAACCTATAAACCCCTGCTAAGTCCGATGAACTGTTATGTCTCATGGGATTTTAGGGGGTGGTGGAGTTGCAGGTGCATGGCTTGTAGCTGTTTCGTGCAATCGGGCTTTACACCGTGTTCAATTCGAGGGGCTTTTACTCTCTCGCATTCTGCTTAACCGATTCGTACACCTGTTATGCCAGTTTTGATACGCAAAAATGGGTTCACACGTGGCATATCGGTTGCGCGTATCGACTTCACGCATGAACGCGGGTTTCAATCACTCTTAAAAGGCATGCTAGCAACTTTCACGCACTTGTAACCTACACACCCCGCTAAGTCCGAAAAACCAGTTTGCTGTATTATTCATCGTTGTGATTAGCTATGAATGATACAGCCCAATAGGCTTCTACTTTCGCGTGGTAAAAGCTTTACCACGTAACGCTAACTGGTAGGTACGAACGATACAGCACGCTCTAAATCGTATACCGTCGAGCTTATCTGCGCTCGGTAAAACTTTTCCAAGACTGATTTGAAGTGCGGACAGCTTTAACGCGGAACGTTATCGATAGCTGTAAGTGGTTCGCCATATGGATAAGAAACACGTCGATTTGATGGGCTTACATGTAAGTATTTGATGGGCGCAGGAGCTTGTCCAACCGTGTGAGGCTCAAGAACTAAGAGTTAACTGCCAAAAATCTCTCAAGTCCTCAAGCCGTGTGTTAGGAATTGCTTAAGTCCCTACCTGCTTCAAAAATCACCATATCACACAAAAAGCGGTGTGAGGGATATTCTCAACCTCACACCGCAGGCATATTCTATTTTGCTCTATTTACTGCTCCATTTACCTGAACATGTAAAAATATTATAAGTTATACTGATTTCGCGCGCGACATCGCTTCGCTGAGGTAACGACCGGCTTTCATAACCAGCGGAGCGTAGTGGCGTCCAGGCGAAATACCCATACGGTCAACTGGACCCGAAATAGAAATCGCAGCAATCACATGTCCAGCAGCGTTGCGAATCGGAGCGGAGACAGAACAAACGCCCTTTTCTCGCTCGTTGATCGACTCGCTCCATCCGCGCCTACGCACAGTGTTCAAAGTCTGCGCAGTGAACTGAGCGTGCCGCAGCCCTTGATGCATGTGTTCATTATCTTCCCACGCAAGCAAAATATGAGCGGCAGATCCAGCTTCCATCGACAGCATAGCCCCCACTGGAATCGAATCACGCAATCCACTTGTGCGCTCCACAGCCGCAATGCACACGCGCTGATCGCCCTGACGTCGGTAAATCTGCGCCGATTCCCCAGTGCGCTCTAGCAAAGTCTGCAAAATTGGCTCAGCAGAAGCAAGCAAACGGTCTTCACCAGCGGCGGTTGCCAACTCTGCGAAACGGGAGCCCACTGTAAAACGCCCTTGCTGGTCTCGAGAAATAAAACGATGGCGTTCCAACGCAATGGCCAAGCGGTGTGTAGTTGGTCGAGCTAAACCAGTGGCATTCACCAACTGAGCAAGCGAGCATGGCTCTTTCTCGAGCGTGTCGAGAATCAGAGCAGCTTTGTCGAGAACACCCACGCCAGACTTTACAATTTCAGGCTTTGCAGGGCCACTGTTCGTATTGTGGATACTGATTTGCTCGTTCGTCATATAAGTATTATGGCATCTCAATATGTGACATGCAAACACGGACAATCCCACCGTGTCGCGCACAATAGTTACATGGGAAAAACGATGGCAGAAAAAGTGTGGCAAGACCACCTCGTTCGCACAGGCGAAGATGGTGCTCCTGACCTCATTTATATTGATTTACAGCTGATGCATGAAGTAACAAGTCCTCAGGCATTTGAAGGTTTGCGCCTAGCTGGTCGCCAGCTGCGTCACACCGAGTTGACTCTTGCCACCGAGGATCACAATACTCCAACTTTTAATATCGACAAGGTCTCTCCAGACGAAACAAGCGCTAAGCAGATTTCCACGCTGGAAGCCAACTGTAAGGAATTTGGCGTGCGTCTGCATCCTCTTGGCGATGCTGACCAAGGTATTGTGCATGCAATGGGTCCACAGCTGGGCGTTACCCAGCCAGGCATGACCATTGTGTGCGGCGATTCGCACACCTCCACGCACGGTGCTTTTGGCGCTCTTGCTTTCGGTATTGGTACGTCTGAAGTAGAGCATGTTATGGCTACGCAGACTTTGAGTTTGAAGCCATTTAAGACCATGGCTATTAATGTGGAAGGCGAACTCCCGCCAGACGTAACCTCTAAAGACATTATTCTCGCGATTATTGCCAAAATTGGTATTGGCGGCGGCCAGGGCTACGTCTTTGAATATCGCGGTGAAGCCATCCGCAAGCTGTCTATGGAAGCGCGCATGACCATCTGCAATATGTCTATTGAAGGTGGCGCTCGTGCGGGCATGATTGCTCCTGACGAAACAACTTTCGAATACCTCAAGGGACGTCCACATGCGCCTAAGGGCGAGATGTGGGATAAAGCAGTTGAATACTGGAAGTCTCTCGTAACCGATGATGACGCTGTTTTCGATAAGGAAATTACCCTTCGCGCCGATGAGCTGTCTCCATTCGTTACATGGGGAACGAACCCGGGACAGGGCATTCCGCTCAACGATCCCGTTCCATCTCCAGAAGATTTCGCTAACCCCACCGATAAGGCTGCGGCTGAATCCGCTCTGCAATACATGGGACTCGAAGCTGGCACTCCAATGCGCGACATTGCAGTAGATACTGTTTTCATCGGTTCATGCACGAATGGGCGCATCGAAGATCTGCGTGCTGCTGCCGCAATCATGAAGGGACGTCATAAGGCTGAGAACCTTCACCGCGTGCTCGTTGTTCCAGCTTCCTCGCGCACACGTCTGCAGGCAGAAAAAGAAGGTCTCGATAAGATTTTCCTTGACTTTGGTGCTGAATGGCGTAATGCTGGATGTTCCATGTGCTTAGGTATGAATCAAGATCAAATGGTTGCGCATGAGCGAGCAGTATCTACCTCCAACCGCAACTTTGAAGGACGTCAGGGTAAGGGAAGCCGCACTCACTTGGCTTCTCCTCTCGTTGCTGCAGCTACGGCTGTGCGCGGAACTATTAGCTCTCCAAGTGATTTGGAACCGCTGAATGACGCACAAAATATAGCAGCAATAGCCTAGGCGCAGGCTCTAAAACTGAAAGGTTTTAAAACTAAAGCTTTGCGGGCTACAAGTTTTACTGACGGACAACAAGTAAGGGATTTCAAGACATGGAAAAGCTGACTGTTTTTACAGGAACAGGCGTGCCGCTGAAACGTTCAAGCGTGGATACTGACCAGATTATTCCTGCAGTATTTTTGAAGCGCGTTACCCGTACGGGATTTGAGGACGCTCTGTTCTACGCATGGCGTCGCGATCCGAACTTTATTTTGAACCAGGAATCTTACCGTAACGGCTCGGTTCTCGTTACCGGGCCTGACTTTGGTATTGGTTCTTCGCGTGAACATGCTGTTTGGGCTTTGCATGACTACGGTTTCCGCGTAGTCATTGCTCCTCGTTTCGCGGATATTTTCTACGGGAATACGGCAAAAAATGGCGTACTCGCTGCTTTGATGCCTATGGAATCAATTGAACTGCTGTGGAAGCTCTTGGAAGAAGAGCCAGGACTGTCGATTACTGTGAACTTAGATGAGCGCACGGTAACCTGTGCAGATGTTACGCTTCCGTTTGAAGTTGATGATTACGTGCGTTGGCGTCTGATGAACGGTTACGACGATATTGATTTGACTCTTCAGCACGAAGACGATATTGAGGCGTATGAAAAGATGCGTGCTGTAAAGTATCCGTTTAAGCCAAAGACCATTCCTGCTTTTACCACGGCAACCGAAAAGGTTTCGTCTGCTCCTGAAGTAGTCGTGCCATGGGATGGACCGCTTTCAGATAGATAACTTCGGCTCTGCATAGGTTTTCTGGGATTTCACGTGCTCGTGCAGACAACGGCGTCTCGCCCTACACGTGATAACTCAATATGACTTGCCACAAGCAAGAAGTGGTTGGCTGTGCTCATCACAAGTGAGTGCAGCCGCTTTGTTTTTGATGGTGAGTGGGGGGGGGGGATTCCTCGTGAGCGTTTTATTGTTGGTTTTGACAGTACATGGAGGTGTGCCGTTTCGCCTTTACTAAGAATGCTTTGAAGGTTCTGACTATTGTGAGTTATGACGCGTTGATGAACTGCGTCCCGATTTTTGGACTGGGGAATTTATGTCTAAGGAACGGGAGGATTTTTATTGGTGGCAACGCAGGGGGCTTGATTGCGTCGTGGTGATGACGGGTGACGTGCTTGTGTGCACTATACGACAGATGTGACCGTTGGCACGTGTGTTCATACCTCAGTTCTGCTAATCGGCATGTGATGAGGCAAGACACGTTGAACGCTCCTTGTCTCATCACGCGATTGAGGCTCATTATTGCCCATTTTCGTATAGCTTAGGGCATGTCGAACGTGCCTTGTGAGGGTATCAGGGCTTTTGTGTAGATGGTGGGTTGCCCTATGGTGAGCTATTTTGGTTCATCGCACAGTTGATTAAAAAAGGTTAGCTGGTATGCTGTGCACACCATAACCTTTCGTTGTTCTCGTGTAGCACATACAACTATAAGAGGTATTGCTCTTATTTACGTGTGCTGCATGGCAACACACTGCTCCCAGTGATGCTGCGTTGAACGTGTCATGTTTGGGAACAGAAAAACAGGCAATAATCAGGCTCAAATGTGTTCCCAGTGAAGCCGTGTTCAACACGTCATGTCTGGGAACATACGAATTCGAATATACCACAGAAGAACCTCGCTCATCAAGTGGCACCTCACAGGTATGACTTACCGAAAGACCATGTCACTTACACTAAGTTACATAATCAAGCCCTGCTCCAGCGAGCCAAATCCAACAAAAACCACATACACACAAAACCTGACACGTCCTGCCTTGTCTCACGACAGGCAGAACCCTCACAGCAAGCGTAGTCAACCAACCAGCACTAAACAAACAAGGCCAATCCCAGAGGTGAATAAAATCAGCGTAGTGAACCCCACCACTTACACAAAAACCCGAACACCCTCCATCTTCACCCGCAGTTCTCAACAATCACCACCTTTCCCATAAAATCATGCATATCGCTACACTTAAGAGATAAGTGCAGTGGCATGCAAAAAGATACGTAACTTTTGCATAAAAAACCAAAGCGCGAGGTCTGCGATAGGAGAACAATGGAAGCAACGCCTTTTTACGATGTAAATCTCACGTATGAAGACAACTATGAACGCGGACCATTTGGTGACTTCGCTGGCGAGGCGTTAAACAAACTCGAGACGCAAGCCATCCAAACCACTCAAGAGCAGAGCCGCGAGCTTTTTGATTTCTTTGGTCAACCAGTATTCTCACCTTTCGGCATTCCGGCAGGCCCTCTGCTCAACGAGCACTTTACCACCGCGGCTTTGCGCGCTGGATTTGATATTGCTACCTATAAAACAGTGCGTTCTCGCGCGTGGGGATGCAATCCTTTCCCAAACGTGCTGTCTGTACACCCAACAAGCGCAGATGGAACTCTTACTCCGAACTCTGAAGAAACGCAAAACGGTTTGCTTGCCGACACAAACTTTGGTGAACCAAGCAGTATTTCTATTTCCAATTCTTTTGGCGTGCCAAGCCAAGATCCTGATGTGTGGCAGCCAGATATGCAGCGCGCAATCCACAACGCCCACAACGCACAAGTGCTACTGGCCAGTTTCCAAGGCTCACGCACCCCAGAGATGAACGAAGATCAGTACATTGCCGATCACGTCACTACAGCCAAGTTAGTCCTAGAAACAGGCGCTCGCCTCTTAGAAATGAATACAAGTTGCCCAAACGAGGGGCATGGTCGCCTGCTGTGCCATAACGCGGAACTGGTAGGGCGCATAACGGAAGCGGTCAAGAACGAAATTGGCGATATTCCGCTGATCATTAAGCTGGCATTTATGCCTAACGATGAAAGCGTAGAAACAATGCTTCAGCACACGGCAGCTCGCGGGACGGTTCAGGGTTTTGCCGCCATCAACACGATTTCTGCGAAACTGGTAGATAAGAACGGCAATCAGGCTCTGCCAGGCGAAGGGCGAGAAACCTCGGGAGTGTGTGGGGCAGCGATTAAATCTGCAGGATTAGAGATGGTTGAGCGCGTGCGTCGCGTACAGCATAATCTGGGAATATCGGATGATACTTTCCATGTTATTGGCGTAGGTGGTGTTACCTCGGCAGCTGATTACTTAAGTTACCGTAACAGCGGAGCCAGCGCGGTTATGTGTGCAACGGGAGCTATGTGGAACGCTCGTTTGGGCTTGGATGTTCGAGCAACCGGACGCTAAGTAACAAAAACAAGCGAACCAAACGCAACAAGCTGTTCGCTCAGAACGTGTATTCACACCTCGCGCACAATAGGTATGACACACTAGAATAAGTAAGACTACTTTGAAGACTTTCAAAGACCGTAAAGAGAAAGCATAAAAATGACACGCGAAGACGATGTATTGCATGTTGTAGGCGGTAAGCCTCTCGGCGGTGAAATTAAAGTGCGTGGCGCAAAAAATCTTGTGTCCAAGGCAATGGTCGCCGCTTTGTTAGCTCCAGGTATGTCGGTGCTGAAGAATGTGCCGGAAATTCGCGATGTGCAAGTGGTATCCGACTTGCTGCGTTTGCATGGTGTAGACACCACTGTCGATGGTAAGAAGGGTATTGTAACCATTGATGCTTCGCATGTGGAGATGCCAGCTGTATCCGATGTAGAAACACTGTCTGGTTCTTCGCGCATTCCAATTTTGTTCTCTGGTCCGCTCCTGCATCGTTTAGGCGAGGCTTTTATTCCTAGTTTGGGTGGCTGCCGTATTGGAGATCGTCCGATTGATTATCACTTGGAAACCTTGCGCAAGCTTGGCGCTGAGGTAGATAAAGAGCATGAAGACGGCATTCATATTACTGCTCCGCACGGTTTGAAGGGTACGAAGATTCATTTGCCGTACCCTTCTGTAGGTGCAACAGAGCAGACTCTTCTTGCTGCTGTGCTCGCTGAGGGCAAGACTGAGCTGTCGGGCGCTGCTATTGAGCCAGAAATTATGGATTTGATTGCTATTTTGCAGAAGATGGGTGCCATTATTTCTGTTGATGTCGATCGCACTATTCGCATCGAAGGCGTCAAGCAGCTTAAGGGCTATACGCATACTGCTTTGACTGACCGTATTGAAGCTGCTTCTTGGGCAGCTGCTGCGCTGGCTACGCGCGGAGATATTTTCGTTAAGGGTGCTACTCAGCCAGAAATGATGACTTTCTTGAATGTTTACCGCAAGATTGGTGGCGAGTTTAACGTTACTGATGAGGGCATTCGCTTCTGGCATCCAGGTGGAGATTTGAAGCCAGTTGCTATTGAAACGGATGTTCATCCAGGATTTATGACTGACTGGCAGCAGCCTTTGGTAGTCGCTTTAACGCAGGCGAAAGGCTTGTCGATTGTGCACGAAACTGTGTACGAGAACCGTTTCGGCTTTACTGAGCCTTTGGTGAAGATGGGCGCAACCGTTCAGTTATACCGTGAATGCTTGGGTTCTTTGCCATGCCGTTTTGAGCAGCACAACTTTGAGCATTCTGCTGTTATTTTCGGTCAGACTCCTTTGGAAGGTCGAGATATTGATGTTCCTGATTTGCGTGGCGGCTTCTCGCATTTGATTGCTGCTTTAACTGCAACAGGCGAATCAAATGTTCGCGGTATTTCTCTGATTGACCGCGGATACGCTGATTTCCGAGGCAAACTTACTGCTTTAGGAGCAGACTTTAACTAAAATATTTGCGTTAACGCTCAGTGAGTCGTATCAGGCTTACTGAGCGTTTATGTTGCCCTCCAGTATAGAATAGAGCCTATGGTATCTCGCGGAAAACCAAGTCCAGGAAAAACTGTGCCAGCTTTGAGCAATGCTCAAGTACGTAAACTCGCACAGAAACATCATCTCAGCGACCCTTTTACATACTTACCAACCGGTGTTCAGCGTAAAAATAATGATGCAGAAATAGCTTCTCAGCAGCCTAAAAAAGCCAAGCGTCTGCTCGATATGATTTCGTGGGTAGCGCATACCCGCATGAAAGCGTATTCCTGGGGGCTCGAAAATGTTCCTGAAGAAGGCGTTTTTATTACCGCAGCAACGCATGTTACGCAGTTCGATGTTTTCGTGCCTATGTGCGGTCTGTTCCATCAAGGACGTCGTCCGCGCTATATGGCTAAAGCGGAAATGGCGAACTGGCCAATCATCGGTAACTGGTTCAAAACAGTGGGCATGCAGCCAGTGCCACGTCGCAGTGGCAAGGCAGAAGCTATTATCCACGAATCTGTGCGCATCCTAACCGAGGATAACCGTCCTCTCAGTATTTGGCCAGAAGGTACGGTTACGCGCGACCCTCAAAAATGGCCGATGAGTCTTAAATCCGGTCTCGCTGTTATTGCTCTCGAAGCCTCGCGCAAACTCGGACATCAAATCCCTCTGTTTGTTTCAGTAACGTGGGGAGCAGCCAGTATTAATCATGTGTTCCCGTGGCCGCGCAAAAACGTTGTTATGGCATACGATACAGCTCTCGACTATGCGGACTTACTTAAGGGTAGCGAAAACTGGGGTGAGTACGGAGCACCGCAGTCAGCAATAGACGAGCTGACCGAGCGTGTAGCTAACCGCATGGAAGAGCTGATGGAAGAAATCCGCGGCGAAGAACGACCAACTTGGGGACGCTGGGATTTCCGCTCGATGAGCCGTAAACCGCGACCATCGCAAATAGATAAGCATAACGATAATCAGGAAGTAGAGGAGTAAGTGTGGCACAGGTAACTGTTTTAGGTGCAGGAGCGTGGGGAACAGCATTCGGTCAAGTTGTGGCCGATGCTGGCAACGATGTGATGATGTGGGGCATCGAGCCAGAAATTATCGATGCTATTAACACGAAGCATACGAATCCTGTGCGTTTGCCTGTGGTCAAGGAACTTCCTCACTCCATGCGCGCAACTTTAGACCGTGCAGAAGCAGTGAAAGACGCTGAGATCATTATTGTGGCTATTGCTGCGCAGTTTGCACGTCAAGCATTAGAAGAATTTGCGGGCTTAATTCCATCGAATGCTATCGTGGTCTCGCTCATGAAAGGTATTGAGCGCAGCACAGACAAGCGCATGGATGAAGTGGTCACCGAAGCACTGAACCTGCCTATGGAACGTTTTGCTGCTGTATCTGGTCCAAACCTGTCGAAAGAAGTAGCACAGCGCCAGCCAGCAGCAGCAGTAGTTGCATCGGTTAACCGTCAGGTTGCGGAAAAAGTTGCAGTAGCAGCAACCAACGATTACTTTAAGATGTTCGTAACCGATGACGTTGTTGGCGTAGAAATGTGCGGATCGTTAAAGAACGTAACCGCGCTCGCCGTAGGTATGGCTCGTGGCGCAGGATACGGAGAAAATACTGCCGCTATGATTGAAACGCGCGGTTTAGCAGAACTAACTGCTTTGGGTGAAGCTTTGGGCGCTAACCCTCGCACGTTCTCCGGATTAGCAGGTGTAGGCGATTTGATTGCTACCTGCGGATCTCCGCTCAGCCGTAACTATACTTTCGGCGCTAACCTCGGTAAGGGAATGAGCGTGGAAGAAGCTACCGCAGCATCTAATGGTGTGGCGGAAGGCGTGCCAACAACAGCAGCAGTTGTAGCCTTAGGCAAGCAGTACGGTGTGCCAACCCCTTTGGCAAGCGCTATGAATAACGTACTTGAACAGGGTATTTCCTGCGCAGAAATGCTCAGCCAACTTTTTGCTGACGGTTCTATTGAAGAGTAAAGTTTCGTTCAAGCTAGGGTAGCTACTAATGCAGTTGCTGATACAGTTGCGAAGCGCGAACTGACGAGATACATGCATAAGGAGAAGCAGATGACAGATAAGAAAAATATCGTATTTCTTTATGGCGGTAAAGCAGATGAACACTCTATTTCCTGCATTTCTACAGCCGGAGTATTAAACGCTCTCGACACAGAAAAATTTAACGCTATTCCCGTGGGCATAACGCGCGAAGGCGAATGGATTATCGGCAGTGAAGACCCGCGCGCATGGTCACTTGACGAGGCACAGCAGTCCGGAAGTATGCCGCAGGTGCGTGCAAGCGAAACAAGTCAGCGCGTTGTGATTGATCCAGCAGGCGGGCACGAAGGTTTCTTCGCTCTGCAGACGGATGGAAGCTTGCAATCGCTGGGATACATTGATGCCGTATTCCCTGTGCTTCACGGTCCTTATGGAGAGGACGGCACAGTGCAAGGCCTGCTCGAAATGATGGGTATTCCTTATGTGGGATGCGGCGTTTTGGCGTCTTCGGCTTGCATGGATAAGCATTATACGAAGGAATTATTGCGTCAGGCGGGCATTGGTGTGGCAGAAGGCTTCAGCATTGACGCTCGTAAAGCTTCGGAGCGTGATGGCGCTCAGTTGCGCGCTCGCGTTGTGGAAGAAAAGCTCAGCTATCCGCTATTTGTGAAGCCATCGCGTGCAGGATCTTCTTTTGGTGTAACGCGCGTTGACTGGGTAACAGATGCGGCAGAGCAAGAACAGTTGCTTCAGGCTGCTGTTGAAGAAGCGGCATCACACGATTGGCGTGTGCTTATTGAGCAGGGTGTGAACGGTCGAGAGATTGAATGCGCGGTTTTGGCGCCTCGCAGCGGTGATGAGCCACGCACATCTTGGCCGGGTGAAGTGGTTATTGATTCTGCGAATACCACTGAATTCTATGATTTCGACAGCAAATACATGGATAGCGAAGCCTCTCACGTAGAAGTTCCTGCTGACTTACTCCCAGAATTACTGGTTAAAGTGCAAGACGTAGCTGCCCGAGCATTTACTGCTGTGGATGGTGCAGGATTGAGTCGCGTAGATACCTTCGTTACTGCTGAAGGTGATGTGCTGGTCAACGAAATTAACACTTTGCCAGGATTTACGCCGATTTCCATGTATTCCAAGGCGTGGGAAGCAAGCGGGTTGCCATACTCTGAGTTGATTACTCAGTTGATTGAAGGTGTGCTCTAACAGAGAGCGGGGTGCGATGCGTGCACGGGTGCGCTGAGCGCGGGTGCTTAGAACTTCTACGTATCTGCGAGTTCTCTCTCAATTATGCTAAGCAACCCTATCTGGTGCTGAATCTACAGCAGTTTGTGGGATTTTAGTGTGGGGTTTGGTTTGTTTGTGCTGTTTAACGTGGCTTGGCAGTAACCGATATGTGAAACTTGTGCTTTAACATGTGGGTTATGCTTATTCACGTGTTGTGAGCGAGGTGCGTTGAACGTGTCCTTGCTCACAACGGTTAGAACTTGCAAAATGATGTAATAAAAAAGGGTACTGATTTTTGATCGGGCGAGGTTGTATATTCGAAGGCTTTCGGGAGTTAGTGGGGCTTAGGGGAGAATGTTGCTCATTAGGCTCCAGTTGATTCTTCCGAATGTTATGTGTTAAGGCATCGCTGCAGTGTGAATGTGTTTATTTTATGAGTGAAGTCGATACGCGCAACCGATATGCCAGTTTTGAAGCCATTTTTGCGCATCAAAACTGGCATAACAGGTGTATTAATCGGTTAAGCTGAATGTGTGAGAGTAATAGCTCTTCGAATTTAACGCAGTGTGAAGGTTAATTGTGTCTAGTTACGCACCCGCAAACCTCGAACCCCCCCCACTAAGTCAGATGAACCTCTATGGCATTTGTTTGAGCTTGTTTATGTAGATTGTTAGACTAAGTGGCTACAACGCAGGAGATTGTAATGCAGCTGCCATGTGCTTAACGGTTTCACTGGGCAACTAGTACAGGCAACCAGCACAGTCGAGTTCGAAGGCGAAGGAATATATTAAGGAATATTATGGGCGAGAAGAATCAGCATTATGCGCCAGAAGTCTATTCAGCATCTACCTCAGCGTCTCCATCAACGCGTGCAGCTACGGATGCACGCAGTGCTGATCAGCCTGCCCAACAGCGCGGTCTCTCTGTTGCTGGTATTAAAACCATCGCTTTGGTATTCACTTTCTTCTCGGTTCTCGCCACCGCGATTTTCCCTACCTTGTTTGGCATAGAAAATATGGTGGGGTTAACCTTGGCTGTCGTCTCAGAAGTGCTGTCTTGGCTGGCTGTGCCTCTTATAGCATGGCTAACCGTTCAAGGCATCAAACACACACGCCATATGAACGGCTATCTTGCCCGCGTTTTTGTGCTTGCTCTGCTCAGCGAAGTGCCATACGATATGGTAACCACTGGTAAAGCATGGGATTTCAGCTCACAAAATCCGGTATGGGCAGTATTTATTATTATTTTCACCTTCAGCGTGCGCGGCGAGATTATGAAAAATATTTCCGCGAAAACAGGCAAGGTATTTTCGAAGCATTCGCGCAATACCCTCGTATTAGATACTGTTATTTTTGTGCTCGCTGCTATGTGGATGCTGATGCTTCGCGTGGGCATTCGTCAGCAGTTAGTTCCGTTGGGGCTGATTATGCTCGTTTTCGCTTATATTTATTACTTCCTCGGTCTTAAAGAGAATACGATGATGCTCTTATCGGGAATTTTCGGCGCGATGTGCGTGATTACTCCAGGTATTGGCGCTGTTGTTTTGCATTACCGCAATGACTACAAAATGGGGTATAGCCACGATAATCGCGTAGTGCAATTGGGGTGGTATGGAGCATATTTGCTTATTCTTGTTTTCGGAACGCTGTTCGTCGTTTTCTAAAGTCGTTGCGTTCTTCCTTCGCTCTGTCTGCTGTATGCCGATTTTCGAAAGACGTCGGCATACAGTATTTTGTCCATTTTATGAGATAATAAATAATGTCAAACGTACTTCTGTAATATTTCTTGAGAACGTTCCCAAATGGCTTAAAATAATATATTTTCTTACGTTCAAAAAGCAAATCCAAAAGCTAAAGTCTTTCTATATAATACTTTTTCTCATCATTTACTTGTTTTCGGCAAATAAAACTTGCAAACGTATGCAAAACGGATATACTCAGTTCTAGTAACAAAGAAGAAATGGGCACGGTGCTCGCACTTGTTCATTGCTTGAAGTTTGTTACCTCGATAGAGATTCGTTTTTTGGGGGAGGTCAATGATGACGAAGTTTGCAAAGGTATTAGCTGCTGGTGCAGCCGCTGCCATGCTCTTAGGCGCAGGCGCATGTGGCGCCTCGAATTCAGGTTCTGGTTCGGATTCTAAAACAGCAACCATTACCGTATGGTCTGCTGCGGAAGATCAGGCCAAGAAGGATTCCTGGCTGCAAACTATGGAAGCTGCATTCGAAAAAGAACATCCTGAATACAAGATTACTTGGAAGAACTCGGTGGTCACGTCTGCAGATGCAGCAACCACTGTTAAGCAAGATCCAGCGGCAGCAGCAGACGTATATCAGTTTGCAAGCGATCAGCTGGGTGCTTTGGTAGATGCTCAAGCTATTGGTGAGCTGTCTGACGATGCAACCAAGCAGGTAAAAGAGCAGAACGACGAAACCTTGGTCAATTCGGTTACTGGTACCGATGGCAAGCTTTATGGTGTTCCACTCTCGGGTAACACCTGGTTTATGTACTACAACAAGTCCAAGTTCAGTGCGGACGATATTAAGTCCTTCAATACAATGCTCGAAAAGGGTAAGGTAACCTTTAATATTGCTAACTCATGGTATTTGCCATCCTTCTATGTGGGCGACGGTATGACCATCTTTGGTAAGAAGGGTACAGATGCTAAGGCTGGCATTCAACCTGGTTCACACGCTGCAGAAGTTACTGAATTCCTTACAAGCCTTATGAAGAACCCTAACTTCGTTCTCGATAATAATGCAGACAATGCTGGCTTAGCTGCAATGAAGAACGGCACTGCAGATGTCTACTTCTCTGGAACCTGGAGTGCACAGGACATGAAGGAAGCTTTGGGAGATAACTATGCAGCAGCACAGCTGCCAAGCTTCACTCTTGATTCTGGCACATACCAGATGAAGTCCTTCGCAGGCTCTACTTCTATGGCCTATAATCCTAACGCCAAGAACGCAAAGATTGCGGCTCAGTTTGCAGCATTCCTTGGTTCAACTCAGGCTCAGAAGAAGCACTACGAGATGCGTCAGATTATTCCAGCAGACAAGTCTTTGGAGAGCATGGTTGCCGATGATCCAGCTGCTAAGGCTCAGATTGACACTTTGGCTAATACTTCGATTATTCAGCCAACTCTGACAGAGATGAGCAACTTCTGGGATCCATGCGAAAACTTCGGTACTGCAATTACCACTGGTGATGTTACCGCAGCAAATGCGGCTGAAAAGACGCAGGCATGGTTCGACGCATATAAGAAGTAAATATGCTTAAAACTCCTTACAGTCATTGATGCGCTTCTCCTTCACTTTCTCACGCATCAATGACTGTGGGGAGTTTTTATAGGCGAGATAATTTTTCTGTTATCTGATTTTCTATTATCTTGCTGGCTGTTTTTCGGAGGATGGATATTACTATGAAAAGCTCGGTTTTTGGGCGCACGTGGGTCAGTGGTGATATTTTTACCAAACTCTCCTACATTATTTTTGGCGTGGGCAATCTGGCGCGCAAGCAGATTGTTAAAGGCTTATTATTTTTAGCTTCTGAGATCGCTATTATCTCGTACTTTGTAACTACTGGCTCTACGTATCTGTCAAAAATTGGTACTTTGGGCACGGTTAAGCAGGGACGAGTAAAGGTTGACGGTTTCTGGGAATATACTGCAGGCGATAATTCTGTCGTTATTTTGCTGTACGGCGTTATGGCTATTTTCGCTGCTATTTTGTTCGTATGGCTTTCCGCTCTGTCTGCACGCAGCTCGCTCAAAGCTGAGCATGACGTTGCTGAGCGCGGACGAGCAACAACAATTCGTGAAGATTGGCATGATATTTTCGACACTCGTGCACAGATTGGTTTAATGTCTTTGCCGGTGTTGGGCGTGGTTGTTTTTACTATTTTGCCATTGGTATTTATGATTTCCATGGCTTTTACCAATTACGATAAAGACCATGCAGTGCTCTTTGATTGGGTAGGATTAAAGAACTTCGGTCTCTTCTTTGGACAGGGCAGCAAAGATGTAACGGCAAGTATGTTCTTTGATGTTTTAGTATGGACCTTGATTTGGGCGTTCTTTGCTACCTTCTTGAACTTCTTCCTCGGCATGTTTATGGCGATGATTATTAACCGCAAAACCACGAAGCTCAAGGGTTTCTGGCGTGCATGCTTCTCCATGTCGATTGCTGTGCCTCAGTTCGTATCTTTGCTGGTTATGCAGACCATGTTGCGTCAGGATGGTGCAATTAACCGCTTACTGCTTGACTCTGGCTTGATTCATCACGCCTTGCCATTCCTCACCGATACTTTGTGGGCGCGCGTTACCGTTATTGTTATTAACCTGTGGGTGGGTATTCCATATACCATTATGCAAATTACTGGTATTCTGCAAAATGTTCCAGCAGAACTTTACGAAGCTGCAGAACTGGATGGTGCAAACTGGTGGCAGCGCTACGTCAACGTGACTTTGCCATATATCTTCTTCGTTATGACGCCTTACCTTATTACCACCTTTACGGGTAATGTGAATAACTTTAATGTGATTTATCTGCTCACCGGCGGTGCTCCAACCCCTGTGGGGGCATCTGCAGGTAAAACAGATTTGCTCATTACCTGGCTGTACAAGCTCACCGTGGATAAGAATAACTACAATCTCGGCGCTGTTATTGGCATTATGACCTTTATTGTGCTTGCAGTGGTATCTCTGATTACCTACCGCAGTTCCGGTTCCTACAAGAATGAGGAGCGTTTCCTGTAATGAATACTCAAACAACGAAGCACGCAAACGATAAGATTCCATTTTGGAAGAACCAAAAGTATCGTCGCATTCTTACGGATACTATTACGCATATTTTCTTGGCGCTGATGGCGGCAATCTGGATTCTGCCTGTGGTGTGGGTGTTCCTTGAAAGCTTTAACAAGAATACGGCGGCATATCAGCCAACCTTCTTCCCAACTGAGTACACCTTCAACAACTATATTCAGTTGTTCACCGAAACAAGCGTGATGAACTTCCCTCGCATGTTTATGAACACGTTGATTATTGCAGTCTTCACCTGCTTAATCTCGATGTTCTTTGTGCTGGCTGTGTCTTTCTGCATGTCACGCTTACGTTTCCGCGGGCGTAAAACCTTTATGAATATTGCCTTGATTTTAGGCATGTTCCCATCGATTATGTCGGTTATTGCCATCTACTTCATTTTGAAGGCATTTGGATTGACCAGCGGATCGTTGGTTATTATTTCCCTCATTTTGGTATACTCTGCTGGATCGGGTATGGGATTCTATGTGATGAAGGGGTATATGGATACTATTCCTATGTCGCTCGATGAAGCTGCGTACCTTGATGGCTGCACGCGCTGGCAGGTTTTCGTGGAGATCATTATTCCTATCTGCAAGCCTATGATTGTGTATCAGGCTATTGTAGGCTTCTTGGGGCCGTGGCTTGACTTCGTGCTGGCAAAGGCTATTGCCCGTACGCAAGACAACTATACGGTGGCTTTGGGGCTGTGGCAGATGCTGCAAAAGGAGTACGTGAATGAGTGGTATGCACGCTTTGCAGCTGGAGCTGTGTGCGTATCTATTCCGATTGCGATTTTGTTCATTCTGATGCAGCGCTACTACCAGCAGTCTATGTCTGGCTCTGTTAAGGGATAACTATAAGATTTCTCCTCCAGAGAAAACAGTACGGCGAGATTCTTCTTGGAATCTCGCCGTTTTACTTACAGGTTGTATTCTTCACGCGTTTGTGTTGTATTGAGGGTTCTGACTGTTCCGAGAGGTAATGCGTTGCACGGCATCATAACCTACGGCATGCGGATTGATAGAACCACCTTTGTAAGGAGTCTTCGGATTTTGGTGAGTGTTTCGGTTGTAGGGATGTCAGCATTGTTAGCGCTGAGTTCGTGAATCATGAGGTACTATACCGAAGCACGATTCACGTCGAAGGTTATGCGTTCAACCGGATAGAGATGAGTTCGTCAATCGTGGAGCACTCTCGCACAGCATGTTTCACGCTACGTTTTACCCCTGTAGAAATAATCAGAACGTTCGTGAATCATGGAACGCTAGAGCAAGTCACGCTTCATGAACCATTCCGTCAAGCTATGAGCAAGCACGAAAGCAAACCAAAACCCCACTAAAAATCCAAAGAGGCGGTTTTCTTCGCGCAGTTGGCTATCGCTTATATCAAAAGCGCCCAGTATTTACTCCTTAGAACTGTTCTTCTTACAACGTTCCGGAGCAGGAAATTCAACTGGTTTTTGAACTACAGTCGTCACTCCTGTATCAACAACCTTCTTCTTAGCAGCAGAAGCGCCCTCCATAGCGTTATCTACTAACGGTGTGCGCAAAATCTGAGTAGACACTAAATCAGGCAATTGAATATTATCGAGCGGAACTGTAGAAGCTGTTGGCTCACCGCTATCTGGTAAAGCAGAAGCAAGATATGGCTTACCTGCCAAAGCGCGTGCAGCACTGTCATGAATAACTGAGTAAGCAGTGCGTTCTTTTGCATATAAAACAACGTTTGCTTCAATGCCGTACGCAGTAAAACTGACTAAACGCACAGTAGGAGTTGTGCCCTTGAGCGAGTAATTAAGCGTTGCGGTCTGAACTGTGCGCACAATATCGGCAACGGTGGAACGCACATCAATAGAAGGCTTTAATAAAATACGTAAGGTGGTATATGCCTCGTTTGAGCGCAAAATCTTTTCCAAGCTCGCAGTGTTGAGCACAGAGTTAGGAATCCACATTTCGTTACCGTTGCGCTCAATAACAACTGTGTGTCGCCAGGTAACATCCTTAACTGTGCCGTGAATATTGTTAATAACTACGCGGTCGCCCGGCTTAATGACGCGACCCGCCATAAGGCCGAAACCGCTGATAATGTTGGAGATAGTGTCCTGCATACCCAAGGAAATCGCCACACCACCAACTCCCAGAGCGGTAATTAAGGAATTTGCCTCAATGCCGAAAACGGGTTTAAGCACAATAATAAAAGCAATCACCCACAGGGCAGAACGGGTAACGTTAATAAATAAGCTGGCGCTAGGCAAAGGAGAACGATCAAGCAGAGCGTGCATAGCCTTTGCTACAAAATGCGAAATTAAGACAGTAACTACTATCGTGATGGCAAGAAAGATAAAACGATCTGTTTGGTTATTTACCCAGTTTGTGAGAAATTTAATGATGCTATTCATGGTCGTCCTTGCAGTAGTGTGCGCTCTAGGGTTTAGGCTCTAGGCACGACTGTATAGCAAAGAGCGAGCAGCACAAGTTGCAGGCTAAGATTTTCACAGTGATTTCAAGACAGACACAGCGGCTGTTAGCTCACAGCGCAGTATGCTTGTCAAGCATGTCCGAGGTTTGCAAAGGTCTGCCTCCTTGTGTACTATAGAGAAGTTGTTTGCTCTAGGCGCATTGTGCCTATTGGTTGTGCCTATTGGCATAGTGGTCGCAGAGCACGGAAGATGTGAGTTTTAGACTTATACAAACAGAGGAGTCCAAGATGGCAGCTCGTTGCGCAGTATGCGGTAAGGGTCCACAGACCGGTTATAGCGTATCGCATTCGCATATTCGTAATAAGCGTCGCTTCCTGCCAAACCTCCAGGCTGTGCGTACAACTGTTGATGGCGAAAACGTTCGCCTCCGCGTTTGCACTTCTTGCCTTAAGGCTGGCAAGGTTCAGCGTCGCGTGGCATAGTTTTGTCACCAACTGACCCCGGGAGAAATCCTGGGGTTTTTTAGTATCAGCAGTAGTAACAGCACCCGCTCGCACGTTAAGTCAATAGAGAGCAAGCAATCAATCAAGCAAACCGAGCAGAAACGAGGCGTCCCCATGGTTGATATTCATGCAGCGCTATCAACGCTTATCAGCAATAAGCGACGTGTGGGAGCGCTCAAAAAGCTCGGCGTTATTACCTGTGAAGATTTGCTGACCTACTATCCTTTCCGTGTGTCAGCACCTGTTGCGGCTCGCTCTATGGATCAGATTGCTGTGGGTCAGACGGCTGTGTGCGGCGGTGTTATTGATCGTGTGCATGTCTCCTCAATGGCTCGCGGAGGTTCACGCATTGTTGTGGAAGTGCGCGATAGTGAGCCAGGTGCCCGCGCATCTGTTCAGCTTGTGTATTTTACGCATAAAAAATACTATGTGGATTATCTACTCTCTCGTCTGCGCGAAGGTCAGCGCATAGCTGTGCAAGGAACACCGAGCGCATATGGTGGCACTCTTCAGTTCACACATCCCGTCACATGTACGGTTCGAGATGATGATTCCAGTTTTCCGCTTGGGCAAGCGGATTCCTTGGCTCAGGCATTAGATAAATTGAGTCAACCTCAGCCGATGTATCATGCCACGTCACGCATTTCTTCGCCACATATTCATGAGACCGTGCTTACGGTTTTAGAGGCTATGACAGGTATTTCGCATGTGTCCACTCAGCCAGATGAAGATGAAAGCGCTGCTAATGCGCGCAATTTACAGGCTCATGCCGAGGATCTCGCAGCAGTTATTCCCGATGTTCTACCTGAGAGCGTGCGCGTGGAACACAAACTTATGCATAAAGCTGAGGCTCTGCTGGCTGTACACTGCCCAACAACGCCCCAGGAGTTCGAGCAGGGCTTGGATAGCTTGCGTTGGGAAGAAGCTTTCGTATCGCAGATGGCGATGGTGATGGCTCGTGAAGATACGAAAAGCTCGCAAGCCTACGTATGCGAGGACAACGAGGGGTATGTGCAGCGTTTGGTGAACAGCTTGCCGTTTGATTTGACTGAAGGACAGCAGGAGGTTATTGCTGAGATTTCTGCAGATATGCGCTCGGGCACGCCGATGAGCCGTTTGCTTCAAGGAGAAGTTGGGTCGGGTAAAACTTTGGTAGCGCTTGCTGCTGTGCTGAAAGCTGTGGGCGCGGGACATCAGGCTGTGCTGGTGGCTCCTACGCAAGTGTTGGCTCAGCAGCATTTTGCCAACATTGGTCAGGCTTTGGCTGATGCTGGGTTACAGGATATTCCGCTTGTGCTCTTGCAAAGTGGCATGAAGTTAGCAGAACGCCGTAGAGCACTGTCTGTTCCTGCATCGGGAGTGCCGTGCATCGTGGTGGCAACGCATGCCGCTTTTTCCAAGACTTTCCAAGCTCCTCATTTAGCGCTTGTGGTAATTGATGAGCAGCACCGCTTCGGCGTAGAACAGCGCGAAGTATTGCGTTCTGAAGTGAACGAAGAGGGTATGGTGCCGCACATGCTGGTGATGACGGCAACACCTATTCCTCGTTCTGCAGCTATGACATGGTTCGGTAATCTCGATATGTCATGGTTGGCACAATTGCCTGGTGGGCGCAAACCGATTCGCACAATTCTTGTGGACGAAGCAGACACAAACACAATGAAGCGTGTCTTTATTCATGCGCGCGAACGCATTGATGCGGGGGAGCGTGTGTATGTGGTGTGCAAGCGCATTGACGCAGATGGCGAAGACGCAGAAGACGCTTACAACGAATCGGGTTTTGAGGAGATTGGTATTGACCCACTTACCGGTGAGCTTGTGGACAAGCCTGCGCGTGTTTTGCATTCTGTGGAAGAGATGAGCGAGCGCTTAGCTAGCCTGCCGCAGTTTACAGGCATATCCGTGGTAACACTTACAGGGCGCGACGACGATGCTACGAAGGCTGAGGTTATGGAGCGTTTCTCTTCGGGAGAAGCACCTCTGTTGGTCTCCACCACTGTTATTGAAGTGGGTGTGGATGTGCCTCAAGCAAGTTGCATTATTATTTTCGATGCCGATACTTTCGGATTATCCCAGCTACACCAGTTACGCGGACGTGTGGGACGTGGCGGCACTCAATCATGGGCGTTCTTTGTACATAATGCTGAACCGGAGTCTATAGCCAGCGAACGTTTGGCAGTTATTCGTGATTCTTCTGATGGAGCTGTTATTGCACAGAAAGACTTAGAATTGCGAGGTGCGGGAGATGTGCTCAAGTCAGCTCAGGCAGGTTTCACCTCCTCCTTTAAGCTGCTCCATGTGGTGAAGAACGCCGATATTATTATTCAGGCGCGCCAAGCCGCTCAAGACGTTTTTGAGCACGATAAAAACCTCTCTCGAGATGCACAACTCAAGGGTGCTGTATTAGACTTTATGCGTATGGCTTCAGGCTATTCGATGAATTCGTAGGAGAAAATATGCGTATTATTGCTGGTCGTTTTAAGGGGCAGGAGATTAAAAGCCCGAAAAATGCAAACCTTACTCGCCCTACAACCGACCGCGCTAAAGAAGCGATTTTCTCCCATTTAGAAGCGATTGGATCACTGGATAAAGCGAACGTAGCCGATGTGTATGCAGGTACGGGAGCCTTGGGTTTTGAAGCTTTAAGCCGTGGCGCGCAGGCGGTAACTTTTGTAGAAGCTCATGCTCAGATAGCTGCTTTGATTACGCAGACCGCTCAAGGATTGAAAGAATCAGGTCAGTGTGGGGTAGCTGTGCGTATTTTGCGCACAACAGCAGAAAAGTTTTGCGCTCGCGTGAGCAATACGAAGATGTTTGACCTTGTTTTTATGGATCCTCCGTATGCCGTCAGCACGCAAGAGGTGAACGAGCAGTTAGAACAATTAAGTTCTGCCGTAACTGAGAACGGCATTATAATGGTGGAACGTTCTGCGCGTTCCGAAGATATTACGGCACCTGAAGATTGGCAGATTTACTTGCGTAAGGAATATGGAGAAACAGATGTTTTCTATCTGGAACGAGGATGATCGCCGTTCACAATCCATCCAAGCTCTGTGAGGAGTTTGCGGTCTTTCTTATCTAAGCGCGAGCAATCTAAAGCTTCAATAATATCGGGACGTAAAGCGCTGGTACGGCGCAGTTCTTCGTCACGGCGGAAACGATCAATATTGGCGTGGTGTCCCGAAAGTAAAACCTCGGGAACGCTCATACCGCGCCATGTAGCAGGTTTTGTATACTGACGATGTTCAAGCAGACCTTCAGAACCAGTATAAGATTCCTCTTCAATAGATGCATGATTGCCCATAAAACCATCAATTAAACGGGTAGTGGCCTCGACCATTACAGACACAGCTACTTCGCCACCGTTGAGCACATAATCGCCAATCGAATATTCGCGCACATCGTAGCCTTGAGCTGCGTAATAAGCAGGCAAACGACCATCGTAGCCTTCGTAACGTCCGCAACCAAAAATCAAGTGCTTGGCATGGCTAAGCTCAGTAGCATCTTTCTGCGTAAAAGTTGGGGCAGAAGGATTAGGAAAAACGAGCACAGCCGATGAATCACAGCCAGTAGCAGCATCCGCCTGCTCAATAGATTCTAAAGGCTCAATGCCGAGTAAATCATCGAGGCACTGCGCCCATACTTCTGGCTTCATCACCATGCCAGCGCCACCGCCCACAGGCGTATCATCGACGCTGTGATGCACATCATGAGTCCAATCGCGCAAATTATGAATGCCGAACTCAATTAATCCCTTATCTTGAGCTTTACCAAGCAAACTCAAATCAAGAACATTGAAATATTCAGGAAAAACAGAAACAATATCGATGCGCACAAAAAACCTTTTACAGATCTAATAAACCAGCAGGAGGGTCAATAATAACATAGCCCTCATCAACATCAACAACAGGAACAATATCTTCTACAAAAGGAATAAGTGAGATTTTACCACTCTCGTTCTTAACTTCCAACAGATCTTGAGCAGTGTTATTGTATACAGCGCTAATTGTGCCCACTTCATGCACTTCTACGCCGTCATAATCGGCTGCTCGAGCAGTTTCAGGGTCATTGACTTCCAGAACGTCAAGACCTACGAGATCTGCTAAGTACCAGCCTTCATCCTCACCGTCAGTTGGCAGGTCGGCTTCTTTATCAATAAAAAGATCAATGCCGTTGAGTTCTTCGGAAGCGTTGCGATTGCTTATACCTTCGAACAGAATAATCCAGCGGCTTTTAAAATTGCGGGAGCGCATAACTCTAAACTCACGACCATCTTTCGTGAGTAATACGCTTCCCGGGGCAAAACGATTCTCAGGGTCGTCAGTAAAAGCGCGAACATTAACTTCACCCTTAAGACCCTGAGCTCGTCCAATACGACAAACCCTCAACAACGTGCGCTGTTGAGGGTTTGTGTGCGTAGAATCAGCGGCGCGCATCGATAATATCAATTCGAACGTTGTGGTCCGCAATAGCTTGAACGACGGTTCGGATGGCGGATGCCGTGCGACCTTGACGTCCAATAACGCGACCAATATCTTCGGGATTAACGCGAACGCGAATGTGCTCGCCTCGAGCGCTGTCATGAGACTTTACCGATACATCGTCTGGAAAATCAACGATGTTCTTAATCAAATGCTCTACCGCTTCAGTCAACATTTTACTCAGCCTCTGCTTCTGGCTGTGTTTCTTCAGCTTCAGCAGCAGCTTCTGCCTTAGCCTTTGCAGCAGCTTCAGACTTTGCAGCCTTAAGCTTCTGAGCTTCATTGTCTGCAGCTTCAATACGTGCAGCAGCATCTGGACCAGCTTCAGCGGTGCGCAAAGTACCTTCTGCACCTGGCAGGCCCTTGAACTTCTGCCAGTCACCGGTAATCTTGAGCAGGTTCAAAACAGGTTCGGATGGCTGTGCGCCAACGCCGAGCCAGTACTGTGCGCGCTCAGAGTTAATCTGAATGAGGGAAGGCTGCTTGTTTGGATCGTATACACCGATCTCCTCAATAACCTTACCGTCGCGCTTTACGCGAGAATCTGCTACAACTACGCGATAGAATGCGTAGAACTTCTTACCGAAACGCTTCAAACGAATCTTAGTTGCCAAGATGGCTCTCCTTGTATCATGAGGGTGTTGTTCAGGTCATCCGTGTGGGGCACGCAATCACTGAGCAACGTGTAACCCCGCGCATATTGGAATTGAGGGCGCCAACATACGCAGATAACGCGTTCTAGTTTATCGGAACGGCTCGATTTTTACTACTTGTGAGCACGCTGAGCTGCAGCAATATCGTCGGCAATAATGCGGTCCACGATGGAGTGCGGAATATATTTGCTATCCGTTTGAATTTCGTACTCGCCATTGGCTAGTTCTAAACCGTTTGTGCGGCTAAAAGTTACGCGAAAAGTTACGGTTCCCGACAGCCTGGCCACGTGTGCACGCACGCCTGTTACGTGTGTGTAGTCCCATTCCTCGCTAAAAGTTACTGCTTGTTTCTTTGCCATGATGCTTCCTTTGTTCGTTTCGTTTTTATTGTACGTTAGCGCCAGCTCAGCGTAGCGATAAGCGCTTTATGATCGGTTCGCGGTATAACAGCAGTTTTTACGCTAACTGACTGCATTTCGCGCGTATGGAGCACATGATCGATTTCAATCATGCTTGGCAGGAAAGTCCATGATGATGGGAAAGTAGGATGTGCCCCACTATGAAGTTCAAGAGAAGAATCAAGCAAACCAGTGTTGATTGTAGAGCGCAAACTCGGATGAACAGTGCTTGAGTTCATATCTCCCATCACAATTGTGGGAACATCTGTTCCGCTCGACAGGCTGGCTAAAGCAGTAATATCATGATGCCATTGTTCAGTACTGCGCTGTGGGGAATATGGATGAGTGGAGACGATGTGCACGGCTTGATTATTGACTTGTACGGTTATCCACGGCGTGTGAGAACCCATGTTGTTCAGCAAAGTTGAGCCTGATTGTGTGACGAGATAGCGCGACCAGAGAGCATTAAAACCGCCGTTATCGCTTGCTTTTTTCTCACCTAACTGTTCGTGCGGCATGAGAGTATCTATGCCGGCTTCGTGTAAACGCTTAACGAAGTCACTGCTTACCTCTTGCACAGCAAGCACATCTACATTCATCTGTTTGAGCGTGTGAATAATCGCGCTGGTATCTGCATGTCCGTAACGCGCGTTAAGCGTCATCACAGTAATCGTCTGTTCAGAGTCAGTGCTGACGGCACTGTTCATGCTTTGCCGAGGAGAGCCAAGCACAGGCATAATCTCAGCAGGAAGTGGCACAAAATAGGTGAGCGACCACACAATATGAACGATTAGCAGAGCAATACTCGTCCAGACCTGAGTCGTGCTGTGCGTAAATAGGCTGAGAGCCAGCACGCCGCACAGGGGGATTGCAAGAAGAGGAATAAGAGCGGTAATAAATGGCAGCGGACCGAAGGAATCCCATCCGGCAGGAAGATAGCGTAAAGCCATCCATAAAGCAATACAGCCTAGAATGCACCATAAAATCATAGATACTCTTTTCGGTTGATGGTTCTTTGACTGAGACGTTGAACGCGAATTCTTGCGTTTCGGTGAGCCTGAAGCGCGCTGCAGAAGTTCTGATTGGGCGCTGGAAAAGCCCTTCATATGCGTGAGAGTGCGCGGATGCTGTGCAGATGCGGATGTTCCACGTGAAACCGTTCTGCGCGAAACAGACGAAGCGCGCCTCTGAGAAGAAGACGCGCTTTTCTTTTGTGCTGCGCGGCGAGACTTTTTAGTTGCCACCGAGCAAACTACCTAATCCGCCGAAACCATCGGGAAGCTGAGGGATATCTGGAATCTCCTGCTGCTTCATAAAGGATGCGCCTTGAGGAGCTGCGGGCTTCTTACCGGCCAAACGGTCGCGTAAAGCCTGCTCTTCTTGAGCGCGCTTCATAGGGTTACCGCTCTTAGACTTGTTCTTCTTTTTCTGAGCGGCCTTAAGCTTCTTGCCCTTACGCGAGTTCGCGGAAGGAGCGCCCATGCCCATAGCGCCACCCATACCTGGAATGCCTACGGAATTGCCCATACGCTTCATCATCTTGGCAGCCTGCTCGAAGCGCTGCAAGAGACCGTTAACCTGGGTAACAGTTACGCCGGAACCATAGGCGATGCGGGCGCGACGAGAACCATTAATAATCGACGGATTGCGACGCTCTTCAGGAGTCATCGAACGAATAATAGCTTCTGTGCGGCCGATTTCCTTCTCGTCGAGCTGCTCAAGCTCCTTACGGTGAGCGGCCATGCCAGGAATCATGCCGAGCAAAGACTTCATCGAACCGAGCTTACGCACCTGCTGAAGCTGAGCCAAGAAGTCGTCCAAACCAAAAGTGCCCTCCGACATTTTGGCTGCAGCCTTCTTCGCCTCTTCCTCATCGAACTGCTTTTGAGCCTGCTCGATAAGAGTGAGAATATCGCCCATATCCAAAATACGCGACGACATGCGGTCTGGGTGGAAGACCTCAAAATCCTTCAAACCTTCACCGGTAGAAGAGAACAAAATCGGCTTACCCGTCACGCTCGCCACAGACAAAGCTGCACCACCGCGCGCATCGCCATCCACCTTGGAGAGGACTACACCAGTGAAATCAACGCCCTCGTCGAATGCCTTCGCCGTAACCACAGCATCCTGACCAATCATGGCGTCGATAACGAACAAAATTTCCTGAGGGTTTACAGCATCGCGAATGTTGCGAGCCTGCTGCATAAGCTCTTCGTCCACGCCCAAACGACCAGCGGTATCGATAATAACCGTGTCGTACATTTTCTGCTGAGCGTAGCTAATCGAATCGCGAGCCACCTGCACAGGATTGCCAGCGTCCTGACCTGGAGTGGCAGTTCCTGCAGCTACAGCTTCCGAGGAAACACCGCGCTCAGGCGCGAAAACTTCTACGCCGGCGCGCTCGCCCACAACCTCCAACTGGGTAACAGCATTTGGACGCTGCAAATCAGCAGCCACCAGCAAAGGCGTGTGACCAGTATCTTTAAGCCAATAACCAAGTTTTCCCGCCAAGGTAGTCTTACCAGCACCCTGCAAACCGGCCAGCATAATAATTGTTGGCGGATTCTTAGCGAAGTTGAGTGGACGATCAACGCCTGCACCCAAAACAGCAGTAAGCTCTTCGTGCACGATCGACACCACCTGCTGAGCAGGATTGAGCGCATCGCTTACTTCCGCGCCGAGCGCGCGCTCGCGAATGCGTCCGGTGAAGGAGCGTACAACGTCCACGGCTACGTCGGCATCGAGAAGAGCACGACGGATTTCGCGAATAGTGCCGTCAATATCCGCTTCAGACAATTTACCCTTCGAACGCAGGTTCTTAAAAGCGTTCGACAGGCGATCGGTGAGGGAACTGAATGTAGCCATAAGTCCTTATTCTTTCACTTTCCAGGTGGAGCCTTGCGGGTCATCTACAATAGTAATACCTGCTGCGTTCAGGGCGTCGCGAATAGCATCGGCCTGTACAAAATCTTTGGAAGCGCGAGCCTGTGCACGAGCTTCGAGCTGAGTTTTAATGAGCGCATCGAGAGCTGCGTGTTCTGCGCTGTTCGTGGAGTTCGCGTTGGACGATACAGAGGAAGCCCATGTCTGGTTTTCGGGGTCGAGACCGAGAACATCCAACATAGCGCGCACAGCGGTTACGGTTTGTGCTGCTTCTTGTGCATTGTTGTTCGCTACTGCGGTGTTTCCTTGACGAACCGTGCTAAAGATTGCAGCCAAAGCACCAGGAATATTGAAGTCATCGGTCATGGCGGTAACGAAAGCTGCTGGCAGCTCGTCGGCAGTTGTGTGCGCGATGTCTTCAGTGGTTACTGGCTCGATATTGTTGTCTTCTAATAGCTCGTGAGCGCGGTCGAGGAAGCCGGTAATGCGTTCGTATGCAGCGCGTGCTTCTTCCAAAGTTTGGTCGCTCCACTCGAGCATGGAACGGTATTGCACACCGCCCAAAGCGTAGCGCACAATCCATGGGGTATAACCTTCGAGAACATTGGACAAGCTCAAACCGTTGCCCAGAGACTTGCTCATCTTTTCGCCCTTTTGGGTGACCCATGCCGAGTGCATCCACACATGAGCAAAACCCCAACCGGCAGCGTGAGACTGTGCCACTTCGTTCTCATGATGTGGGAAGCGCAGATCCAAGCCACCGCCGTGAATATCGAAATCGTCACCCAAATACTTGTGACTCATTGCCGAGCATTCAATATGCCAGCCTGGACGACCCGTACCAAATGGCGTCTCCCAACGAGCAGTGAGCGGATCGGTGTCTTTCGGAGCCTTCCACAAAGCGAAATCGCGAAGGGAATGCTTGTCTTTCGACAGGTCTGCGGCGTCTAGTGGATTGTATTTATCGTCGCCGGCCTTATCGATGGATGGGGCGGCAGCTTCGACGTCTGCATTTGCGCTTTGCGTGCCGGCTTCCTGATGCGTCAACTCGCCGTACTTGTTCCAACTTGGCACATCAAAGTAAACGTTGCCCGACGGTGTGCCATCAGCGTTCGGCACAACGTACGCGTGACCGCGCTCAATCAAACGCGAAATCAAATCAATCATTTCTGGCACATGACCAGTCGCGCGCGGTTCGTACGTCGGCGGCAGAACGCCGAGCAGATCGTAGGACTGCGTAAACTCACGCTCGTAAATGTACGCGCGCTGCCACCACTGCTGACCGGCGGCCGCGGACTTGTCGAGAATCTTATCGTCGATATCGGTAACGTTGCGCACGAAAGTAACGTCGTAGCCCAGCTTCATGAACCAGCGGCGGATAATATCGAACGCAACAGCTGCGCGCAAATGCCCGACATGCGGCGAGCTCTGTACGGTGGCGCCACACACATACATGCCTACGTGTCTAGAGCGTAGCGGTTCGAACGGAATAATGCTGTGCGTCGCAGTATTATAGACCTTTTGTGAGGCAGCTGCCTTCGACATTTGTGTACTCATATATAAGAGATTATTAGTCTTGTCCGACAGATGGGCGCAATTTCGCCGATTGTGTAGTGGTTGTTTCTGCTTTCCGCGCGGTTTTTTGCTGTAGCTTTCGTAGATGTGCGTTAGCACTACATGGTAAAGCCTTTACCAAGTCAGTTTTAATGGGTCAGAGAGATTTAGCGTTCACTGATGTTGTTACGGATGAAAGTTAAAGCCGAGCGTAAAGTAGACCCGATCGCCCTACACAGCAATCAAATCACCTCGCACTATACAAACAAGCCAAAACTTTTGGCGTAAAACTGTAGTACGAGGTGAATTGTCCCCACTGCCAACCCTCACGTAAAGACCGCGTGGCACAATAGCACTATGACTGAAACCTCAAAGCCATATGTTCTTATCGTGCAGCACGTGCAGTGGGAACGCCCTGGTTATATCCAGGAAAGTTTGGAAGAAGCCGGCATCCCCACCCGCGTTCTCTCCATACTTAACGAGAAGAAGCCTAATCTTCCTGCGCCTGAAGAGTATTGCGGCGTGGTGCTTATGGGCGGTCCGATGGGAGCACTCGACTTCGACGAGTATCCGGGACTTAAGGCTGAACAGAAAATTGTGAAGGCGGCGGTTCAAGAGCATAAGCCTGTGCTGGGTGTGTGTTTGGGACATCAGATTATTGCTGCTGCTTTGGGGGGCAAGCTGAAGAAAGGCAAAGAACCTGAGATTGGTTTTGCGCATATTGACCGCGTTAATCGTCATGATTTCGCGCCGATGGATTCTGCAGGCACAACCGTTTTGCACTGGCATAATGACGTAGTTTCTGCTCCGGAAGGCGCAATAGTTATTGCGAAAAGCGATGCCACGAAAGTTCAAGCCTTTGCCTACGGTTCGGCGCTCGGTTTGCAGTACCATTTAGAGGTTTCGCCAACTATTTTGGAGCAATGGTTGGAGCAGCCAGAAATGATTAAAGGGCTGAAGAAGTCTCAGATAAAGAAGATTCGCGAGGACTTCCGCGAAAATGAAGCCACGCTGCATCGCGTGGCCGATACTGTTTTCTCCTCGTTCGCGGCTCGCTGCGCAAGTTTTTCGCGCGTTCTGCAGAAGAACGCTTAATAATTTTTTAGACTGGAGATTTTGTTCGTGCCTGTTCATGACATTGGCTTAGAAAACGTATCCCTCGATTTTGCGACAAAAACCATTTTCCGTGATGTAACGCTCGGCGTTGTTGAAGGCGACCGCATTGGTATCGTGGGTAAAAACGGTGACGGTAAGTCCACTTTGTTGCGCATTTTAGCGGGACTTCAGCCAGTTGATTCAGGTCGTGTAACCAAGCGCGGCGGTTTAAGTTTAGGTATGCTCGATCAGCGCGACAGTTTAGACGATAACGCAACCGTTGCGCAGGCTGCTTTAGAAGGTCGCGAAGAGTATGAGTGGGCGGCGGATGCCAGCTCGCGAGCTATCGTCGAAATGCTTTTGCTTGATATTCCTTTAGACGCGCTTGTTGGAACTCTTTCGGGTGGTCAGCGCCGTCGCGTTGATTTAGCGCGCTTACTGCTGCGTGATTGGGATATTCTTGTACTCGACGAGCCAACCAATCATCTGGATATGCTGACAATCCACTGGCTGGCCGCACACTTAAAAAGTCGATGGTCTGCCAATGCGGGCGCTCTGCTTGTCGTAACCCACGACCGCTGGTTCCTCGACGAAGTGTGCACGCGCATGTGGGAAGTGCATGACGGAATCATTGATCCTTTCGAAGGTGGATACTCTGCCTACATGATGCAGCGCGTAGAGCGCGAACGTCAGGCAGATGTAGCCGAAACGAAGCGCAGAAACTTAGCGCGCAAAGAGCTCGCCTGGCTCACCCGCGGCGCTCGCGCTCGCTCAACAAAGCAGAAGTTCCATGTAAAAACTGCGCAAGAGCTGATTGCCGACGTTCCTGAACCTCGTAACGTTGTGGAGCTGAAAGCTATGGCTACTTCCCGTTTGGGTAAGCAGGTAGTCGATTTAATTGACGTAACGCAAGTCTATGAGCAGAGCGAAGCGGAACAGACACCTCAATCTGTCAGTGTTGACATTACGCAAGACAGCGAAAGCGGAGCGGCAGTAACGCGCACGGTTACCGGAAAGCGCATCCTCGATAACGTTACGTGGCTGATTGGCCCTGGCGATCGTTTCGGCATTGTGGGTGCTAATGGTGTTGGAAAATCAACGCTTCTCAAGATTATTGACGGCAGTTTAGCGCCTACTGCAGGGCACGTAAATATTGGTAAAACCGTTAAGTTTGCTGTGCTATCTCAGCGATTAGACGAGTTAGAGAAGCTCGGAAAGTATCGCGTAAAAGAAGTTTTGAGCCGTTATAAGCCAAGCTATATTGTTGATGGAAAAGAAACAACTCCTGGTCAGCTTATGGAGCGTTTAGGTTTTTCTGCAGCGCAACTGATGACTCCTATAGCAGATTTATCGGGCGGTCAGAAACGTCGAATGCAGTTGCTGTTAATTCTGCTCGATGAGCCGAACGTGCTGATTATGGATGAGCCGGGCAACGATTTAGATACCGACATGCTCACAGTTATGGAAGATTTACTCGATACCTGGCCAGGTACTTTGATTGTTGTTTCTCATGATGCGTATCTGCTAGAGCGCGTTACGGATCACCAGTTTGCTATTTTTGACGGTAAAATCCGTCATTTGCCAGGCGGCGTAGACGATTACTTTGCTTTATTAGAGGGCAAAGAGATTGTTGATAATCCTATTTCTGGCGGCATAGTGAGCACAGGTAATGAGTCCGTGCTTACTTCTGCAGGCGTTCAGACGCAATCATCACATACTGCTGACGATAAAGCGGCGCGTATTGCTAAACGTGAAGCTTCCAAGCGTATGAGTGCTATCGAACGGAAAATCGCTAAACTGCAGGACGAGCAAAAGCAGCTTGGAGAGCAAATGGCTGCGCACAATCCAAGCGATTTTGTGGGGCTGAACGAGATAAACATGCAGGTTGAAGCTGTGCGCTCACACATTGACGAGCTGGAAATGGAATGGCTCGAAAAGAGCGAGATTGTAGAGGGATAGGGCAGGCGTTCTGGTTAATAACGAGTTCCGTAGAAGAAATATTTCTCAGCAACTGAATCGTAAAAAATAACCAGAAGGCTCTCATCCTTAATCGTTATTTTCTGATAAAGGATATGAGAACTTTCGGGCTGTGCATCAGAGATGTGAAAGGCTGTATTAACGTCTTTAACCAACTGAGAGACACGTGTATCTGAGGTATTTTTCAGCGGAGTAAAATTCGCAGTATTTACCAAGCCTGTGGAGCTACCTTTGTGTGCATTCAAGGTGCCATATGATAAACGACCGTCCCAATCTGGTTGTGTGCGAAAAGAATTAATCTTGACGGTCGAAGGTATTTTTACTCCAAAAGTATCGGTGACGTAGTGCAGCGGTGAATTCGACCGCACGATTGCTAGCGTAATAATGCCTGCCAAAGCAATGAGGATTCCAACGAGTGCTAGGGCGAGCCACGATTTTTTCATTGCTGAACCTTAAATTAAAAGCTGAATGGAGTGATTTTTCGAGAGGAAGCAGGAAAGCGCTGTATTCAATTATTTTCTATTAATATTTTAATCAATTGCGTGCGGAGGACTTGTGGACAGCGTGCACGGCGAGGTGTTAGCATTGGTCTGGCTGAGGCTTGATTGTGTGGAGGCGGAGGAGGCACGGTTTTCAGCAAGCTATATGGGCAGACTTGAGCTTATAAACATGCTGTGTATGTCAATCTGTTTTGTAGCGTATGACGTGTTGAATGTGTCTTGTCTCATAACCCGTCTCACAAGCCTCCTCACAACCGCGCCCGTTAAACCGCCCGACCCGCGCCAACTTGCCCGATATACCTAGTGCACGATACACTAAAACCATTGGGCACGGTGCCCAAAATGTTGCGATTATTAACTTACATGGTAGAAAGACCATAATGGCAACCCTCGCAAAGAATCTCAGGCGTTGCAGTTTAAGCGCGCTCGCCGTGATAATTTCATTTTCTGTCTTGATGGGTTATTCCTCACATACTGCTCATGCAAGCTCTATGGAATACAAAGATCAAGACCTCTCCATTGAACGTGGACATGTTGATGTTTTCTATCCGTTTATTCAAGGTGGAAAACTACTGCAGGGATTAGAATATGGCAATACGCTGTACAATCCCAACCGCTCAACGATTACAGTTCCAGTAACGGCATATAGCGAAAAAGATTTAGGTCATCCTGAACTAAAATACGATACAAGTTATGGCTACTGGTTCTTGGATCAATCTCAAAGCGATATGAATGTTGCTCCTTATCCTGGTTGGGATACAGGAGAAGGTCGCGACGCTGTAGGCGCTCGCACCAGTCATGACGCAACAGCTGACATTGTTGTCACCCGCGTAAGCGCTCCTGAAGATGGAAAAGTTTTAATTTTCGATTCAGGTGAGATGGGTGGAGCTGTTGAATCTTTTGAAAAAGATGACAAAGATGATACGGAAGAAGAGGGCAGTCGCTTTGCTATGCCAGGAATCTTGCATCAAGATTCGCTATCGCATCAGCATGCCAACTGGATGTTTACAGCTGCCGGCACCTATCATTTAGATGTTAAAACGATTATTACATCTAAAACAACGGGTAAATCGGTAAGTACTGGGGTAGTGCGTTACACCTTCATCGTCAAAGATAATACGGGCAAAGTGTATTCGGACGAAGAAAATATCGTTACTGAACTGGGCAAGGTTCCATCTTCTCAGCCAGATAATCCGTCCGAGCCAACACAGCCAAGTACACCAAGCAACCCAACCGAGTCGACCCAGCCTACCGATAATCCTTCAAATCCAAGCTCTGAGTTTAAAATCCTCGGTAATCGCGATAAAGGCACTCACGCTCATTTTCACTCGTATGAATACAGCGGTTTGAGCCTGTACATTCCGCAAGACAGTATTCCTAAGGGAACACAGAACTTGGAATGGCGTTATGTGCGTGCAGATGAAAAGCCTGACGAAGGAACGACCCTATACGCGCGCAGTTTGGAGCTTCCTGCTGAGCCAGCGATGAACAATATGATGGTATATGTGCGCGCTTTAGACAGTCACGTGAATGAATTAGCATCGGCTAAAGCTCATATTGCTGTTGACGATCATGGTATAGATATGCGTCCTGTTGTGCGTGCGATTGCTGATGAGCGCGTGTATAAGCCGGGCGAAACCGTTCATTTTACCTCGAAAATTTATAACCCTCGCGTGCCGACTGATGCTAAAGGATTGGGCTTGAGCAATCCTGTTGGTACGGTAACGTCAATTGTTCAAAAGCGCGTGTGGCTTATTAAGAAGAAGGGCGAAAAGACCTTCACAAAGATTGATATTCCTCACGATACCGACGCTGGGGATGGAACACTTACTCGTCAGACTGACACGAATTACGATCTTGTTGTTGATGAGTCTATGGACGGCGCAACGGTGAGAGCTTCACTTGAGTTTGAGGATGGCACGCTATATCGCAACGAGAAATTTGATGATTTTGGCGATGTTATTTTGAGCGTAAAGTCTCAGACTTCTTCTCGACCTGAGACTAAGCCAGAGGCTAAGCCAGACAAAAAATCTGACTCCGCAGTTACGGTTCCACCAGCACCAGTTCCTACAGTCGTTCCTGGAGATGCTCCAAAGAACTCTGGCGTGTACGACACATCACACAGCGGTGCGGGTTTGTCGTCCAAAACCAATGCATTTACTGGCAATTCTGCCGCGGTAACACCTGCAACATTGAGCCCTCAGGTCTCAAACTTTGCTGCTCCAGCAAGCATTGGTGCAGGTGCTGGCTCCATTTTGTCAACAGGTGCGAGCGTTACTGCTCCATCAGCTCAAGACGAGGGTAATAAAGCGGAAGAAGCTGCCGGTCAGTCCACGCTGCTAGACGCGCAGGAGACATCCTACAAACCTCTTAAGGATAAGAAGAAGCAGAAAAATCATACTGTGGCATCACAGAAGACGAATACTGCACCAACTCCGTGGGTTCTTATGGTGTCTGCAGGCGTATTAACTGTTGCTTTGTGCGCAATGGCAGTGGTTGCCACCATTCTCGTGGTCAAGCGTCGCATAGGGTAGTAAGGCATTATCTTTCACATTTTTCCAAGAATATAGCTCCTTGCGCGTGCAAGGAGCTTGGGGCTGTGTAAGCCCTCATATGCGAACAAATTTCAATTTTCTTAGTGTGAGCAAGGTATGCCTTCTTTTGCTATGCCTTGTTTGCGGTAGTGAAGGACTTATTATGACTACTCGTAAGCGCATTGTGCTCTATGTCGCTGTGCTGTGTGCTGTCATCACATGCTTGTGTACAGGTATAAATATCAATATTGCTCATGCCGATACGCAGAAAATACTTCTGCAAAAAGGTCATGCTGATTTTGGCCCAACGTTAAGCGAAGGCTCATGGAAGCTCAAAATCCGTGACGATACCGGCGATACTCCTGTATGGCGAAATCCTGATGATGTGGTGGTTGAAGTATCAGATAAAGCTATTATCGCCATGCCGAGCGATGCCGCATACAGCTTTATTGGCGCTCAAACAGGCGAAAAACTGTACGTTATTCCTCAAACTCAAAATCCTGAAGTCATGTGGCTGGGATGGAATACTCAAGAAAGTCAGGTAGTCAACGAACTGGCTGGTGGCGCTAACCTGAGCTTAGATAAGGTAGAAGGGCCAGGAAAGGTTCACGTTTACCTCGAAAATGGTAATCTTCAAGCTCCTCAGCAGCTGTGGAGCTCTGATGCTGCTATGCCTCAGAAAACGTGGATCGAAGCCAATATGCATACTCATGCGAACTGGGTTTTCTCTCAAAAAGGCATTTATCATCTTACTTTTACCATCTCTGGTCAGCTCAAAAACGGTCAGAGCGTTTCTCACACAGCAACGCTGAACTTTGCTGTTGGTTCGGGCGTAAAAGCTCAAGATGCTTTGCCTCAGAGTAACGCTGTGCAAGACGTGGAGCAGTCGGATGCTCAGGAAAGCGCTCAAACTGCTAATAACAGTGCTGCTGAGGTAACTACTCCTGAGAATAATTCTGAACGACTGTTAACAGTTATTGTTGCGTGTGCGGCTGTGATTGCTGTTGTGGCTCTTATCCTCATGATTATTGTGATGCGTTTTTCTGCGTCTGCAAAGAAAAAAGCGCTTGATGATTTCTCCAGTAAGAGTGAGGTAGAGGGAGAAAAGAACTGATGAGGCGAACAACAGTACGAGCATATGCGGGAGTGTGTGCCTGCTTATGTGCAGTGATGATGAGCATGACAGGTTTTGCGCATCCTCAGACAGCTGTTGCCAGTGAGAATGCGCAGGCTAATCTTGCGTTGTGCGATAACGCTCGCCGAGCAAATACGGACTCTGCAACATCAGCACAAGAATCTGCGCAGATTCCTGCTTCTGTCAAATGCCGTGTGGGAGCTGTTCATGCAGATGCTTTCGCAGCTTATGTTGATGCTTCGGGCAAGATGGTTTTAGCCTCGCGTGCTGATGAGATTGATTCGCGCGCAGAGAACGGTGTGCGTTATGATCCGAGCCGTCTGATTTTTGTGGTGGACGATACTGCGAAAACAACTGTTGCCACTACTTTAGATTCGCAATATGATTTTTTGCGCAAAGCTACGGTGAATAATGAGTTTTGGCAGATTCCGTTTTCTCGTCAGCCAGGAATGTTGTGGGCAGGATTCAGCAGTGAAGCACTAACTGGTCAGGCTCAGGGATCTTTGTTGCTGAATATGGAATCCATGTCTGGTCCACAAGATGGTGCTGTGTATATGTGGACATGGGATGGAAGAAATGTTGTTCATCCTAAGATGGCATCTCCTAATGTTGCTGTTGCAGGCGCTCCAGCAGACCAAGGGCAGTGGTCTACTCAGCATCAGTTGGAGATTGGTCAGCATGAACATGTGCAGTGGGCGTTTACTCGTCCAGGAACATATGTGTTGACGATGAAAGCAACTGCGCAGATTAACGGACAGGTGCAAACTGCTGTTCAGGCGTACACTTTTCAGGTAGGTTCAGCTTCGTCGGCAGGGCAGGGCGAACACGGTGGGCAGGGCGAGCAGCCTTCTACTCCTTCTACTCCTTCTACGCCTTCGACGCCGGAGCAGCCAAGCACACCAAGCGCTCCAACTAACCCAGCTCCATCACAAAATTCTTCTGCCCAACAGAACTCTCCTACCCAACAGAACGCATGCCTCACGCTGGCAGATCTGAGAAATAGGGGACGCCAAGCCATGGTCATAGAGCATGGTCATGTGGATATTGCCGCATACACGCCTGTGGGTGGCGGTTTAGCTATGGCAGCTCAGGAAGATTCTACGGGTTCGCATGTGTTGCGCGATACATCTGGAGTAGTTTTCTGGGTGCACGGTTCGCAAGCGCGTAACGGTTCGGGATATTCTATTCCGCAGTCTGCGGTTGCGGGAGTTCCATGGTTGGGATGGAATAATCAGTCGATGAAACCGCATTTGCCAGTATCTATGACCTTATTGCGTGTGCAAGGTCCTGGTTCAGTGCGCGTATGGCTTCAAGGAAACTTGGGACAAGCAAATACCACCGTGGTTTCTACATCCGGCCCATACAGCTACACGATGATGCGCAATACGCATACTCATGCGAATTGGGATTTTAGTGCTCCTGGCTATTACACAGTAACTTTGGCTTATGCAGCATTGTCTGGCACAGTAACGCGCAATATTCATTTTGCTGTGGGAGATGTTGACCCGTGGAAGATGCCGATTGCCTGCACAGCTCAAGCTCAGTCTTCTGCTGGGCGAGGGGTGGCTCAGGCTGCAGCTACTAGCTCTGCCCGCGGTTCTCGTGGAGGTCTGCCAGCTTTGAATTCAAACCTTGATGGTGATGCAATCGCCAACAATTCCGCCAATTTAGATGAGGAGAAGAAAGACGCTGAAAATGCTGACGGCAAGAACGCTTCGGATGAAAACTCTGCTTCAGCTCAGGCAATCCGCGCAGTCAAAGGAAAACAGAAAATGCCTTTACTCGCCGGAGTCTCTGAAAGCTCGCTGCCTCTTCCTGAGTGGATGATTATTACCTGTGCAGGCGTTATTTTAAGCGTGCTGTGCACATGTGCTGTTCTGCTCGTAAAAAGGAATGCTCATGCGTAAAGTTCTTCGCGCTCGCATTATGGTAGGTATGGCAGTCATTGTAGCTCTTGCAATGAGCGTCGGTTTGTGCGCGGGATGCTCGCGCACAGCCGCTGTCTCGTCATCTGTTGCATGTTCAGCCCGTCGTAGCGACAAGATCTGCGTAGTAACGACAACGGGAGTTCTGCGCGACATGGTTGCTCATGTTGCTGGAGATGCTGCAACCGTGGCATCAATCATTCCCGATAATGCTGACCCTCACTCCTACGAGCCAAGCCTTGCGTCAATCCGCAATATTGTGTATGCCGATATTGCTTTTAGTAACTATATGTTACTTGAAGAGCACAGCATTATTACTGCTTTGGATTCCAACGTTCGCAAAGGCGTGCCGAACGTTCAGTTAGCTGAGGAAAGCGTTAAAAACGCGGCGGATATTATTCCGATGATTGAAGACGTTTCGCTTGATACGCTTTGGTTGGGATTAGCCACGGAACGTGTGGAACGTTCTGTAACAGAAGGAACGCAAACGCAGGGCAGTGGAAATGCTGTGCATGCAGATATTTCGCGTTCTGACCAGATCCGTTTAACTGCTACGAAAGTGCAAGGTCCAGGAGATTTATTTGCCTATTTGACTGGAACTTTTGGCAATGTAGACGTTTATTTTAACTCTGCTGACGGTATTGATGCGCATGATTATGTTGATTTGCCAGCTGACGCTCATACGCATTTAAGTTGGGCGTTCTCCAAGCCGGGCGTATACAGTCTCGATATTCGCGCTGACCATTACAACGCACAAGGCGAAAAACTGCAGTCTTTAGGAAGCACGCGCATCACTTTTGCCGTTGGCGTGAACGCTCTGCAGGTCGCGAAAAAACGTGGCGCATCAGTCGTGCTGAATCAAGGACATGCTGACCTTGCTTATAATATCGTGTCCCAAGATTTCTCTGTGCGAGCAGATGACGCGCAATCCTCGCGTAGCACTACAAGACAGCGTACCTATTACACACCAAAAGAGGTTATCGTAGAAGTTCCGTCCCAAGCTATCAAAGAAATACCTGCAGGCGGCGGATACTCTTTCTTAGGGCCGAAAAAATCAAAAATCTATCAGCTCCCGCAAGCCGTACTCGGAAAGCACGTGCATGGCGATATTGACCCGCATTTGTGGCAGTCGGTGAGCAACGGTATTGCATACGTAAAAACTATTGCCGATCGTCTCACTCAAGTAGATCCAAAAAACGAGGCAACATACCGTCGCAACGCGGCGCAATATATTGAGGAGCTGATGGATGTGGACGATTACGTGCGTTCAACAATCGCTTCCATACCTGGGGAACGACGAAATCTCGTAACTACGCACGATGCTTTCGCGTATTTCGGCAAAGCGTATAACGTGAAAATTGCCGGCTTCGTAACTATTAACCCATCGAGTGAGCCGTCGATTCAAGATAGAAAACGTTTAGCGCAAACTTTGAGAGACCTTAAAATACCGGCTGTATTTTTGGAACCAAACCTTATGTCGCGTTCCTCTGTGCTGCAACAGATTGCGCACGATAACAATATACAGATTTGCCCGATTTATGGTGATGCTTTTGACGCGCACGTGCATTCGTATGCACAGATGATGCGTGAGAATGCGCGGTCGCTTAAGAAGTGTTTGGGGTGAGTGGCGGTGTTTTTGGTGATTGATGGTAGCGTGCAAGTGTGGAAAACGGCAGCTTAGCTCAGAAAGCTGAAAGCTTAGGCGTTGAAAGCGTGAGGAGGGTTTTATGAAAAAAGTTGAGAAGGAGCAGATGCTGGAGGAATGTGCTGTGCAGAACTCGCAAGAGCGGCCTGTGCATGTGCCCGGCGTAGAAGTCAAAAATCTGCACGTATCTTTCGGACAAAATCACGTGGTTAATAACATATCTTTCCGCGTGATGCCCGGCGATTTCGTGGGTCTGCTCGGCCCGAACGGAGCGGGAAAAACGACGCTTTTCCGCACAATTATGGGGCTGCAGAAGTCATGCGCTGGCGAGGTTCTGTTCCATACCGAGCACGACAAGCACTATCGCACGCGCTATGTGGGGTATGTGCCGCAACGCCATGATGTTGCGTGGGATTTTCCGATTTCCGTGCTCGACGTGGTGCTGATGGGTCGTATCCGCCACATCGGTTATGGCAGGCGCGCTCGCATAGAGGACTATCGTGCCGCGCTCACCGCGCTGGAGCGCACGGGAATGCTTGGTTTTAAAGACCGCGTGATTGGTGAACTTTCGGGCGGTCAGCGTCAGCGCGTGCTCGTAGCGCGAGCTTTGGCAGGTCAGCCGCATATTTTACTGCTCGATGAGCCGTTCACAGGCTTAGATATGCCGAGCCAAGAGTTGCTGACTGACCTCTTCCACAAGCTAACCGACGAAGGCGAGTCGATTATTATGAGCTCGCACGACATCGTGGGGTCGATTCAGTCCTGCTCACGCATTTTGCTGTTTAACGGCTCGATAGTGGGAGACGATGTTCCGAGCGCTTTGACCGCAGCTCAATGGGCGCAAACCTTTAACATTCGCGAAGATTCCTCTCTTATCCGCTTGATTACGAAAGATATGAACCATGCTTAGTCCTCTTGATTTTCTTTTAGACTTAACCAATCCAGACCTGTGGTTTCTTCTTAAAGCGCTTATTGTTGCTTGCATGTCGAGCGTGATTTGCGGCGTAGTAGGATGCTACGTTGTGCTGCGCGGCATGGCTTTTATTGGAGATGCCGTGGCGCATTCCGTTTTCCCTGGTCTTGCTATCGCCTTTATTTTGCAAGGAAACCTTCTGATTGGTGGCGCGCTCGCAGGCATTATTACTGCGATTATTGTGGCGCTTTTTAGCCAAAACAGACGGTTGCGCGAAGACTCCTTTATTGGCATTTTCTTCGTTTCAGCTTTTGCCTTGGGTATCGTTATTATTTCTAAAGCCCAAGGATACGCTGGATCGCTGGAATCATTCTTATTTGGGTCGATTACTGGCATACCTAATTCGGATATAGCAGTGATTTCTGTGACTGGTGTGCTTATTTTGAGTCTGCTCTTCGTGTTTCACAAAGAGCTTGTGTGTGTGTCGATGGATAGAGAAACGGCGGCCGCAACCGGATTGCCTGTGCTATGGCTGGACGTAATGCTGTATGTGACGGTTGCTGTGGCTGTGGTGGTGTCGGTGCAGATTATTGGAAATGTGCTTGTGTTGGCGCTGTTGGTGGGGCCGGCGGCGACCGCGCGATTGTTGACCGACAAATTGACTGTGATGATGCTCTTGTCGCCGATTCTGGGATGTGTTGCCTCGGTGCTGGGAATGTACTTCTCGTGGAGTCTGGATTTGGCAACCGGTGGAACAATCGTGCTGGTGATTACAGGATTGTTCGTGATAGCTTGGATGTTTTCGCCGAAGCATGGGGCAGTGAAGAACCTTGTGCAGCGTGTGAGGCAAGGGTAGCGGGCGGTTGTTTGTTTGTGAGGGCGTTGTTTTGCTTGACTTTTCGAGCATACAACGCCCTTTTGCGTTGTATGGCGGCTTCTTGGGACTTAGAACAACATTTGGAAGGGTGTCAGGAATTTTGTGTAAATGGTTGGTTGCACTACGCTGATTTTATTGTTTGTTTTAGTGCTGGTTGGTTGACTATGCTTGCTGTGAGGATTCTGCCTGGTGTGAGACAGGATGCGTTCGACGTGTCTGAGCTTGTCAGATTTTTTGTGGAAGTGGTCTTTGTTTTTGTCGCGTTCTAAGCGCTCGCGTCTGTGTTTGTCCTCGATATTACAAATGGCTAACCATAACAGTTTGACCGCTGCAATATCATTGGGAAAACTCGACCGATTCTTAATAATTTTGCGTAACTGGTAATTCAACGATTCAATCGCATTGGTCGTATAAATAACCTTACGGGTAGCTGAACCGAACTGCAAAAACGGTATGAATCTACCCCATGCGTTATCCCATACACGATAGGCCATCGTGTATTGCTGGCCCAGTTCACTTGCATGGAAATCTTCTAACGCATCGCGAGCGGTTTGCTCATCGAGGGCTGTATACACCTGGCGTAGATATGCTGCCACGCGGCGACGGTCTTTATTTCTGTACAGGGTCAGACCGACGAGATTCGCGATGTTGCCAATACGGTGAACAGCTTGGATAAGAAGGCTGGCTTGGGATTGTTCTGGTGGGAGCCAGCGTGGTTGCCAGAAACGAAGCCGCAACCTGCAGAGCCATGGGCTCATCCTGTAGATAAGAGCGCGCTGACTGCCGCTCTTGAAAAAGCAAAGGCGGTAGATCCAAGTGCTTATGAGGAGGCAGGATTGGATACTCTGGCTATTGTTCGCGCTCATGCGCAGCGAGTGCTGGATTATAAGGATGCTGCCGGCCGAGATGTTAATCAATCATCTGTGGATGTGGCAACACGTCAGCCGATGAACGCTGTGAATGCGTTGGTCGCTCTGCCTGGTGAAGAAAAGCCTGAGCCGCCTGAGAAACCAGTCAATCCGGGAACATCAAACAACGGTAACAGTCAGAACGGTGATACCCAGACTAACACCAGCCAGAACAACAACCAGAAGAACAATAGTAACCAGTGCACCAAGGCCCCAGCTCAAGGTGCAGCGACTCATGTAGCAGGTAAGTCCGCTAAGGGTATAAAGCTTGCTGCAACGGGTTCGTCTGTTGTTCCAACCTTGGTTTGCGGTTGCTCTTGTTCTTGCGTCTGCAGCAGCGCTATCTATCCGAAAGCTAACGCTTAAGTAAGCACACGCTCACGATCAAGTAAAACACAAAACCGTGGCCGAGAACTTCTCAGCCACGGTTTTGTATGCAATCAAAAAAGGGACAGTACAAACGAGTACTGTCCCTTTGCTAAATAATCAGCCTTAGCGCTCGTTAATCTCCGAACCTGCTACTTTATCGCTCAAAGCGTGCGGTCCGCGGTTGACGGCTACCGATCCTGAGCGCACGAGTTCGAGGACGCCGTAAGGGTAGAGTAAGCCGAGCAGAGCGTCGATTTTACCGGCAGCTCCGGTAGCCTCAATGGTGAGGCTTTGAGGGTGAACATCCACCACGCGCACGCGGAAGAGGTTCACAATCTCTAAGATGTCTGAACGGTTCTGTTCGGTGGCTGCCACTTTAATCAGCACGAGTTCGCGCTCAACTGTGTTGTCTGGGTCGAGTTCCACAATCTTGAGAACATGCAGCAGCTTATTGAGTTGCTTAATAATTTGCTCAAGAGGAGCTGGCTCCACCATGGCGGTGACGGTAATACGTGAAATATCTTCGCGTTCGGTAGGAGACACCGATAGCGAGTCGATGTTAAACGAACGGCGTGCGAACAGCGAAGACACGCGAGCGAGCACACCCGGACGGTTTTCCACCAAAACAGACAAGGTGTGGCGGGTAGCTCCTGGCTGTAAAGAAAGATTATTAACCATTACAGATTGGACCTTTCTGCGCGGGCATTCTGCATTGCTTCTTCAGTTTCTGCTTGAATGCGTGCGGTCTGTGCGGCAGCAGCTTCGCGCTGCATTGCCACGTTCTTCAAAGGCTGTTCGCCTTCGCGATAGTTCACGTTGTCGTTGGAGTTTCCAGCTGGAACCATTGGCCACACCATAGCATCTTTCCATACACGGAAATCAATCAACACTGTGCGGTCGTTAATGCTGTTCGCAGTTTTAATGGCCTCTTCAGCCTCTTCCTGCGTGGTAGCACGCAATCCCACGCAACCATACGCCTGAGCAAGCTTCACGAAGTCTGGAACGTCAAAGAATTCTTCAGTGCCAGCATTGCCTGCATGTTCGTCGCCATCATGCAGCATAGTGGCGGAATAATGTTCATCGAAGAACAGCGTCTGCCACTGGCGAACCATGCCATACACGGAGTTATTCAAAATAGCAATCTTCACAGGAGTGTGCTCTTGGAAAAGAGTTGCCATTTCTTGCGAGGTCATTTGGAAGGAACCATCGCCATCAATAAGCCACACTGGTTTTTCACCATTAAATTCGCGTTCGGAGGCAACACGAGCACCCAAAGCTGCTGGTAATCCATAACCCATAGTTCCAGCACCTGCAGAAGACAGCCACGAGCGAGGCTGAGTAAAATCAACCAACTGGCTTGCCCACATTTGGTGCTGACCTACGCCAGCCACCCAAATAGTGTTCTTATCGGCCTCGTCAGACAGCTTCTTTACCACCCACTGAGGCGAGAGGCTGCCGTCGCTTGGAATATCTCCTTCGCGCGTGTAATCAGTTGGATAATTCTCACGCAAAGAGTTAAGCAGGTTCCACCAATCGCTCAAGTCAACAGCGCCCTCAACGTTCTGCAGAGCCTGAATTTCCGGAATCAAAGCATCTAAAACCTCAGCAACATCGCCCACAATAGGCACGTCTGGCTCACGGTTTTTACCAATCTCAGCAGGATCAATATCTATATGAATAACACGTGCCCGAGGAGCAAACTCAGAAAGCTTGCCGGTAACGCGGTCGGAGAAGCGCGCACCAATAGCAATCAGCAAATCAGAGTTCTGTACTGCTCCCGTACCTGCAATCGAACCGTGCATACCAATCATACCGAGGTTATGCTCATCTTCATCAGACACAATACCGCGCGCATTCAGAGTTGTAACCACTGGAGCGTTGGTAATGTTCATGAGTTTGTCTACCTGAGCGGACGCGCCCGAACGCATCGCGCCACCGCCCACATACAAAACCGGGCGGAAAGACTGCTGAATCAAGCGTGCTGCTTGAGACAAAACCTTGCCATGCGCTTTCGTTGTTGGCGCATAACCAGGCAAAATCATGCACTGAGGCCAGGAATAATACATGTCTCCTGTTTGCGCAGAACGGGTTAAATCAATCACTACAGGACCAGGACGACCAGTAGTAGCGATATGGAAAGCTTCAGTAATAACGCGCGGAATATCTTGAGCGTTCGTTACCAGATACGAATGCTTAGCGATTGGGTACGTAATGCCCACAGTATCGGTTTCCTGGAACGCATCCGTACCAATCTGATGCGCACCCACCTGACCAGTAATAACAACCAGTGGCACCGAATCCATCTGCGCATTCATAATCGAGGTAATGGTGTTCGTCGCACCCGGACCAGACGTAACAATCGCTACGCCCGCCTTGCCCGTTGCCAGCGCGTACCCCTCAGCCGCATGACCAGCAGCCTGCTCGTGACGCGTAAGCACGAAACGGAACTTGGTGTCGTCGTTAATAACGTGATACACCGGCAAAATAGCGCCGCCAGGAATACCAAAGACGTCAGTGACGCCAATATCTTCCAAAGAACGTACAAGAGCCTGAGCTCCGGTCATTTTCTCGCCCTTGGACACGGCTGATTCAGCGCTGTTTTTCGGTAGCGCGCTAAAAGCTTGTAAAGGTGTTGGCAATGCCATAGAAACCTCTTACGATAGTGTGTTCATTGTGTTCACTGTCCGTAACCGCTTGTGACGGTATGTTGCTTAATACTATCGTAAGAGGCAGGAAATACGCCCCTTTTTGTCCGCTATGTGTACGGCTATTATTTGTTTGTATTTTTTAATGCGTTTAGCGCCTTCCACGCATGCTCGGCAGCAATCATTTGCGCTTTACGTTTCGTTGACGCCTCGCCCTGCCCCAGCGGCTTGCTCGCATCGATACCAAGCGCTCGGCTGCGTTCGTTTTCTTCCAGTTGAGCGTAAGCCGTAAAGACTTGCGCAAAGTTCGGTCCGCCCACTTCCATGCGGTAGGTGAGTTCATTGATTTTTAGCTCGTGAGCGATTTTCATGAGAGAAGTTTTCCAGTCCAACGAAGGGCCTTCATGACTGACTTTTTCGAGAGATGCGTCGATGAGGCGGTGAACCGTTTCGCGCGCGGCATCGATACCGTGCTCAATAAAGACAGCGCCAATTAAGGACTCAACAATATCGCATAAAATTGAGTCTTTATCTGCACCGCCGTCATCGGCTTCACCGTTACCAAGCAAAATCATCGGTCCGACGTTCAGCTCGTTACGTGCGATTGGCGCTAAAATCTGCTCAGATACTGCTTTTGCGCGGATTTTCGCCATCTGACCTTCAGAATAATCAGGATGCTGAGTGAACAGACTTTCCGTTACAACCAGTTCGAGCACAGCGTCGCCCAGAAACTCTAAACGTTCGTAGCTGACCGTTCCCTCATGCTCGTGCGTAAACGAGCGGTGGGTGAGAGCTTCTACTAAATGCTCAGGAGTGAGCGTATGACCTAGTTTTGCGAAAAGATTTTCCGCAAAACTGCTGACGGGAGCGCTGTGATTGTTATGGTTTCTGTTCTTAGTCATGATGCTTATTGTAGGCATATGCGTGAACGGGTGGGGTGGCTGGGTCGCTACGGCGTTCCTTGTTTTACTGAATTGCTTTCCCTAGTCTCTTTGTTTTCTTGTAGCGATTAAGTTCAGATTGATAACTCTTTTCGCGGGTTAATTGCCAAAGAGCGCGTGACGAGATAGTTTACGTGGTTCTGCGGGGCTAGGTTTTTTAACTGCGTTTCGGATTTCAGCAGGTTTCGGCTTAGCTCGTTTTTCTGCTGTTTCTTTCATAGCTGTGTTTAGCAGTGAAAGGTAAAGCTTTTACCAGCTACGATTTATGTGGTTAAACAGTTGTAACGAGTAGCACTATTGATAGCGGTGAAAGA
>NZ_KV812468.1:169104-200940 GCF_001813415.1 Alloscardovia sp. HMSC034E08 | reverse complement strand
GCTGTGCACACCATAACCTTTCGTCTTTCTCGTGCAGCACACACAACCATAAGAAGTATTGCTCTTCTTTAAGAGTGCTGCATGGCAACACACTGCTCCCAGTAAGGCTGCGCTGAACACGTCATATCTGGGAACATACGAATCCGCTAAAACCCCAAGAATCACTAAAGCAGCAAGACCAATGACAAGGGGCGCACTACTGTTACTAGCCTCCTCATACCCCAACAACAGGTACGTAAACATAAGAAAATCCTCCCTTACCCGTCGATAAAGGAGGATTATGAGCGCTTATAGCGCGCAACAACAGTTTAATTACTGTTATTAATTACTGCTACAACCTGAACTACTGTGCCAAACCTGGCTTGATAGCAGAGCGGTATGTGCGACCACGGTAAGAACCGCAGGTTGGGCAAGCCATGTGTGGGTATGCAGGTGCACCACAGTTCTGGCAGCTAACAGTTGCTGTTGCGGATGCCTTCCAGTTGGAACGGCGAGAATGCGTGTTTGCACGCGAGGTCTTATACTTTGGCAATGCCATTTTATTATCCTCTGTTCGAATCGAATATTTGCTTAAGCCTTGTAGAGTTTAATATAACCTCTCGTCATTCGCAAATTTTGCCGATAATGAGAGGCGATAACCGCTGAATAAACACTACAATACGCCCCGTTTATTCCTCTTCCCGCGCTTCTAATTGCGCCTTGAATCCTTCCAAAGCCGCCCACTGAATGTTCACCACGTCATGCTTATGATCAGGGTTTTCGTTCAGATTTAATCCGCACTGCGAGCACAAGCCCAAGCAGTCTTCGCGGTCAAGCGGTTGCAGAGGCAGTGCTTGAGCGAGTTGATCGCGAATCAGTGACTCTAAATTCAAGTAGATAGAGTCAGGACTCAACGGATAAGTGTCGTTACTCTCGTCCTGCGAGGCGATAATATCGACCTCCTCCTCGCTTGACGAGCCTGAAGCGCCTGAAGAGCTAGCAGCCGACAAATCCTTCTCATACGTGTAGAACACAACGGAGTTTACTGTAATCGTTTCATGAATTGGCTCTAAACAGCGCATGCATTCGCTATCAAAGTCAGCGCTGATAGTGCCGGTCAGCAAAATACCGTCGGCTAAAGATTCCAAACGAGCGTTTACGGTAACGTCTGAACCTTCAGCAATGCCTACCAGAGAATCGCCAATGCCAGATGGGGCAGGAACAACGAGGTCGCTAATGTCCTGCGAGTTACCTGGCTTGAGCGATAACTGAGAGATAGAGACAGACCATGGTGTGGCGTGTTCGCGTGCCATAAAACCTCCTAAAACCTCGTGAAGCGCGTAAAAAGCGCGTGAAAAAGCGCGTGAGAACTGCGTAAGCGAGTGCCTGCGATAGCCCTAGCAAAGCCCCTAATCCTGCGGATAGTCCTCTGGCGTAATATGCGGCAAATCGTGCAACGCCACTTGCTGACGCTCCTGCAAAACCTGCAATCCCGTGCTAATACTGTGCCGCAACTCAACCAACTGATTGTCCAGCGCGCGCATGGAATCAGCAGTGTAATCGTTTGCACCCTTGGTTAGCGCGTTCGCCTTCTCCTGCGCGGAACTCAAAATAGAGCGCGCCTGCTGCGTTGCCAGCGAAACGACGTTTTCCTGCCCAGCTAAGATGCGCGCTTGATCGTTCGCATCGCTAATAATAGACGCTGACTTTGCCTGCGCATTATTTACGATAGCTTCTGCCTGACTTTGCGCGTTTTCCAAGCGACGCTCGGCTTTGCGCATTAAATCGGATGCGCGCTGTAACTGTACTGGCAGAACGTCTTTGAGCTCTTGAAACAGACCATACACCTCGTCATAATCAATTTTTACTTGATTTTTGGAGAAAAACAGGCTTGGTGCGTTGGAAAGCAGACCGTCAATTTGATCGATAATGTCGTAGGCAGTGGAGAACTGTTCTTCGGTGCGTGCGTTCAGTGCCTCGGCATCTTCTGCATCAGGAATATAGGCGTTGATTGCTGCTTGAGTTTGCGGGTCAACCATATGCTTTGGTTCATCCTCGTATGCGCTGTTCTCAGCTGAAACTCCTTCGTACGCCTCGGTTGCGATGTCGTGCGAGTTCGTGTCGTCATCCTCGTAAACCGAAGCAGCGGAAGCGCCCGAAACTCCCGCGTTCTGCGCAATCTTAGCAGAACCAGTTTCGTCGTCCTCGTAACGTGCGTCTGGATCGTAATCATAAGCGTTCGTCATTAGAACCCTCCTCATGAACTGCGTTGATTAAAGCGTTATACACTGATGATGGAACCATGCCGGTAATATCTCCACCATGACGTGCCACATCTTTAACGATTGAACTAGAAATATGCTCGCGAATAGGATCGGCAGGAATAAACATGGTTTCCACGCCTGCAAGTTGACGGTTCACCAAAGCCATACCAAGCTCGGCCTCGTAATCACCGTTTTGGCGCAAACCTTTAACTATTAACGAAGCGCCGACCTGCGTGCAATATTCAGTAATCAGACCGTTTGTGCTGGCAACAACAACGTTGTTCACACCGTCAGCCTGCAAAGCCTGCTTAATCATGGTTATGCGTTCCTGTTCGCTGAACATTGGTTTTTTGGCAGCATTTACTGCCACCACCACATGAACTTCCCTGAACAGCTTCGAGCAGCGTTCAATGACGTCAAGATGGCCCGCGGTTACTGGATCGAAAGAGCCGGGACATACTGCAATTGTCATGCTTTAAGAGTAACGCAACGACTAGAATGAGACTATATATAACTTGTTCTTGATAGAATGTGTGCAGGTCAAGGAGGAAAGAAATGTTTGATGCTGATCAGCCAGGTTTCGCTAATCCGAACGAAGAAGGCGGCGCTGGCGTATCGACGCTTGAACGCACAGAAACCGTTACTCAGGAAGACACGCAGCTCAACGATAACAGCGATAACGACCGTTATGCGCATTATGTGTCGAAAGAGAAGATGGAACGAGCCCGCATGACGGGTAGGCCTGTTGTAGCTTTATGTGGCAAGGTATGGGTTCCGAAGCATAAACCAGACGGACATCCTGTGTGCCCTGAGTGCAAAAAGATTTACGAAAATATGATGAAATAATATAATGAAATACGGAAAGCCTGCAGCTGTGGTTGCAGGCTTTTTGATTTTGGCTTTACATGTGCATGACCCTGTTCCGTATATCCCTATTGGTTGCGGCAGGTAGGATTTAGGGTTATGCGTAATCAGGTTTCACACTGCGTTAAATTTGAAGAAGTTTTTACTCTCTCGCATTCTGCTTAACCGATTAATACACTGTTATGCCAGTTTTGATGCGGAAAAATTGCTTCACAAGTGGCTATCGGTTGCGCGTATCGACTTCACTCATAAAAGTAAACACATTCATGCTGGAACCTACTGAGCAACATCGTCCCCAAACCCCGCTAAGTTCAACGAGCAACTTTGGCGTACGAGCGAGTGGGAATTTTAGCTCATATTTGGACGCACGGATTGTAAGCGTGAAGTGCTAGCAACCTCTACGCACTGCTCACGCTTTGATTCATAACTGAGATACCACATCATGCTTCGCAACGGATTTGTCTAATTTTTGTGGGCTTAAATAAAACAGCCAGCCATGCTAGGCTCTGTCTAGCATGGCTGGCAATACATTTATCAGATTTTTAGCACTTACAGAGTAGCGCAAGACAGTACGAATAGTCTCCTTAAAAGCCAACTACTCCACAGTAATAACTTCAGTAGGAATAGCTTGCTCGCCGTCACTAAGCGACAAAGCGTTTACTGGCAGTTCGCGCAAGGCTTCGTAATGGTAATTGCGGGCAGCAAAGAGTGCCTCGCGGGTGGTCAAGGACTCGTCAATATCGCCGTGATCAATAGCAACAATGCTCAAGTCCTTCAAATCGCCATACTGATCGCTCGTCCATGATTGCACAGCCTGTTCAGAGCCAGCCAACACCAGCTCACCTTGAGCCAGACCATACTCATAAGCACGCAAACCGCGCTTTCGCCAACCGTCAGTTGTTTTACCAAAGCTCTTTTTCGCCACAGGATGCATAGCACCGTCATTGCCTTCACGCTCAACGAGCTTGTAAACCATAGAACTGGTAGGGTGCCCAGAACCAGTAACCAAACGAGTACCCACACCATAGGAATCAACAGGAGCAGTGGCAAGAGCAGCAATAGCGTATTCGTCTAAATCGTTCGTCACCGTAACCTTGGTAGAAGTAGCACCCAAAGCATCTAACTGATGACGCGCTTTCTGAGCCATCGAAGCTAAATCGCCAGAATCAATGCGAATACCGCCTAAATCAGTGCCTGCAACTTCAACAGCTGTGCGAATAGCTTCTTCCACATTGTATGTATCAGTGAGCAGCGTTGTGTTCACGCCCAAAGCAGCAACCTGAGATTCAAAAGCCTCGCGCTCGCTGTCATGCACCAAAGTAAAAGCGTGGGCAGCCGTTCCAATACATGGAATGCCATAAAGTTGAGCGGCAGCCAAATTAGCGGTGCTCACAAAACCGCCCACCACAGCGCTACGGCTGGCAGCAATAGCAGCGCTTTCATGTGCGCGGCGACCTCCCATATCGGCACATGGTCGAGAACCCGCAGCAGACGTAATGCGCGAAGCAGCAGATGCAATCGCACAATCATAGTTGAGCACGCTTAAAATAACGGTTTCTAAAAGCGTACACTGCGCAAAAGTTCCCTCAACCTGAACAACAGGAGAGTTAGCAAAAAACATCTCACCTTCGCGATACGCGCGAATAGTTCCCGAAAAATGGAAATTTTCTAGCCACTCAATAGTTTCTTTGCTCACAATCTTGTTATCGCGTAAGAAAGCAAGCTCCTCTTCGCTAGGACGAAAATCCTTAATATACTCAATAATCCGCCCTAAACCAGCAACCACTCCATAGCGGCGGCCAGCAGGAAGATAACGGGTGAACACCTCGAAAACGCAGGAACGGTGAGCAGTTCCATCACGTAAAGCAGCATCTACCATAGTGTATTCATACATATCGGTAAGCATTGCGGCAGTAGACATAGTGTCCTCTCTTTCGCCTAAATTTGTTTTGAGATCCGTACTCTATTGCGTTCGTAACCTAGCGCCAACAATCGCCACCTAGCGCACCTTCTTCAACCGCGCGGCATTAACCGATGAGCCTGTTAAAACAGTGCGCTTTGGCAGCGCTTTATCTATCAGCACAATAATGAGAGCCAAAACGAAGAAAATACCTAAATAAACAGCGCAATTGATAACAAAATGTTGCAGTCCTAGCTTGTCGAGGTTAATAAAACCGTAAGGATATGGGCTACCATCAGCTTCAGGACCGACCGCGTGGAAAACTTTCGCGCGAATAACAACGAAAGCCAGGTACACAGGGAAGTAAATAAGCCAGGTGAGCGAGTCAAGCAAGATGAAACGGCGATGCTCATCGAAAAGCAGAAAATCGACGGTTGCCATAATCGGCACAATAATGTGCACCATAGTGATTGTTGGAATGCCGAAAATATATAGCTGTTTAGACATGTCCGGCGCTGGCAAAACGAGCCACGCAACCAGACCGGTAATAATAATGTTCAGCGTTAACGCACCCTTAACCCATGCAGGGGGCTGCACGCCGCGCAGTAAACTGGCGCATCCTGCCCAGATAAAGATGGCGGCAATGAGCAAGTTTGTTTGATGTGTAAAATACACCAGATTTTGAGTTTCGCCGAAGAACCAGGTTTTAGAAGTGCCTGCTAGTGCGAAGAAAGCTGTAGCAAATCGAAAAAGCGCAACAAATAACGTCATACTATTACTGTATACGGCAGGTGGGGCAAATGTGCTGGGTGAATGCGCTGGCTGAATATGCGAGGCTTCGTTTGGTTAATGCGTTTGGTTACTCTCCGCTTAACTCCGCTTCACTTGACCGATAAGCAACAACCCACACGCATACAGCCCAACAGCCAGCGCTCCCACACCGCGCATGCCGCTTTCCCCCGCCTTGAGATACCTGCACGGTAGGATACAAGATATGACAGAATTACACACTACTGAAAGTGCCGCCCGCTCCGACGGACGCCACACAGATGAATTACGCTCCGTAAAAATTGAACGCAACTGGACGGACGCTCCCGAAGGCTCTGTGCTCATTCAGTGCGGAAACACCCGCGTTTTGTGCACAGCCACGTTCACCGATTCCGTTCCTCGCTGGCGTAAAGACTCCGGTTTAGGCTGGGTAACAGCAGAATACGCCATGCTTCCACGCGCTACAGCATCGCGCACAGACCGTGAATCCACTCGAGGAAAAGTGGGCGGACGCACGCACGAAATTAGTCGTCTGATCGGTCGCGTTTTGCGCGGCATTGTGGACATGAAGGCTCTGGGTGAGAACCAAATTCAAATTGACTGCGACGTTCTCCAAGCCGACGGTGGCACGCGCACCACATCGATTACGGGCGCATATATCGCGCTCGCCGATGCAATTGAATGGGCTAAAAACAACAAACTTATTGCCCGCAATGCCAAGGTTCTCACCGATCAGGTGTCTGCCGTATCTGTGGGCGTGATTGACGGCACTCCTATGCTCGACCTGCCTTATGAGGAGGATTCACGCGCTCAAACAGACATGAATATTGCTATGACGGGTTCAGGTGAGTTCATTGAAATTCAGGGCACAGCAGAGGGAGCGCCTTTTAGTCGCGCAACCTTAAACACTCTGTTAGATTTAGCTGAAAAAGGCAATAAGGAATTGCAGCAGTTTCAGCGCCAGGCTTTGAGCGAGTAACTTGAACACGATTGAGGAGAGAGCATGGTTCAAAAAGTAGTTGTTGCCACTCATAACGCAGGAAAACTTACGGAAATTGCTCGCATTATTGGCGAGACAGTAGAAGGATCGCAGTTTGAATTCGTTACGTCTGGTCAGTTGGATTTGCCTGACCCTGTAGAAGATGGCACGACTTTTGAAGCAAATGCTTTGATTAAAGCCCGCGATGCAGCTTCTCGCACAGGACTTCCTGCTTTAGCTGATGATTCGGGTCTTATTGTTGACGTTATGGGTATGGCTCCGGGAATTTTATCCGCTCGTTGGAGCGGACGACACGGAGACAACGCTGCTAATAACGCTTTGCTACTTGCTCAGTTAAGCGATATTCCTGATGAAGAGCGCACTGCTCGGTTTAGATGTGCAGCAGCTCTTGTTATTCCAGCTCAAGTAAGCGCTGATGGTCAGGCACATGAGTTCGTGCAAGTATGCGATATGGAAGGCGTTTTACTGCGTGAAGAGCGCGGATACAACGGTTTTGGTTATGACCCGTTATTTGTTCCGCGTGACCAAGAAGGCAGTTTGACCAGTGCTGAGATGACCGCTCAAGAAAAGAACGCTATTTCTCACCGAGGAAAAGCTTTGCGAGCTATTGCACAGTATTTTCATGATTTAGTTTGATTTTGTCGCTTACGCAGCATGTGCAAATCCCCAAGAAGTGTGATGTTTGAACACCTCTTGGGGATTTTCTTATGCTCAACTTTTCGGCGTGTTGACCGAGCCATAACCTCCTAACTGGGAGAATTTTGGGCGTATGGTTATGGTGAATGAAACTCCTTGAAAACCAAAGATTTCGCTGGGGGGTGGCAGGTTAAAATGACCTTTAACCATGTATTTTTATGGTGAGAGAAGAAAGGAATATTATGTCTAGGCATAAGAAGCCTGTGTGAGGTGTGCAAAAGCTTCGTAAACCAATTGGTTTCATAGCTGCTGTAGCACTTGCCACCGCTGGCTTAGTACCTCTGGTGGGTAGCTCTGTGTTTGCACATGCTGACCCTATTACTGCCGAATATAACGGCACTACTTTTACTAACGACACTCAGTCTAAGGATCGCGAGCGGCGTAATGAGTCGAACAACAATGGTCAGTTTGTTAATGGTGATGGTAGCTATTTGCCTAAGTCTAATCCTCTGACCAACACTGCGAACGATACGACGTGTCTCCGAACGCATGATCCTCACACCCCTCCGTATAATCGGATTACATATCGGCAGAAGAACTTCATGCAGAGCGATCCGATGAACGAAGCTGGTTGCCCAACTGGTCTGCAGGCCACAAACGTTAAAGAACTGGCATATAAGACCTTGAATAAGTTGAGTTCCAATGTGCCTGATTCAGTTGCCGCTGCTGATGCGAAGTTTGGCTGGCGTTCGATTGCTGACAATGGTTACGTATCGGTGATGTGTAATTTCGCCTCGAACTCGCCTGGCAACTACAAGAACGATGTTAACTACTTCGCGTTGAGCAACTTCAATGGACAGTCCAACGGTTCAGTAGATACCCGCAAGGAAGGTTATAAGGGTCTCTATCAGGATAATGCTGTGAAGAATGGCACCGTTGATCTTGGTATTGGGCAGGAGATGCGCTTCAAAGCTACGCCTGCTTCGAATATTACTGAAGTAACTTCGTACCCTATTACGGGTCAGCTGAACTACGCCTTGTGGGTCAAGGGTAATGCAACCGCGGAGGATCCTTACAACGGTCGCACAAACATGTACTGGACGCCGACTACACAAGGGGCGCAGATTGGTATTTCAGGATATAACAACTTCGGTGGTTCTTACGGTATGTTCGAGAATGCTGTGGATAGCTCGTCTAGAGGCACTACAAACCAGCTGGATTCAGGTCTGCTGATTGCTTTACCACAGCCAAAGCCTAAGGCTGAAGCAACAAACGTTGCTAAGGGCGCTTCTTTGGGTCATGCTGAGGACTTCATTACTAACAAGGATAAGGTCACTGCTGACACCACACTGATCAGCCGCTATGGCATAACCACACCCCAGATCAAACAGCGCCAACAATTCCACACGCTTACTAGCAAAATCACTACCATGCGCACCCATACAAACACTACCTAAAATAAAAGAACCAACCATACAGTCCAACAAAAACGGAGCAGTACAAAGATGGCTTCATAAGTGGCATATCGGTTGCGCGTATCGGCTTTACGCATGAAAACAAAAAATCTCACGACACAGCTCCCCAACTGCAGCGGAACTATGTCGTGAGACATGACAACGTGCGCGAGAAGGGACTTGAACCCTCACTCCAGTGGAACAGGAACCTAAATCCTGCGCGTCTACCAATTCCGCCACTCGCGCAAAGTAATTCAGAGTAAGAATGTGTAAATAGGTAGTCAGAGCCACTTGCCGGAATCGGACCGGCGACCTTCTCATTACGAGTGAGACGCTCTACCAACTGAGCTAAAGTGGCAATACAATCAACATGCTTGCGCATGCGTCGTACGAAAATAAGAGTGTAGCATAGATGCGCTAGAAAGTGCAAGCCGTCCAGTGTCTTAATAAAGCACAGAGAAACGCGAGCCGCAGAGCCAAAAACCAATCCCTCACTGCACACGTTTGCAAGGATTTTGTGTGCATGCCCGCACACAAGACTCAAACAAGAGCAAAAAATCGCGCACGTGTCCTTTTCACCTACTAATCTTTAATGATTAGGTACGGAGAATCGTACGTTTCTAAGGTATGAAAGGACTGGCAATGGCCATCAATCCACCTATTGATGCAACTCAGACACCAGCATGGGCTGCATTGCAGAATCATTTTAATCAGTTGCAGGCAGAAGGCATTAACCTGCGCGAGTGGTTCGCAGCTGATGCAAACCGCACAGCTAGCTTAAGCTTTGAAGCTGGAGATTTGTACTTCGATTTGTCTAAGAACCTCATCAAGCCAGAGACACTGCAGTTATTTGCAGACTTGGCTAAGGATGTGAAGCTCGAAGAGCGTATTCAGCAGCAGTACACCGGTGTGCATATTAACAATACTGAAGATCGCGCTGTTCTTCACACAGCTTTGCGTCGTCCAGCTTCTGACGAAGGTAAGTTCATTGTAGACGGTCAGGACACAGTAAAGGATGTTCGCGAAGTTCTCGACCGCATTTACGCTTTTGCTAACAAGGTGCGCTCCGGCGAGTGGACTGGCGTAACTGGCAAGAAGATCGATACCGTGGTAAACATTGGTATTGGTGGATCTGACTTGGGGCCAGTTATGGTCTACGAAGCTTTGAAGGCATACAACGATTCAGGTATCTCTGCTCGTTACGTCTCCAACATTGACCCTAACGATATGGCTGAAAAGCTCAAGGGCATTAATCCAGAAACTACCTTGTTCATTGTTGTGTCTAAGACTTTCACCACTTTGGAAACCTTGACCAACGCTCGCTCTGCACGCACTTGGTTACTTGAAACTTTGAAGGCTCAGGGTGCAATCGACGGTTCGGACGAAAAGAATGCTGAAGCTGTTGTAAAGCACTTCATTGCAGTGTCTACTGCACTCGACAAGGTTGCTGAATTCGGTATTGATCCAAACAATGCTTTCGGCTTCTGGAACTGGGTTGGCGGCCGCTACTCTGTAGATTCCGCTGTTGGTACTTCTATTGCCATTGTTTACGGTCCAGAACGCTTCGAAGACTTCTTGCGCGGTTTCCATGTTATCGATGAGTACTTCGCAAATACTCCAATCGAAAAGAACGTTGTAGCTTTGATGGGCTTGATGAACGTTTGGTATGTGAACTTCTTCGGCGCACATTCCCACGCTGTTTTGCCATACAACCAGTATCTACATCGTTTCGCCGCATACTTGCAGCAGCTCACCATGGAGTCCAATGGTAAGTCTGTGCGCTGGGATGGCACTCCTGTAACCACTCAGACCGGTGAAATCTTCTGGGGTGAGCCAGGGACTAACGGTCAGCACGCTTTCTACCAGCTGATTCACCAGGGCACTCGCCTCATTCCTGCAGACTTTATTGCTTTTGCTAATACTCCAAATGCAACAAAGGATGGCGATCAGGACGTTCACGAGCTCTTCCTCGCTAACTACTTGGCTCAGACCAAGGCTTTAGCATTTGGTAAGACCGCTGAAGAAGTTCGCGCTGAAGGTACTGACGAAGCTATTGTTCCTGCTCGCGTATTCACCGGTAACCGCCCAACCACCTCGATTTTGGGTGACACTCTCTCCCCATTCGCAGTAGGTGAGTTGATTGCTCTGTATGAGCACATCACTCTTGTTGAGGGTACTGTGTGGGGCTTGGATTCCTACGACCAGTGGGGCGTAGAGCTGGGTAAGGTTCTGGCAAAGCAGATTGCTCCTGCTATTTCTCAGGATGACGCTGCTTTGGCTCAGCAAGATCAGTCCACTCAGTCACTGATTAACTGCTACCGCGCTCACCGTCACTAAAGCGTTCAGCGTTTAACAGCAGGCTCGCTCTTTTAGTTAAGAGCGGGTCTGTTTGTATTTCGCCACGCTTGAGCGTGTATAAAAGACGCTCTGTCCAGCAAGTACCGTATAGTTTTACTTCAGTTCGTTATTTTTACGAAATTTCAATGTAGATACTTTCCCACACAGTTTATAGTCCTCGGCTATGTAATGACTGATGTAGAGGAATTGTTTTTTACTCACGAAAGGTCACACACGTGGCAAATACTAATCTTGCTGATATGAAGCTCCCTGAGCTGCGCGAACTTGCTAAAGAAATGAAATTGCGCGGCACTTCTACTATGCGTAAGCCTGAACTGATTGAGCGTATTAACGAAGCGCGTCAATCAAGCGCTCCAGCTTCTGAAGCACCTCTTATTGAACTGTCAGAAATCAAAAGCGCTCCTGCACGTTCTCGCGCAGACAAGAAGGCAGATAAAGTTATTGATTTGGGCGTAGAACTTCCTGTTCGTAGCCGCCGTAAGTCCGCCGCCGTCAGCGAAGAAGAGCAGGCTGAGCGTGAAGCAAGCCGTCATCAGGCTAAAGCTGATTTGAATGATATTCTGTCTGCTCTTCCAGACCGTTCAGAGCGCGAACGTGCCGAAAGCATTGCTCAGGCTGCAGCTCAGCGCGAACAGCGCGGTGCAAGCCATGCAGAACGTCGCAACCGTATCTCTCGTGTAGATCGCGCACACTTGGACGAGGAATCCGAAAAGAACGAGCGCCGTTCACGTCGTTATGATCGTGCAGAAAGCACAGAAGAGTCAAACGAGGACGACAATAACGATCGCTTCGAGCGCAATAATCGTCGCAATAATAACCGTAATAATCGTAAGAACCGTGCAGAAAATCACGAAGAACAGCAGGTTCACGAAGAGCAGCAGCCAGAAGAAGAACTCATTCGCGTTGCTGGTATCGTAGACATTCTCGACTCTTATGCTTTTGTGCGTACCTCTGGTTACTTGCCAGGTCCAAACGATGTGTATGTATCTATGGGTCAGGTAAAAAAGTACGGTTTGCGCAAGGGTGACGCTGTGCGCGGCTTTATTAAGACAAATCGTGATGGCGACCGTCGCAATCAACGCCAAAAGTTCGTTCCACTGCAGTCGGTGGAAGCTATTAACGGCTTGAGCCTGGAAGAGGCTGCTCAGCGTCCTCAGTTCTCCAAGCTCACTCCGCTGTATCCGCAAGAGCGTTTGAAGATGGAAACAACGCCAGTGAATATGGTGGGTCGCATTATTGATATTGTTTCGCCAATTGGTAAGGGTCAGCGCGGTCTGATTGTGTCTCCACCAAAGGCTGGTAAGACCATTACTTTGCAAAACATTGCAAACTCCATTAAGGCAAATAATCCAGAAGTGCATTTGATGGTGGTTCTCGTTGATGAACGACCTGAAGAAGTTACCGATATGGAGCGCACGGTTCAGGGTGAAATTATTTCTTCCACCTTCGACCGTCCAGCTTCCGACCACACTATTGTTGCTGAGCTTGCTATTGAACGCGCAAAGCGTTTGGTGGAGCTTGGTCAGGATGTTGTGGTGTTGCTTGACTCCATGACTCGTTTGGCTCGCGCCTACAATATTGCTGCTCCAGCTTCCGGACGTATTCTTTCCGGTGGTGTGGATGCTCAGGCACTCTACCCTCCAAAGAAGTTCTTTGGTGCTGCTCGCAACATTGAAAACGGCGGCTCTTTGACTATTATTTCCTCCGCTTTGGTGGAAACTGGTTCGAAGATGGACGAAGTGATTTTCGAGGAATTCAAGGGCACAGGCAATATGGAATTGCGCTTGTCTCGTGAACTTTCGGAGAAGCGACTCTTCCCAGCAATCGACATTAACGCATCTTCCACTCGTCGTGAGGAACTTATTACCGATCCAAGTGAGATGGCGATTATCTACCGCTTGCGTCGTGCTTTGGGCGGATTAGAGCCAGAGTCCTCATACCAGCAGCTGGTAGGGCGTTTGAAGAAGACGCAGACCAACGCTGAGTTCTTGCGCATGATGGCGCAGGGGAACTAGGGCAGCGCTGGATTCGGGCTGGAATTAAGGCGGCACTGGATTAACATAGCGTTGGATTAAAGCTGAACTTTTGCCGGTATCGCGGGCGGTCTCTCTGTTTTGAGGGGCTGCCCGTTTTGTTATGTGTGGCGGAGGGCGGTTTCTGTGTTTTTTCGTAGCGGAGCAGAGGTTTCTCCATGTTTAGAGGCCGCTCGTTTGAGCTGCCTCCTTTTTCTTAAACCTTATTTTCGCAGTCCAAGAAACGGGAGGCGGTTCATAACCTAGTGAACCCACCATTTACACAAAATCTGACACTCTTCATTGTGCTTCGTGTGTTGTATCTTTCACCGCTATCAATAGTGCTACTCGTTACAGCTGTTTACCCCCATCAAATCGTAGCTGGTAAAAGCTTTACCGTTCACTGCTAAGCTCAGCTATGAAAGAAACAGCAGAAAAAGGAAAGTACATACATGCTTTGATCTCATGATGATTTTAGTGCAGAAGAAAATAACAAGCTTTACCATCTTGCTGATGAAGCTGAGCACGGATATGATGACTCTGTTCTCGCTCATGCGAAAGAGAGGGCACCGGGGCGTCCGCTCGAAGTAGGCAAAACTCCAGCACGCAAAATCATCAAGATACGACTTGACTTAGAACGTGAGAACCGCCTCGACCAATACGCGCTTGCTCACCACTTAACAACCAGCCAAGCTATCCGTCAGCTTATCGACCAATACGCATAAATAAATAATCAAATTTTTTAAGGACAACGCATGAAAACATTGACTAACGTAACTGCACGAGCGACCCGCAGCGGCAAATGGTGGCTATCGATGTTCCTGAAATTCCCGGACTCTTCAGTATTACACCCCCAACGAGTCAGCGCGCTAACAAGGAACTAAAATACTTCACAAAAGTCCTGAACATGATGTGATTCATGTTCAGGACTTTTCATTTACCTAGGAGACAATTAACAGGGGAAAACCTACCGGTTCACCTCACGTCACATCGAAAAAGAATCTGCACATCGCATCACATACTCCACCAATTTTTTATAACCTATTCATCAATTGTCCACGAAAAATTACACCCTCATTATTCACAAAACCAGTCCACCCCTCATTATTTATTTTTAGGAACCAATGCACCCTCCGGGTGTTCCAAGCGCTAAAAGCGCTTAAATAAAGGTCTAAAGCCAGCCGAAGGTGTTATATAACGCCTTCGGCTGTTTATTGATATCAATAAACAAAAACCACTCGCGCCATTACCCCATAGAAGTACTACTCAGCAGGGAGCAACAATGAACAAAAAGAGCAGCAACAATACACATAAAAACCTCATACTCGACAGCAAACTATCCACCCTCACCACACAAGAAGCAAACCGGTCATGACGAAGAAACAACCAGACATGGAACCCATCGACAAAACCTGCTTACGCTGCAATAAACCATTCACGATCACAGACCGACGAGCTATCAAGAAACAATTCTGCTCTGATTATTGCCGCGTATACTACTCGACGCAGCACGCGCAATGGTTACGTGATCGGGCACGCGATGATGCCTACGCCGAACTGACCATGAAGTTGTGGCAGACGCAAAAAGAAAACCGCGAACTACGAGAACGCGACGAACATCTAACCAAACTGAACAAACGATACACGGAACTCCTCGACGAGATAGCCAGCACAATGCCTAGGCTCATCACCACAGGATGGTTAAGCGTGAACCGTAACAATCCCGACGGATGGGACTGGGACGACTTCCTCAAACAATCCCCCGTCAACTGGGACATTCTTTTCACGCCAAGCGATACTTTCCATCCACTCACTGAACAAACCAACAAGGAGATAAACAATGTAGACACAACTACCCCTGCAGCAGCGCAAGACGAAGCGCTGCCAAATCTTAATGAGACTTTTTCCTGGTGGGACGAAGACGACAACCAGCAAGACGTTCCACTCTGGTAAACAACCATCCACAAAATTTAAGGAGACATGATCATGGCATTAAGCTACGAAGACGAAATCACTCAATACAAAAAGCAACTCGAAGACAAGATCAAAGAAGTAGAAACACGACGCATCCTGTTTAACAAGAGCGCGCGCAAACTGCAACAAGCACGTCAGCGCCTCATGAAAGCTGCCACCGATTACGTGCGCGACTACGAAGCACTCCTCGCCTCTGGTATTAGCCAACAAGAAGCACGCAACAACGGTGTCGAAACGCTACCTGCCTTACTGCGTGCGGTGCAAGAAGAAACCAAACACGCACCAACAACCACGCCAACCGCAGCACCAGCATCAGCATCAGTGGCCTCATCGGCAGAGCATGAGTCGCAGCAGTCAAGCGAATATGACAACAGTCAGCAACCCGTCACGAGTGACTACGAGGATCACAGTGACGATGTTCAGCAATATTAACCAGGATTAAAAGTAGCCGGGAGCTCCTTATGAGTATGACAATCAAGATTATCCATGCCGGGTTCGCGAAATATTTAGAAGACTCCGTCAGCGACGCGATGCGTGAACAAGCCATGACTAGGGGAGCCTCCGGCTACTACACGCACGAGGGCAACCCACCGGGAGTATGGCTCGGTTCTGGACTGGGCATGATTCATAAGCAAGAAGGTGACATCATCGGCAAAGACGAACTGTATACCTTCCTGGAAAAAATGGAAGACCCCGTCACCCATGAAAAACTCGCGCCACACATCACTATGAGCTTAGGCGACCCACGCAAATCCAACAGTCGCTCGACCGTCACCGGTTTTGACGCGACCTTTGCCGCGCCGAAAAGTTTCAGTATCCTGTGGATCCTCGCCAAAGAAGAAGAACGAAACCAGCTTGACCAAGTCTGGCAGCAATCCCTCAAAGAAGCGATCGCAGAATTTGAGAAAGAAGCAGCCGTTGGCCGTATCGGGCACGGCGGCACCGGACGTGTCAAACTCACCGGTTTTACTATTGCCGCCTACGATCATTACACCAACCGAGCCGGCGAACCCCACTACCACACCCACGCGGTCATCAGTAACCTCGCACAACGAGAAGACGGACGCATTGTCGCTCTCGACGGACGCATCCTGCTCGCCGCATCCGAACGTATCAACATTCTGCACTCACAACGATTACGCGCCAACTTAGTAAAAGCCTGGGGAGTTAAATGGGAGAAACGGCCAAGCATGAGCAACCCCAACAAACACGTGTGGGAACTGGCCGGTATCAGCGACGAACTCATTAGAGCGTCGAGCAGCCGCAGCCTTGGCGTGGCCAGCAAACTCAATGAGTATATCGACAACTACATTGCAGCCACCGGCTATAAACCAGACAAACGCACCCTGAACACTTTGGCCAATAAAGCTTGGGGAAACACACGCAAAAAGAAAACAGCAGAAAACTCAAATCCGAAAATCTGTGAAGAACAGTTTCGTCCTCTCGCAGAAAAACTCTACGGAGACACCAACACCATAGGACAAGATATACAAACAGACAACACGAAAGTCATGACACATGCGGATGTGCAACGCTGCAACCTACTCGAACTAGCTAAGCCAAGTTTAGCAGCGACACTTGCACAAGAACAACACGACGATCAACTTACACACAAGCCTCTGAGCAACCAAGAAGCTGCACACGAATTTCAACGCCTCACCGGTGAACATAAAACCACGTTCACCAAAGCACATATCGCCGCCACCGCACATAGCCTTCTCGATGGAATTGACTTCGATGATGATGACGACAATGTCAATGTGCCAAACCAGCTAGCTAGCTCTTTCATGGATCAGTTTGTAGAAATCACGCCAGACATCTACCAAGTACCAGACCAGTTCGCCCACGACAACAGGTTCACCATCGAAGACATCACCGGGCACACTCATAGCATTCTCGATATGAAAAAAGGAGAAAAACTCTACGCGACCCAAACCGTGATCGAGGCGGAAAAGCAACTCATCGATATCATGGATGGCCAGCAAGACACCAGCTATATCGACAAGACCCAAGTCACAGCACTGCTCGACCAGTACAATAAGCATGCAGACCATCCGTTGAGTGCGGATCAGTATGACGCCGTCGTAGCAGCATTAACTAGTAAGAAAAATATGTTCGCGATTATCGGTCCGGCCGGCGCGGGCAAAACTACCACGCTCAAAGCACTCAAATACGTGGTAGACAACACGTACGGAGACAATAAAGTCACAGGAACAGCGCCATCGACGCGCGCTGCAGAAGAAATGCAAAGCTCGATGAACATTACCTGTGCCAACATTGCGGCCATCATTACCGAGGAAACCCACGGCGCGTTACGCAAGAAAATCGATACAGCCCAACAAGTGCTCACGCATCCGAACGCGACCAGTGAACAAAAACGCAACGCTCACGAAGAACTCATAACCGCGATAAGTAAACTGCAACAATACACGATTCCACACAATAGTATTCTCATTGTGGACGAAGCGGGCATGGCAGCAACCACCGACCTGTCCCTGATCTGTTCTATCGCGCACGAACGCAATACGCGCATCTTGTTCGTGGGCGATCACATGCAGCTACCCGCCGTCGGTGAAGGAACCGGAGCACTCACCGCCATGCACGATCGCGGCCACGAGTATCACGCCGAACTGACCAGCCTATTCCGTTTCAACGACACACACGAAGCTGATGTGTCTCTCATGCTGCGCAACCGGGAACGCAACAAAGACGACACCTACACGGCCATTAGTGAGTATCGTTCCATGAATCGTATCCATCAAAGCCTCGATCAGGATGCGATATTTGAGCAAGCCTACCAAGACACCCGTGCCGATATCGAAAACGGGAAAAACGCTATCCTCATGGCGTCCGACAACAAGACAGTAGCTGAACTCAACCGACGCTTCACCCAAGACCTCATGGACAAAGGTCTCGTAGAAACCAACCCCAACAAACGAGTAGAGCTCTCCGACGGTGTCGCCTACGGTGTGGGCGACCATATCGTAACTAGACGCAACACTCACATCACCACAAGCAAAGGCGAGAAAGTACACAACGGCGACTACTGGATCATCACCACCATCGATTTTAAGAACAAAACCATGGCAGTGAAGAATCCCGAAGAAAACGAAACCGCTTTGCTTCCTTTCTGGTATGTCAAAGAACACGCCCAGGGCGGGTACGCATCCACGATCCACTTAGCCCAAGGCGCAACCTTCGATACCAGCCGCCTCGTGATCGCAGCCGACTCGACCATGAACCACAACCTGTTATACGTAGCCATGACGCGAGGTAAAGAATCCAACGACGTGTACATGCAGCTCAACCCCGTCAGTGACCAGGACAAACTCGCCTGGGCTAATGCCAAAGAAAAAACATTCCTCAATCAAGGCAAGAAAGCCTGGACACTCACATCAAGCAATCCTGATCCGACGAAATACTATACGCCGCAAGATCTTGAACCAACCGAACAAGAACTCGCCGATAGTCAACTCAACAAAATCTGTAACACACGCAGCCAAGTCTTCGCCACCCAAACACGGCAAGACTACCTCAACTACGTGCACTCCCTACCATCCCTGGTAGCAGATCGCCAGCTCATCCAAGCACGTATCGTCTCCCACGACATCCTGACAAACCTAGGAATCAAACACGACAATCACTACATCCACGAACTGATGAAAGATTATCGGTGGGCACAACTAGTAGACGCCTACGAGAAGGCCTATCTGGTCAACCCTGACAAAGCTAACCAGATCCTGACCGAACGTGTGCGCGGTGAAATGCCGTTATCCGAAAACAATCTCGACAAATACTTGTTCACACCCTTGACCAGTGGCGAACCCGTCGCTGTGATCACACGAAAACTCAACGAGATTAGTGCTCTCTACCGTGGTACACCCGTCCTCACCAATAAGAACGGATACGTGAACGGCTACCAGCCACAACACATCACCGACATCACCCAGGGTTATCAAGACTGGTTAACTCAGATAGATCACAAAATCGATGCAGCACTCGATAAACAGGTCAAGCAAGCGCTCACGCATCCGCTACCATGGCAGAAAACTCTCCAGGGCAGCGCAACAAGTGTGAACGCAGTAGATCAATCGGCGCAAGATTACACTGCTTTGTTACGCTCCACGCTGATCTATCGAGCAGCGAACGATGTGACCAACATGTTTAGTCCGTTTGGCCAAAAAATTGATTACCGTATCAATCCTGGACGCGCTGCATGGCGACGTAACCTATCCAACCTCATGTTCAACTACAAAAACCCAGACAAACCACAACGCTACATACCCGACCACGTCATCACCGATAACGATCTAGCCACACACGCGGCCATGATTGAGAAAGAAGCCATTATGTTCGATCCGAAAACCTATAACAAGATTAGCAGCATCAACGAACGCATCTACCACCACTGGAAAACTAATAACAGTAAGTACGCGACCACGTGGGCGCAGCAGCATAACATCCCCGTGAAATATTTAATCTCTACAGGACCAGAAAGCCTGATCGATTGGGCACAACGCAGCGGCATCACCCTAGAAGAGCTCTCCCAGGCAGGACTGGTCACACGAAACAGTGAAGGGCAATGGGAAGAAAAATACACGAACACTATCCTCAGTCCCATTCGTGATGTTGAAGGACGTATCAGCGCCTTCATACCACTAGAAACACAATCGAACACAACTGCTGCTATGCCGGTAGCTACCGATGTTTTTGAACCAGACACTAGCCTATGGGGACTCAATAAAAACACGACAACTCAACTCACCCAGGATCAGCCTTATGCGATTCTCGCAACCACACCAACCTTGGCAGCTCACGCTACCCACAGTATGCAGCGTGGCCAAAACCCCATCATCCTTACACCAGTAACCGGCGAAATCACCCCTGACCATGTTGCCCAGATTCGCACACTAGCCCAGGACAAACCTGTCCACTACACACTCATCCTTACAGGAGAAAAAGAAACCGATAAAAAAGTTCTCTCAGAAGCATTCTCCTCGATGAATCCTACAGAAAAAGCTCTCGCCACAGTCATCACCCAGGACAAGGCATCTGGCAAAACCACTGTGACCGATCTTCAACGTGAGGCATCACCACTATGGCAAGCCCTCGCAGATATCACGCTGCCAGACCAGTTAACACGCAGCAGCGCAGTTGACGCACACAAAACAATAACGAGCGAAGTAATCAACCATCTGCCAGTCCATATGAGGCAAGAAGCAGACGAAACAATCCGACAAAATATCACCCGACAGTTAGCCGAGCAACAAGCACAACAAACAGCACAAGCCCAAGCACTAGCAGCACAACAAGAACAACAACACAACAATCAAGCCAGGATTCAATAAGATATGGTGGCTAGACGAAACTTACTACTGCCTAGCCGCCATACTATGCATATTGCTATCTTAAGAGATTAGCAACGGATACACGGAATGCGCGTCCGGCTCATCCGCGAAACCAACATGAAAGGACGGGGATACTCGTTCGAGACGCTGCGCGGGCGCAGCCTCTACCGCAAGACCAACCTGCAAAGTATCATCGACAGCAACGGACTCTACATCGGCCCGCGCGTCCTCGCGCAAGGACCCCTGTTCACCACCGAAGCCATCGGCACGGACGAGTCCGGGGAGGACGACGACTGGGAGCCGTTCCCTGAACCCGAATACGACGTGGACGAAACCACGGGCGAAATACTCGACTGATTTGGTGATTCTCCGGTATCAACTACTGCAGGGACGATCCCGGTGGTAGTTGATACCTACGCTTTTCACACCTGTTAATCGTGGAGTCGTTGCTTCATTTCCTTGCGCATTGCCCTGCGGACGACGCTGCGGGTCTGGGCGTCCTGCAGCTTCTCCTGGTAGGTATATCCGCCGCGGTCTTCTCTCAGCCATGTCATGCATTCCGTTCCGGCTTCATGGATGGCCTGTGGGCTGTCACCGTCCGATAGGGCCTCGCACCATTCTTCGAGGAGATCCGCCTCCATGCAGAAGCCTGCCGTTGCCTCTTGGAACTGGAACGTCGGGACGATTACTCTGGCGGAATAGTGGACCCATCGTTGCAGGAGCAGGTTGATGCCGAATTCGGACAGTGACGCGACTCGCGTGGCTGATTCCAGTTGGGTTGGCGTGAGCGTGTACAGGTTTACGAAGTTCGCTGCCTGATCCCGCTTTCCGGAAGTGACTTCCGGGTATAGATCAGGCAACGGCATGAGGCGGAAATTTCCGCCGACCCATTCCTGTGGCGTCAGCGGCTTGTGCTTGGTCACCTCCGCGGCGAGTATGTGCCAGACGAAATCCACTCCGTTGATTCGCATCGAGCATGGGTGCTGGAGAATGATGACGGTGCGGTTCCTCTCCGTCCCGGTTGAGCCGGGAAGGAGAAGGTTCTCATACACGTCACCCGTCAGGACGGGCCTGTAGGAGGAGTTGTCTTCGCCGCGGGAATAGTACAAGAGATCCGCGTCAATGTTTGTTCCGCTCATCGGGCATTCCAGTTGTCCGGGCATCGCTCAGTCCTTCATCTGCAAGGACCAGTTGCCGTCCGACATCTTCACCGGAGTGAAATCGGTGCGGTACCGTTCGCGCCATTCGGGATCGAACTGGTCCATGAGCGCTTCGGGATCGTCCGCTGCCTTGGCGAGGTCGAAGACCAAGTCCGTTCTATCCGCCGCATACATGTCGATGGGTGTGACGGGGACGTGCGGCAACACCGGCATCTCGAACCAGGACGCGACATCGTCGACGCCGATGGATCCGTGGATGATGTCGCACGCCGCCAGCAGACCCGCCAGTTTGCCTCTACTGGCTCCTGTCGCGGGGCCTCCTCTCCGCCATTTGTGGATGGCGGGTGCACTCACGCCGATCAGTTTCGCTATGGCGGTCCATGCGAATCCCAAATCGGATAGCTCTTCGAGCAGGCCGGGAACGTCGGTTTTACCCCGTTCCATTGTCCTTTTTCGCCAGTCAACGTTCAATGATTGGTGGTGGAGATCGTCGAAATCTGATTTGAGGACACGAGCCACGTCACGGTTGTATCCGATCTCTTTCGTCAGATCGGATGTCGCGCTCCCTGTTTCGGAAAGCGTCCCGGACATAGTCAGTCCTTCGGTTGCGTCACGCTCGAGGAGCCCGGTTGTGATCTGCTCACTCATGGCGTAGCACCTCCTCTCTGAGTCGTTCTGTTATCAGGTCCTCGAATACGTTTTTGATTGGCTTATGCAGAAGATCCGCGGTTTCGAGGATATCGCCTGCTTCGAATGGTGGAACGTAGTCGTCGTATGTTTGGAAAGAGTCCATGTCCAGTTTGAATAAGGGGCCGGGCGATGGCATGGGCCTGCGGAGCTGCGGTGTGGATGGGATGACGTACTCGTCTTGGGCTCCGTAGCGCAGCACGAGTGTCGTTCCCCCCTCCCCGCCGAACACGGCAGTACCCTGATTGCCCAACAGCGTCAGTCCGTGGTGACCGCTGACCGTTTTCGGTCCAAGGAGTGACAAGTTGACCCAATCCTCCCATCTAGGTTGCGGATCTTCCCCGTCAGAGGGCACGCGGATCTCGTCGATGTAGCGTAAGCCGATTCTGGTGACACCCTTCGGCGCCATGAGCCGTTTCAAGGCGGTGACTGCTTTCTCCAGCAATTCCCGCACGTTGAAGTATCCCGGGTAGTCGGTCGTCTCCAAGGAGAGAATATTCTGCCGCAACGTCAGTACGGTCCGTTTGTCCCTGCTGGACCAGCGCGGGAACGTCTCCTCGTTCGTAACTGGGACCTCCACCTGACCACCCGGACTCGATAGTTGCACGGACATCTCAGTCTCTTCCGTCAGCAGCGGGAGACGTTCGCCGAGCGCAGTGGTAAATCCACGCAGCTTTATTTTGTCCAACGGTTCGCATTGCGAAAAACGTATCTCTGCAACCATGTCCACAATGGGAGCATTGGGGTAGATTTCATCTTCTAACATCATAGCTTAATAATACCAGTTGGTAAAACAAAAAGTAACCAATTACGTTACTAGGTTCTATTCTTCATTCACCGTCCAGCAGAACAGACCATGACGCTTGCAACAGCGAATGCTCTGAAGGAATCACTGGGAGAATACTTGACCGATGTTTTGGTGATTCTCTGGTTGAAACCCACGTCCCCAAACGGAGTGTTTCAACCAGAGAAACGCACGCACGCCATCCATGAAGCCGGAACGGACTGCATGACATGGCTGAGAGAAGACAGCGATAACTAACTGTGGGTAAAACTATCCCCATCACTCCTTTTTATATGGTTGTGACGGGGATGGTTCTATTTTTGGGCGTTGTCCATGGTGAGGCTGGTCATGAGCCTATCCGTGATGGGTTGCATGGCTACGTGGTTTTCAGGCCATATGTATATGTGGTCGTGGTAATAGCCTTGTGTTTCTTCTGCGTTGCGTCGCGTTATTCTGGTGGCTGTGTACTCGTTATCAGGGGCTGGGCATGTGTTGGCGCCGTGATGGTTGGTTGATTGACTCCAGGATTGAATCTGGCTCAAACTCACGGCTACTTGACTAATCCAGTCGGCCGGATCATGCCGATTATGCTGTTTATCCTGGTAGGCGTCACAGTATTCTACCCATAGCGCATCCATGATCAGCATGGGCCAGGCGTGACTGGCCCAACATGCCGGTAACGCTGCATCAAGCATCGGGTTGACACGACATAACCAGTCGGTGAACCTGATGACGCGCCATTGACGTTCCTGGGCCACACTGATTTGACTGGTCGCATACCAGTCATACGGCATGGCTGCTTGTTTTAACTGTGCGACGTGTTCTTCGCTACCTGGTTGTGTGGCTCGATCCTGGTCTCGTGGGCTGACGTATTCCATAACGCTTCTTCCTGGTCCTTGTTTAGCGGTCTTGGACGGCGACTTGCTGCTCGTACGTCATGTTGGTAAAGCATTGGTTTTGTAGGTTTTCATACTGGCTATGGTAGGCAGCGTAGTGTTCGAATTGTTTTTTGGGATCGCCTCGAAAGTCCATGCTGAAGCTGCCATGCAGCTCAAACAGCTGGTTGCATGCTTTTGGATAGGATCCGTTGTCGTGAATGTAGTTGAGCCATCCCCCGTTTTTAACGTACGTGCCGCTAATATAGGTGGCTAAACCGATTGTGGCGGCTTGCCATGCTTGACTTTGATACGTATCCCAGGCTTGGTCGAGCTCAGAGACTTTATTGTCATACTCGGCTGCACTAATCGGTCCTTGCATGGCTAGCACGTCTTCGATGAGTAGTGTGAGGGTGCGGTCTGCGTTGACGACATCGGTTTGCTCGCGTGCCGGACCAATCTGCAGATAGTCGGTAAACACGCTGTTGAGCCCGTCGTAGGGTTTACTCTCGACAAGACTATTGTATTCGTCTTGGGTATGAGTCGCGTAGGCGTGCAAACTATCGATAGTTTTGACGGCTGGAGCAGGGTTGCTCGTGTTTTTCTTGGATGTGTGTACGGTTTTCTCAGCCACAGGAGTACTACTATTGCCAGATAATAAGTATGGTAGGGCTAAGCACAGTATCCATGTGGCAATGACAATGAGTATCGCGATGATGGTGGAGAGGATTTTGTGGTTTTTCATCCATGCGATCATTTTCTTTTTCATCATTCGTCCCCTTAATACGTGTTCTTTCTCTTAGTTTCTAGTGTAGGAGCGCTGCCAGAACGGGAGCAGGTGAATGTATCCAGGTTTGTGACTGGTGTGTAGGTTGAGGGCGTGCCCGTACGGCAGACGGCGGATCTCGTCGGGTTCGAGAACGGCCACGTTTTGACTCCTGGTCGACGACGAGCCGCCAAAGAACATGTCGCCCTGGGCAGAATACGAATCATCGGTATGCGTGACCGTGCGCTGCCCGGTCAGCAGACTAATTTCGCGTAGTTCGCTATCGATGCTCAGGCCGCCCATGACGATTTTGTTGGATGATTCCCACATTTGTCCTTCCGCATCATGATAAGCGTCTTGGGCTTGTTTCCTGGACTGGAAGAACGCGCATGGCCAGATCCCGTCACCGGTTCCCGCGGTAAACAATTGGGGTAGTTCTTGCCAGGGTTCAATGTTCGCAATCTCATCGAGTACCAACGTTAACGGTGGTTGTAGGCGGCCGCCGATTCTGGTGGGAGCGATACGACGTGCTGCGTCACGCACCTGGGTAAGAAACATTGTCATGAACACGCCCGCACCGGCGGCACTGGCACCGTTAGACGCACGCAACGGTGCTAACACGTATACGGTCATGGTAGATTGAACGAACTGGTCCATATCAAACACCGGCAGTGTCGGGTCAACACTGACTGCGCTGCGTACTTGTTCCAGGCTTAGTGAGGAGAACGCGCCGGTCACGCCCAACATTTTACTGTTGGAGATACGCGCGTCTTCGCTGACGAGTACTTCGATACTCGATGCCCACAGTTGAGCTGTCCTATTATTCGTGTGAGCGCGCAGGATACGGGCCGCGTTTTGGCAGGTTTGCGCGTTGGACGACCATTGATACACGTCTACCAGGGTTTTGCCGTCTAACGCTGCGGCCAACAAGAGGCCTTGGACGATGTCGATAGCAGCGTTCGCCCAGGACGTGTTCTCTCCCCCGATTCCTACCGTGTTGACCATGGTTTGTGCGCATTCGCGCGCCACGACCGGATCAATACATGAAGCGATGGGATCCCAGTTTAAGCGTGGCGGTAGCAACGGATCATGGCCGGGTGTATCACTGCCGGCCACGTTGAGTGGATCGAAGAGGAAACATGGGCTTGGTCGTCCCGTTAATGGTTTGTTCGGGTTGACGCTGGCGGGAGTGTTTTGATACCGGTTCATACTGGCCCATCCGTGTTGTTTGTACGCATAGGTGGCGTCGATAATATCGCGTCTGGACGAGGTGGCCACGACCGCTGCGGGCGCTTCCATAATCAACGGGACAACCACGCTCGTGGTTTTACCGCTGCGTGCTGGCCCTAACACGTAGAGGGGTTGCTCGCTCGAGGCCCACACGTTGACCCCGTGGCAGGTGCCGATGCTTACTCCCATCCAACGTGCCGGGATGGGTTCATTGGCTGGCCATCCGTTTTCTTTTAATTCCGGTAACGCATGTTCGGCCGCAGCAGATAAGGATTGTGCGCTAATATGCGCGATCGCGTCATGCTGGTTCAATAATTCTTTGCGCGTATCCAGATCATCACTGTAGCGTTCTTCACTCTTAAAATACGCCCAATACAACACTGTGCCAGCAACCGTACCGGCTAGTCCGGCAAGCATGAAGACCAGGAAGAGCACAGGATGGCCAAACAACAACCACAACAAGCCCAATAAGCACGCGATGAGTCCTGGACCACTATAGGTGAGGAAACTGGCGTTGTGTGCGGCCAGCATACGCACAAACCCCGTATGCTCCTTTAACAGGAAACCCCACGAGGTGGCGTGCAAGCGTTGGTAGAAGCGGATAATGCGTTGTTTATCATCCTTGGTCACCTCGTTCATGGTGACAGTGTCGATACCAATACGAAATGGTGTGTAATCATTACTCATAATGTGTCCTTAATGTTATCCGGCTCGTCCTGCAGACGTGTTGAATACATCCCAGGCTTGCTTACTCATCATCGGGTGAACGGCTTGACGCAGACTCGACCCCACACGCCAGAGCCCGACTCCTTGGGCGAGTTGATCGATCGTGGAGAGTTCTTCTTCGGTAATATCGGGAATCAACCGTTGTAGGGTGCTAATCGAGTTGGTGGATTGGCGATACAAAATCATGGTCTCACTCTTCGTGAGGATAGACTCAATCATTTGGCGGATACCGCTGCCTTTATTCGCGAAAGCATCCAAATCCGCCAGCTCATGAACCAGCAGCCAGTTAGATACACCCAGCTCTCCAGATAGGCGCATACGTTTATCCCAGCCTTGCACCAATTCAGGATTGGATAAAAGCCACCAACCTTCCTCCGCAATAACCAAACGGAAAATACCGTCTTTCGTGTAACAGATACGGTCAATGGCTGCACTCATAGCTGCCGTGTAGGTGGCGCGTTTAATATCGTCATTATCATCGACGCTACCGGTATTAAACACGATCAGTGGGCTGGCCGGATCGATACTAATCGTGGATGCTTTCTCGAACGAGCCTTTGAGTGCTCCATCGACCAAACGGTTAAAAATGAGCAACAAACTTCGAATCGTGGCATCCAACGCCATCTCATCTAAACCTTTAACAATCATCACGTGGGCATCATCAGAGTCCAGGAACGCGACCATGTCGGTAATCGTGGGCTGAGCGAAACGGTTGGTCAGTTTGCGCACGATCGTATCGATAGCTGCCTGCTCACTCATGGACAAGGGTGTTTCCGGGCGGATAGCTGCAGCCAGGCCACGCAACGCGTTGACACGCAAAGACACGGATTCTTCACGCCAGGCTTTATCAGTCCAGGACTCCGGTTTAACACCGGTATCGAGGGGATTGAGATACGAGCCGGCGCCCACGCTAATGACTTGGCCACCCACAGCGTCGGCTACGCGCGCCCATTCCCCTTTCGGATCACCCTCGATAATCACGTTTCTTCCGTATCCGATTTCGCGTACAGCCAGGGTTTTCATGCACATACTTTTGCCGCTACCCATCAAACCGGCAATCATACCGTTGACTGAGGTAACCAAACCGGCACGATAGGGCGCCCACGCATCATAGCGAAACGGCACACCGTTAATCTGGTCCACACCAATGACCGGCCCGTCGAGCTTGCTCATCCCATGCGTCAAAATCGGGTTGAGCACACGCGCCGACGAAATCGAGGTCGAATGCCATGGCAGCGTTGACTTCGCACGCGTCATAAACCCACTGCCGATACCGAACCTGGAGAAGACACCACGATCGAGCAAAAGCTCTTTATCATCACTATGCAAACTCGTGTCCGTTGGTTTCTTCCGTTTGCTTGATATGCTGCGGGTTTTGTCCATCCGGGTGAGTGTTTTCTTCGCGCTGCGTGCCAACCGTTTAAGCATGCTTTTTGGTAACACCGCCTGTGCCTTGTCCTGGTCGAGTACGTCCAGGATGGCCAGATCGCGTGCGGATAACTCGGGCAACACAGCCACAGCTTGTATCATGCCTTGAGATAACGGTTTATCCTCACCATTCATCACTATCCCCCTATCGTCCGGCTTGACCCAAAGGTTGCGCTGCAATCCACCCAACGTACTGTTGGCCGTGCATACGATCGAAATGCATATACTTATTCGACACAATCACATTCCTGGTCGCCTCATCGAGATCATCTTTCGTGGCCGCCAGGATAGTGACGAATCCTTGGAACGCGACTTCTGCCTTGTTATCGGCCAACTCGGTTAACCGTTTATCGACCTCGTTCTTTTCCAGGGTTAAGCGCGGATCATCATTGCGCCCCATGTTCTTGTTCAACCGGGTAATACGCTCAATCTCGTTCTTGCGTTCGTTCAGCCTCTTGCGTGCTTTATTTTCTGCTAACGGAGCGAAAGTTTGCGTAAAAATAATCTGTGTTGTCTTCGACGCAATCAAACTATGCAAAAACCCAACACTGGCCGGATCGCTTGGCCACTTATCGACCCACAAGGTGCGCGCATACGTGTCGCCCACATGCATGTAATCGTTATATTCCCTGTAATTCGATGCGACCGGCACCGTATCATCCAACTCGTGTTTGCTATTGATCACACTGACAGTGTCGCTGCTGGTCATCAGTTTCATCAAACCACGCAATTGTGGCAGATTCTCCCACACAATATTCGTGGACGTATCAATACCAGCATTATCCAACCTAGTCACCAAAGGAATTAACCGCTCCTTAAGCAGACCAGAAATACCAGCAATACCACCACCGTAATTTTTGACGATGCCACGCGCACGCTCAGGATTAACCGTCAGCGTGATAATCATGTCATGCGAGGTCAGCGTCTTCATCTGCTGGGCAATCATGTCACGCTGCTCACGCACCGCAAACCCAGCTTCCTCTTGCGCTGCGTCGATGGTGAAGGGTGTAATCATGCTGCGTGCTTGCACCGTGATCCTCACGATATCTTCGACCTCGGCCAAAGACGCGAGCAGGCTACTAAACGCTGCTGCCCTATCATCCTGGGTTTGCTGTTTCGTAAACACGAAGGGTTTGCCCATGCAGCGCAACACCGCGGTAGCGTGCCCTGTTTCTCTATCGTAAAGGAAGCACGCGCCAGCAAACTGTGTATTGACCACTTCCAACGGTTTAAGACGCTTACCTGCCGCTCCGGGCAAATCAATATAACCGACGGTCGTGTTCGCGGACAGTGGGCTGAGTGTCCAGCGGGTTTGTCCGGTCGCGCTGCGCAAACCAAAACCAACATACACACCCACAATCTGGAGCAAACTGCGCCCTTTATAACTGACAGCAGCGAACAAGCCGATCGCGAACAAAATCATGTGGAAACCAGTAAATAAGGGCGCGTGAAACAAGATCACCATCAGGAAATACGTGACCAGACCACCCAGAATTAAGATCTGGTGTAGTTGCATCCATAAAACCACACCCGTGTTCGAGATCGGGCTAAACGTGGCCGAGAAACGTTGCCGACGAGAATTGTCATCCATAATATGCTCCTCATAGATTTTCTGGCTTTTATTGGTTGACGCTGGCAGACGTGTCACCGCTACTATCGACATGCACGTTCACATCGACCTGCTGCGTATCCGTGGTCACTAGTGAGCTTGTCTGATCACCAACCGGTGTGGTCACTGGTGTGGCTGCTGCAGCAGCTGTTGGCGCTTCTGCGCTACCCGACGTGTAATCGTTGGTGTACTCACTGGTGGTATGCGCAGCGCTTGCTTGAGAAATAACATCTGCGACACGAGAGCCTGCTTGCATGGCTTGCGCAGCACCCGCCGGAGCCATACCCGACGACGCAGCAGCAGCTAACACACCCGACGCGCTACCCATAAACGATCCGACACCAGCCACCAGGCCAGATGCTGATGACGCAGCAGACGATGACGAGGAACTATCCGTCGCGGTACTATCGGTTGACGGGCTACTCGACTTGGATGACGTATCCGCCCTATCGTTGCTACTGTCTTTATCCGCGGTATCTGCATCAGTACTGGCACCACTATCGACCATGCCGGGCGCGAAATCATCAGCCAACGATCCGGTTAAACCACCGAATCCGCCGGCCATGCCCGCGCCACCCGTGGCCGCACCCACACCGATAGCAGCAGCAGTTTTAGCAGTATCAGCCACACCAGACACGGTTGCCTGACCACTGCTGGCAGCCTGGTTCAATCCCATCGCTCCAGGAAGGAAGGTCGAGACCACGCTCACCAGTTTCCACGGCAACACAGAAGCTAAAACCATGCCCACAATACCCACGTAGTAGCTCATCATGTCACCCGACGGTGCAGCTTGAATCATTGTGCCGGTCATGTAGATGATAATGGCTACCACGGGTTTAAATAACACAAGACCGGCCATGAACGACCCCCCACTTCGTTAACGCCGGACGCAACGAAGACCAGGAATTGGTCATAATCACCACCGGCGCAAAAGCAATCGCCAGCATAATTAAGAAGCTGCGCGCGATCATGACCAGCAGCATCACCAAAGAACCAACAAGCAACAACACGGCGATAACAGCGACAACACCAATATTGATACCCGCATCAATAGGAATTTTCGGGTCTAACTCAATATTAGGGATTTTCTTATCACCAAAAGCAAACGTGAGAATCGAGGAGGTCACCGACCCTTCCACGGCTAACGCATGCCATGAAACCGTAATAAGAATGACCGTCATTGGCCATGCCAGAATGGTGCGAAAAACGGTGGAGACCACATCACCCAAGGAGCCTTTGAATGCTGCCTGCACGATACCAACAGCACCGACCGTGACCGCGACGAAACCCATAATACCGGCGACCTTGTTGACCACAATAAACGTGGTCGCCCACTGTGTCTGGCTTAACGAGCCAGCGTTCAAGGCCATACCACAGGTTATTTTCCATGCACTGACCGCGGCATTAAGAAGCCATTTAGACACATAATCTAAAGGGTTAAGAAAATCAAAACCAAGTGTTAATAAATTCATCGTCCAGCCCCGTCCAACACCGACCACACAAACAACAAAGAGAGAAAGTGGCGCACACACGAGTGTCTGACACAAGGGTTGCGTACGCCACACGCTTCAGTTAGATCAACTGCTGCTGGGTGGCCCATTCGACCAAACCACCAGCAGAAGCCACCACTGCCGCACCGATCAGAGCCATAATCACCATGCCCCAACCAATACGCTGCGCCATGTTCGAGCTACCCAATTTACCCATAATCACACCCACCGTGCCAAGAATCACCAAAATGACCAGCACGTAAATTGAGGCGCCGCTAATACCTGCAGCGATCTTGATTAACTGGTTCATGAACGGGAAATACGTGTAATCCGGCTTAATCGAGCTTGGCGTATCCGCCAGCACACGCCATAACAAGGAACCACTCATGATTATTCTTCCATTCCTTCCACACGCACACGTTTACCGTATGCGCAACGAATAAATTTATTGGTGAAGAACACATGTTCTTCTAGAAGGTAATGAGAAAAACTGTGGGGTGGTCTTGATATCAAGACCACCCCAC
>NZ_KV812468.1:91512-169004 GCF_001813415.1 Alloscardovia sp. HMSC034E08 | reverse complement strand
GTGGGGTGGTCTTGATATCAAGACCACCCCACAGCAGAGATATATAGAGAGAGAAGAAGGGGAAGAACAATCCCCACCACCTACCATGAGCACACATACAGAAGAAGGGAATACGTGCTCCATACTCCATGATGCGTCATGTTCTCCTATAGAAGTAATGACCAGCCACGTAAACAGCTCTTGATATCAAGGCAATCTACCACCAATCCACAGGTCAAGACCATCGAACAGAGCTCTATTTTTTATCTGTGGGCTTGTGGAAGAAATCATAGATAGCATCCAGCGCATCACGTCCAGCATTACCAATATCTCGCCCTCGATCTTGTGCCCAACCAACCAAGGAATCCCATCCCTTTTTGGCACCCTGAGCGATTTTACCGGCAGCATCCTTGGCGCTCTTGCCCCACGCTTTCACGGTGCGCGATACACCATTGGCAATACCATGTTTCGTGATTTGCTCAATAAGATTGCTGGTATCTTCCCCCACGCCCGAGGAACTATTTGTCCCGTAGACCATCACAGAATTCGACGACACATCAGTATTCCACGCACCCATCTGATCGCCCACAAGCTGACCCAAACCAGCAATAAAAAAACACGCGACAATCACACTAATCAACACGCGATCGCCAATAGCATCATCAACACGCGTCGTGGTCACACGCGCTAACACGAAACGCAATACACCAGCTATGACCGCTATGACCAACACCACAATACAGATAGCTTGAATACCACCAATAAAACGACCAAGATTGGCAGGAACCCAAGAATAATCGGGCGCTAACACAGTCGTATTATCCGCTCTAATCAACATTATGATCACACATTCCTCTCGACTAATACCAATGTTTTTGCAAATGAAAACTCTTCGCGCTACACGGGGAGCCGTACCGGTTTTTGATGTATTGCATACCCCACACGATTTGTGTGCCGGCATTGTCTTTCCAGTCGTCTTTGACGCTGCCCATCTTGCTGCCCGGTAACGATTGAGGTATCCCGTACGCATGGGAGCTTTTATTCTCGGCGTTCCACCGCCATCCCGACTCCTTATTCCATAACCACACCAAACAACCAAACTCTCCCGTATCGGACGTATCGTCGTTCCACCCGTATTGGCCCATAATGCTTTTGGCATAAGCACGCGCATCCTCGGCAGAGGCATGCACGAGATTGGCAGGCACCACATCAGAGACTTTCGTGGCATCTGACTGGTTATCATTTGTAGAGCACTGGCCAGCAATAAAATCAGTGACACCATGCAAGAACTTGGACACAGTGGACAAGTCAACGTTTTGCGTCCCCGTGTACCGGTACGCGTCTACCAGGCCCGGATCAAGGTATGGGCTGATAATAATTTCTTCCTTCGCGCCTGTACCTTGATCTCCGGCATGACCGTCATCGATACCACTGGGGTACGCGTGGCGTGCTGCACCAAAGAGGCCACCGCCTAAATATGTTTCGGTGTGAGCTTGGGTGTTCACGATAATGTCACCACGCTTGAGCACATTTTTCGCATCCTTGGCGTTACCGCTCCAATGAAAATGCATGTATCCCGCCTTCTCCAAGACCGATCCCATATTAAACGTGGTAAACGGGTAAGATACCGACAGTTGAATGCCTGCGCCTTGCGTCACGGAAAAATACACCAAAGAAGAACAATCAAAATCAGGGTTACCATTACGGCGCGGCTGAGAATACCCGTGAGATGGATCTAAAGCCACGTTCTCCACGAAACGAGCTGCAGCTTCCGCTACCGGTGTGGGCGCGGTCTCGGGCGGCTTATAATTTTTCGCATCCACCACCTGAACCGTGCTACTACTATTGCTACCCGTGTTGCTGTCGCCGGAATTGCAATGGGACGAGCTCGAGCTTAAACACACGAAAATCATGACCGGCACCAAGATCACCGCCACAATAAACGTGAGTCCACCCACCAGATACACGCCGAGTTTATTCATGTAAACCTCCCGTTAACGACAACGACATGACACCTTGATGCACGCTCCACCTCTCAGGTAGCGACACGTGCGGCGTTAACACGTGGCTGGGGTGACTGTCTATCACAGGTCGATTGGTGGGATACCAGCTACTGGTCCCATGACCCGTGCCCAGCAATCCAGGAGACAGACACGAGACCACAGTGACGGCTACACGCCGGCTCATATCCAGCTGCTCAACATCACACGTGTTCTGGGACACAGTGCGCGCTACACCAGATGTATCGATTTCCAGGATGGATGCTGCGACTAATGCAGCCATAAGAGCCACCACGTCAGCATCGTGGCCAGAAGAACTGGTGTGTGCGGTGACAATACGCGCCAAAGCGACCAACAACGAGACCACTGCTGCGTCGTCGCGGACACTCATCTGTGTATGCGCGACCGCAATATCCACGTTCTGACCGGTAGTGATCTGCCATGCGCCCGCCAAAGTGAACAGGCTCATCATGCGCTGGCGCAGCAATGTCTCATACCCACTATCGTCTGGTAGAACACGGTGTGCGGATCGTTGAACAGTCAGCAGGCTTGTTTTCTGCCGGGGAACACTGTGAGGATAATCAACCGAGTGTGGCAGCATAACCCACTGCTCGACCACCGCACTGTGGGTGGCCCACACGGGAGCATCTACACGATCACAGGCAGCAGCTGCAGCCTTCACGGGGAAAACCCTATCCGGTCCGCTCGTCTCGACCGGGATAATCACACGCATAGACTCACTGGCTAACGTGACTGTATAAGAGTGTATGCCCGTATGCTCAATATGCTGCGTGATATGTGCCTGGGGATTGACTAGAGCAGCTAACCGGTATCCCTCGTCAAGGTAAATCGGATCGAGGTAAACCTGACTCTCACGCGCACACGGGACAGTGTGATGAACTCTGCCGTGGGGATTGAGCATACGAATCGTGCTCACCGGATGCGCCAGGCTCGCGCTCGTATCATGAATCATGATGGGCGTGACCTGCTCGCACTGCTGACGCGACCATGTGGTGCGCACCACACGTGGCACCACCACATCCACATGCACACTATCCAAGTCCTGGCATGGCAAGCCTGCTGCCATCACAGGTGAGAGCAGCAGGAAGGGTGGCTCATCCACCTGGCCGCTAATCGTGAGGATCGTGTACGCATCGTGCGCATACAGTGCGCCGATAAAGCGTGCTAAACGCTGCCACTGCTGCCCCGTAGTAATCTGCCCCAACGTGTGCTGCGCGTTGCTCATATACTCAACCAACTGCATAATCCTGGTATCCTCCTAGTTCAAACTTCCTGGTAAATACGCTTCACCCGGATCCGAGGGCACACTCCATGACGGCGACCCCGATGGTACAGACGGAGTAGATGGTGTAGAACGCCGAGGAACTGCACCACCAGACGAACCCGAACGAGAGCGAGGTACTACCGGCACACTCTGCGCCTGCGCCTGCTGCTGCGCCTGTGCTTGCGCTTGCGCTGCGGCTGCTGCAGCTTGTGCGTCGGCATCCTTCTTCGCCTGCACACTACTATTGACCTGATCAATCGCAGATTGAGCTTCTTGCATCTTCTCACTGAGCGTTTCAACGGTAGCCTTCTTATCCTTCACCGCAGCATCTAAAGCATCAATCTGGGTTTTCAACGTGTCACGCGTAGTGTTATCGGCGACCTGGCCATTAGACGAGGAATACAGGCTAGTAGCTTCATCGAGTTTCGCCTGGGCAGCAGTTTTCGCGTCGATGAGCTTTTTAGCCTGAATACTTGCCCCGATACTCTTCTCGAGATCGCGTATTTTCTTCTGCGCTGCGGTCAGATCATCCGTGGCGCCATGAACGCGCGTCAACGTGCGATCGGCCGCCTGTGTATCGAAAGAGCCAACCGTGCACGATAAGCCACTCATCTTCGTTACCGGGTTTTTCACCACACGCGAGAGCTCATCGAGTAACGTGGCATCGACCAGACTGGTTGTATCGGTAGAGTCAAGCAGTGTGCGCGCAGCAGCAAGATGAGATGTATACGTGCTATAGGTCTTCTCATACACACTCACCGCACTCGTGCAGTCGCGTCCGACCTGCTGCGCATGCCCACCAGTAATAAGAATGCCCACGATCATCGTGGCCACCAGACCCACACCCGTCAAGACAATTGTTCGTGATTGCACACGTGGCAGACTAAGCCTCTGTTTCTTCTGATCAGGCGTCGTAGCGGTTGGCTGCCACGTGTCTGCCGCATCATCAGCAAGACCGGCGAATACACTAAAATCATCCGCGCTATCCGTGGTCTCCCCCTGGGCTAACGGCGTGGCAGCGTCTTCTCTATGATCTTCTGGTTCGCGTATAGGCTCAGCGACTTGGTCGAGGAACGACACCGCAACCGGCGCATCCTCAACATCTGGCACGTCAGTGTGAGCAGTATCCTGGGTGGCTGCTTGTTCTACTACTTCTTGTGGTGTGGCTTGTGAGGTGAGTACCGTCCACGCTTGCTGGACACGTGCTATCAACGACTGGCGGCTCGTATTCTTGGTTGAGAATGTGGTGGGCGTATTCTCGTGGCTTCTGGTATGGCCGAGGTCTTCAGCAATCAGTGCTCTCAACGCTTCTTGCTGTTTTTTCTTGAGCTCACTTTTCGACAAGACGCTCCCAGAAACAGGTGTATCCTCACCCACGTTCTTTGTGGGAGAGGATAATCCAGTTTGTTCCATAAAACAGGCTTGCGGCTCGTCGAGATCAACACCAAACATGCAGTTACTCCTGACTATCTCCTGACAGTTTTACGGGGAACGGGTGAGGGAAATATCCCGGTTCTGGCGTATATGTCATGACTTTGCCCGAGGTACGAAAAGCAGCCATGACATGCAGGATGCGTTGGACTTCTTCGATGTTCTCACCGCGGCTTGTTAAATACTGTTTCTCGTCGGGCATTAACTCGTACTGGCTCGCTGCCCAATACGCGCCCTGCATAAAACCTTGCACGCGATCATCAAACGGTGTCGTATACACGGGAGCCATACCACCAGCGTGCGCGTTAAAATCGTTGGTATTGCCACCCGTATAGGTACTCCACCCCAGCGGTGTCGTGGTCTTCTTGCCGCTCGTGAACATGTGGCGCAGCGAGGTCGCCGTGTTCGGACGCAACGAGTGTGCTAAAAACACAGCCAAACTTATCCACGCGCTCATCGAGACCGTCACCATAATCAACGACACCACCGGATGCATTCTAAAAAGCTCGACCATACTCGACCAGTACAGGCCAGCTAACACAACGAACAGGAGAGGACTGCCCAGGGACAGGATAATACTGATCCATGTGAAAATCGGACGCAGCACACGAGAAAACGGTGGCTTCACATGCAAAGAACACCACACCAAAACCCCCGCGAGAGCCAAACACACAGGAATAACCTGAATAACCAGCGTAAAAATCATCTGTTGAGCTCACTTTCACCATCAGATGACAACACGCGCGCGGCTAACTGTTTGGTTTCTTGCCTGGCCAGCCACGCCACACGAAACAGGTACGCGATAACAATCAGTTCGATACACGCCACAGCGATAGACATGATGGCGATAATCCAGTGCATAAGTTCCATAACAAATCAGTCTTCCTTCTTATAAGCAGTGAGTGCTTGACGAATAGTTTCTAAAGCGTCGGCTGGTGTGGACACGTCACCGGCAAACCAGTCCAAGGGGACGGCCACACGAACAACCGGAGTTTCTGTAACGGCGTGGAACACGTGGTCAAGTATCTGTTCGCTGACCTCGTGTGTCTGGTTATACTGTGCTAAAAACTCGGATAGAAACGTGTTTTTGGCTTTCACGTCGGGATGCACGCGCATGTAGTTATCGAAAACAGCCAACTGATTGCCGTCTAAACTAATGAGCATACGCGCGAACTTTTCACCCATACGTTTCTTGTCAATCAGATCCAGCAAGGAATCGGGTAAACGACCCAAGGAGGCCAGGCGGCGGATGGACACTTCGCTCGTATTGAACTGCTGGGCGAGAACTTCCGCTGTGGTGTGGGCGCTATCGGTTTTCACTCCTTGGTGCATCATGGCCTGGTAGCGTTGATACATGCTCTTGGCACGCTCCGAGAATAGTAAGGATGGACGGTTCAAGTTCGCGTCCACCATCATGATGGTGGCTCGGTCATCATCAGCATGCACCACGATCGCCGGCACACGCTCTAACCCCAGCTTGCGTGCAGCGTGCACACGGCGATGGCCACTAATAAGCTCGAACATGCCATTCTCATTCTCCAGCGCGCGTACGATCACGGGAGTGTGGATACCATTGCGTTCGATACTGGCCATGAGTTCAGCCATCGCGGTATCGTCGAGGACCTTGAACGGGTGATTATGAAAAGCGCGCAGCTTATTGATATCAATCTGCGTGACCGTGTGCGAGGACACGTCCGGCGTGGCCGGGCTCGAGAAAATACTGGCTTTGCCCTGCGCGTCTACCGACGAGGACGCCGGAGCAAAAGGATTGTTCACCATGATCCTAGATGTCCTTATTCTTGATCAAATCTAATAATTCTGTGAGCACGTCCGCATACTCGAACAACTTTTTCGGGTTGGTGCCCATCGCTAGTTTCAAGGGTTGGCGTTTGCGGATGACCGGGTAAAAGCGTGGTAACCGTTGCTCCGCTAAAGCAGCGACCAGGCTTTTGAACGCACTGGTGTTTTCCTCAGCGCGTGTAAGCAAAATACGCTTCGGTGTGGTTGTTGGAATGTTGTGCATCGTAATCCAGGTTTGCTGGTAATCAACCGCCGTATCCGTCATCGGAACAATCACCACATCAGCCACACTCAACGCCTGCACCATAACGTCACCGGCAGGCGGCAAATCAATAAACACCAACTCATGCTCATCAGTGGGTTTCATGAGCGTGGATCGGTTGGCTGGCATCACCTCAAATGGTAACGGTTGACCGATAGACGCTGCTTGGTCTGCCCATAGGCTCGCACTGGCCTGAATATCCGCATCCCACACGCGCGCAGCCAAGCCACGCATCACCGCGGCAGAAGCTAAATACAAGGTGGTCGTGGTTTTACCCACACCACCCTTCGCGTTCGCAATAGCAATCTTCATAATCAAACTCCTCATCAACATATCCGACCACGTCTCTCGAAATTTTTTTGTGGTCTATCAGGTAATGCATCCAAGTAGGGAACCGTGTTGATATCAACAGGAAAAACATGAATATCAATAAACGATTCACGCTCATGTCATTTATCAGTGAAGGCAAAAAAAAATTTGTAGCCACCAAATGACCGCGTGAAAGGGGTGTGAGCTGTGAGCAGATTCATGGATCCATGGGCATTAACCCGTGAGCTGAGCGTGCGTGACACAATCCGTGTCTACACGCGCACTGCCGGCGCGTACACCAACACCACACGCGAAACCAGCATGACCAAACAACCTTTAGACCCGTGGGCGATGTATTTAGCATGGGAGAACACGTATCAATACCTGGTCTTCGATATCGACAACCACACCAACAATCCCGCGCAAGCAGACAAAGATGCTGCCCGGCTGCAAGAATTGTTAGACACACACGGTATTGAGTACGTACTGTGTTCGTCGTCTGCTAACGGAGGCTACCATATCTGGATAGCACTACTCGATAGCATCAGCGCACAACTGGCCCGCGATATCGCTTTGGCTGCTCGCCGAGTGTATCCGAGTGTGGATCCGACCTGCATGCTCAACCCAGCCACCGGGTGTGTGCGCCCACCCTTGTCCCCGCACTGGAAAAAAGGCGCCAGCCGAATCCTCACCGGCGATCTCAACGCTCTGTTAGAACCAACAGCGAGTGAACAGCAGATTCTCGACCTCCTCGACAGCCTCAACAGCCTCAGCCAAGCGCTACCAGCCAATACTACGGGAGAAGACAAGCCGGCCGGGCAGCATGTAGACCAGCATGGTCTACCGTTTATCCCGGGCACGCTGCGCCCACTGTCTCCTGCAGCGATAAGCGCACTGAACGCACCAGTGAGCCCAACGACGGATACCTCGGCACGCTTATACCAAATCACTTTAGCGGCAGTGCGCGCGCACTGGACCTACAGCCAATACACCGACTATATTGACACCCACGAGCAGTTGCCAGGACTCATACACGCATTCACGCGCAACAACCACGACACACGTATTCCCCGCGACAATAAGGGGGCGAACAGTATGCGTAGCGTGATAGCGCGCATGTGGCGCAAAGCCTACACCACCATCACCAATGGCAACACACAATTCACGGGCAGTGACAGCGAATTTCTACACCGCAGCCAGACCACCACCCATACAATTGAAAATCTCGTGGCGTGGAACATGACACGCCATCTCACAGGAACTGGTCAAGCAACCGACCAGCGCGTGCTTAACACGCTCAGCCTGTTCGCTTTGCAAGCACACCGGCTCACTATTCAAGCAGACTCACGACGCATCGCTTTAACCTGTGGGATTAGCAGACAAGCAGCATCCACCAGTCTTAAACGCCTCATGAGTCAAGGCCTTATCAGCCTGACCCGGAAAGCCGAGGGCAGACTCGCTCACACCTACACCATCCACACCATGAAAAACAGCACAAACACAAGGCTTACGGTTAGTCAATGTGAAAACCTTGACACAAGTGAATACGCCCCCACCCCTGCCACACTCTCCACGATACGCCAATCACTCCTTACCATGCTCACCTCGTGGCTGCAGATCACCTCACATGACGCCTGCACCTATAAGGGCGTCGGTATTAGACAAGGCAACCAGCTGGCCACACAACACCTAGAAAAACCGCTACCGGCAAGCTATCTCGACCAGCTCGCCATCAAACATGCGTGCGTCGGCACTACCGCCACCAGAGAAGCCACCTACACGCTAGAACGCGCCCTATGGGCATGGTGGAACCAAGAACTCACCTACCTGACCTCGCCAGCAGCCACACAAACCGGACGACGCACCACACACCCAACCGATAGTGCCAGCATGTTGACCCTGCGTCGCTATCCCCGAACCAGCGGGCACAGTCCCGACCACGGGACAGCGAAACAACTCCTGATAGCAGCTGCTGCATAACATAAAAAGCTGCCACACTCTAATAGAGAGCATGACAGCCTTAAAAGAAAGACATGGACGTGTTAGGCTGTGACGAGTTCGACGGTTTTACCCGTTTCTTGTAGATACACAGCGTGTAGATTTTTGAGCATATCCTTGTTAATATTTTGTGTTCTAAAAGCGTGCACACACACGTTTTTCACCTCTTCAACAATACGCTTATTCGGATGATAGCTGGTAGCCAACCGATTGATGTGATCCCATTCCTTACGACTAAAAAGACCCGTGTACTTCACGATAATCCGGTGAAGAATATTGAGCACGCTTTGCAACGAGTCATGGCCGGCAAAAGCAGGGAAAGTCTTGGATAACACGGCAACGAGTTCTGCACGGTCTCTGTCCTTTTCTTCCAGTAAAAGATTAAGCGGGAACAACGTGTCATACGTATCATCCTCGGGCATTTGATCAACCGGCATACTCCCCTTGAGGAAACGGGAATGCTCGCTCAGCGCGTTAAACGCGGTCACGTGAATCCATCCCGACAAGCACGATAAATCATTCCTGGCATGCAGATCAGCACTGGTATCATTCCATGCCAACATAATACGATTCAACGCGATAGCCTCGAGCGTATTAATAGACTCGCCCGTAACGCCCATCCATTTCGCGCACGCAGCCTTTAACCCGACCTGTTGGCAGGCTTCAACAACCTGGTTATAGGGAGCATAAAAAGTGCTACTCATCAGTGTCCTCTTCCCCTAAAAACTTGTGTTATCCCCCATATGGGGGATAATAAATAACGCTTCTTTTTCTCTCGTGATGGTGTTAGAACATGTTTTGCATGAGTTCATTGATTTCGTCGCGTTCACGCATCTGTTCGCGTTCACGCCGTAGCTCTTCCCCGCTCATGCCGTACGATACCGGTTTGTCAGACGTGAAAGCATGACGCACCTGCTGCAACACGGTAATGAGATCATCGATAGCCTCGACAATTTTCTGCTTAAGAGAGGCAGGAACGAGTCTGGCGAAATCACTAATCATAGCCAACGGTTGAAGAATCTTGCACACCTGCTCAATTAAATGCGTAGCATTCTTAACCAGCATCGAGCATTCAGACTTCTCGAATGTTTTATCCGAATCCAGCAGATAAAACGAGTACAAAGCATAGGTTTCCAGCTTCTCACCCAATGTTTCAGGTTCAATCATCTTATGCTCCGAATAGAGCATACGCAGCTTTTGAATACCCGTCATCCTGTTATACACATCCGCCAACACAAAACGCCAACCAGAAGCCTTGACCCTGTCACGAACAACAGTGCTCTCCTCGCTTATCACGGTCGATTCAGCATCTACAACCACCCGATCAGCAGAAGCAGTCTGAGTCTGGTCTTCTGCTTGTTCGCTGGTTTTCTGCTCGACATACGCGCTCACACGTTGTGCAGACGCATCCTCACTCACAGCGGTTTTCCAATGATTCAAGTGATACGTCACGTTCGACTGCTGCTGGCCGAGCAGTAAAGCAATCTCGCTGACCGTGGTCAGGGAACGTTCGCTATCATTCATACGCAGCGGATCGCGACCAGCCTGACCTTCCGACGCTGCCCACGCTTTCACACTAACCGGATCGAGCATGCAATAAATCGGAGTCTTAATCTTCTGGAACGACTCACCAAAAGAATGCTGATGATTATCCGCGTCCAACCATCCATCCGGACTGGTTAAATACTCGATACCATGCACAGTAATCTTGAGTTTTTCCGCGATAGCACCACGCGACAAGCCCGACACTTCCATGCGACGCACCCGTACAAACAAGCGCGTGACCTGCTCATGGAAAAAATCACCCACATCAGGCAAACCCAACGTATTAGATACAGTCCTAAAAGGAGTGTGCGTTAACTCTTCAATCTCGCGCAGCGATTTGTCCTTCAACTTCGCCAAGTAAGCAAACTCAAGGAAATCACGCATCTTCGCCGCGTCATCACGCTTATCAATACGGTATTTACCATCCATCGAAAGTACCTTCTGGTCACCGTGACCAGAAGAAGACACAGGGTGTGCAACTGGAACATGATGTTCCAGTTGCACAGTAGCTTTTTGTAAATCACGGTTGATAGTTGCGTGAGATACCCCAAGCACTGCAGCAATCACGCGGTTAGAAAACTGCCCAGTCACCTTCATAGTGTTCGACACTTGCTGGCGAGCATTTTGAATCTTGCCTAGCTCTTTTAAGTTCAGCTCAGTGTTAATGCACTCTTCTACCGAGTCATAACCCAGAATCTGCCAAATATCAGCAGAAATAACCTCGTACAAAGCCATGCATAAGCTCGCTACATTCTTGCTCGCAAGCTCCACACTCTCATTAGTAATAACCGTGAGATTACGCAAGTTATCCATCTTCGTGTTAGCCCAGCGGATCTGTTCATCAGGACTTAACGCGCGGATCTCCTCACGCTTCGCAGTATCATCAACAAACGTGATAGCAGGTGCATTAAATGTAATAAGTTCGTTAACATTGCCCACTGTAGGTACAGTGGTTTCACTATAATTAAACATGAGTGATAAAATCTTTCTTGAATGTATGGATACTTTTAACTTCTTGGTTGTTAGTATTCGACCAATGTTTATTGCTCACGCGCCCGTTCGTACTGCTGTATGACGGGCGCATCTTCATTTATCGCCATAAGTGTCGTGACTGATGAATCAAAATAAGAAGAGTGGCATGATTCTCTGTTAGTGACATCGTCGTCAGGAGTAATAACAGAGCTGTAGCCAGAGGTCCATGGTTCAAATCCATGCCCCGCTACGAATTAAAGACGAAATGTCAACACAGTTTGCTGATATTTCGTCTTTCTAATTTCTCTAAAAATGTCAAGGAACCATTTATCGGATCATTTATTTTTAAAATATACCCACCACCCGCTCAGATTTCGGAATATAGACCAAAATCGGCTTATAGGACATTTTGTGTTGGTTTTTTAGTGAGTGTGGTGCCATGCTTGTGTGTGGTGCAGATCGCGGTTATAGGTCAAAATAAACAAAACCTCAACCACAACGCATGAAAACAAAAAATCTCACGACACAACTCCCCTAACTGTAGCGGAACTATGTCGTGAGACATGACAAAGTGGGCCTGAAGGGATTCGAACCCTCGACCTTCTGTACCGGAAACAGATGCTCTCATCCGCTGAGCTACAGACCCATCACATTTTAGTGTAGCAAGCACCCTGTAAACCACATGCAAACTACATGCAAATATGCAAACCTCATGCGATTCGCGGCACCCCGCTGCACACACCCACCGCATACACCCACACCACGCAGCATTCCCCGCCCCCTACAGCGCTTAAGCTACACTAAAAGTAACAAAGGAGGCTCGATGTTAGGTAACCCGATTGATCATTTTGAATATGAACGCCGCTTTTACTGCACTAGCATTCCTGATCATCTTCTTGCAGACGAAAAACCTACTCTTATTGTGCAAAGCTATTTCGTTCATGAAGATAACTACGCATTACGCATTCGTTTGCAGGCTAAAAACGTCCGCATCGATTTAGACGACAACACCGACCCTATGGCTGTTTTAAGTCGTTACCGCGATAGTTTCACCACAGCTTTCCTCACCGCTAAAGGCCCTTCTGTTGGAGGCACTCGTTACGAAGCAGAGAACATCCTTGATCCCGATATTGCTGCCGATCTGGTCTTCCGCGGCGGTAAAGCTATTATTAAAAACCGCTACAGCGTATGGCTGGGAGAAGATGGTTGGAACCTCGATGTTTTTGGAGCAGATAATCATCCGCTTATTATTGCCGAAGTTGAGCGTCACACCCCAGTAACAAACCTTGTTATTCCACGCTTCTGCACGACGGAGATTACCGATCAGGCTCGTTTTTCTAATGATGGATTAGCAAGCCGACCGTTTAGCATGTGGGCGCAAGATTATCAGGAAGAACTCGATAAGATTGGTCCGCTGTTTTTAGATAGTTTCGGACCGAACCGCACGGAAGACGATTTACAGTAAAAATACATAAAAGTGGGGCATCACACTCGATGCCCCACTTCTTTAGTACATAACTGTCATGAGCTTTTGACGCGCTGCTTTTACGCGCGGATCTGCTGCATCAGGAATAGCGAAGTACTCTACGAGACGTTCACGCACAGCAGGCATATCGTCACGATGAGTAGGAATAAAATCAAGCAGACGGTTAAAGGCATCATCTATATGCCCGCCAATCATATCAATATCTGCTACATCTAACTGAGCATTCACGTCATCTGGGTTTTGAGCAGCCTTATCGCGCAGTAATCGCACATCCGAACTACCGTTTCGTGCCAAAAGGAAGCACTTGGCTCGCTCGCAAGCAGCAAGCGCATCGTGAGGATCTCGCTCAACGAGGACTCCATACGCTGCAGCGGCCTGCTCGTACTGTCCAGCAAGCGCTAAATTATGCGCATTTTCATGCTCAGGAGGAATACTTGGCTCAGCCTGCTCCCCAGCCCCAGCACCAGCTTCAGCATCGGAAGAAACCTCACCCACAAAAGGCGCAGAGCCGGTAACTCCGGACTGTTGAGCCATCGCGATAATCTGCGGGAAGAGAGTTTCCTCTAACTGTTGAAGCTCTGTTTCAGTTGGCATCCCCTGCATCAGAGGAATTGGACGTCCTGCTACTAAACCATATAAAGCAGGAACGCCTTGCACACGCAAAGCCTGAACAATCTGAGGATTAGATGCGCCATCAATACGCGCCAACTGGAGTTGACCATTGAACGCAGTCACCATATTTCCCAAAGCGCGTGCAACGTCAAAGAAGCGCTCATCGTCTTGCATCCATACGAGCAGAATAATTGGGAAAATAGAAGACGAATTAATCATCGCCTCAAAACTCGATTCGGTCACATCAATAACGTAACCGCCTGGAGCTGGAGCTCCTCCTTGCTCACCCATAGCAGCATCTGCTTTATGCTTCAAAGACGATAAATCAACTGCTCCAGCCAAAGAAAAACCTGGACGATATTCTTTCTGAGCCATCATACTCCTACTTAGCTTGAACGGATACTGGTTGGCGTTCTGCTCCCACAGCGCGCAACTGAGCGTCGGAAGCTCCTGCAGCAGGAATGTAGAGAGCTACTTCATTCACATACGTTACTTCTAAAGTACCTGTTGCTTCAGCATCGCCAAACAGAGCGGTTTCTCCTTCAGAAGCAGGCATAGATTTACGGTTTCCGCCGGCTGTACGCGTCCATACGGACTTAATCTCACCCACAATCAAAGCACCGCCATCGGCAGTACGCAATACCTTAATATCTTTCGTTTCAGCAGTATATTTCTGAGACTGCGAGCCTTCGTTCTGCTCGACAGCTTTCTGCACGCTTTCCGTAAGCGTTGTTACCTGCTGGCGGAAGGCATCGTCGGCAAAATTCTTGGCGTATTCACTCGAAGAACCCTTTTCCAGAACATCTGCATATTCGCGAAGAACTGCTTCAGGAGTTTTAACGAGACCTTCAGTTTTCGCGTCTCCCTGCTCGCTACCAATAGTGGCAACATTGAACTTTGGCATCTGCACGCCTGAGAAGAGACGCACCAAACCCCAAATCTTGTAATTACTTGTTGCACTATCTTGATTCATCACGAGCAAACGTTGGGACTGCTGCTGGTCAGTAACAGTAGTAATTGCATACAAAGTGCGCGACCAGCTTGCCGATGTGCTCACAACTGACTGGCTGAGGGAATCTGGGATAGTCGCAGAAGAATCGAGCTTATTGTTCTTCTGAGCAATAGTGAGCTGACTGGTACGTACTTGTAATGCTGGCCCCTCCATCCGCGCCTTTAAGGCATTTACGTCACGGTCGGAGTCCGCCTTAGAAATAGTCTTAATAATTTCTTGACGAATACGATTTTCCTGATCAGTTGTTACTACAGGGGAATCAGATGGATCTTCAGATGCCTTTGGACTTGGAGTACATGCTGCCAACGAAGCAATGGTAAGCATGCCGAGAACGAAAGCAGAAGCGCGTTTCATGGTTTGACGAATTTTCATGTTTTACTCCTCATCACCTTGATCTGTAGCGCTCTGACCAGATGGATCAGTTGTACTGCCTGAAGGAGCTTCAGTAGCCGCGTCACCAGATTGAGAACGATCTTCTATAGCCAAACGAGCAAAGTATTCTAAGAGCTCTTCACCAGACAAATTGGTTTGAGTATCTTCGCCTACGGCAGATGCTGCAGGACGGTTAATAACCGCTGGGGACCATGCAGTATCATTTGCTCCAGCACCGGTAGAAGCAACGAGATTGACGGAACTTGGATCAACAATAATTGGTTTGTTCGTCTGCTCGTTTTCTGCTGAGACAGATGGCTCTGACGAGGCTCTGTTTTGATCCGTGCTTTGATTTTTCTTTGATTCGAATAGCTTGCCAAATACACCTTGCTTACGTGTGCGGTGCGTAATACCGGAGGTGCTCTTCTTCTGATACGGCACGTATGGCGTATCTATACCAGGTACGCCCTCTTGTGCAGCACCAGTCTGACCAGCTGCGGCAGCTGCTGCAGCCGCTTCTTCACGTGCTTTCTTGCGACGCTGAGAACCGAATGGATCGTCGCCAGCCAACCAAGTGAAGCTCAAAATAGCGAGCACTGCCAGCACAGCTGAAGCACTAAACCATGGAGCTGATGTATTAGGAAGCGTGCTGCGCATCCATTGCAAACGTATAGAAGAAATAGAACTTGGAGAATGCATAACAACACGCTGATTGCCCTGCACTCCTGTTAGGCGCAAAGTTGCTGTACGCTCTGCGCAGTTTACCTGACTCCACAAGTCGGATTCACCCATGTCAACTGCATCTTTAGCTGCTTGACCGCTTTTAGCAACAGTTTGAGTGCTCAGCTGAGACCAAGACTTTAAGCCAGACACCACTGTGTATGCAACGCCTTGAGCTTTCATCCATGCATCTACATCTGTGGATCGACCTACTGCAACGCACACAGTACGCTTATCGGCATTCTCATCACCTGTTACAGCTTTTGCACGCTGAGCAGCAGTTTCTTTAATAGTGGCGGTAATCAACACTTCATCGTCCACCATATTAGCTACGCCAGGATTAGTTACCACATATGTAGACGAGGTAGTAGCCGTTGCTGCCGACACTTTACTTGGCTTGAATATAGTGAGGTTCAGCACTGCCATTACACATGCAGCCACAGCTAACACAATACACAGAGGAGCAATAAATACACGCATCACTTTTTTACGTGTCCACGAATTTTTCATGCAAAGCTCCTTTTACAAGTCAGTATGAGTTATTCTGCACGTACCAACCGCATATGTGCGCGGCTTTCTGTAACAGTTTAAGTCTATTTCTCCAGTCATAACCTATCTATTCTACATGGACAGAGTAGAAATATCTATTTTTGACGTGCCCATTCATTAAAGTTGACGTATGCATATACATAAATTATCTCTTATTCGACGCATCGTCGCAGTTGTCTCGACTCTCTTGTTTGTAGGCTCTGTAGCTGCTTGCGGTTCCAGTTCCTCTAGCTCATCCAGCGATACAGGCTTCACGGAAATGACAGGTGTTACTGCTAAAGGCAAGCTGGGAGAAAAGCCAACGATTTCTTTTAAAACGCCTTTTGAGGTAGTAAACAATTCGTATCAGATTGTGCAAAAAGGCGACGGAGACGCTCTGAAAGATGGTCAGAAACTGTGCGTGCAGCAGATTATTTTTGATCCTAAAACCGGCAAAGAAGTGCAGTCTACATGGGAAACTGGTCCTAATTGCACTGCTACCCTCTCCTCCGCTAATATGCAGCCAAACTTCTACAAGCTGTTTAAATCTTTAAAGGTTAATTCCACGGTTGTTATGGGCATTACCTCCCAAAGCTCCTCGAGCACAACAAGCTCGTCTAGCTCTAGTGAGTCAAAAGTAACCGCTTATTTGATGGCTTTAACTATTGCAAGTGCTAAGACTATTCCATCTCGCGCGGAAGGTACGAAGGTAGAAAATATTGATCCTTCCTTACCAAAGATTACTTTGGCTAAGAATGGTGCTCCAAGCATTAATGCTTCTGATTTGAAGAACTATAAGTCAGATGGTCAGCTCAAAGTGCAGACCTTGATTGAAGGTACGGGTGCTACCGTAACAGAAAAGAGCACGGTTACTGCGCAGTATACTGGTTGGGTTCTGGGCGGCGACGCTAAGAAACCTTTTGATAGTTCATGGACGCGCGGTTCCTCTGCTACTTTTAACTTACAGCAGGTTGTGAAGGGATGGACGCAGGGATTAGCTGGACAGAAGGTTGGTTCCCAAGTTCTGCTGATTATTCCTCCTGATTTGGGTTATGGCTCTACTGCTCAGAAAAATATTCCTGCAAATTCCACTTTGGTCTTTGTTGTTGATATTTTAGACGCTCAGTAAAACAGTAAAATAAAAGGCTCGGATACAGCATCCGAGCCTTTTTCTATATCTAAAACTTAAGCGTTAATAGTCTGTGCTACCTTCTTGAGCAAATCTGGACGGTAACCGCTCCACGTTTCTTCACCTGCAACCACGACAGGTGCTTGCATGAAACCCTGAGCCTTGAACTTTTCTAAAGCATCTGCATCCTGCTCAAGGTTAATCTCTGTATACTCAACGCCCAACTTAGCGAGTTGACGCTTTGTAGCGTTGCACTGAACGCAGTGAGACTTGGAGTAAACAGTAACCACGATAAACCTTCTTTTAGCTTTCTTAAAACAACTGACTACTAAGAATACTGTTTTCCCTCAATTATGGCAAACCACTAGACACGCCAAACATTTCAAGGCAACACCCCTAGATATGGTGCTTTTGTGGTTTTATTCACACATAATCTTCGAATCTTAAAACAGCATTAACTCCTCTGATTCCGAGCCTTTCATGTCATCATAATCTAAAATCAAACATTCGAAACCGCGGTCTTGCGCCAAAGTTCGTGCCTGCGGAGTAATAGTCTGCGCAGCAAAAATCCCTCGAACTGGTGTCAGCAAAGGATCTCTATTGAGTAACTCACAGTATCTCGTCAACTGTTCAACGCCATCAATCCCACCGTGACGTTTAATTTCAATCGCAACATGTTCTCCCTCACCATCAATCGCCATAATATCTACAGGACCAATGGCTGTTGGATACTCACGACGCACTAAACGCATACCTTCTCCAGCGCGCTCAATCTGCTCGGCAAGATACTTTTGTAAATGCGCTTCAACGCCGTCTTTATCGAGACCGGGGTCTTCTCCTAACTCAAACTCTGTATCAGAGAGTACCTCCCACAAAGCAATGCGTAAAACATCATTACTCTTCTCAGCAGATATCTGAATATAGGAAGGAACATTTTCGTATCCCATATCTTCAGATATGCGCTCATAGCGCGGATTATATGCATCAATCTCGCGCAATGTACATGGAGCTGCCATCCAGTTCAGCGGTTTATACGAGCCCAACTCAGAAAAAATTAAGCATGATTGGTCGGACTTAATCATAATGACGCGCTTAGCTCGAGGAAGAGACGCATTCAAGCGCCCGGAATACAGAGCAGAACAGTCAGCCACAATAATTCTCATGCGCTCTAGCGTAAAGCACAGCGCCAACAAAATACGAGGGCAACGCTTTATGGGTCTTTATGATGCCTTATATAACTTGTACGGCTGTATGAATGTGTGACTGTCCGTCTGTACAGCAGTTATGGTTTATATGACATGCTTATAGTTTGCAATGTTGTATCTTTAACGCTCGGCACGTAGCGTAAAACTTACAACCGTGAGAGTGCTTTGAAAGCGGGAGTAACGCAGGTTTCCTGTGCTAGGTTTTACGTCTCCTCTCACGTGTAAAGGATAAAGCTGGAAAAGGGAGCAAAACTAAGCTGATTTTCCTGTTAAGTTTTACGCCTATGCTCAGACGTAAAGACCACCACAAATGTGAACGTCCATGTGATCTCTTTTCTGTGTTTTTGCTTCATGCACGAATACAAGTGTGAAAGATAAAATGAAAATGGCTTCACAATCAAGGAAAATCGCCGAGGCCATTGCGAATTCTTCGGATTTAGCAGGGGTTTGTAGGTTTGTAGGTGCGTGAAAGTTGTGAGCGTGGTGCGCTGACAACTTCTACGTCCACTTTTTACAGTGTTGAAGTCCTCGTTGGGAGAGTGTCAGGAATTTTGTGTAGGTGGCTGGTTGCCCTATGGTGATTTTATTGTTTGTTTTCAAGAATCGTTGCAGTGGCGTGACCTTGCGATGTGGCCGATTCCTTGGGATTGTTCTTCTTTGTTTTAGTGCTGGTTGGTTGACCATGCTTGCTGTGAGTGTTCTGCCTGTTATGAGACAAGGAGCGTTCAACGTGTCTTGTCTCACCATATGCCGATTGGCAAAACTGAGAAGGAGACGCACAATCGTCACCCGTCATCACCGCGACATAATCAAGCTCTTGTGTCGCCAATAAAACCACATACACAAAATCTGACACGCTCTAACTATGAGGTCTTCAGCTTTCCTTTTTCTCGTATAACACATACAACTATAAGAGGTATTACTCTTCTTTAAGAGTGCCGCATGGCAACACACTGCTCCCAGTGAAGCTGCGTTGAACGTGTCATGTCTGGGAACAGGAAAAGAAGCAATAATCGAGCTGAAATGTGCTCCCAGTAGAGCCACGTTCAACATGTCATGTCTGGAAGCATACGAATCCGCATACCCACAGCGGGTACACGCTCATCAAATGTCACCTCACAGATATGGCTTGCCGAAAACCCTGTCACTTACGCACCGTTACATAATCAACACCTGTGACAGCGAGCCAAAACCAACAAAACTACATACACAAAAACTTGACACCCTCCTCGTTGGCGCGTGAAACATGGAACGCTATACCACAGCACGTTTCACGAAACACTCGCCCACTCGCTCTTATCTGTCGGAATAATCCGAAGAATAAAACCCAATCAATAAAAAACTCGCACAGCCGAGAATAAGAGAATTCGAAAATACGAAATTCATATAATCTCAGCTGCGCGAGTTCAACAAAGTTCAAAGTCCGTACACTACAAACTGCCGAACCTATCAAGCGCTAGAAGGTCTCGTCAACCCCCACGGTCAGAGTATTCTCTTCGAAAGACAGGAAGCCTGCCTTTACGTTGAAAGTCTCCTTATCCTGAGCATCCGTGGTAACTGTAACGACGCCTTCGCCCACCAAAGCAAGCACAGGCTCATGGTCTGGCAAAATACCCATGTAACCTTCCATAGTTGGAACGACTACAGAGGTAGCAGTGCCACTCCATAACGGCTTGTCTTCGGAAATAATATGCACGTCCATAGTGCGCCCAGCACGAGCGCCACCAGATGCAGCCATTACGCCAATTCCTTCTGCATGTCGTGCCACTTAGCTTCGAGGTCATCAATACCACCGATGCCAGTAAAGGCCTGCTCAGGAATATGGTCATACATACCGTCGCAAATGCGCTTAAAGGCTTCAACGGTCTCATCAGCAGATACGTAGGAACCTGGACGACCGGTAAACTTTTCTGCCACGTAGAAGTTCTGACCGAGGAACTGCTCGATACGACGAGCGCGCGCTACGGTGGTCTTATCTTCTTCGGACAGTTCATCGATACCAATCAGAGCAATAATGTCCTGAAGTTCCTTGTTACGCTGCAAAATAGCCTTAACGCGGTTTGCGGTCTCGTAATGAGCCTGGCCCACATAACGAGGGTCAAGAATACGAGAGGTAGAGCTCAACGGATCTACTGCTGGGTAAATACCCTTAGCTGCGATGTCACGAGCAAGCTCGGTTGTTGCATCCAAGTGTGCGAAGGTGGTTGCAGGAGCAGGATCGGTGTAGTCATCTGCTGGCACGTAAATTGCCTGAAGCGAGGTAATAGAGTGACCGCGCGTAGAGGTAATACGCTCCTGCAAGGCACCCATTTCGTCAGCCAAGTTTGGCTGGTAACCTACTGCAGAAGGCATACGACCGAGCAGAGTGGACACCTCAGAACCTGCCTGAGTAAAGCGGAAGATGTTGTCGATAAAGAGCAACACGTCCTGGTTCTGTACGTCGCGGAAGTACTCAGCCATGGTCAAAGCAGTTAACGGCACGCGCAAACGGGTACCTGGCTGCTCATCCATCTGACCGAACACAAGCGCGGTCTTTTCGAGAACGCCTGCTTCTTCCATCTCGCCGATCAAATCGTTACCCTCACGGGTACGTTCACCAACGCCAGCGAATACAGACACACCACCGTGGTTCTGGGCAACGCGCTGAATCATTTCCTGAATCAAAACGGTTTTACCCACACCAGCACCACCGAACAGACCAATCTTTCCACCCTGTACATAAGGGGTGAGCAAATCGATAACCTTAATACCGGTTTCGAACATTTCGGTCTTGGATTCGAGCTGATCGAAGGCTGGAGCATTGCGGTGAATCGACCAGCGTTCCTTCACCTCGATCTTCTCGTCTAGCTTAGCGTTCAAAATATTGCCGGATACGTCGAATACGTGTCCCTTGGTTACATCGCCAACTGGCACCTCGATAGGGCCGCCAGTATCGGTAACAAGAGAGCCACGCACCAGACCATCGGTTGGCTTCAAAGCCACAGCGCGCACGATGGAGTCGCCCAAATGCTGTTCGACCTCCAAAGTAATGGTTGTAGCGCTCGAGCCTTCTTCGCCCTGTACACCGTCGATAGTAACGGTTAGAGCGTTGTAAATCTCTGGCAAGCGTCCAAATGGGAACTCAATATCGATAACTGAGCCCTGGACTCGAATAATACGGCCTTGTGCAGGGGCATTATTTTCAGTTTCTGCCATGTGCGGCCTCCTATTCTTCCTCGTTGTTCAGTGCATCAGCACTGCCGATAATTTCGGTAAGTTCTTGGGTAATCGAAGCCTGACGGGAAGCGTTGAGCTTGCGCGTTAACTCCTCTACGAGGCTTCGAGCATTATCCGTAGCAGTGTGCATAGCATTTTGCCTACAAGCTGTTTCAGATGCCGCTGCGGTAAGTAGACATTCATGAATACGTGATTGCAGATACTTTGGCAAGATATGATCGAGCACCTCTTCCGCGCTTGGCTCGAAAGAGTACAGCGGATACGAGCTATGACCGAAGGTCGTTACTGAGTTCGACGACATCTTCTGTTTATCGGCCACGCCCTCATAGCTATCGTCTACCAGCTCCACTTCTACCGGAAGCATGCGAATAATACGCACCTTCTGGGTAACCATGTTAATGAATTCGGTAAAAACGATATAGAACTCGTTTACGCCGCCTTCACGCGCTGGCTTCATATATGCTTTGTACAGTTCTTCACTGATTTTTTCTGCAATATCTACCCCAGGAGCGTCAGTATGACCTTCCCACGTAGCTGCTACGTCACGACCGCGGTACTTGTAGTACGAGACACCGCGGCGACCGTAAACGAACAGTTCGGGCTTTTTACCGTCTTCGTCCAGACGGTTAAGCAAGGCTTCTGTTTCGCGGATAATGGAGGAGGTATATGCTCCAGCCATACCGCGATCAGAGGTGAGAGCAAGTACTGCTACTCGATTATTTTCTTCTGATTTGCCCAAGATTGAGTGCTTGAGCACTGTATGAGAAGCCATTGCCTTCACAGCATGGAAGATCGCATCTGAATATGGCTTCGCGGCCAAGGCTACGTCACGAGCCTTGGCAATGCGCGAAGACGCAATCATCTCCTGAGCGTTAAAGATCTTCTCCAACGACTCAGTGGATGCTATGCGTGATTTAAATGCGAGCTGGGAAGCCATTACTTATCTGAGTCCTTTGCCTTGTCCTTAGCCTTGCGTGCAACAAGCTTTTCCTGTTCCACTTCAGCTGGTACGAAACCAGGAGCAGCAGTGTGGTCAATAAGCGGCGTGCCGTCTACCTTCACATAGGTATCGCGATATGCGTCTACTGCAGTAGCAAGCTTCTCTTCTGTTTCGGAAGTAAAGTCGCCGGTTTCGCGAATAACATCGAGAATATCGGTGTTGTGAGCTACGTAGTCGAGCAGTCCCTTTTCGAATGGAAGAACGTCGGCCAACTCGAGATCGTCGAGTTTACCGTGAATACCTGTCCACACGGATACTACTTCCTGTTCGGAAGAGTATGGCGTGTACTGAGGCTGCTTAAGCAACTCGGTTAAGCGAGCACCACGGGTGAGCTGAGCCTTCGATGCTGCATCCAAATCGGAAGCGAACATTGCGAAGGATTCCAAGGAACGGTACTGAGCCAAAGAAATCTTCAAGGTACCAGAAACCTTCTTCAAAGCCTTAGTCTGAGCCGCACCACCCACACGAGACACAGAAATACCTACGTCTACTGCTGGGCGCTGGTTAGCGTTGAACAAGTCGGACTGCAAGAAGATCTGACCATCGGTAATAGAAATAACGTTGGTTGGAATGTATGCAGATACGTCGTTTGCCTTGGTTTCAATAATTGGAAGACCGGTCATGGAGCCGCCACCCAAATCGTCGGATACCTTAGCACAACGTTCCAGCAAGCGAGAGTGCAAGTAGAACACATCACCAGGGTATGCTTCGCGCCCTGGTGGACGACGCAGCAGCAAGGAGATGGAGCGGTATGCTTCTGCCTGCTTGCTTAAATCATCGAAAACAATGAGCACGTGCTTGCCGTTGTACATCCAGTGCTGACCAATTGCAGAACCCGTATATGGTGCGATGTACTTAAAGCCTGCGGAATCGGATGCAGGAGATGCCACGATGGTGGTGTACTCCATAGCACCAGCATCTTCCAAAGCACTGCGCACGGAAGCAATGGTGGAACCCTTCTGACCGATAGCTACGTAAATGCAGCGTACCTGCTTCTTAGGGTCTCCAGACTCCCAATTGGACTTCTGGTTAATAATGGTGTCGATTGCGATTGCCGTCTTACCGGTCTGGCGGTCACCAATAATCAGCTGGCGCTGACCGCGGCCAATTGGCGTCATTGCGTCAATAGCCTTAATACCGGTTGCCATTGGCTCGTCAACTGGATGACGATGCATAACGTCTGGAGCCTGAGCTTCCAGAATACGGCGTCCTTCGCTAGTGATGTCGCCAAGGCCATCGATTGGGCGACCCAATGGATCGACAACGCGACCCAAGTAGCCGTCGCCTACTGGAACGGACAGAACTTCGCCGGTACGACGAACTTCTTGACCTTCTTCGATACCTTCGAAATCACCAAGGACTACCACACCGATTTCGCGTGGATCCAGGTTAAAAGCCAAACCCAAGGTGCCATCGGCAAATGTTAACAATTCATTTGCCATGCAGCCTGGAAGGCCTTCCACGTGGGCGATACCATCGCCTGCCGTCTTAACATATCCAACTTCTTGAGTTGGAGCATTGGACGGAGTGTAGGAATCCACGAATTCGTCTAATGCCTGACGAATCGAGGCGGGATCAATGGTCAAACCTGCCATTTTCACTCCTTATTTGTGTTCTTATTCGCGCGCGTCTGAGTTCTCACGAACTAACCGAGCGTGCGCTGCAAAGCCTTTAATTGTGCTGCTACAGTCGTATCTGTTACGCGCGCTCCGTGCTGGATACGCATACCTCCTATAACGCGGGGATCGACAACGGAATCAATAAATACCGATGTTCCCAGCTTCTTAGAGTATGCGCTGTCTATACGCGAACGCTGTTCTTCGGTGAGCGGCACGGCAGTAATCACTGTTACTACGCGGTCGCCTTCATGGTCCGAAATACGTTCGGTGAGCCAGTTGAGCGCGGAGAGGAAGCGACGACGACGAGGCTGATGCGCCACGTGGTCAATCAAAAACTTCGTTAACGGATGCAGTTCGTCTGTGCGCACTACAGCGTTAAGCAGTCGAGCACGAGCATCCCACGATGCGCGTGTATCCGACAAGCCAGACAGAACTTCTGGTAGATTGAGCAATGCCGAGTGAACGCGAGACAGTTCTGCAGACACCTGCGAGGTAACGCCCTGCGCATCCGCTGCATAAAATACAGCCTCGACTGCAATATCTTCTAAAGAGTTCACTAAATGCATTGTCTTGCTCCAGCGCTTACGCACCAGAGAGCATAAAATCTGCTCAGACAGGTCGTCTACGCGACCGCCGAAAATCGTGTGCACAAGAGCCACACGCTCGTCGGTTGCGCGACCTGGGTCTGTCAGTTCTCGCTGCAAACGAGTATTGTCATCGAGCACAGCAGTAATATCCAAGAGTTGACGTGCTATGTCTAAAGCATGCTCATCTTGCTCCTGGAGGCAGCCAGCCCACGCTTCGCGGGTTAGTCGCGCAGATGCTAATGATGCTTCACCATGCATATGTCACCTCCTTAATGTTCAAGCTCGTTAATAGCGTCGTCAATCATGGACGATTGCACATCGCTACTGGTTAACTTGCTGCCCAAAATCTTGCCAGCAAGAGCTGTAGCAATTGCTCCAACTTCGCCCTTTAAGCTCACCAATGCCTGAGAACGCTGCACTTCAATAGCTTTTTGTGCAGAAGCAGTTACCTGATCTGCTTCTTTTTGAGCGGTCTTCTTGGCGTCTGCAATAATGCGCGTAGCTTCTGTGCGCGCGTCATCGCGGATCTTGGAGGCTTCTGTACGAGCGTTTCGGAGCTGATCTTCGTACTGCTTTTTCTTTTCTTCTGCTTCTGCCTCTGCTTGAGCAGCTCGTTCGAATCCGCCCTCGATTTTATTGGCACGTTCATCAAAAATTTGATTGAACTTAGGCATAAAGAAGAAATAGAAGAAAGCTGCGAGGATGACGAGGATAACAGCTGACCAGAAAAGGTCGTAGCTTTCCGGCAAGAACAGAGCGATTCCGTTTGCTTCTTCTGCTAAGAGCATGTTTCCTCCTTTCCTTTCACGTTGTTTCGGTACAGTTTAGCGAGCCATCATGAATGCTACGAAGCCGAGCAAAGCCAAAACTTCGATAATTGCCAAACCGATGTACATGATCACGTTAAGCTTGCCGGATGCTTCTGGCTGACGAGCAGTAGATTCCAGAGCCTTACCGAACATGATGCCCAAACCGATACCAGGGCCCAGAGCTGCCAAGCCGTAGCCGAGAACAGAGAGGTTACCTGCAACCGCTGCGAGAGTTACGAGATCCATGATTATCCTTTCGTTTAATGTCTGTATGCGTTTGTTACCAAGCGCCTACAAAGTCTATTTTTATTCTTCCCCGAGGCTTTGATTAATGTATACGCAGGAAAGAATGCAGAAGATAAACGCCTGCAAAGCTGCGACGAATATCTCGAAAGCTGTTAAAGCGAAACCGCCAACAAACCAGATAACGCCTACGCCCTTCATTGCAGCCTGCTGGGCTTCAATGATGTAGAAGTTCGACATTGCCAATGTAATAGCCACCAACAAGTGACCAGAAATCATGTTAGCGAAAAGTCGAAGAGTTAAAGAGAATGGTCGAATAATAACAATCTCAAGCAACTGAATAGGCGTGAGCAGAATATAGACAGGCCATGGCACGCCAGCTGGGAACAGTTCTTCCTTAAGGAAGCCTCCCAAACCATGAGAGCTAATGCCAGCAGCCCAATACTGGATTGCGGTCCACAGTGCGAAAACTAAAGGCATAGCAATAGTTGCTGTGGCTGCAATATTTGCGCCTGGAATAATACCGCACAAGTTGAAAACCAAGATGGTTAAGAACATGGTGGTGATCATTGGCACGTACTTCTTGCCGCGCAGTTCGCCAATAATGGCGTACACAATATTATTGCGCACAAACTCAAGCAAGAATTCCACAGCTCCCTGCCAGCGTCCAGGAACAACCTTTGCGCGAGCAGCGGTTAAACCTAAGACCAGCAAGATAAGAGCTGTTGCTACAACGCGCACCAAAATAATGCGGTTCATAGCAAAAGGAGTACCTTGGAAAAGAATGACTGGAGGTAAGAAATCTTTAAGTGACGGAAGTTCCGGCCCGCGTTCGGCTAGAACTCGAGCGGAAAACGCAGCAGCGTTTAATAAACCGTTCATCTTTCGTCTCCTTAGTGCATAGTCTTATGCAAACCCAACTAAGCTTACTCCACTTCACGACATTAGTTCTGTAATATTTACACTATGTGAACAGTGTCATCCCTGAGTGCGGACAGCGTCGCGAACTCCATAGGTAGTGCCCTTAAACGGGGCAAAGTTGTCTTCGCGAGGAGCGCCTGGTTCGTGCTTAATATTGCGGTCGGTACCGAGCTTTCCTTCGGCCTTAAGCCCTGGAATTTCAGTCAAATCGTATGGTGTGGTCTGGTACACCCAGTTGAGCCAGTTACGCCACAGCAAGTTCGCATGCGCACGCCAAGAGAAGAGCGGCGATAGCGTTGGGTCATTATGTGGATAATAATTCTCAGGAAATGGAACATTATCCAAACCACGCTTCATATCGCGCTCATATTCGCCAGCCAAGGTATCGCGCACATACTCCCAGTGACCCAAGATAAAGACTTCCGAGAAATCGCGCGTGGCTATCAAACCCGAGCCAGCGCGTTCTCCGCGCGTAAGCACCTGCAAAGCGGGATGCGCGGCAATCATATCTTCGTCCATACTTGCTACGCGCGAATGAGGTTGCAAGCAAATCTCGTCGAAACCGTTCGTTAAGAAGTTGTACTCGTCTTGTAGCCACTGCTCAAAAACGCCAAAAATCTTACTGGACTCAATGTGCTTTTCGATGCCGTAGCGGTAGTAGAGGCCGGCCATCGCTCCCCAGCACAGATAAACAGTGGAGAAAACGTGGGTTTGTGCCCAATCGATAATGTCTTTGAGCTCGTCCCAGTAGTCAACCTGCTCGAACTCGAGGTGCTCAACCGGGGCACCCGTAATAACGAAGCCGTCGTAATAATTGTCTTTGAGAGCGTCGCGGGTCTCGTAGAACTTAATAAGATGATCGGCGCTCGTGTTCTTCGTCTCGTGCGAGCTGACGCGCATAAAGTCGATGTCTAGCTGCAGTGGTGACTTCGACATAAGGCGCAGAATTTGAGTTTCCGTTTCGATCTTCTTGGGCATGAGATTAAGAATGCACATGCGCAGCGGGCGCACCTGCTGCTCCTGTGCATCACGCGCGCTCATCGCGAAAATGCGTTCGGCGTCGAGAATCTCTTTTGCGGGAAGACCTTCCGGGAATTTAATAGGCATACATACCATTATGTAACAGGTGAGGTACGAATGAGGTATTGGCAATTACGTGGTGAGCCATGCAGCATCCCACACTTCATGCCATACTGCATTCTGGGGCGCAAAAACGGCGCTAAATCTGCCGTGCGTTATACACCGTCGCAGCGCCTCATGCGCCACAGCCCTTAGCACACTTAGCCCCCACCCTCACCTCGTGAGATACCTCTTGTATAGTGCCGAGCAACCGTTAAGATAAGTGTTTTAAGTACGCAGAGAAAGAAAACAGAGAGAAAGAACACCACACAAATCCATGAATTCCAAAATTACGCGCGCCCTCGTCGCCGCATTCCCCCTCACCATTCCTATCGGTTTCGCTTGGTTCTTCCTCGGCGTCTCCTACGGTCTACTCATGGAATCGAAAGGTTTTGCCGTCTGGTACACCGCGTTTATGGCGGCCTTCATTTTTGCGGGGTCTATGGAATTCATTACCGCCGACCTGTTGCTCGGCGCCTTCAATCCGCTGCTTGCCTTCTTTATGGCGCTTATGGTTAACGCACGTCACCTCTTTTACGGTTTGGCGATGCTGCGCAAATATAACGGTGTAGGGCCGAAGAAATGGTATCTCGTATTCGGCATGGCAGACGAAACTTTCGCATTAAATTCCTCCGCTCGTATTCCCGACGGCATCGACCGCGGCTGGTTCTATTTCTGGACGACCGCACTCAATCAGTTCTATTGGGTGGTCAGCGCTGTTTTCGGCTCCCTTATCGGCGCACTTATTCCGTTTAGCACGAAGGGTATTGATTTTATTTTGGTGTCCATGTTCGCCGCGATTTTCTTAGAGGAATGGCTCAGCTCGAAAAAGCACTCCTCTGCTGCTGTGGGCGTGCTCGTGTCGCTCGCAAGCCTGCTGATTTTTGGCCCGAACGCTTTCCTTATCCCCGCTATGGTGGGCATTTTAGCTATTTTTACCGTCATGTACTGGAGGCGCAACCGATGACTATGACCGCTCTTCAAGCCGTTCTCATGATTACCGCGGCAGCCCTTGGCACCATGATTACGCGTTTTCTGCCTTTCCTTGCTTTCCCCGAGAGCAAGCCGATTCCGAAGTTTATTACCTATTTAGGCGAGGTTCTTCCTCTGGCCGTTATGGGCATGCTCGTTGTGTATGCGCTGCGCAATACGCCAATCACGACAGGTGCGCATGGTATTCCTGAGCTTATTTCTTTGGTTGCGCTCGCCCTCGTTCACATCCGTTGGCGAAATCTCCTGGTAAGTATTGGAACGGGAACCGTAGTATATATGGTATTAATCCAAACCATCTTCGCGTAGAAAGGGTCCGCGATGAGCGCTTCATACACCGTTTTGTGTCATCCGCGTTGCTCCACCTGCAAGAAAGCTCTCGCCTGGCTCGATGAGCACAATATCGAGTACACGTGGCGAAGCATTATCGAGGAGAACCCAACAACCGATGAGCTCTCCCAATGGACGGCAGAAAGCAATCTCAGCATCCGTCGCTTCTTTAACACTTCGGGTATGGTCTACCGTTCTGCGCATGTTAAAGATCAGCTTGACGATTGGGAGAAGAACCTCTCGGCCGATCAGGTGCGCGCGCAGGCTGTAGAACTGCTAGCTACCGATGGCATGCTGTGCAAGCGCCCGCTGGTTATCGATGCCGATGGTCATTTTGTTGCGGTAGGTTTTAAGGAGAGCGAGTGGCAAGCAGCACTTCTGTAGAACGCCCGCGATACCTCGTTATCGATTGGCTGCGCGGTTTAGCAGTTATCTGCATGATTGCCTACCACACCGTTTGGGATTTTGTCACACTATGGGAGACTGATTTTTCTGGACCTTGGCATCGCACCCTTTTCGAACCGACGGTCACTTGGATTCCGCAATATATCGGCTTTACTTTTATATTTATTGCTGGTATGAGCTTTACGCTCGGTTCGCGTCACCTTGTTAAAGGTCTGCAGCTGATTGCCTGGAGCGCTGTTATTAGCCTGATTACATGGTTCGCTATTCCCGAAGACCCGGTTCGCTTCGGCGTTCTGAACCTGCTAGGCTGCGGCATGATTGTTTTGTGGGCACTCGACCGCGTTCTGCCAGGACGGGCAAGCACGCTCGGTTTCGTTGTTTCTCTAGCTCTTTACACTTTCTTCTTTGACGCTCAGCGCGGCACTATTTGGGGCATCGATCTGCCCGACGCTTTGTATCGCAACGATGTAACTGCCTTCTTTGGCTTCCCACCGTCGGACTTTATATCCTCGGACTACTACCCTCTTATTCCTTATGTTTTAGTTATGATTGCCGGCTACTGTGCTTTTAATACTCTTGCTCGTACGAACCGCTTAGCGCTTCTATCCGTAGATTACACGGGCGCTCTTGGCCGCGCACTGCGTTGGATGGGTAGGCATTCGTTGATCATTTATCTGTTGCATCAGCCTGTTATATTCGGCGCGCTTTATCTCTTAGAGTAAAAGGCCCAGCTCCCACGAGCCAGGCCTTAGCGCTACTTCACCGAATCTAACTGCGAATGTCTATAGGAATAGAGGAAGTAAATCGAGATTCCGATAGCCAGCCAGACGGCGAAGCGAATCCATGTGAGCACGGACAGGTTCACCATAACGACCAAACAAGCCAGCGCCATAATCAGCGGGAACCATGGGCTTCCTGGCACGCGGAAAGCGCGGTCTAAATCGGAACGACGGCGGCGCATAATCGGAACACCCACGCATACGAGCACGAAAGCACTGAGCGTACCAATGTTCACCATGTCTGCGAGCACGGCAACATCCAAAGTGGAGGCGATAATCGCAATGCCCAGGCCTACCAAAATCTGCAAGCGAGCAGGAATACCCTTAGCGTTGGTGTGCGAAAGACCGCGAGGCAGCAAACCGTCACGGCTCATCGCAAAAATAACGCGCGTTAAACCGAGCAGAAGCACCATAACAACAGTGGTTAAACCAATCACAATGCCGAAGGAAATAATGGTTGCGGCCCAGTTAGCGCCCACGAGCTCAAACGCGGAAGCCAGCGAAGGGCTACCCTGCTTGGCCAAAACCTTGTAGGAGACCATACCCGAGGTAACGATAGCCACAAGAATATAGAGCACAATCACCATGCCCAAGCCGAGCGTAATGCCGCGAGGAATGGTGCGCTTCGGATCTTTGGCTTCCTCCGAGGCGGTGGCCACTACATCGAAACCAAGGAAAGCGAAGAACACAAGCGCCGCACCGGAGAAGATGCCGGCGATACCGTACATGGTTACCGGCTGACCGGTTGCCCACGCAATCAGCGGCTGCTCAAGGTTGGCAGACACCGCGCCCGTCCCTACCGATACAGCTGCCTGAGATTCAGGAATAAACGGTACGAGATTGCTAGACTTAAAGTAGAAGAAGCCGACAATAATAATAAAGAGAACAACACCCACCTTCAGCACGGTAAGCGCTGCATCGACGCGGCTCGATAATTTCGTGCCGATGAGCAGAAGCACAGTAAAGAACATAACCACAACAAATGGCGCAAAATCAATCGAAAAATGCTCGGAAACTTGCCACGTTGTGTTTATATTTATGCCTATTAAGCGCAGGAAATCGTGCAGATAAACGCCCCAATATTTGGAGACCACCGAACCGGCCATAAGCATCTCCAAAATAAGATCCCAGCCGATAATCCACGCAATAAATTCGCCCAGGGTTGTGTAGGTAAACGTGTATGCCGAGCCTGCAGCCGGAACCATGGAAGCGAACTCCGCGTAGCACAGCGCCACACCCGCGCACACAACACCAGCAATAATAAAGCTAATAATGGCAGCCGGACCTGCATGGAAGGCAATAGTTTGCGCACCGATAGAGAAGATGCCCGCGCCCACAGCAACGGCCACAGCCATCGTGGCCAAATCCCACACGCCCAGTTCGCGCTTCAGCGAGTGCCCCTCAGCATGCGTTTGTTCAACGGCTGATTCAATTGATTTTGTTCTAAAAATTTTCACAGGCTACAGTTTAGCGCACAGCCCCGTTTTTGCGCGTATGCGCGCGGTTTTATGAGATATGCCGTACCATGGCATACATGACGACTTTAACAAAACCTCAGATTAAGCAGTTGCGCGGTTTAGCTCATCAGCTCAGCCCGCTCTTACTGATTGGAAAAAACAATATTACCGAAACCGTTCTGTCTCAGACAGAACAGCTTCTCGATGATCATGAGCTGATTAAAGGCCAGCTGCAGGAAGGTTCTTTGCTGACTGCAAAAGAAGCTGCTGCCGAGCTGGCCGAGGAAACGGGTGCCGCGGTTGTGCAGACCATCGGTCACCGTTTTGTGCTGTACCGCGCTTCTCGTCGCAAGGATTACAAGAATCCTATTCGCTTAGTACGCGACTAAAACTGCGCACAGAATCTCTAAAGCTTCAAACAAACGAGTCGATATTCGCCATTGAATATTGACTCGCGCTTTACTTTACAGTTTTCTTACAGTTATTTTATAACATTTTTACAGTTGACATGACTGCCGCACTTCTACAGTACACGGTGACGAATAACGCCGTGTTGAACCTTTATAGCCTTCAATGCGCTCAATCAAAAAGTTCACAGCATGTTCAGCGTAATCATCCACATGAGGATTAATGGTGGTGAGCGTTGGATTAGAATAATGAGCTTCGGGAACGTTATCGAAACCGACCAGCTCTACATCGCCAGGAATAGCAATATTATTTTTAGCAAGCTCGTGAATCATGCCGAAAGCAAGAGCGTCGTTGGCGCACACCATAACCTGCGGCATTTCGAGTTTGCCCTGCTCAACGGCAGCGAGCAGATCCTTGACGAGCTGAGCACCGTTCTTGTGATCCAAAAATTCACTGTGCAGCAGGTAGCGGGAGTCAAGCTCAAGCCCTGCGTTTTCGAGCGTATCGATGTACGCGCGCGAACGCATGTCTACCGTACCGAACTCGGAGGCTTTAATGCGCGCAACGTAATCAGCCTCGCTCTCTAAGTTGTTGCGAAGCGGCGCGCCAGCAAAAGCGATGCGTTTCTTTCCGGCGACCAGCAAGCGCTCAACAACCCCGCACACGCCCTCGTAGCTGAGCATGGTGACGCTGTCGACTTTATCGAAAGCGTTAAAATCTGAGGCGAGCACAACCGGATACGTCTGTTGGAAAATAACCGAATCCTCTTTAACCGGCTGACCAGTGAAGAAAATCCAGCCATCTGCAGGTAGCTGATGCGTTTCGTTAACAATCGACTCAACATCCTGATTATGGTAGCCGTATGTGCTCGTGAGAACGCCGTAGCCTCGCGAGCGCGCCGCCTGAATAATGCTGTCGGTGAGGTAGGGGTTAAACGGCTGCGAGAAATCCGCTATGCCTAGGCCGATGAGTTTAGTGGCGCCGGTACGCATACTGCGCGCGGCGAGGTTAACCTGGTAGCCCAGTTTGTTCATAACCTCGCGCACACGTTCGCGCGTTTCGGGACGCATATTGCCCGTGTTATTGAGCACGTTCGAGACAGTTTTAATGGAAACACCGGCTTCTTGAGCCACTTGGGTGATGGTAACTCTATTAGACATCGGAGAATCCCTCGTTTTCTGGATACGCTCAATGGCATGGGCCATTTGTGTTTAGTATATAGTGAACTCTTTACCCCAGTCCTTAGGAAAGCAAGGCATGCCATCAAGCTCACGCTCAGTAGCATGCCCTCGAATGGAGGAGAAAAGGGAAGAGAAGATTGTTTATGCCTTCACCGAACCGGCGGTTAAGCCGCCTATCCAGTAGCGTTGCAGGAAGAGGAAGGCGAGAATCATTGGCACAATAGATAGGAACGCGCCCGATGTTACCAAGTTCCACACCTGTTCAGATGCTGCACCTGCTTGAGACTTCACCTGCCAATTCGTAAGACCTACGGTGATTGGGAAGAGCTTTTGACTGGTAAGCACTACCTGTGGCAGGAAGTAGTTGTTCCACGCGGCTACAACCGACAGGAGGAAAACGGTTGTTACAGCTGGACGCATGATTGGCAGCGAGACCTTAAAGAAGGTGTACATTTCATTCGCGCCATCCACGCGGGCTGCTTCAATCATTTCGTCTGGCAGTGATTCATGACAGTAGATGCGCATAAGGTATACACCCATCGGATTGAGCATACTTGGAAGCAGAACTGCCCAAATGGTATCGGTCAGCTCGAATTTGCTCATGAGCAAGAAGGTTGGGATAACCAGAGCTGTCGATGGAATCATTAATGCACCGAGCACGATATTAAAGAAGAGGTTCTTGCCGCGGAAACGGTATTTTGCAAAACCATACCCAGCGAAAACAGCAACTGCTGTGGCCAGGAAGCCCCCTACGAATGCGTAGAAGAAGGAATTTAAGATCCAACGCCAGTAGATACCACCCTGATAATTCGTAAGTGCAACAATATTGTCCCATAAGGCAAATTTCTTATCGAACCACAAGCTACCATGTGCACCGAAGAACAGACCAGAGTTTGTTTTCGTAGCCGCCACAAACAGCCACCAAACTGGAACAATAAAGTAGATGCAAGCTACAACAAGCACGCCAACGGTAAAGGCACGAGGCTGCTTCTTAATTTTATGTGCTGGAACCTGAGCCATCTTAGTCCCCCAATCCAGACTGTTTGCGAGTTAAGCGCATAAAGATCATGCTGAAGATAACAACGATAAATCCGAGCGCAAACGATACGGTTGCCGAGTAATTTGTTTGGTTGTAGTTGAAAGCCAACGCCTGTGCATACATGTTCGGCGTATATTCTGGCTGAATAATTGTTGGCGCTTGGTTGCGCAAAACATTTGGCTCCGTGTAGAACTGAAGGGTACCAATCAGCGAGAAGATAGTGACCATAACCAGCGAACCCGATACCATCGGTACTTTAATGCGCGTTGCAATCTTAAATTCGTTAGCACCGTCGATGCGAGCCGACTCATACAAGCTCGGTGAGATAGATTGCAGTGCGGAATACAGAATAACCATATAGTAGCCAGTCCACTGCCAAGTAACCACGTTAACCAAAGCACCGAAAATTCCTTGAGAGCTCAAGATTTCTGGAGCTGGAAGACCAAACAGTTCGAAGATTGTGGTAAACGGCCCCATGTTCTTGGAATACATAAAGCCCCACATGAGCGCACCGATAACGCCTGGAACTGCATACGGTAAGAAGATAACCAAACGGCTCACAGAAGCGAAACGATTCTTTAACGAATCCATCAGCAAAGCAAAAATCAATGCTAAACCGAGCTGAACCGGAACCATAACAATTGTGTAGATAATAACGCGGCCTAAACCGGTCAAGAAAATTTTATCGGTAAAAACGCGCTGATAATTTGCTAATCCCGAGAAGTGCTCACCGTGAACCTGCGTGTACGTAAACAGAGACACAATAAACGCGTAAACGAGCGGGATAACAAGGAAGAGTACGAAAATAATGAGGAACGGAGCGGTAAAGATCCAGCCCCACAAGCCTTGGCGACTCAAACTTTTAACTTGGGTATTTGTATTTTTCACCTTAATGTCCTCTCAAGCTTTCATTCGCCATTGAATGCGGTGAAGGAAAAGTAAGGAAATGTGGGGCGGATGGAGAAACCGCACGAGGCGAGCCGCCCCACTCTATTGGAAAGGAACTATGCGAACGAGGTTTTACTTGGTGGTAAAGCCTTGCTGCTTAGCGTAGTCATTGAGAGATGTGGTTAGATCTGCAAGACCCTTCTTAGCATCTTTGCCGTCACGCACAATGCTGGTAAAGGCCTTGGTCTGTGCGTCATAAGCGTAAGTTTGGAATGGAAGGAAGTCTTCGCCCTTGTACGCTTGTGCCGTTGGAATAGTTACTTCGTTAATCTTCTGGTTGCCGAAGAATGGATCTTCCAGATTCTTAAAGAAGTCGGATTCGAGCATCTTGTTCCATGCTGGGAATAGACCTGCTGTTGTTACACCAATCTTCTGAGCTTTATCGGAGTCGAAGAGATCGTGTGCCACCTGTGCTGCAACCTTCGTGTTTGCAGCCTGATCTGTTACTGCCCATGCAGAACCACCCTGGTTTACAGCAGGAGTGGAATCATCCCACACTGGAGCCTTAGCCAAGCGGAAGATGCCCTGCTCAAAACCGTCCAAGCCCTTCAAATAACCGCCGAGCCAAGAAGCCTGAACATACAGAGCGTACTTACCCGACACCATGGAAGTGTTCCAATCAGTGGTGTTTGCGTCTGTAGTATCGACGAGGCCTTCCTTAACAAGCCCCTGCCAGAACTCCATAACGTCTTTCACGCCCTCGGAGTTAAAGTCGATGCCTACCTGATCTGCCTTTTCTGCAGAGTAGGTGTATGGCTTAGCACCCTTTTGTGCGAACAAAGCCATGTTCACAGCGGTACCGTTCGGGTTCCAGTCAGACAGATATCCTTCGAAGCCCGCAGCCTTTAAGTCGCGACCAACCTGAGCAAATTCTTCCCACGTTGTTGGAACCTTCAGGTTGTACTTATCGAATACTGGCTGGTTCACATACATAACGAATGGACCCAAATCCACAGGAATGCCGTAGACAGAGCTACCGCCACCAACGGTTACGCCGTTCCACGCACCCTCGGTATATTCGCTCTTGTACTTATCCATGCCGTACTTACTCAAATCTACCAAGTGCTTTTGTGCACCCGATACAAACTGAGGCATCGCTTCGTATTCAAGCTGAATAATGTCTGGGCCGCCCTTGCCAGCCTTAATAGCGTTCTGGAACTTTACATACTCTGGGCTACCCTGACCAGCATTGTTCCAGCAAACCTGCACATCGTCATGCGTTTCGTTGAAGTTATCGACAATCTGTTCGATGGCTGGGTACCATGCCCACACCGTAACTTTTTCTACGCCTTCCTTCTTTACCTTATTCTGGCAGCTCGCAGAATCGTTCTTGTGAGCATCAGTTCCTTCTTTTTGGGAACTGTTTGAAGCAGATGGGCTACATGCAGCCAAACCGATTGCCAAACTAGCAGCAGCAATACCGGCTAGAACCTTCTTCAATTGCATCGAGTACTCCTTTGTCCTCTTTGTCTTTCTCTTACTTCACTACTGTTATTTCACTTCCACAGCCGTCCACGACACTGCTGGCAAAGTAAGAGTTACTCGCGCGCCCTGCTCGTCGAGTTGAGCGGAGGTGTTGCGAGATGGTGTTACGCGATTGTGATCGTCTGCAGTGTTGGCTGCGTAGATGTCGTCGTCGTGCACCGTTGTTGCTTCTACAGTGCTAAATCCTGCGTGAGGCAACGAAATTTCTACGTCTGCAGCCTGCTCGAGCGAACGGTTCGTCAGGAGAATAACGTGCGATCCGTCTTCGCGCTTTACGACTACAGAATTTACTGACTCTACTTCCCCGTACGCCTTTACAGCGATTGGAGTAGATGATTGCTTTGGCTCCAAAACCGTTCCGCCCTTGGTGAGCTTGGCGGTTAAGGCGAATGGGTAGAAGGTCGTTTGACGCCATGCGTCGCCACCCTTTTGAGTCATGATTGGAGCAATCACATTCACCAGCTGTGCTAAGCTGGCAGCCTTTACGCGGTCTGCGTTCTTGAGCAACGTGATCATAAGATCACCGAAGACGACAGCATCCATCGCGTTGTACACATCTTCGAGCAGGTGTGGCGCAACCGGCCAATTTCCAATACCTTGAGGTACCTTGCTTGGCTCAGCACTCTGATACCACACGTTCCACTCGTCGAAGCTAATATATACGTCGTGATTACTGCGCTTCTTCGCCTTCACAGTATCGATAATGGCACCCACTTCCTTAATAAAGCGATCCATATCGACGCCGGATGCCATGAAGCTTTGCAGATCGCCATCGTAATGAGCTGGCTCATAGTAGGCGTGGCACGACAGGAAGTTCACCAGATCGTATGTGTGTTCAAGCACGGTTTCTTCCCACTGACCGAAGGTCGGCATATCGTGAGCCGCCGAACCGCACACCGCTAGCTGCAAGTCTGGATCGATTTGACGCAAACCGCGCGCAACATCAGCCGCTAGCACACCGTAATCTTCTGCCGACTTATGACCGAGCTGCCATGAGCCGTCCATTTCGTTGCCCAAGCACCAGAGGCGAATATCGAATGGCTCTTCGGCACCGTTTGTTTTGCGCTCATCCGATAGCTTGGTTCCGCCAGGAATATTGGCGTATTCCACGATGTCGAAAGCTTCTTGCAGACCGCGTGTACCAAGATTGATGGCTTCCATCAGCTCGTTTGGCTTACCATCGACGGACACCTTCTTAAGCCATGCATCCATTTCGTGCAGACCAAACTCGTTCGTTTCGGTCGAATGCCATGCTGTATCAAGACGACGAGGACGCTGTTCTACTGGACCGACGCCATCTTCCCAGCGATAGCCAGAGACGAAGTTTCCGCCCGGATAGCGGATCGTTGTGGCACCCAGTTCGCGTACCAGCTCGATAACATCTTGACGGAAGCCGTTTTCGTCCGCGCTTGGATGACCCGGCTCGTAAATTCCCTCGTATACGCAACGTCCGAGATGCTCTACGAAAGATCCGAAGATGCGGTTTGGAACTTCAGAGAGTTCGAATTCATCGTCCGCTACGATACGCGCGGATAATGCTGATGGATTGTCGGCGTGCGCCATATGCTGCCTCCCGTTTAGATATAACTCATACTTACTGCTTCCTCATCATTGGAGATTTAACCGTTTCGAGTAAATGGAACGTAAGTAAAAGTAAGTAATTTGAGCTAGTACAACCTTGTATTAATGATTTTTAGTATATCGTTTACCTAAATATTTGACTAGCGCGACACGCCGAGAGATTTATATGGCTCGGCTTGCGAAGGATTCGCCTCGCGCCACCTGTGGTGTAGCTAGGGTTTGCTGTTGCAGCTTTTACATCTGACCGCGCGCGCAAAGGTTGCCACGGAAAATGGCTGTTTGTGAACGTTCGCTTTGTGGCAGCTTTTGCACGTGACTTCTCGTGTGAAGTTGACCTCTTTAACTGTTACAGCTATAGACAGCGATACACGTTACAGCAGTCAGAACCCTCATACAAAGCCTGGTAAAAGCTTTACCGAGTACAGATAATCAACAGCTGTAAAAGCTAAAGCTCAAAACGTACCCCATCGCATGTGATCGAGCGCACAGTTTCACACTGAGATTACATTTTTCTCAGACTTTTCTCAGGTTCTTCTTGGGGTGTTGTTCAGCTTCGGACGGTTATATATAAATCATGCAAGGAAAACCGCACAGGAACCCGAACTTGAGTTTCAGGCAGAAGGACGCTGAGCTGATTCTTCCCCAAGAAAATTGAACCCTCTTCTTCTTTTCTCTTACACCTCGACGCTTGCAGCAGAATGCACGCCGAGGTTTTCTTTTTCTCCGACAATCTGGGTGTCACGAATGAGTTAAAATGCAAATCATCTCGCACACCCCTATTTTGGCTGTGCGAGATGATTCACATTTCAGCTCATTTACTGCGCCTACAAAGCATCCTTCATGCTCTTCACGAACGCACCAATATGTGCCGGCGCTTCCGTGCCGTACCGTTTGATCAAGCGGATAATCGCCGAACCCACAATCGCACCATCCGAGATTGCGACCATATCATGCGCCTGCTGCGGAATCGAAATTCCAAACCCAACCGCACACGGAACGGACGTATTCTCGCGAATCGTTGCAACAAGAGAACTCACATCCGTGGTAATCTCCGCACGCTCCCCCGTCACTCCCAAACTGGAGACAACATAGATAAAGCCTCGAGTCTCGCGCGCGATCATGGCGATGCGGTTAGCGGAAGTTGATGCGATAAGCGAAATAAAATCAACGCCATGTTGCGCGAAAAATGGTATGCAGAACGCAAGGAAATACACGTATCCCTAAGTGTAAAAAGAATGCTGCGTTCTGACCCTACGAAAGAGTGTCAGACCTTCAAGTTGGAACGAAGTCGAAAGAGGGCGCGGCAGAGCTGAGCGCGAAACGTGGCTGAGAGCTCTGAGCGGTCATAATGGTCTTCCTTTGAACTGTTATTGGCAACCGTAGCGAGAAAAAGCTCAGCTCGTGAGCTATCTTCCAGTATGTGAGACTTTGAGCGCGGATAGTACGCTTTTTACGAGCACGAGCAGCAGGAAGAAGTTGAACATCCACAGGTTGATGGTTGGCGCGAGAAAAGCTGCCAGCCGCGCGCCTGCAGGGGTAACGAGCATGGCTGCGACGCCAATAATTCCAGCGGCTTTGAGGTCGACGATGTTAGCTTTAAGATTGCTGATAGTGCCGCTGATTGCACCGGGCATCATGGCCAGCAGGGAGGTTCCGCGCGATACCAGATCGCTGGCGCCGAACACGACGCTCATGCCCGGAACGAGCACCGCGCCGCCGCCTACGCCGAGCAGAGCGGACAGAACACCCGAGATGATGCCGAGCAGCACCATGCCTGTACCGGTGAGCCAGGTGACGGTGACGTGCGAGATGCGCGACGGGCTTTCGAAGAATTGGCTAATAACAATGCCTACAAGGAATACAACGAAGGCCCAGCGTAAGAATTTTTCGGAAAGTTTTTGCAACAGTTTCGAGCCGACCCATGCGCCGGTGATAGTGCCGATAATAACCAGTGCGCCCATCGCCCAATTTACGTGGCCGCCGAATGCGTACGAGATGATTCCACCCAAACTTGTCAATGGCATGGCTGCGAGCGATGTGGCCGATGCTTGGCGCTGCGTAAGGCCGTAGAGCAGCAAGCCGGGAACCATAACCGTTCCACCGCCCACGCCGAAAAGGCCGGAGAAAATACCGACTGCGATGCCAATGGCGAGGAGGAGAAGGACGGAGCGCGTGTTTTTCTTCATGATTGCCATGGTAGGGCGAGCGGCGAACAGGTGGCGTATGGCGGTGGGGTAAATACCGTCGCAACGCTACTTACCCCACCACTGTGCTAATAAAAAACTCAAGCCTTCTCATTCAATCGCGAATGCCTGTAGGAATACGCGAAGTAAATGGTAATGCCAGCTGCAAGCCACACAAGGAATCGAGTCCAGGTGAGAACAGACAGGTAAAGCATCACAACGAGGCACACTGCTGCAACAATCAGCGGCAACCACGGGCTTCCTGGAGCCTTAAACGCGCGCTCCAAATCAGGACGCTTCTTGCGCATGATTGGCACACCCACGCACACGAGTACGAAGGCGCTCAGCGTACCAATATTCACCATATCGGCGAGAACACTAATATCCAACGTAGAAGCAATCAGCGCAACAACAATACTGGAAACAACCTGCAGGGTTGCTGGAACGCCACGCTTGTTGGTGTGCGAAATGCCTTCTGGCAGCAGCTTGTCGCGGCTCATAGCGAAAATGACGCGGGTTAAGCCCAGCAGCAGAACCATAACTACAGTGGTCAAGCCAACGAGAATACCAAACGAAATAATCTGAGCGGCCCAGTCAGCGCCTACAAGCTCGAACGCGGCAGCCAGCGAAGGGCTCTTCATCTGAGCGAGCTTATCGTAGGAAATCATGCCCGAGGTAACGAGAGTAACCATAACGTACAGGAAGATAACGATGCCCAGGCCAATGGTAATGCCAAGCGGAACTGTGCGCTTTGGCTCCTTTGCTTCTTCGGCTGCGGTCGCAATAATGTCAAAACCGATAAACGCGAAGAAGACGAGTGCCGCACCCGAGAGAACACCGCCAAAACCGTACATGGTATCTGGCAAGCCGAGAGCTTTCTGCAGAAGCGGCTGTTCAAGCGAGGTGAGTACGGACGAGCCGGAACCGGTCACGGCTTCTACGGACTGCTGAGGAGGCACGAACGGCGTGAGGTTGCCAACTTTAAAGTAGAAGAAGCCGGCCACAATAATAAAGAGGACGACGCCTACCTTCACAACGGTAAGAACAGCGTCGAAATCGCTGGAAATCTTCGTGCCCATAAGAAGCAGAACGGTAAAGAAAGCGACGATAGCCATTGGCGCGAAGTCAATGGTAAAGTGCTCGGATACGTGCCACTGCGTCTCGACGGGGAAGCCGATAAGGCGGAAGAATTCGCGGAAGTACAAGCCCCAGTATTTGGAAATAACTGACGCGGCCATAAGCAGTTCGAGGATAAGATCCCAACCGATAATCCATGCGATAAATTCACCCAAAGTAGTGTAGGTAAAGGTATACGCCGAGCCAGCGGCCGGAACCATCGACGCGAACTCCGCATAGCAGAACGCCACACCCACGCAGGCAAGACCTGCGATAAGGAAGCTCACAATAGCTGCCGGACCCGCATGGAACGCGATAACCTGCGCACCTACAGAGAAAATACCTGCACCTACGGATACTGCCACAGCCATCATGGCCATATCCCAGACACCTAAGTTACGTTTGAGGGAATGACCCTCTGCATGAGTTTGTGCCAACGCAGACTCAATTGATTTCGTTCTAAAAAGTTTCACATGGATACTGTACCGTGTTCCCTCGCGTTTGTAGAGAGAAAGAGGGCGAAACAGGGCTGATTATTTTACCTAGTGGGACAGTATTGCTAGGTGAGACAGAAAATGACCACTAGGTGGAACGCGCTGTGGCATTTAAAGCTCTACAATTGAGGAGAGATTCGTTTTGAGCAGCAAACGATGGGAGAAACATGGACGTTCCAGACACACCAGACAAAGAATCGCAGCGCCTCGAAAAATTCCTCCGCGCCCGCGAGCGCGCACGCGATGCGTATAGAAACAACTTCAACAACGATTTCGATACGCTTAACACGGACGAGCAGATTAAGTATTTTAAGCGCCGCGGTATTACATTCGAGCGCTACAGCGAGAATAAAGCCAAGACGTTTATGCTCGAAAGCACGTACTTCTTTAAGCTCAAAACTTTCGCCACGAATTTCTTAACCGATCCAGATACGAATACTTTTATAAACCTCGACTTCGCTCAACTGCGCGATGTGTCTATTCTCGATTACCGTTTGCGCTCGCTGATTAACTACTTTTCGAGCAATATTGAGCACGCTTTACGTATCCGCTTTAACCGCGTTCTTGAGCATTTCGACGACGATAGCGATGAGGCTACACGTCCGTACATTGAGTATCGTCGCAAGGCAAACCCTCGTTATGATGTGAGTCGCGAGCTCAGTCGCAGTATTTACACGTCGAATCTTATTCAGCAGTACGATTTCGCCCAGATGAAGCCGGTCTGGCTATTATGGGAAACTACGGATTTTCATACGCTTATTATGAGCTACCGCTCGTACGTGTACTCGAAAAATCTCAGCGACGTAATCGATAGTCTATTCACGCCGTCTCGCAAAATTCGTAACGCGGCAGCGCATCATAATAGCGTGCTTATTCCAACGCGTCAGGAAAAGCGCGACTATAGCGAGCTCTACTATCTTGCCAATATTTTCCTGCCATGGGGCGAGCACACGCACGCTGAGCATCTTAAGCGCGCCGATGTTATGCGCACGATTATGCACGAGCAGATGGTCAGCCAGTTTGCCTCGCTCCTGCTCGTGCACGTGAATCTTGTGGCGAGCGCTGCTGTGCGCCAAAGCGCGGTTAAAGAGGTGAAAGATTATCTGAGCCGTCTCGAGTATCACTGGGATTGGTACGCGGGGTCGAACAGTTCGTGCCCGACGTTAACGCGCAAGCTTACGGCTATTAAGACGCTGCTCGAGAGTTTCTGCTCTTTTATGGAGACGCTCGATAATGATGCGCTTAACGAGGACGAGCAGCTTCTTCTTCTGCCTCCTACCCCACGCGCCGAGACTGAAGAGATGCTGCATTATATGGAAAACTGCTTTATTGAGGATGTGCGCGATAATATTCATGAGCTCAACGAGTTTGAGGAAACGAGCACGGATGAACTGCAGTCGGAGTTACAGCTGATTGAGGACGCCGATACAGATTCTCAGCAGCCGCCAAGCGAGGAAGAGATGCTCGCTGAAATTATGAGGCAGATTGAGGAGATTAAGCATGACGAAGCGCGTTCCTGAACAGTACGAAAATCAGCGTGTGGGCGTGCAAGGCTACCGCGTTTTAAACCTCGACCTCGACGGCGTGTGCGCGGATTATAACGCGGGAGTAAAAGAGTATTGTGTGCGTCACGGTTTAATGAGCGCGAGCGTTACTCCTCCCATGCACACGTACGCTTTATGGGAGAACGAGGGATGGCCGTTCCACAACCTGCAAGAGTACATCGAGATCCATAAAGCTGCCGCCCTTGAGGGACTGTACGAGAACTTGCTCGCTCTGCCCGGTGTTACTCAGGTTCTGCACCGTTTAGCGCATGAGCACGTGTACATTCGTATTGTGACACACCGCTTGTTCGTGTCCGGTCGGCACGAGCGCGTCGTGCAGGATACCGCGCGTTGGCTCGAAAAGCACAAGATACCATATATGTCGCTGTGTTTCGCAGGATTAAAAGATTCGATTGCCGCCACGGTTCACATCGATGATTTGCCTGCAAATATCGACGTTTTGCGCGCAGCCGACCAGCAGGTTGTTGTGTTCGAGCAAGATTACAACCTTGATTGCGCTGGATCTCGTATTCGCGATTGGAGCGAGGAGAGCGTTGATTATGTGCTAGAGCTGTTTGAGAACGCTCAGTAACGCGCAAGCGAACCACACTCTCAGGTTTCTTTCAGGTTTTCCTCGGGGCGTTACTCAGGTTCGTGCGGTCATATATAAAACATCAAGCAAGGAGGTAACACACTTCCCCAAGAAAACTTAACCCCTTCTTCTTTTCTCTCTCTTTTCTTTAAGATTCCTCTACGATATGCAGAGGAATCTTTTTGTTATTACACTATATTTTCCTGTCTAAGAATCTCCACCGCTTCCCTATACGCTGGCGCCCACTGCAGTGTTTTCAAATCAGCTGGCTTTAGCCATCTGGAATCCATATGCTCAAGAAGCTTTAACTCGCCAGACACAAGGTGAGCGCGATACGTCTTCATAACGACAGTTCCAAAGGAATAATCGTACGTTGCTTCATTCACGTAACTAAGCACTTCAATATGCGCGCCAAACTCTTCTCGAATTTCGCGTTCCAATGCTGCTTCAGGAGTTTCACCTTGCTCGATCTTTCCACCAGGAAACTCCCAGTATCCTTCTAAATCCTTACCTTTGCCACGTTGAGCACAGAAAATTAAGCCATCTTTTTCGATAGCAGCAGCTACGACGGGGATGATTTTCTTAGTCACATTTACTCCAGGAAACTGATACTAAACGAATATCGAGTTAAATATTCCTCGCTCCAGATCAGCAATGTTATAGAGGTGTTCTAATACATCGAAAGTCTCATGTAAGTTTCTACGAGCGCTCTTCCACCCGCCTCCGTCCGTAATCCACACAAATTCAGTATCAGGAATACTCTTAGCTTCCTCTGCAATCATTTTATAGCTTCGTGACGTCTCATTTAACTTTGAGCCTCCGCTGGAATAAAAATTCGTCTCAATCAGATATATCCGCTGGTCGGTTTTAACAACGAAATCCCAGCGTTTTGTTGATGTACCTTCGGCTGAAATTGCAGATAGGTCCACTCCCCAGGTCTGTTCTATCTGCGTGAGATACATTTCTTTATAATATTCAAGTCCTGCTTTCTTCAGATACACTTCAACCAAGCGTTCCATTTGGTGACCGCCCCGGTTTTTTCTAGCATTACTATCGAGCCCTGTTTCGATTCCTAGACAGTAATCAACGAGATTGTTGATGATATGCTCTCCTATTAAGGAGAGCAAACCGGTCTTTTTCATAAATGCTATATACTGCTCCACGGAGTAATTCATCCGAGAAAAATCGTATAGAAATGCTCCCTCTTCATCCTGCGCATATATCTCATGCTGCCTAACAGCCAATAATGTAGGAATACAACGAAGTGTTTCAGGATATCTCTTTAAAATTTCCCTAAAGTCTTGCTCAATGTCTTTAGAACCAACTAGAGAATTCAGAATATTGAGTTCCACTTTCATGGAGTCTACATTGGCATACACTTTCTCAAAATTGACATAAAAATTGTACTCATTAATGCTCGGTCGCATCTCACTAAGCCACTGGTCGAAGTTCCTCATCTCTCTCCTTAATGCTGTAGGCGTCTGATAGACAAATCGATATATTCTTGTGAGCTATCCACACCTATATAACGTCGATTCAACATTTTGGCAGCTACACCCGTCGTTGAACTTCCGCAAAATGGATCCAAAACAAGGTCACCTGCTTTGGTCGATGATTCAATAATCCTCTTCAGTAGGTATAGCGGCTTCTGCGTTGGATGTTTACCCTCAGTCTTCTCTTTCACGGAAGTCAAACTGCCGGTCCATACATCCTTCATTTGCTTTCCACCATTTTCCTCTTTCATGAGTTCATAATTAAAAGTATGTTTCACCTTTTTTTCACCTTTCTTCGCCCAAAGGATGGTTTCTGTGCTATGAGTAAAAGCTCTGCAAGAAAGATTTGGTGGTGGATTGGTCTTCTGCCAAGTAATATTATTAATTATCTTGAATCCCTCTTGCTCTAACGCAACACCGATACTATAAATGTTATGGAATGTTCCGCTAATCCAAATGGTTCCATTCTTTATTAACAGATTTTTGCAAAGCCTAATCCACTTCCTATTAAAATCATGTTTCTCCGCAAAAGAAGATAGTCTATCCCAATCTCCCTTATTCACAGATACCATCTTCCCCGCAGAACACGAGATACCATCATTACTCAGGAAGTATGGCGGATCTGCAAAAATCATATCAACAGATTCAGGCTCCAACTTTTCTAAGACTGAAAAAGTGTCATCGCAAAAGAGTGCAACATCATCTTCTTCATAGTATGGAGACAGGCCCGGCAAATACAACATACACATCTCCTCTATATTCTCTCAATAGTTACTTACAAGTACTTCTTTGCCTTTTCGCTTCGACGCAACGCTATTAATACCTCTACGAACGTCTACCTGTTGAATACTGTATCCTGCATACAGCTCATGTACGAGAGGGACATCATTGTTACTGAGCAATACTTTTACCCCCAGACTATCAAGTTTTCTAAACAGCTCTGCTAATCTTTCATGATCTTCAAGAGAGAAGCCATCTTTGGTGTAATCGGTGAATCTCGCCGTATCACTCACAGGTACATATGGGGAATCAAAATATACAAAGTCACCGGATTTTGCAGTAGCACAGGCTTCTGCAAAACCACCTTCTAATATTTCAACATTGTTATCTCGTAGATATGTTCCTATATCTCTCAAATTATTCGGGTCGATGGAAGGACCATCCACTTTATTGTTATAGGGCACATTAAACAAACCTTTTGAATTCACACGATATAGTCCATTAAAACAGTGCTTATTAAGCCATATCATGAGTGCAGCGCACTCCGCATCTAACTCGTTAGATGCAATTTTTCTATTATATTCTTCTCTAACATTTAGATATTTTGCTTTATCGCATGTTCCTTCATCGAGTTTATTCACTGCTAAAATAACAGGTTCGGAATCATTCTTCAGCTGCTTATATATATTAATCAATTGCATATTCGTATCATTAATAACAGCATATTGCGGTTGAAGACTAAGTAGCAAAGCACCCCCTCCTATGAAGGGTTCAAAATACCGATTGAAAGTATTAGGGATACATTCCTCAATTTTTCCAAGTAGCTGCCTTTTTCCACCTGCCCATTTAACAAAAGGTTCTAACTTGGTATTCATATTTAATTCCTTCTTCATGCAACTTGCCGGAACTGATAGATATACCATGATTATCGAACCAACAGTTCCGTTAATATTTCTGACAGTACCCTACCTGATTTTCTTTAACTAGGTTTATACCTCTAGCTTAACCGCGGATGCGTAACTGATATATCACCTATTAGAGTTACAAAAAACTTTGAGGCATAGAATACTGACCGCTTTCGAAGCTCCTCACTAATATCCGTAATGCCAACAAGTTTTCGTTAGAATTATTAATTACCAGCCAAAAATGTAGATATCACCCACATGAGCACGAGAATTCGTAACACCTTGGCTGCATTATTTAAGAGGAGCTCCTCACCCCCCCCCCCGTTACACACCTCCCAGCACTTTCCCAGCGTTCTACTGGAGTGTCACTCAGATTCACACGGTTATATATAAACCAACGCAAGGAAGAACCGCACAGGAACCCGATGCTATCAAGCGAACGGACGCTGAGCTGGTTCTCCCCCAAGAAAACTGAATCCCTTCTTCTCTCTTTCTCTCTTACGGTAGTGGTCACCTCAGGCAACTGAAGTGACCACTACTGATTTACTGATTTATTTCTTAAATTCCACAGGATCTATGTATCCTTCCCACACATCTAGGGGGAACAGTTCTGCACAAAATTCCATCCACTCATTCACAAGATTCATAGAATCATCAGCTAGCCAACGCAATTGCAATCCGCCCATCACGCTCATCGCTAGAGACCATAGTTCATAAAAACGTTCTCTATCAGAGGCATACGGCTCCGGCAGCATCCAATTAATCTCAGAAACAATACTCCAGAAACGTCTGTGACGATTAATGAAGTAATCATGTGCAGGATGCTGAGGGTCTAAAGATTCTGCATACAAAATAGTAAACAGCTTCACCAGCATAGTTCGCTCACAGTTAGTCAACACAATATTGAGCGTAAAACGCGGAAAATAGCAATGCTCTCCTCCGTCTGTATCGCATGCGAGCGCGTTACTGTAGTTAAAATTGTCCATGGCCTGAGAATCATAAATCTTCTTAATAACCAAGCGCAGCAAATCGTCTTTACTGTCTACGTAGTAGTAAATCAAAGCTTCCGTAATGTTTAAGTCTTCAGCAATATCGCGCAACGACATGCCCCAAAACCCTTTTTGCGCAATTATTCTTGCTGCAGATTGAGCGATTTGTTCGCGTCTTTCGTCGGCAGTCATTCGCTTTTTATGTGTAGCTTCGCTCAGCACAAGTTTTCGCGCCTGACTTTCTCCATCAAAGCTCAAAACATGCGATTGACGGAACTGCTCCCATGGTTCGAAATACATTGCTTCCTCTTCACTTGCCCTATGGAGAAGCCCTAGCTCTGTGTACTATATAAGACTTAGTGTACCGAGAGCTAGGGCTAGGGGGGGGGAGGCGGTCAGCCAAATTTTATATCGCGTTCGCGCGCACAATCTCGTTATAGCGCAGCGCGGAATCCTTCCAAATACGCTCCTGAGTATCGTAATCGACGCGCACAATACCGAAACGCTTCGTATAACCCCATGCCCACTCGAAGTTATCGAGCAGAGACCACGCGAAATAGCCAGCTACTGGAGCGCCCGCTTCGATAGCATCGGCTACCGCGTTCACATGCGCGTTTAGATAGGCGACACGCTGCGGATCGTGAACAATCTTCTTGCCCTCGTCCTCGCTCACCTCGTCGTCCCACGCAGACCCGTTTTCCGTTATAAACAGCGGCAGACCTGGGAAACGCTCTGCAAGTTCCGTAAGCATGACGGTAAGCGCTTGAGGCTCTTGACTCCAGCCCATCGCAGTCAGTTCGCCTGTAGGTGCCATGCCGCGCACATGCTCTTGCGCTGGTACCGGGTTACCGATTTGAGACAGTACCTGCTCGCTACCCTGTACGTGCGTGCTCGAATAGTAGTTAATACCGAGGTTTTGCAATGGCTGATGAATGATGTCTAGATCGCTCGGCAGCACATAATCCCAGTTGGTAATATGCTTGGTAGCCTCGAAAATCTCTGGATCGTACTTACCCTCAAGCATTGGTCCGAGCCATACCTCGTTAGACATAAGATCGGCGCGACGCTTAGCAGCTACATCTTCTGGAGCGTCCGTTTCTGCCACGTTTGCAGCCAAGTTAAGCGTTACGGATACATCGATATCACCACCCAAAATCTCGCGCAAAGTAGTTACCGCTAAACCGTGTGCGAGGTTTAAGTGGTGAACCGCGCGCAGCGCTTTATGGTAATCAGCAACACCCGGAGCGTGTACGCCGTTACCGTAACCGAGGTACGCTGCGCACCATGGCTCGTTTAAGGTAATCCAAGAATCAACTTTCTTACCGAAAGCGCGCGCCACAACAGCCACATACTCAGCGAACTTATATGCGGTCTCGCGGTTTGCCCAACCGCCGCGGTCTTCCAAATACTGAGGCAAATCCCAGTGGTAGAGCGTAACGAAAGCCTTAATTCCTGCGGCGTGAAGCGCGTCAATCAAACCCTCATAATATGCAATACCCTCAGGGTTAACCTCGCCATTGATGTCTGGAATAACGCGCGCCCACGAGATGGAGAAACGGTAGGCACCAACGCCCAGCTGCTTCATAATCTCAATATCTTCTGGATAGCGATGATACTGATCGCAAGCCACGGAGCCATCGGACTTATCGATAACCGCACCCTCGCGAAGGCACAGCGTATCCCAAATGGATGGCGTGCGCCCGCCCTCAGCAGCAGCGCCCTCTACCTGGAACGATGCGGTTGCAGTGCCCCACACGAAGTCTTGTGGAAATGAACGTGACATAAATTTTCTCCTTTGAAATGAGTACGTTACTAGTGTAACTTAATCGGTTCATATATTGAAAATATGGTAACTTCGCACATCGAAATATGTCGAAATTGCTTAAAGAGTGCATTTTTCTCAGCATTCTTTCAGGTTCTTACTGGGGTGTTGCCCAGCTAAGCGCGGTTATATAGAAGCGTCGCAAGGAAGACCACCCAGCAGGTTCTTCCCCGAGAAAACTTAATCCTCTTCTTCTCTCTTTCTCTTCCTCGAAGACCGTTTCACACGCGTGAAGCGGTCTTTTGGGTTGTGGGGGCTAGTTTTTGTGCTTCTTTGCGCTGTCAATCATGACGCGCGCAGACACGTCGGGGTTCACAACGTCTCAAACAAACAGAGCATAAGAAAACCTCGCTGGAGATGATGAGGAACCAGCGAGGTTATATTCCCTACAGCAGTATCAGCTACAAATTTCTGAAGTCTCAGAAACTCTATCGCACAAACATGCATTCAACAGGGAAGCATCTTCGCCTACAGATCCAGCTGAGCTGTTCGCCCACGATTATCGCGCACAATCAAGCGTCCCGTAGCATCTTCAGGCACTTCTACTACAGCCAAAGCTCGACCATAGTATGTTCCTGACTCACCGCTAACAAAAGACGCCTCGTTATACGGCGAAGCACAGCCAAAACCAAGCAATCGCACACCTTTACCCTCAACGCTGGCAGATAACTGCCCGCGTTCAAGAGGTTTGACTTCACCAGCATTATCCGTATAATCTACATGAATAAATTTCACGCGCGAATTTTCTGACTCTGGCTCGCACGAAGCAGTCAAACGTGTTGTCTCTCCTGCTGAATGTAAAGCATAACGGCCTATTTCCTTGCCCGAAACGTCATAAGCCACAGCTTCCACCACGCCTGGCTGCCACGTGGTATCGAAGCAGGCAATGCAGTCACCGCGCATCTTCTTGCGTCCGACCTGCACACCATTGGCGAACAGAGCCACCGATGCTGCGCGCGCATACACTTCCACGCGCGCATCCTTACCCTCGCAACCGTTCCAGCTCCACGATGGAATAGCGTTGCTCATTTTCCAGGCGCTTGGCGAATGCTTGTCGTGCGTATGATTCACTGGAACCACCGCAATATACGGCCCTTTATCACCCTCAGCCTCCAAAGCTACGCGCGTATAGTAGGCTTCGCCCAGGAAGTTTCCTACGAGATCCACGCGACCGGAGCCGGCAGTCATCCAGCCACACTCGTTGGTCAAGGACGCATAATCCTCGTACTCCCACGCGCCTACAGAGGTTTCGCCCAGATAATCCGTGCCTGCCCACACGAAATCGCCAATCAAACGCGGGTTCTTTTTAGCGAGCTCACGGAACTTGTACGCGTCCGAGCAGAAGGTTTCCGAGCCTAAAATCAAGCGATGCTTGTACTTTTTCAGGTCGTGCTTGTAACGGTTAATACCGTAGTTATAGCCGGCAATATCCATGGCCGCAAACGCGTCGCGCGTCACCCAATCGCATGGCGGCAGCGAGGCGCCAATCTTCATAAAGTCCGCGCCCATAATGCCGGCCATATTGTTAAAGAATTCGCTTCCGCTGGCTTTATGCTTCACCGAGTCGCCCTCGCCGACAGCTTTACGGCGCGCGGCCTCTTCTGCCTCTTTCGCGGCTTTCTCGTCCGAGTACTGACCGAAACCGATTTTGTTAAGGAAGTTAAAGAAGATATTGATTCCGCAGGTGACCGGTCGCGTGTTATCGAGCGAGTGGAGATACTCGGTCATGCGCGTGGTCAACTCGATGCCGCGTTTTTGCGCGGTTTCTGCAACCTCGTTACCGGTTGAATACATGATGACGCTCGGATGGTTCTTATCCTTGTTCACCATATCGCGCAGATCGCGCTGCCACCACTGGTCGAAATAATCCACGTAATCGTGCTGCGTCTTGTGAATATACCAGTGATCGATATATTCATCCATTACGAGCACACCCAGCTTATCGCAGGCATCGAGCAGCGCCTTAGAAATTGGGTTGTGCGCGGAACGGATAGCGTTATAGCCGGCTTTTTGCATCAAGCGAACGCGACGTTCCTCCGCATCTGCATAGGTTGCTGCACCCAAAATACCGTTATCGTGGTGAATGCAGGCGCCTTGAATAATTACGCGCTTGCCGTTAAGCAGAAAACCCTCGTCTGTCCACGCAATCGTGCGCACACCAAAAGTTTCGCTCAGACTATCGCGAGCGCCATTATCGCTCACATAGCCCATCTTCATCTCGTACAGATGGGGATTCTCTAAGCTCCACAGCTCAACGTTTTCAAGCTCGAATTCGATGCTGCCCTGTGGCTCCACCCTCAGGCTTCGCGTATCCCCCATGTGGGGGATAGATAGAGTGACTGTTCCCGCAGCAGTCGCCTCCACCTGCACAGCCAATCGCGCGCGGTTACCGTCTACAGATACTGTGCGAATGGTTACGCCGTTATGCTCGAGATGCTCAGGAGATTCAGCCGTCCACAACTGTACGGGGCGGTAAATACCGGCTCCCGAATACCAGCGAGAATTAGGCTGATCGACATTGCGCGCAATCACGCGCAGCTCGTTGAGCGGCTCGTTATTCGCCTCACCCGAAGCAGCGCCACGCTTCACATAATCGGAAATATCTACATAAAAATTCGTGTATCCGTATGGTCTAAAGCTCAGTTTCTCACCGTTAAGCCATACCTCTGCGTTATGGTAGACGCCCTCAAACTCTAAGAACTGCACAGCCGGCGCATCTGCAGCCACATTAAACTGCTTTACATACTCATAGTCTGCGCCTTCGAACCAGCAGCCGTTGGTACCGGACGATGCCAAGCGCGAACGCTTTTCGTACAACATAGCATCATGAGGAATGCTAACGGCAGTAAATTCTGTGTCGTCTGGATAGCCCATTTCCGCGTTAATGCGGCGGTAAGACCATCCCCCATGAAAAGTTGTTGCGCGCATGGCACACTCCGTTCAATAATGTTCAGTATTTTCTCGGTGGTGGGTGCGCGGCAAAACGGCCACGCACCCAACCTCTTCGTGTTGTTTACTCTTGGTTCTTGCTCACTCGCATAAAGGAGCTAAGAATAACCAGAACTGCTGCGGCAAACATGGCGCCAATACCGTACAGTGCACTGTTCATATCGGCCAGGCTTTGCGCGTTGCGGTTAAAGGTCATAACCGAGGAGAACAGGTTAATGCGGTCTGCAAAGAACACGGTAGCTCCCCACACGATGAGCACTGCTTCCACTACGTACGCCAGATCCAGGAGAACACCTACACCTGTTTTGTTAGAAGCACGCAGCTGACCGAGCACCAAGATGAGCAGCTGGATAGCTAGGGCAATAACGCCACCCTCAACGGTTACCATGTTCAGCGGCAGGTTACCGAAAGTAACTGTGCCTTGATTAATGAAGTAGAAGACCAACGCTACTACCTCTACGATAAAGGCGAGCACTCCTACATAAAAACCGAGAGACAAATTCTTCAGAGCCTTCATCTTAGTTTCCCTTCTGTGCGGTCTGTGTACTTTGTGCGAACTTGCGACGGCTGAGCGCATACATCACAGCTGCTGCAGCGGTAAGTACGCCTGTTACGATGCTGGTTGCCAACAACAGGTTGTCGTACCACGTATTCACACGCTTCAAACGAGAGGTGGTGTTCAATCCGTCCATTGCATTGGAGTTAGCGATGGCGTAGTACTGCCAAATCATGTTGCGCTTCAATGCTGCAGACATTACCGAATCCTTTGCCACATCTTTGTCGTTCCAGTATGGCCAAATCTTCTTAATCGCTGCCATCGAATCGTCACCCGTGGAGGTGGTCATGGTTACGCCGTTAATAGCTGCCTGACGCAGGTTCTTATATTCGCTATCCATAATGAAGTCTTCGGAGACCAATCCCCTGAAGCCCCATTCGTTGCGCAGAATATTCATCATCAAACCAGTGTGAGCATTGGTTGCACGCACACCGATACGGTTGTAACCGGTCATCATGCCGAGAATATCGCCATCTTCTACGCCCATCTGGGAAGCACGCAGCTCACCTTCACGAGCCTTCTGCTCAGTCATAAACACAGCAATACCAATACGGTTAATTTCTGTATCGTTAAAGGCGTAGTGCTTACCAGCCAAAATCACGCCATAAGCACGGCTTGGCTTCACCGAAGCGGTTACCATTTGTGCAGTGAGCACTGGATCTTCCGAATAGTATTCGTGGTTTCGCGCATTGTAGGCATTACGATGCAAATCGGTGCCCAAGCCCCACAAAATGGTGGTGTTAGCCCAAATCGAGTAGTTGCCCAAGAGCTTACCCCATTCAGCAGCGAGCTGCTTGCTAAAGGTTTGGCCAATAATCGACTCGTTCGCCATAATACCCATAGAGTAGTTAGCGTTCTTATCCTTAGTATCAATCGCGTATGGGTCGCCGGACGACTTATCCTTATTCGCATACTGACCCAACGTGTAGGATGCGAAACCGTTAGGACCATCGTTCTGCACAGCTTCTGGAGATCTAATAGACACCACTGGCTTGGTGGAGGTTCCACCGAAAGCAGTACGAATCATGGCTTCAGATAAGGTCATCTGATTCATGAGCTTCTGGAAGTCCTTATTGTCAGGACTCTTTACACCCTTAAACTGAGCCAAAGTCAGGTTGTCGTCAGCACCCCATGTAGCAGCCTTTTCCTTGGTGTTCACAGTAATCTGGTAAGTGTCGTTGGTCAGACCGTCCTTAAGCATGTCCTCGGTAGCAGTCAGATCCTTGTACACCTTTGGCCAGGTGCCGTTCCAGTCAGAGCGAGACAAATAGGTGACTGTATCTGGCATCCACTTGTTCAAATCAGCATCTTCGAACTGATTTTCTACCTTCGTACCATTCTTGGTGGTAGCGAAAGTGGTGGTGTCGAGCTTATCCAAGGTCCAAGTTGCGGTCTCATCGGAATCGCATTCAATACGTTATCTACTGCAGCGTGTGCACCGTTGCCTACGGAGAAGTGGTAGTCACCCGCATCGAGAATATAGGTTCCCTTGGTTCCCTTAGCATTCTTCGCTGTAGAGTCCCAGCTGGCCATATACTGTGCGTCAGCAGTAATCGTTACGGTTTGGGAAACGCCTGGAGCGAGCTCGTCGGTCTTTTCGAAGTCAAGCAGTTGTACTGCTGGCTTTTCTACACCGTGCTCCTTATCGTAATCCGTGTATGGAGCCGAAACGTGGAGCTGAGCCACGTCCTTGCCGGCGCGCGTACCAGTATTGGTTACGGTCACCTGCGCGGTTACGGTCTTCTTGTCCAAATCAACAGACACAGCATCAAGCTTTTGGCTAAAGCTGGTGTAGCTCAAACCATAACCGAATGGGTAGGTAACCTCAGCATTGTAATCCCACGAATCGCCGGCGGTAGCGCCTGCAGACGAGGTTGCGTTGCCCGCGCCTGCTACAGCATCGGCATAACGGGTTTCGTAATACTTGTAGCCCGTGTAAATACCTTCTGCCTGAACCAGCTCGGAGTTAATCATATGCTTAGCATCGGCGTTCTTCCACTGGTAGTCGCCATAGTTTACGGCTGCTGGAGAGCTCTGATTATTGCTTACCCACGTATCTGCCAAGTGTGCCGATGGGTTAGCAGCACCGGAGAGTAAATCGGCAATACCGTAGAAACCGTAAGCGCCTGGCAGACCGATCTGCATAATAGCATCGACACCATCGTTATCTTTTACTTCCTGCAGCTGCATAGTGTTCGCGGAGTTTACGAGAACAATAACCTTACCGCCGCTGGCTTTCTTTGCGGTCACAGCAGCGTCGATCAGAGCACGCTCGTTATCGTTCAAACCGAGCGGATCGGTCTGGTTGAGCTTATCTTCCTCGTTCACACCTGCTTCGCCTGGCATATAGTTGCGGTTCTCACCGGACGCGCGGGCAACCGTCACAATCATAACGTTGTTATCGGCAAGCGAATCTCTCCACGACGGACTTGCCTTATCCAAAGCTTCCTGAGAAGGCTCTTTATTGCTAAAGGTTTCGCCGATCATCGGAGCAGTAATGCGCGTAACCTGCGAAATCTGACCGAAGTTGTTAATCTCCGTGCTGAACTGATCCTTCATACCGGTATACAGTTTTTCCGCAGTTTCATTAATCTTAAAGCCCTTAGCTTTCAAAGCCTGCACGAAATCAACGGTATCCGCATCCGTTCCCTGGTTCATCGACAGAGACGAACCCATATCGCCACCCTGCACTGGATAGTAGCTGGAGAAGCCCAGAAGGGAGACCTTCTGAGTTTCGGCCTGAGACAAAGGAAGAGCACCATTGTTCTTCATGAGCACAGAGCCTTCTTCGCTCATGCGCTCACCCAAGTCTTGAGCTGCCTGAACAAGTTCCTTCGTGCTCTTGTAATCCGACTTGTAGGTATAGGTCTTGGCAGCATCAACCTTCGAATCCGATACCCATTCCGTGCTGTGCGTGCCCAGGAACTTATTAATATCGGTTTTGAACCCGTTAATTGCACTGGTTGCGGTAATGGACAGCGCTAGACCGGCAGCAAATACTGTGGTTGCACCTCTCCACGCCCTCGTTGGCGTACCTTTCTTCATGGAATTCTCCTTCTTTAGGAAGCCTTATATGGTCTAAGACTTCAAAACTTGTGATTTTTATCTTTTCTTGACCGCGCGGGCTGCGAGTTTAACCTGATACTTGGCTTCTTCTTCCTCGAAGTTCAAGCCCTTCTTCGCGCACTTGGCGCGCAGCTCCTCGAGGCGTGCCTGCTCAGCTTCGCGCTCGGCCGCTTCCTGCTCGAGACGCAAACGCTCTTCTGGCTCGATCCATTCGCCGCCTGCTGCCAAAACTGCAGCTTTTTGATGTTCGACGATAATGGCATGATCTTCTTCTATATGCTTTTCTACGTTAAGGAAGAGCATCAGAATAACGATGATGGAATAGCAGATCAGTTCCGAACAGATATAGCATCCGGCAAGCACGGTCTGTACCATACCGTTTTGCGCAGTAACCAGCGGATTATATCCTGCTGCAGACAATAAAGCGTTGATTAAACCATTTCCTAGACCGGTCATGCCCACCATGATGGCGCCGTACACGCTCATAGTAAAGCCATCTGAGCGGAAACCGTTTTTTGCTTCTAAATGATCGAGAACGTCGGAAAGCAAAGCCAAAGTCACATACATTGCAGGAATAGATCCCACGCCTTTGAGAACAACACCAATAACTACAATCGGTAGACTATGCACATTAAGAAGGCTGACTGCACCGCCCAGCACAGCTAAAACCATACCGCCAGCAACAGCATTGCGCTTGCCCAATTTATGAGCAATTGGCCATGCCAGCAACATGCCGATAGCTGTTGGAATACCACCAATTAAGCCCAGAGTAGACATGGCTGCTCCTGCTGCAGCTTCCGTGTTCACGCCATCGAACATCCAGCGCGTGTAATAGCTCATAGAACCGTTTTTCACCATGCCGGAAAGCTGGAAGAGGAGGAAATACAAAATAATAATCCACCAGTATCCGTTGCTCATGCACACCTTGGCTTGCTTAGCCATAGACAGTTTTTCTTCTTTAATATTGAGCTTCATATTTTCTTCAGTAATGCGTTCGCGCGTGAAGTAATATTCGAGCACAATACCTAAAGCAGTCAGAACGCACAGCACGATCATGGCTACGCGCCAGTTTGCGTAGCTAGCAGCAGTGTCAATACTTCCCGAACCGCCATCTACAAAAAGATAGCTTTGCAGCACAATAGGCACAACAATGCTCGCAGCCACACCAATAGCAGCCACACCCGCAGCATTCGACATAGTTGCCAGAACTCCACGTTGATTCGAGTTACGCGTAGACAAAGCCACCATGGAGCTGTGTGCAGTGTAGAACAGTGGATAAGCCACAGCGTAATACATGTTATAGCTCACAGCTATCCATACCATCTGCACAGCAGGAGAGCTTCCTGTTGGAGTGAGGAATAGTAACGCAATAGCTACCACAACGAAAGGAGTGGATAAGAACATATAAGGACGAGCCTTACCCTGCTGGGTGCGCGTATTATCAATCAAGCGTCCCACAACGAGGTTTCCAGCAATCACAAAAATAACCGATACCATCGGCAGCACGGTCGAGAAAATACCGAACTTAGAGCTATCTGTCCATCCCAAAACATCGGAATAATAACGGTTTAGATACGAACCAAAAATTGCGTTCGAAATAAACGCCATAAAAGGCCCCACGAAATATCCTAAAAGCATTTCTGGCGCTTTAACATTCGCCGATGTAATGCGCGTTTTTAATACGGGTGAGTTAAACATTTAAGCGCGAACCTCCATGTTCGAGTTAGCGGTAAAAGTAGACGTGAAGGTGTGCGTACCATTGCTCACCTCATGCACACTGCCATCAGGAAGCACCACCTCAGCACGAGTGCTGACGGGAACGTCCACGGTTAAAACAAAAGTGCCGTTAGAATCGAGAGTCCAGGAGCTGCTGACCACACCATATGGCGTGCGCGTGCTAGCTTTCGCCCATGTTAAGCCGCCACCAACAATAGGTTGAACGCGGAAGGTCTTATATGCTGCGCTGGTTGCTTCCAAACCTGCTACGCGCGAATACAAGAATGCTCCCACAGCGCCCGAAGCGTAGTGATTGTAGGAAATCATAATGTCGGTGCCATCGTCGCCGATTGGGCATTCGCCGTTTTCATCGAGACCGTCCCAGCGCTCCCAAATAGTTGTTGCACCTTGCTTGACTTCATAGAGCCAGCTTGGGCAAGCATCATTAAGCAGCATGGAATAAGCTACATCAGGTCGTCCGTTATCGGCGAGAGCAAACAAAATATATGGTGTTCCTGGGAAACCTGTACCAATCTTATAATCGTTTGACTCTACTAAGCGCGCAAAATTACTTACTGCTGCTAAGCGCTGATTTTCAGGGAACATACCTAAATAAAGCGGCAGCACGTAGGCAGTTTGAAACTCATTAATGAGCTTGCCTTGACCGTCAGTAAAAACATTAATATAGGCTTGAGCTACACGATTTGCTAAAGCGTGATACTGTGCAGCATCTTCATCGTTACCCAGAACTTCAGCAACACGAGCTAAGGTGCGCGCTGTATTATTTAGGCTTGCAGTAGCAGTCCATGGAGAGCGTGCTTGCCACTGACTCATCTGAGGAACGTCTGGAGCAACCCAATCTCCAAAATGGAGAACAGACGGAGTATTCCAAATATAGCGTTTATCTCCGCGACCCCATAGACTAGCCCAGAACAAGCATGCTTTTACATACTTCTTCATAGTGGCATACATAGAGCGCAAAATCTCTTTATCTCCACGCGATTGGTAGAGTGCCCATGGCACGAGCACGCAAGCGTCACCCCACCAATCAATAGCCATTTGCGGCATCGTTGCTGGGAAACCGTAGCCTTGCACAGGCACAGTATTAGGAATACCCCCACCGCGAGTTTGTTCTGCTTTCACATCGCGCAGCCATTTATCGAGAAAACGGCTCATATCAAAGTCAAAGCAGGCTGTTGGAGCAAAAACGGCAATATCTCCCGTCCATCCCATACGTTCATCACGCTGAGGGCAATCAGTAGGAATATCCACAAGATTGGACTTCGAACCCCACATAATATTGCTATGCAGCTGGTTCAACGCGTTATTGGAGCATGCAAAAGATCCAATTTCTTCCATCTCGGAATACAATGCTATGCCTTGTACATCAAAAGCATCAGCATCAATACCGCTTACGCTAATATAGCGAAATCCCATGTAAGTAAAACGCGGTGCATAGCTTTGCTCTCCTGCTGCACAGGTGTATACAATCTGAGCTTTTGCAGTGCGCAAAAAGGTCATGTTTAACGATCCATCTGGGTTCAATATTTCCGCATGCTTGACGGTAATAACTTGACCTTCGCGTGCATCGCGCACACTGAAACGTACAATACCCGCAAAGTTCTGGCCAAAATCATAAATCAGTTCGCCGTTATCGCTGCGCTTCACAAGCTGTGGCTCAAAAACCTCATGCTCGCACACACGTGCAGAATAGTCAGCGCGAATCTGTGGATGAATACGCAGTTTTTCTATACTCGCCGCACGCCATGACGCTGCATCGAGCTGAACGCGTGCATCATACACTTCGCCATCATAGAGGTCTGCCGAACGAACAGGTGAATCTATCGTCACTTGCCATGAGCTATCTGTTCCAATAATATCTGTGCTGCCATCAGAGTAATCGATGCGCAGCTCAGCAAGCAAAGCCTGACGTTGTGCGCTCACACGGTTCTTGCGTGTAAAAACGAAAGAACCCACAGCCCATCCGCCCGTAACTGTAGCTTCTAAACGAGCTTCATTCGACTGGCGTAAATAATCCGTTACGTCATAGGTTTGATACTGCAGATTCGTTTTATACGAAGTGAAGCCAGGCGCAAAATAATATTCAGACACACGCTCACCGTTAATCGTAAAATCATACAAACCCATTGCTGTTGCATAAAGGCGAGCGCGAGCAATTGTTTTACCTGCTGTTGGACGTACAACGCGATAGAAAACCATTGGACGAGGCGATACTTTTTTCTCAGTAAAACGGTAGCTGCCATCGCTAATCCATTGCGCTTGCCATGGAGTATCGAGGCGGCCCGTTTCGAAAGTGGTATGAGTGCTGGCTGTGCGACCGTAATTATCGCGTATCTCAACGTCTACAGGATATTGAGTAAAAGCCTGCAGTCCAGCGCCAGCGTAGGCGAGAGCAACCTGATTAGTGGTTGTTGTTTCCCAATCTGCTATGCGCACACGTGCTTCTTGCAGGCTGGTCTCTGCTAAATCACTGGTTACGGCAAAAGATATACGGGGATGATGTTCGTCTGTAACGCATCCCGCTTCCCTGTTTTCTACGGTGAGATGTTCTACGCCTAACACAGCTTCCCTTTCGCCTTTGAACTCTCTGTGATATCTCTAATCTAAAAGTTCGCGGATAGGGAAGCGAGCGGGTCTGCATGAAATGCATTTTGAGCGTCATAAAATGCATGGAGAAGTATATGGGTTCGTTCGATTTACCGGGGTTTTGTAGGTTGTAGGTTGTAGGTGCGTGGAGGTTGTGAGCGCGGAACGCTGACAATGCGTACGCTCGAAAACCCCTCTCAATTCTCGCTCGTAAGTACGTAGAAGTTGCTAGCGTGCAATGCTAATAATGCTCACGCGCACTTTTAAGAGTGATTGGAATCCTCATCCGTGCGTGAATCATGAAACGCTATACCAAATCAGGTTTCACAAACCATCCACCTAAGCGCTCCGGACTGCCGCACAAGAATGATCAAATAAATCAAACCAAACCCACAGCTAAAATCCCAAGAACCCCAACTACCCTCTCGGAAGCCCTACCCTTCCCGGCGCAGAGGAATCATAATATTCAAGCTAAAAACCTTGTCCTGCGCGTTCATGGTCATCACGCCTCCATAGCGTTGAGTGACCAGTTGCATAGATTTCACACCGAAGCCGTGATACCGCTTATCTTTTTTACTCGTTTGCGGCAGTCCGCGTACAAAGCGAGGCATACGCCCGCACGAGTTTTCTACGTGAATAATAATCATACCGCGCGCCTCTTGCACTTTCATGCGGATATAGCGCTGCTGTTTGTCCTCAATCTGTACGGTTGCTTCCATCGCGTTATCAATAGCATTGCCGAAAAGCGAGTAAATATCTGCTGGCTTCATAAAAGATAGATGAGAGCCGTCAATCATACGGTCAAAAAGAATACTGCGCTGTTCGCAGATTAATGATTTATGCGCTAACAGCACGTCAAGCGTTTCGTTTCCTGTGCGCAACGAGGAATCATAAATGCTCACTAAATCTTTCAGATCGTTAATTTCTTCTTGAGTTACGCGACCTTCTAAAACAGTCAGCTGCTTTTTTAAGTCATGCGTTTTTATATTGATGAGATTAATTGTTTCTTTATCGCTTTCAAATTTTTGACGTTGCTGATTGAGCAGCTGGGAAAGAAACTCGTTATCGCGTTGCGCGGTTTCACGTTCAGTAATTTCGCGCAGTAAAACGAGCAGAAAAATACACGTGACTAAACGTGTGAGAACGAACATAAAATAAGCGTTATTTGCGATGCGTGTGTGAGCGATAAACTCATCAAATAAAGTAGAAAATACATTAACGCACAGCATAATACCAACAGCAACAAGAATAAAACTATTAGCAATATGTTCAGGTAGACGCCCATGCAGTGGCTGAGCGAACAGAAAATATCCGCACGCTAAAAACGCACAGAATAACAGCGGATACGCATACCATTGGTTATACAAAATACTGGCTGTTCCCTCGGAGTTAAGTATAGGAAAACCAATCTGAACTATTTGAGCGCAACTATAACATGCATGTTGTAAAGCTACGGTTCCTGCAGTAATAAAAAGCGCTTGCTTCCATGTGAGCTCCACACAGAACCATACTGCCAGATAGCACAGTGCATAAAAAACGAGAGATCGAGCGATAACTGCCCATACGACAGGAGGAGTAAGAAGGCTGCTCCAAGCCCAAGCAATACTACTGAATACAATAAGACTTGCCAGCGCTCGAACCAATACATTATTACGTTTGCTCATATGAGCGCTACACACAGCAGCTGTGGCGAGCAGTTCTAGCATAAAACCGGTTTCGCGGAAGAAAATCATAACATCATCCCCTCGTTACCCATGGCTGCAGCGAAACCCTGCATAAAAGCCTTATGATACGCACGACCTATAGGCACACGATCGCCACTGCTCACGTGCAACTGCGTGCTGCTGATGTTCATCACGTGATGAGGATTAACCAGAAACGCTTTCGAGCAGCGCAAAAAGCCTTTAGGCTCGAGCAGCTCTTGGACTTTCTGCAAACTTCCTGCGCTTGTTAAAATACCCAACTCCGTGTGGTAGTGCACATTATGACTGCGCACTTCAATATATTCAATATCGCTCACACGCACACGCACACCGCTGCCGCGGAAAGTAATAACAATGGAATCGTCGGCTTTTGCACATACTGCAACAGCGCGTTGCATTTTACGCTCAAAATCTGGGTATATGTACGGCTTAATAATGTAGTCAAGAGCATTAACTTCGTAGCCTTTTGCAGCGAACTGCGCCATATTGGTTACAAAAATCAGCACTGCTTTCTGGTCGAGGCGACGCAAAGAATAAGCTGCATCCATGCCATTCATATTTGGCATTTCAATATCCATGAAAACAATATCCCACACGGGTTTGTAGTCATCGAGCAAGATCGTGGGATCAGTAAAACGAGTTATTTTAAATTGCGCGCCGTGTGTGTTCGAAAAGGCGTCGAGAAACTTCGATAAGGTATCTGCTGCCTTATCGTCGTCTTCTACTAGGGCAATATTCAGCATCGTCGCCACCTCACCTCGTATCTCTTCGCGCAGGCTAGTCTTCGCTAAGCTTAGGATTGCCTCGTCTCATCCGTTCCGTAACGCTGCTGTAAAGCAATCATTGCACAACCTGCTATTGCTTCTACAATAACAACTCCAGCAAACCCCCACATGGTATATGTCAAAGTCTCTGGTGACGCCAAAGCAGGTGTTACGAGCGCAAATAAGCCGCAGATAAGACGAGAAACACCGTTAATATATCCTTGAACCGTCGCACGAATGCTCACAGGAAAAGACTCCTGCGTCCACACTTTATAGATAGCTTCTCCTGCCAAAGGAATACCCGCGTAAAGCAAAGCTGTGGCAGACACAATAATTCCCAGGTTAGAACCAGCCAGAGCCATAATAATAATGGAGGTAAACGTGAGAACTAGACCAACAGCAAAAGCCGTATTACGATGACGTCCTCCCGCTACAGTGGCGAAAACAATATTGAGCACGAGAGTAATGAGGTTCAACCCGATTCCTAAAGCTGTGGCGAGGCTTTGCGAGGCACCTGATTGCGCGAAAATATAGGTTTGGAACTGACCCCATGTATTCGCCAGCAAGTTCCACATAATATAGAACACTGTGATGGTTACGAGAAAGCCCGTCAGCGCTTTTCTATGTTCTCCGCTAAAGAGCGAGAGCATAGAAACTTTCTGATTATTACTTCCATCTGCTGATAAGAGATGATGCCTCTGCTGAGCTTGCTCATGAACAGCACGTAAACCAGGAGAAAGTAAACGCCACAGTGTGGTTATGATGCCCAGGACTGCGAAAACAGCGAAAACAATACGTCCACCTATTGCGCCGGCAAGTTTTGAGACTGCAAAGGCTGCGCTATAGGCTACAAACATGCCTGCTTGCCAGAATACTTGACTTGTGGAAATCAAACGCGAACTGGTGGCAGCATCGGGCGCATCGAAAGACAGCACAGTAATAGCAACAGGAACCTCAGCACCAGAAGCAATGCCGGCAATAATAATACCGGTCATGAGCATCGAAAAATCTGTAGCGCATACGCACAGGACAGCGCCCAGCATATAGAGCACATTAATCCAGTTGAAAAAGATAACGCGACCAATTTTATCGGCAATCCGACCACCTGCAATTGACCCGCCTGCAATAGCAAAAGAAAGCACTCCCGACAAAAGACCTACTTGCGCATCGGTTAAGCCTAAGCCAGATTGCCACACGGTTATTGTGGACGCTAATCCTACAATAATTCCCGATGCCAAAGTAGCACCTAATCCAGCAGCTACTGCCAGTTCTGTGTAATTGTGAGTTCGAGCTGTATTAGCCACCTGACGTGCGCTCCTTGTATACGGTATACATCATTGTCTGCAGATGAATCATATAGTATGAGCACGGTTCGGGCGCAGCAATGTGCACTGCACGAAATGCAGAACAGACGTCACAAAAAACACAATACTGCTGTGCAGGTGTGCAACAGCAGTATTGTGAGGGGTTGTTCTGTCTTAACTCAACTTAATCTTTATATTATGTTCGCCGGCAGTTAGCTCCTTACCGTCAAGGGCAGGAACAATGGCTGTTGAACCATATGGCACCTCCACATGAACGTCAACAGCAGAACCGTCATCGTTTATCTTCCAATCAACACGCGCCTGACCAAATGGCGTTATATGTGCGGTCGAGGCATGATCAAGACCACCTCCAACAAACGGATTTACTGCAAAACGTTTCCATCCCGGTTCCAGCGACTCCAAACCACCTATACCAGTGTGAAGCCACTGTGCCACAGAGCCCAGAGCATAATGGTTAAAGCTAGTCATTCCGCCTGGATTAATGGACCCATCTGGCAGAAGCGAATCCCAACGCTCCCACGTGGTGGTAGCACCCATAGCCACTTGATAGAGCCAACTTGGACATTGAGTAGATAGCAGTAACGAATACGCTTCCTGTATATGTCCTGTAGCAGATAAAGCAGGCAAAACATACGGCGTTCCCGCAAAACCAGTGCTTACTTTACCGCCTGATTCACGCACAAGATTAGCCAAACGCTCACCAGCGGCAGCAACAAGCCGTTCAGAACCCTCGAATAATCCAAAAGCAATCGATAATGCGTAAGCACACTGTGTATCAGAAGTCATGCGCAAACCGGTGTGGTCATTGCGCTGCACAAAACGAGCAATATACCCCGTGCGGATGCGCTCATACAAGCTTGCATAATGTTCTTCTTCCTCACCTTTACCGAGTGCGGCAGCAATGTATGAGGCCTGCTTGCAACTACGAGCAAAGAATGCTGTAGCAACCAGCTCTTTTTGAGTAATCGCCTGCGTTGGGTCTTCTGGAGGAGCACTTGGGTCAAGCCAATCTCCTAACTGACCAAGCGGATAACGTGGTTTGCGATCCCACACTCCGTCAGAACTTAAATACCCTTCTACTTCAGCAATCCAGTCATGAATAAGATTCCATGACTGTTCAAGCAGCTGCGCATCCCCATCATCCATATAAATAGCCCATGGCACCGCTACTGCAGCATCACCCCAAATTGCAATCGCCTCTGGTTTAGCCCACACACCCAGTGGCACAAATGGAACAAAGAATGGCACCGTACCACAGTTGAGCTGCTCACTGCGCACATCGGTGAGCCAGCTACCCAAAATATTGTGCACATCATACAGATACGATGCAGTTGGAGCGAATAGGTCAATATCGCCCGTCCAGCCCATGCGTTCATCGCGCTGTGGGCAGTCAGTTGGCAAAGAAACGAAATTTGACTTCATCGACCACAGAGCATTGCTGTGCAAACGATTGAGCAGCGTGTTCGAGCTATTGAACCAACCTGTGCGACGCATTGTGGTGTGGTAAACGCTGCACATGAGATCGTCTGCTGCCAGCTCTCCCGGATAGCCAGAAATAGTAGCATATCTAAAACCATGCATCACAAAACGAGGTTGCCACCAAGCGTCTTGCCCGTTAGAAATATAGGTATCGTGCTGCTGACCACGACGTAAGGTGCGCGTAGCTAAGCTTCCATCGCTATCAAGCACTTCTGCATGCCTCAGCTCTACAACATCGCCAGTTTTTAGACCTTTCATATGCAGATTAATAAGTTGCGAGCAGTTTTGACCGAAGTCTAACAGATACGTTCCATCTGCTTGCTTACTTATCGATACTGGACGGTTTTCGCCTTGCGCCCGTACAGCTTCTTTCGATGCTGGTTTAACTTTGTACTGATCATAGACCACTTCAGCCACGGGACCCCACTGTCCAATCGTACCTTGGGTTGTTGTTTCGTCGAATCCTGGCTCATCCCATCCCTTTTGCTCAAGACGAGCATCATAGGTTTCGCCTTCATACAGGTCGGAGCGCACAATTGGACCGCGTGCAGCATGCCAGGTTTCATCCCACGCATTTGAGTAGAACTTGAGCACTTGTCTATTATCGAGACGCACTTCTAACTGGGCTTGTACACCAATGCGATCACCGTAGACGTTAGGAATTCCACCATCGAAGCCGAGGCGTCCACGCCACCAGCCATCACCTAGGAGGAAGCCAAGCGCATTAGTTCCCTCATGAAGCATATCAGTTACATCGTAGACCCACTGTTCTACGCGATCACGATACACCGTCCACCCTGGGTTTAACACATCCTCACCCACAGTATGTCCATTAATATGCGCTTCTACAAGCCCTAAAGCACTCAGATACAGGCGAGCGCGCACGGGTTTGCCTGGCACATTAATCTCGGTGCGCACCAACGGCAAATGGCGATGATCAGTCTCCGGCTCACTCCACGCAGGACCCACAAAATCTGCGTTGAGCTCCCACGCCGCCATACTTGATTCCACACGCACAGCAGCCGGCTGCACGTCACTTCCCACCAATTGCACACTCAGGCGCGCTTCCTCTCGTGGAGCCAATGGGTCAAAAGGCCAATCCACTAACACATGAGACTGTGCTGGAAGCTCCACACTATCTTGTGTTCGAGCAACTTCCACACCTTCTCTTACTACACTGACCAACACCCGATCACCCTGCGTTGGAATTCCCTCGTAATCCCAGCTTAAGCGTGGTGATGTGTGTGCTATGCCCAATACATCGCCAGAATAATGTTCAACACGCACTGCACTGACGCGCACATCACTAACGTACTCGCCACCGCAATAGTGCTCTCCCCGCACCCCATTCACCTGAGCACCACTCACGCGCTCACCACTAAGGTAATCATTCTTTGTATCAACTACTTCGTCATTGTGTGAATTCATCGTTGAATTCTCCTTATTTGGCACCATGTATTTCCTGCAATTGACGTTCTTCGTCTGTGCCATACTTCTTTTGCAAGCCAAGCATCCACAGACCCGCCAAACTCATCACAAATACAACACCTGCGAATCCCCACATGGTTTTCTGAATAACACCAGGAACCACAAGCATAGGAGTAATCAGCGCGAATAAACCGCAACACAAGCGAGAGAAACCGTTAATGTAACCCTGAATAGAAGCACGAATTTCAATAGGGAAAGATTCCTGCGTCCATACCTTATAAATTGCTTCACCTGCTAAAGGACTACCCAAGTTCATAAAAGCAGTTGCACCAACAATAACCCAGAGGTTTGTACCAGCCAAAGCCATAATAATCATTGCAGACAACTGAATAACAATACCCGCAACAAATGCCTTATTGCGGTACTTACCACCTGCAACCGAAGCAAAGGCTATATTCAGAATAAGGGTAATAAAGTTCAAAATAATACCCAAACCGGTAGCAAGAGACTGACTTGCACCTGCTTTCGCAAACATAAAGGTTTGGAATTGACCCCACGTATTTGCTAAGAGATTCCATCCAACATAGAAAATCAAAATAGCAGCCAAGAAACTCAGCAGCATAACCTTGTTACGTCCGAAAAGAATCTTTGTTACAGATACGTTAGTGTCATGCGCAGTAACACCCATCTGCGCATCACGAGCGTCTGCTTCATCATGAAACTTCTTAAAGGTTGGAGAAGTAACACGCCATACAAAAGCAATAACTGCGAATATCGCCAAAATTGCAAAGACTACGCGACCGCCAGTAGCGCCGGAAAGTGCAGAAACCAAGAAGGCGCAAATAAAGGAAATAAACACACCCAACTGCCAGAATACCTGAGTAAGAGATACCAAGCGAGCAGCGAGAGAATCATTAGGAGCGTCATGCGAAACCACCGTCATAGATACTGGTAAATCTGCGCCAGAAGCCCATCCGGCAATAATCAAACCAGCAAGCAACGTCCAGAAGTTTTGAGCAAAGATACATACAACTGCTCCAACAGCATAGAGCAAATTAATCCAGTTAAAGAAGAAAACTCGCCCAATCTTATCGGCAATTCGACCGCCCATAAGCGAGCCAAAAGCGATAGCGAAGGTCATAATACCTGAAAGCTGACCTACTTGAGCATTCGATAACTGTAAACCTTCTTGCCACACAGTAATTGTTGCCGATAAGCCAACAATAATACCGGAACCAAGCATTGAACCAATACCTGCTGCAACTGCTAGCGAGCTATAGCGACCTAAGCTTTGTGAGCTTTCTGTCTGAGACACCTGTGTCATGTTATACCTTTCATCACGTCTGCGTGCCTGAACATTCTCAGCTGCGATACCGTTATCGCGAACTTGATTCATATCTTAATTACTAATTTACAGGTTTGCAAGTTGTAAGTAGAAAAATATAAATCCTTATGAAATGCACTTACCAAGGCATTGTTACGCAACGCAACTTACACATGTGTATGTAATGATGCGTACGTATGCGATAGAACAGCACCCCAGCACATGTAGAATAAGACCAGAGATTGCCGCTCGATGGAGGAATGTTATGGCACATACTGCAACATCATCGCAAACAGACGCCACCAGTGAACGTGCGCTCATTTCTGAACTAATTACTGCACATTCAGAGAAAATCGCGGAACGCCCAGCTCGTCGGCGCAAAAGTGCTCAAGAGCGTTTCGAAGAAATTATTGATGTTGCTGTACGTTTAATTGGCGAGAAGGGCTATTTTGGTACCAGCCTGCCCGATATTGCACATGAAATTGGCATTTCACATACTGCTGTTTTGCATCATATTAAGAATAAACAAAATCTTTTAATTGCCATTATTGAGCGTCATTACGATCGTTTTGATGCTATGCAGAATTATTTAGCTCAGTTCAATGAGGATGGCGAGCACTACGGTGAAAAAGCATGTATTCCTGAAGTGTTACGCCGTGTTGTTGCACAAAATGTGGAGCAGCCAGAAATGGTGAAGGCTTTTGAAATTTTGAACACTGAAGCCATCACTCCTTCACACCCTGCCCATGCGTATTTTGCTCAGCGTCCGCAAAAGTTTAAGGAACAATACCGTCAATATGAGTGGGCTGTGCCTGAAGGTGTTGATGGTGAGTTTGTATTTTTACTTGCTTTTGCTGCAATGTACGGATTAGAAGGACGCTGGTTAACGAATCCCGAGAGTATTGATTTCATCGAAGAATGGGCAAAATATGAGGATTATCTCTTCCCACTACCACAATGGGAAGGTTGTCGTTAAGAGCGAGAAAAAATCGAGAGAAAGCCAAAGCAAACAAGGGAGCGAAAACGCCCCAACACATCTAGGAATACCCACCCTCTCCTACACCGGATCGTTCAAATGATCTAGAAACTCCTCCAAAGTCCAACCTTTGGCGGTTATGTATTGCGCAATACCTCGACCAACATAGCGGAAATGCCAATCTTCGTAATCAACGCCGGTCGATTGTTCTTTACCACGAAGGAAACGCAAAATAAAACCATACTGAGGAGCTAGAGATTGAATACGCTGCGCAAGAGCAGGGTCTTGCACATTAATATCTTCAGCCGTACTTAAATCCACAGCTAATCCAGTTTGATGCTCGGATTGCCCTGCTGGTTGCGAATATGTTTTTACCTGCGTTTCCGCCTGCTCACGATTCCAATCAGGATGAGCAGCCAGTTCATCGTTCACATACCCCTCAAACAGTTGCGTCTGGTAAGCCACACTGCGATAGCAAGAGATAAAATGAGCGCTTGAATCCACCTCCTGAGCGGCGTGAAGAAATTCAGACAGTTCATCAGCCACACGCGAATCGATGCTACACCTATTATTCAACTCCATTAGCTGTGGATTCATTTCCTCGCGAGGATGCTCACGGTTCACTAATACTAAGCGCCAATCATCGGCAGTAACACCAAATTTTTCTGCAATAGTCTGCTTAGTTTTGCTTGAACCATGCTTACCTGGACCATACTTATGAGCAGCATCAGAATTCTTCACTACAGCAGACTGGGCGCTTGCTTTGCTCCTTAATTTACTGCCCACTTTACTATTTGCTTTACGGTCAGCAGCTTGCTGTTTCACACTCGCAGCACGACTACTCGTTGCAGTAATAAAATCAGAACGCATGCGCTGAACTGCACGTTCTCCCCACAGTGACCAGCCTGCCACAATAGCCACAATGAGCACAATAACCATGCTCTGAATGCTTGTAGCACGTTGCTGCGATGGCAATTGTTCAACGCCTAACCACTGTCTCTTTTCCGCACGTTTCTTCATATCTTGCGAACTTCTCTGCCTACTTCGCTGCTTATTTCACTACAGTCTTCGCTGTCATCTGCTCATCGTGAACGCTGGCTAAACTATGCGCTAAATCAGAAAGTAAATCATAACGACCATAGGCTGTGCTCATCACAGCCATCACGTAATCACCCGTGTCGCTTTTTACTATACCTGCATCGTTTTGCGCGAGAACATACTCATTGATGTCATTCCATCCAGCCTTTGTATAGGTAGTACCTCCCACTCCTTGATTAATAAAGGAGTTGAGCGTATGGGTATAATAATCTGCAAACCATTGCCTAGAGCTATCTGTTAAAGCGGCATTATAGAAAGCTTCTGCATTGGTCGCTGGTTGTGCGCGCATGGCGTCGGTAGCAAAAAGATAATCGTAACCAAGCACCCACATTTTGGCTAAATCAGCGACAGGAATCCACCAATACTTCGTGCGCCCCAGCTCTGTATTAATATTCACGCCGGCAGTCCAGTTATGCAAAGCTCCTACGCCATAACTGTCAATTAACTGCTGGTAACTGTTGTTATCGGAATTAACAATAGCATTTTGCACCAATTGCGCAGTAGCTACATCTGTTGCAGCTGGGTTAAGCACTCCCTGCTCAAAATCAGCCATAATAACCGGTCCCTTCATAGAAGAAGCCGTATAATTTGCGGTTGACTGCTTGTATCCGAGTGTTTTCCCTGATGCTAAATCAACCACAACAAAAGACACGTTATTACCGGTGCTTTCGATGGCAGCAATTTTCTGATTTAGTTCGTCAGTTTTTTCCTGATTCAAGCTAAAACCTGAAGAAGTAAGAGCATGTTTATTCGTGAGACTATCGATGCGTACTACTGCTTGCATAACGAGATTATTGGTATTTTTATCGTATAAACCGCTGTTACGCGCTTGACGAAGAAAGCTGTGAGATTCATCGCTAGTATGGGAGGATTTTTTCGCTCTGCTCGCTTTACTGGCTCTGCTCGCAACGTGTGCGGTTGTGCGTTGCACTCCAACAGCTATACGCATAACCCAGCTCGCACCAGAAATAATCACAGCAAGAGCTATAAGAGTAGCAATAATACGATTTTTATACTTCTTCATTAAGTGCAACACGCACGTCACCCTTGAGAACCCTCCGCTCGTCTCATATACCCGCCTTCATCATACACACAAGCCTGCAAAAGACTTACAATGGTTTCTATGAGCGAGCATTTCAATGTAGAAAAGTTTTATGCCGGTCTTGACCAGATTTTTGAACAGCATCGCGCAAGCATTGATGCTTTACCGTATTTAGAGCAGGCGCTTGACCGCGCTTGTCAGCTCAACGATAGCAGTGCTGAGCTTAGTGTTATCAGCGAATTTTTAGGCTTTGACCGCTCTCATGCGCGCCATGATCATTCTCGTCTGCTCTGCACCCGCGCATTGCAATTGCGTCAAGAACTTGGTTTGGCAGACAGCGCGCAAAGCACGATTATTCTTATTAATGTAGCCACAGCCTACCGTCAAGCAGGAGATTTCGAGCAAGCGCGCAGATATTATGAGATGGCTGCTCGCGAAGCCGAAACAACGCTGAGCAATACTGACCGCCAAAAAGCCGCTTTATACAATAATTTTTCTATTCTGTGCAGCGAAACTGGCGAATATACTGAAGCTATCGAGCATCTCACCCGCGCTTTAGATCTTATGCAGCTGTCAAGTAAAGACCCTGAGAATGACCCTGATGTGGCCACAAGTTTAACAAATTTGGGCATGTTAGAAGTAAAAACGGGTATGCTCAGCCAAGCATTAGAACATACCAAGCAAGCGCTCAGCATTTATGAACGTAATAGTGCTCTACAACAGTCCGCGCATTTTACCTCTGTTTTAGCTGGTTATGCTTACGTTTTGTTTGCATACGGACGCTTGCAGGAGTCTATGCACTATTATGAGCAAGCAGTACCTTTAATTGCTCAGTTTTATGGCACTTCGAGCGATTACTACACAGATACTGCCGAGAATTTACGCATAGTACGTGAAGCGTTAGGCGTTGATGCTGCCCAGCCAACGCCACAGCATATTGCCGGATTAAAACTATCTCGCCAGTATTGGAAAGCTTATGCCGATGAGCTCTTTTCTGGAGATTTAGCTCCACTGCGAGCGCGATCTGCTGTGGGTTTGATTGGGCATGGTTCGGAATGTTATGGCTTTGATGATGCGATTTCGAGCGACCATGATTTCGGCCCGCGTTTATGCATATGGTTAACAGCCGAAGATTATGAACAGTATGGCCAGCAACTTCAAGAAAGATATGAAGCATTACCTTCTGATTTCATGGGCTTTAAGCGTTCTGTGCAGTCCCCTCGTGGCGGCGGTCGTGACGGAGTGATGAGTATTGATAGTTTCTTTGAATCTATAACTGGTATGGCGAGCGCACCTGAGCACTCTGGTGAGGAACACCTCTGGCTGAGCTTAGATGAGGCTACTTTAGCTGCTGCTACTAATGGCGAGATTTTTGCTGACCCATGTGGAGCTTTTTCTAGCCGTCGTCAAGCTTTTAAAAATATGCCTGAGGATGTGCGCTTGTATTTGATTTCTCAACGTTTAGGCATGATTGCTCAAGCCGGTCAATATAATTATTCACGCATGCTTCAGCGCGGAGACGAAGCAGCGGCCGCGTTAAGTGCGCACGAATTTGTGATGGCTGTATCATCTTTGATTTTCTTACTCAATAATCCTCTGACGGTTGGTTATGCACCTTACTATAAGTGGCGCATGGCAGCTCTGCGTAAGTTGAGCCGCGGCATGGCCATTCAATTAGCAGATATCTGTGAGCCTTTGGAGTTAATTGCCGCGCAAGCTTTGGATGAGAAAACTCAAGAACGCATGGACTTTATATGTTCTCGTATTGTTGAGCAGCTCAATACTGACGGTTTGAGTTCAAGCACAGAGGACTTTTTGGAATGGCATCGCCCATATGTTGAAGAGTTGATTTCTTCCGATAGTACACTACTGCACAGCATGTAGTTATTCTTCGCTATGCGGATGTTGCAATCTAAAGACTAACCACATGAAAAATGTTGATATAGCAACGCCACCAAGGATTTGGATAATGCCAACGAAAGTAAAAAGTGAGGCCCATCCTTCAAAAAGGAGTTTTATAAGAGTATTAATAATGAGTAAAACAACAGCATATACGCATGTTTGTTGCCATACTTTTAATCCTGAAAACCAAGTGCTCATCAGAGCCTTCTTCCACCAAACAGTGTTTCACTCAATGTAGTACTACTATTAAACAGCAAAGGAGCGGTATGAGCGAACAGATATCTGTGCCTGATCTTGCCGAAAGCATTGTGCGCACAGAATGGCATCAGTTTCAACAGGTCAATAATGAGGGCGGTCGCGCGAATTGTCAGGGTAATTGGCCTACTTTTCACGTGATGCGATTAAGCCAATTTCTCACATGGACGGTTGAACTGTTACGAAGTTATGAACGAGACTTAGCATCAGGACGTAACTTGCTGATGGAAAAATATGCGTGGATGATGGCATCTACTCAATCTGAATATTTTCATAAAGAGCTCGAACCGTATCTCCTGCAGCTGTCAGATGAGCGCATAGAGATACAAGAAAAAATTATTGATCAGCAACTTCAGTGGGCGCGCGATTTTCATGCGCAATACCTAACTTTGGGCGATAATATGCGGGTTTTAACCACAAACCAAGATACAGACGATGCAACAAGTTTCGAAACATATTTGCGCGGCGAGCTAAGCACATACTCTAACGAAACAGTGCTGCTCTACAGTCAATTTATCAAAACTTTAGCACGCGAAAACCGTAATCTTACACACGAAATAATAACGTGGACAGTCAAGCTCAGCGGCTACGAAAATCTAGATGCTGCGCAACAGTATCTCACGATGTGAACACTTTGATGGCGCGAAAAGCCTGAAAATTAGCGCGTTTTCATACTCGTAACATTTTCTTAGTCGCTCTCGCCATGCCCCTGCATATTCTAGTACTTACAGTTTTCACGAGAAACTCTTCACCATATAACAGATGAAAACGAGGACTAATCATGGCAATTACTAATGAATACTTACAGCGTGTTTATGCTCAAGCAGAGAAGCGTGACGGAGATCAGCCAGAATTCTTGCAGGCTGTTCGCGAGGTTTTCGAAACTCTCGGACCAGTTGTAGAAGCTAATCCACAGTACGAAGCTAATGGCATTCTCGAACGCTTTATTGAGCCAGAGCGCGCAGTAAAGTTCCGCGTATGCTGGGTTGACGATGAAGGTAAGACTCAGGTTAACCGCGGATACCGTATTCAGTTCAACAGCGCTATTGGACCATACAAGGGTGGCTTGCGCTTCCACCCAACTGTAACCGAGTCAGTTGTTAAGTTCCTCGGTTTCGAACAGATTTTGAAGAACTCCCTGACCACTTTGCCAATGGGTGGCGGTAAGGGTGGTTCAGACTTCGACCCTAAGGGCAAGTCAGATGCTGAAGTTATGCGTTTCTGCCAGGCATTCATGACTGAATTGCAGCGCCACATCGGTCAGTTCACCGATGTTCCTGCAGGCGATATTAACGTAGGCGCTCGCGAAATTGGCTATCTCTTCGGTCAGTACAAGCGCATTCGTGATGAATTTACTGGTGTTTTGACTGGTAAGGGCTTGGAATGGGGCGGCTCTTTGGCTCGTACCGAAGCAACCGGTTATGGTTTGTGCTACTACACTGCTGAAGCTTTGGATAAGTTGCGTGGCGATTCCTTCGAAGGCAAGACCGTTACAATCTCCGGTTCCGGTAACGTAGCTATTTTCGCTACTGAAAAGGCTCAGGCTTTGGGTGCAAAGGTTGTAACTGCTTCTGATTCCAATGGTTACATCTACGATCCAAACGGCATTCAGCTTGACGTTGTGAAGGATATTAAGCTCGGTCACCGCGGTCGCATTAAGGAATACGCAGATCGCGTTCCAGGTTCCGAATACCACGAAGGCTTCACTGGCGTATGGACCGTTCCATGCGACATCGCTTTGCCTTGCGCAACTCAGAACGAAATTGACGAAGAGTCTGCAAAGACCCTCGTAAAGAACGGCTGCACCGTGGTTTGCGAAGGTGCTAACATGCCTTCCACTCCAGAAGCAATTGCTGTATACCAGGCCAACGGCGTACTTTACGGTCCTGCAAAGGCTGCAAACGCTGGTGGTGTAGCAGTATCCGGTCTCGAAATGAGCCAGAACTCCTACCGTTTGTCTTGGAGCTTCGAAGAAACCGACGAGAAGCTGCACGATATTATGAAGGACATCGTTGCAAGCTCTCTCGAAGCTGCTGAAAAGTATGGCAAGAAGGGCGATTTGATGGCTGGTGCAAACATCGCTGGTTTCATTAAGGTTGCTGATTCTATGGTGGCTCAGGGCGCTTACTAAAGCCTGATTACCACTGTCGGTAGCAAGACATCAAGGAAGCGTCTGTGTAGGTTGTGTTACACAGACGCTTTTCGTTGTTGTTGGGGCGATCCGGAGGTGAGGGATTTTCCGAAATTGTTATGTGAAGTAACATAGCAATTGGGAGCACGGACATATTATTGGAGGTTTTTATGTCTCGTGTTGATTGAGTCTCATGCGATCGTGCGACGCCCTTTTGTGTTGTATCTTTCGTAGCCATTCATTAGCGATGAGTGGTAAAGCTTTTACAACTCCTGATTCGAGAGGTCAAAAAAAACTGTAACACGTAGCACTACCGATAGCTATGAACGATAAAGCAATAAACCGAAAACACGTAGTCAAGCGAAAGTTCTTTTACCCTTCAAAGTTGGAGGGTATCAGGAATTTTGTGTAAGTGGTGGGTTGCCCTATGGAGAGTTCTATTTAGGGTCTTGAGGCTAGTTACAATGACGTTGTGCTTGACCTGACCTATTTTAGTTCATCATATAAGTGGTTCGCTAGGTTAGCTGGTATGCTGTGCACACCATAACCTT
>NZ_KV812468.1:52957-91412 GCF_001813415.1 Alloscardovia sp. HMSC034E08 | reverse complement strand
GAGCATACAAAATCGCATATCCGACAGAGGAACCACGCTTATCACGTGCCACACACAGGTATGGTTTGCTGAAAAACCATGCCTGCGAGCCAGATTCAACAAAATCGCATACACAAAAACCCTGACACCCTCTTTTTACCTCAAAGTTGGTCTTGGAAGTTGCAAACACAGGAGTAGTTGTTTTTACTCATGCTGTTTCCATAACAGCTCTCTCAGCGACTAAAACTATGCAAAAAGTTTTGGGTATAACACAATATCTGTGTTATACCCAAAATGAGTTACCCAAGCCTAATAAGGCTTGAAAGCCTATCTATCTTGCTCTACATTCTCTGATACCGAAAACTCATCAAGAGTTACCGTATCGGCTTCCTGAGTGGTCTGAGAGAATTCCGTAGTAGCATCGTTCTCTCCAGCTTCCACCTTCGCCGACGCGGAGCTCCCCCAGTCCCTATTCTCGGTATCATCTTTCTGAGACTTTCGCAAAGCCACGCTTATACCCGCTGCAATAAATCCAATACCCGTAAGTACGAGGAAAGCTATGCTCGCTAGCGTAGACAAGCTAATGTTGAGATTGAAAACAGGGAGCAACGTATCTGGGAAGATAAACATTTGCAGTGCAGCGAATACCGTAAGAACAATACCCAGAATTGCTAGGAACACTACAAAAATATTAGGAGTCGTAATGTACTCATACTTATTTTTGAAATGCACTTGTACTCGTGGTCTCATAGGCGCCGCATACATAGGCGGCTGCTGCACATACGGAGGCTGCTGAGGTTGCTGAGCATTCTGTGCATTCTGAGCATTCATCGGAGTTTGCTGCGAGTACGCAGAATTTTGAAAAGCTGGGTTTTGTGCCGGATTATATGGATTGTAGTTATTCATGGCATTATCCCTTCTTTATATTGATGGAGCCGAAAAGACTGAACGCATCAATATGCATTTCGATGTCGTGTTGTAGGCAATTGTCTAATTCACGCTCATACTCATCGCCGAGAGTAGACACAGATGAAGCAAAATCAGAGTAATCAGAGATTTCTTCCCACTGGTTATACCAATCAGAGTCATCGTTATCAGTGAGGAAATCGAAATCGTTATATTCGCTCGCCTCATCATCAAGCCTATTGTTATCTTGCAGTTCCTTTTTCTTATCGCTCAAAAGGTTACGGAATTTGGTTGCATACTTATGGTTGACTTCCTCGTAGATACGGTCATGCCACTCGTTGTTGAGGTGATAGCCGCCAACAATGTCTCCATAAATTTCTCGACTATACGAGCAGTCACGCGGCACAAGAATAGTGAGTTTCACGCCGTTTACAGCAATGTTGAAATCACCAGTTGGGCAGCTCGATTGCACTTGAGAACCGTCAGATTTAGTCCATGTATGTTCGCCCATAACTTCTTTCCAATTGGTCATGTCAAGGGTGGCATGAGGCGTATGGAATTTACTGGTTGAGGTGAACAATGTACCCTTATTCAAAGATGTAACCAGATTTTTCGTTAGCTTGATTATTTGCCCATCTCGCACATTGTATCGATTAGCGTACGTATACATACGACCTGAATCGCTGTTGGCATAATGAACGTAACGACCTTGGAAACCAAATACCGCTCCACACATCATGCAGAAGATTACGCCACATGCTCCCAGCCATGCATATCCAGCAGTTTTACGACCACGAAGAGCCAAAACTAAAGTGATCAGGCAGATAAAAATCGTTACACCTGCAGCCCACATCAGGAAGAGGCGTCCCCACGCTAAGTAATCACCATGAGCAATATTCATAAGGATGCCAGCAATATAGGCGAGTCCACCGGAGAGGAAAATCACACCCCACATAAGGAAACGTAAGAATGCTCCACCACTTTTACGGGTGTGAATAATGCGTTCTTGTTCCACATGTTGTATAGGAGCTGCTGCAGGAGTTGTATAGAGAGGAGGAGCAGCCATATATGCGTTATTTATGGGAGCCTGCCCAGCACCTGCAGCACCAGCAGCAGCGTTAGGCATGGCATTGCCCGCCGCAAAATATGGCGCAGCTTGCGGCGCTCCTGGAGCAGCTTGCTGTTGCCAGTTTTGAGGATTTTCCGCTTGGTTAACCGCGTATCCAATCAGCGCGAAGAACAAGCCTACGGTAATGAGTCCCCAGAAGGTGATGGTGGTTGTCAAAGCGCCGAAAATCAAGAAAATCAGCACGCCCACAGCTTCACCGCCTCCGTGGCCTTTTAATAAATCCTCCGCGAGAATTTCCCCACTCATATTTGGCAAAAGAATCCATGCCAACGGATACACAAATAAACCTGCGCCCATCAGCACAAGAACCACCATCAGCACGCGCACAAGAGCAACATCCCAGCCCAAACGATTAGCTAAACCGGAGCACACGCCTCCCAGCCAACGCTGATCGCTGCGCACAATCTGAGAGCGGCGAATCCAATTAAAGAAATCACTTGTTTTCATCGGTCTCTCCTTTACAAGTAAAAAGTTCTCTCGAGTTGATGATTTAAGTATGGCAAGTTTTCGCGCTCCCTGATATCAGGGACACCCCTCATTCCTCCCCGATTTTGTGTATTTTTTCTCCCTCACAGCCCCTACTCCATGCATAATAGGGGTATGACAGATTACCCACTTCCTCCTAACGAACAGCATATTGCTCAACCATTAGCACCAGCACGGTATCCGCTTGTACGCCCGTATCAGCAGCGCGTATTTGCTGGCGTTTGCCGAGGTTTAGCTATGCATTTAGGCGTGAAAACATGGATTATTCGTTTGATATTCGTTACCACATCATTTATTTTCGGTCTGGGAATTGCGGCGTATCTGTTTTTATGGATTGCTGTGCCTGCGCAAAATCTTGCGACTATGCACGTCAATATGCTCGCGCCATCACAATCAGCTCTATCTAAAGGTAATAACGCAAGCTATCTTGTCCCTGCCCCACCGAATCAATACGAGTACGTTGCCACGCAATATATGCCTGCACAGTACTCAGCCCCTGAGCAAAACAATCAGCAATCTCACAGCGGTTTAGCATGGAATATTTTAGCCAGTATTCTTGCAGGTATTTTTGTTATTTATCTCGGTTTCAACTGGGCTATCGACCACCACTTACTATCTCCCATGCTTGCTATTGAAATTTCTGTGGGAGCTTTGTGCGCACTCGTTGCATGGCTGTATTCAGAGCGTTTTCATAAAATGAATATTGCTGTGATTGTTGGTATTCTGCTCGTTTTTGTCGCCGCAGTTTTTGCTCTGTGTACTATCTTCTTTAAGAAAAACGACTATCTGCACGTCTATGGAATCTTTTTGATTGGTATTTTTAGCGTTGCTATTACCACCGCTCCTCTTTTGGCGCAGTATCATCAAAACTTGCTGCAGGAATCTGCTCAAAAACAGCGCGAAGAAGAGCGTGCAGATATGGCAGCGCATCTTCATGATTCCGTTTTGCAAACCCTTAACTTAATCCGTCAAAACGCGCATAATGCTGATTATGTGTCTCAATTAGCGCGCACACAGGAGAGAGAACTGCGCCGTTGGCTGTATGAAGACCGCGAAAATGCTTCTGATTCTGTTGCGAGTAGCATGAAACTTATTTCTGCTCAGATAGAAGATACTCATGGAGTTCCTATTGACGTTATTACTGTGGGAGATTGCGAACCGAACGAGAGAATTTCCGCTTTGATCGATGCAACCCGTCAAGCGCTCACCAATGCGTGTTTACACGGCAAGCCTGCTATTTCACTGTATGTTGAATGTGGATCGCATGATATTAGCGTATTTGTTCGCGACCATGGAGACGGTTTTAATCTTGACGATATTCCGCAAGACCGTATGGGCATTCGCCACTCCATTCAGGGACGCATGGAACGCGCAGGCGGTACAGTAGAGATAGTATCTCGCCCACAATGGGGCACAGAAGTGCGCATGACCCTTCCATTAGAGGAGAAGAAATGATTCGAGTAGCAGTCGTGGACGATCACGAAATGTTTAGAGCAGGCGTTATTGCTGCCATCAGTAATGCTGTAGATGTTGTAGGGCAAGCAGGCGATGTAGAAGGATCCATCGCCATGATTGCAGATACTCAGCCAGATGTTGTTCTTCTCGATGTGCACGTACCCGGCGGTAACGGCGGCGGTGGAGCAGAAATTCTTACCCGCTCCAAGGCACAATCACCGCAGAGTATTTTTCTTGCTTTATCAGTATCAGATTCAGCAGAAGATGTGGGAGCTGTTATTCGCGCGGGCGCTCGAGGTTACGTCACCAAAGCAATTGGTCCTGAAGATTTAGTGTCTTCTATCCAGCAGGTTTCAGAAGGATACGCAGTTTTTTCACCTCAGTTGGCAGGCTTTGTGTTGCAAGCCTTTCAAAGCGACCCTGCTCCTGCTACTAGCAACGAAAGCTCGAATGTTCAGGACGAAGAGCTCAACTCACTAAGCGATCGCGAACAGGAAGTTATGCGCCTGATTGCACGCGGTTATACGTATAAAGAGGTTGCTGCAGAACTCTTTATTTCTATTAAAACTGTAGAAAGTCATATGTCAAAAGTCCTGCATAAGCTCCAGCTGTCTAATCGCACGCAGCTGACGCGATGGGCTGCTCAGCGCAAGATCGTGTAGCATACTGTCGTTCCATACCCACCACACCTGTGAGCACAAAATCACCGCAATAATACCGCGGGTTCGTGCTGTAATCTTGTGGAGCGTATGGTACGGCATCCTTAAAAATACTTTCGTATTCGTTCACGCTTACTTGCGTGCGCTGATTGAGTAAATCAGCATGATAATACAAAGCCTTTTCATAGCCTTCTACTAAACGCGCGGTAAAAAGCTCTGCTACTGCACCCGAACCATAAGAGAACAGCGCTAACCTGTCGCCTGTTTTCAAACTGTTATCGAGCTCGAGAAGGCTGATAAGCCCGGCGTACAAAGAGCCTGTATACAAATTACCGATAGCGCGCGAGTACTGAATGCTCTGCTCAAAACGCTGCTCAAGATGTGTGACTGGTTCAGTGAGCTCCTCCAGTTTGAGCAAAGCCTTCGCACCCATTTTTGTGTATGGCAGATGGAAGAGGAAAGCCGCGAAATCCTGCGGTTTCGCGTGCATAGTGTGAGCATAATCTAACCAGACATGCTCAAAGAATTCGAGATATTGCTCGGTTGAGTATTTTCCTCGAGCCTGCGCTTCATCTGTATACACCGGACGCCAAAAATCTTGGATACTGCCCGAGTAGACGCTGGTATGCTCCTCAATTTCGGCAATCCGCGGATTTTCGGATACCAATATGGCAACTGCTCCGCCACCTTGAGTCACTTCTCCACCGCTGGCTAATCCATAGCGTGCAATATCGGCAGCAATAATCAGAGCTTGTTTACCCGGATGAGCCGCAATATAATCTCGTGCTACGAGCAAGGCTGCAGTACCACCAAAACATGCCTCTTTTATTTCCATGCATCGCGCAGAATGCGGCAGATTCAGTAGCTCATGAATATAGAGCGCTGATGCTTTCGAGGCGTCTACACCCGACTCAGTGCCTACAATAACCAAACCCAAACGGCTATCGTCAATATCGCCACGCAGACGGATAGCAGCATTCGCTCCCATCGTCACAATATCCTGACTTGACGGAATAACTGCTTGCTTATCTTGACCAATACCAATCGTAAATTTATTGGGATCAACGCCGCGCGCCACGGCTAATTCACGCACATCGAGATAGTAAGACGGCGTATACAAACTAATGCGGTCAATACCAATAGACATATCTTCTCCTTACGCGCGCAGAGCTTTAACGAGATATTCAGCGGTGGCGGATGTGCGCTTATGCGAAGGCAAAGCGCGCAACTGCTCTACAACTTTATTGATTTCTTCGCCGCGAGCACCCGCAGCAATAGCGAGCGCGTTCATCTGTAAATTCATATGACCAGCTTGAATTCCTGGTCCTGCCAGAGCGCGCAGCGCCGACAAATTCTGTACGAGACCCAGTGCCGCCAGCACGTTCTTAAACTCATCAACCGTCGTGCAACCGCAGACTCGTCGCGCAATTTTCGCCACAGGTAACGAGCTAGCCGCTCCACCCACAATACCCACTTGCAAAGGTATTTCTATGCGCCCGCACAGATTTCCCTTTCCGTTAACCTGCCACGTCGATAGCGGTTTATACGTGCCATTCTTAGCAGCATAGGCATGAGCACTAGATTCTACAGCCCGCCAATCATTTCCAGAAGCCACAACAGCCGCGGAAATCCCGTTCATAATTCCTTTATTATGCGTGACTGCGCGCTGCGGATCGACTGCTGCTAAATCGGAAAGACGCGCTATGCGCTGTATTAACTGTTCTGGGTCACTACCTCGCATAGCCACAGACTCAGGGCTCAGCTCTACTTCAGCTGTTGTAACGCTTGCCTGACCGCTATTCGTTAAAATAGCCACCAGTGCTGAAGCTCCTAACCACTGCGATAGCTCATTTTTTAAGGCTTCAGCAATAGTGTTCACTGCATTAGCTCCCATAGCATCGCACGGATTAACCGTGAGTATAAAACGGGTGAAGCTACCTACTGAGTCAACTTCTATACTTTCCAAACCGCCACCGCGCGCATGCATACTTGGTAACGCAGTACGCGCAATATCCTGAATCTGCGTTCCACGTGAAACAAGAATGCTCTGTGCTTTTTCTACGCTGACATTGCTAGCTTCGAAAACAATCTCACCAATAACGCGGTGTGGTTCAGACTGTGCGTTAATTGAACCGCAGCGAGCTGCCATATGCGCTCCATGTGAGGCAGCAGCCACAACCGAGGCTTCTTCTACCACCATAGGAACTGTGTATGATTTACCATTCACCACTAATCCGCGTATCACGGAAAATGGCAGAGCATATTGCGAAACTTGATTTTCAATCAAATGTGCGGCTACATCCACAGGTAAAACGCCAGCTTCGTTCACACGCCTGAGTTCGGCAGCATCGTCAACGCTTATTTCTCCAGCAGCTTCGAGAACCTCTAGGCGCTCTCGAGCAGTTAAATCATAAAATTTTCGAGAGCTACCCATCGCTTCTCCTTGCACTCTCATGCTGACGTAGCTAATACTTAAGCTACATCCACTTGCATAGCAACACCAATGCCGCCACCTACGCACAAAGCAGCCACGCCTTTATGCTTCTTACGCGCACGCAGAGCATAAATCAAGGTAGTTAAAATACGCGCTCCCGAGCATCCCAGCGGATGCCCTAAAGCAATCGCACCACCGTTCACATTTAACTTGGAGCTATCGAGCTGCAATTGTTGTGCCACAGCCAAAGATTGAGCGGCAAAAGCTTCATTCACTTCTACTAAGTCCATCTCATTGAGCTGAGAGGAGGTGGACTTCATCAGCTTTTCAATCACATGCTTAGGAGCGTACCCCATAAAATCAGGGTCAATACCGCCCTCGCAATATCCGCGAATTTCTGCTAAATACTCAATGCCGCGAGCTAAAGCGTCATCTTTTCTCATCAAAATCAAAGCGCAAGCACCGTCATTAATCCCGCTCGCATTGCCAGCAGTTACGCTACCATCATCCAAGAAAACGCTAGGAAGATGTGCAAGTTTTTCTAAGGAGGTATCGCTTCGCGGACTTTCATCGCGATCAATAACAATATCTCCACGTCGGGTATGCACTGTAACAGGCACAACTTCTGCGTCAAAAGCACCACTATTCCAAGCTTTCACGGCTTTCTCATGCGATGTCAAAGCAAAAGCGTCTTGCTGTTCGCGCGTAATATTAAAACGTTCAGCAACATTCTCTGCTGTAACGCCCATCGCTTCCCCAGTAAAAGCATCCGAAAGACCATCGCGGAAAATAGCGTCAACCATTTCCGTATTTCCGTAGCGGAAGCCATCACGCAGTTTTGGTAAATAATGAGGAGCGTTACTCATGGATTCCGTTCCGCCCACAAGCAAAATATCGGCATCTCCCATAACTAAAGCTGCTTGACCTACGCGCACAGCTTTAAGACCAGAACCGCATACTTCATTAATGGTCATAGCCGTGGAATGAGTGGCCATGCCAGATTTCAAAGCAATTTGACGCGCTACATTCTGACCCGAATTCGCCTGTAGCACGTTTCCAAAAATAGCTTGATCCACGCTGTTAGGACTTAACCCAGCGCGTTCAATCGCAGCTCGTGCAGCAATAGTGCCGAGTTCTACCGAGCTTAAAGAAGCTAATGCTCCGGAGAACTTACCGATAGGCGTGCGCGCTGCACTAACAATAACTACATCTACCATAACGAAGATTATTCTAGGGAGATAAAAGAGATTTCTTATATAAGACACACAAATTTGTGCACATCTTCCACAAATTGCGAGGTGTTGGGGCGGAGTTGGAAGGTGATGGCTGGGGTGAGGGCTGTTAATGTCCAGCACTAGCAATGTCCACGCGCGTTCAACTTACACCCCCTGTTAAATCCGAAGATCTCTTGCTCTCTCGCATTCTGCTTAACCGATTAATACACCTGTTATGCCAGTTTCGCTGCGAAAAAACGGCTTCAAAACTGGCATATCGGTTGCGCGTATCGACTTCACTCATAAAGTAAACACATTCACCCGCCCTCCCCAAAAATACCCGCTCAGTCCCAAGAGTCCGATGAGCATCTCCACAACAATCAACACAATATGCATCTTTTGTGAAAATTCTGCAAATTTCTCTTACGATACTTGACAGAATTACCTACCTTAGAAAGGTTGACCTCATTAGAGGAGTTAAAAATAAAGGAGAATTCTGTGTCCGCAACACAGCAATCAACTCATTCCCGACCGAATGTCAAGCATCCATATCTTGTGATGTCATCGCTGTATGCCGCTGCTTTTGCTGGCATGTATAGCGAAACAGCAATGAATGTAATTTTGCCTTCTGTCGGCGCTGATTTTCATGTTTCGACGGCTCTCACCCAGTGGCTCGTGGTGGGATACATGCTTATTATTGGCTTAGTTTTGCCATTTTCGTCGATTTTATTGAAGCACTTCCGCGTCAAAACCCTCACTTTCGCTTCTTTAGGCGCGTTTGCTGTGGGTGCAATTATTAGTGCAGTTGCTCCAACTTTCGCAATTGTTTTGGCAGGACGTGCTATTCAGGGCATTGGCTTAGGCCTTGCTCTGCCTATGACTTTCTCCCTCCTCCTCGAAATTTTCCCTCCTCATAAGCTTGGCGCAGCTATGGGCATGACCACTTTGGTTATTATGATTGCTCCAGTTATTGGACCTGCACTCGCCGGTATTATTGCTGGAAGTCTTGGTTGGCGCTTTGTATTCTGGTCAATCGTACTGATTGCGCTTATTGGCTTTGTGTGCGCTGCTCGATTCTTGGTTAATGTTTATGAGCTCACCAAACCATCGGTTGACATTGTATCTATTGTTTTGTCTGTGCTTGGCTTTGGCGGTATTGTGCTTGGCGCTGGTATGGCAAGCGAGTTCGGATGGGGTTCTCTTACTGTTTTGTGTGCTCTGATTATTGGCGTTCTTGCTTTGGCATGGTACGTGCAGCGCCAGCTAACAGCAAAATCTTCAGTATTGAATTTGCACGCTTTTGGCTACCGCGATTTTGCTTTGGGCGCTGTTTTGGTCATGATTAACTTTGGCATCATGCTGGTCACGATGTTCCTGTTACCTCAGTTCTTCCAAAATTCTGCTGCTTTAGCTGTATCTTTAGCAGGCGTAGTTATGCTTCCTGGTGGCGCAATTAACGCTATTGTGGGCACTTTCTCGGGTCGTTTTTACAATAAGATTGGCGCGCGCATGCCAGCAGTTATTGGTTTTGCGCTGAGCACGGTGGGCATTCTGCTACTTATTTCCCAGACCTTAACAGCTCATCCAAGCGTTGCGCTGATTATTGTGGATCATATTCTTATTATGATTGGTATTCCTTTGGCTATGACTCCTATGCAAACCTATGCTTTAAGCGCTTTACCTCACGAGCTCAACCCTGACGGTTCTACAATTATGAACACTTTACAGCAGGTTGTGGGAGCTATTTTTACTGCGATTGCCACGTCTTTGCTTATGTCTGGTCAGGCTGCGTATAGCGGCAATGACTCTGCTGCTCGCTTTAGCGAGGGTACGCGCTGGGGATTATTTATGGCATTAGCACTGACAGTATGCGGCTTAGCAGGCGCTTTCTTCATTCGTTCTACTCATAAAGAAACACAGAACAACACTGCGGATAGCGAGGATTATCATGCCGCGCCTTTAATTCACTCTTTGATGAAAACAGATGCTTACACTATTGCGGAAACTGATACGGCTATGGATGCTATTCGCACGCTTACACAACACGGTATTTCGGGCGCTCCTGTTGTGAATGCTCAAGGTAGCGTGATTGGTTTTGTGTCTGATGGAGATATTTTGCGTTTGGTTGCCAATCAAGTGCCAGAATTTACTACGTTCTACAATGCAGTGATGGAAAATAATGCGGCAAACTTTACTGACCGCGTGCGCGAAAACATGACTCGTCCTGTGTCTGAATTCGCTCATAACAAGGTAATTTCTGTCGATGTAAATGATTCCATGGCTCATATTTGCGAGGTTATGGTATCGCAACATCTCAAAAAAGTTCCGGTTATGGATTCGGCTCACGGTAATCGCATGGTTGGCATCTTAAACCGTTCTGATGTTTTAAACTACGTCGTTGAGCACTTCTAAAAACGACGGAAAATAAAAAGTCCCGTCACCGCGCAAGCAGTGGCGAGACTTTTCCTTTTTATCCCCTTTAGCTCAAATCGTTCTCAATAATCACCTTCAAGGTATGGTTTTCTTCAGCGTTCTTAAATACCTTATAGGCTTCATCAATCTCAGAGAGCTTAAAGTGATGCGTAATCAACTTAGTGGCATCAATCTTGCCGCTCTTCAAAACTTCAAGAAGCATATCTGTTGTATTAGCGTTCACTAAACCAGTATTCAAAGTAATATTCTTAATCCACAGATCTTGCAGGTTAAAATCAACTGGCTTTCCATGAACGCCTACGTTAGCAATATGTCCACCAACAGCCACAACGTTCTGGCAAATATCGAAAGTTGCAGGATATCCTACACACTCGAAAACAATATCTACGCCGCGACCGTCTGTAAGCTCCAAAACCTTATCGCGCACTTCTTCGGTTGTTGTAGACACAATAGTGTCCGTAGCTCCGAAGCCCTTAGAAGCTTCCAAACGGGACTCAGATAAATCAACCATAATAATGCGGCTCGGCGAGAAGAACTGAGCAGTCAGCAGTGCTGCCAAACCAATCGGACCTGCACCCACGATACACACGGTATCGCCTGGCTTTACATGCGAAGGCAGAACGCCAATTTCGTAGGATGTTGGCAAAATATCGGAAAGCATAACCAAAGCTTCATCGTCAACAGATTCAGGTGCGTGATACAAGCTGCCGTCAGCATGAGGAATATGGATATATTCAGCCTGAGTACCTTCAATCAAATGACCTAAAATCCAACCGCCATCTTCGCAGTGGCTTGGCAACTGGTGCTTGCAGTAGTAGCAGGTGTTGCACGCTGTTACGCAAGACACAATAACCTTGTCTCCCACCTTGAAATTACTCACAGCATCGCCAACTTCTTCCACAATACCAATTGCTTCGTGCCCCAATGTTGTGCTTGGCTTACAAGCTGGAACATCTCCGCCCAAAATATGTAAATCAGTGCCACAAATCGTGCTCTTAACCATGCGAACGACTGCGTCTGTTGGCTTGACTACATGTGGCTTTTCTTTCTCAGTTAATTCGAGAACGCCAGCGGATACGTAAGTTGCCGCTTTCATGAGGTTGCTCCGTTGCTACCTATCACATGCACGCCCACCGCGTGCGCCTTCATTATTGTAACTCGATTTTTGTTTTATGGAAGTCGAAACGCACTGGACGCATTGTTTATTTGAACAAAGCGGGAGTGGGGAATCGTAATAGTGGGAAATCATAATAGTGAGAGCGGCTGGGGCAATAGCAGGTAATCGCAATATCGGTGGGCAGCAAAACCTGAGCAATGTCAAGATTGACGGCTAATTTTGAAGCATGCTTGATATTCAATTTATTCGCGAACACGCTGACATTGTTAAGGAATCTCAGCGTAAGCGCGGCGAATCTGTGGAACTGGTTGACGAAACTTTGCGCGCTGACCAGGAACGTCGCGATAGTTTGAAGGCTTTTGAAGACGCTCGTGCTCAGCAGAAAGCTATGGGCAAGAAAGTTGCTAGCGCTCCAAACGAGGAGAAAGCAGCTTTAATTGCCCAGACTAAGGAATTAGCTGCTCAGGTAGCTCAGTTCAAGGATGCCGCAGATAAGGCTACCGCAACGTATACAGACTTAATGTGGAAGTTCTCCAACGTTGTGGAAGATGATGCTCCTGCTGGTGGCGAAGATGATTACGTTGTTGTGCAAGAGATTGGCACACCGCGTGATTTTAGCGCTGAAGGTTTTGAACCAAAGAACCACCTTGATTTGGGCGTGGGCGTTGCCGGCATTGATATGACGCGCGGCGCTAAGGTGTCCGGCTCTCGCTTCTACTTCCTGCGCGGAGCTATTGCCCGCATGGAGTTAGCTATGCTGACTATGGCAGTGGATCAGGCTGAGAATAACGGCTTCATTATGACCACTACTCCAACCTTGGTGCGCCCAGAGATTATGGCAGGCACAGGCTTTTTGAATGCGCATGCCGATGAAATTTATCGTTTGCGCGAACCTGACGATTCCTATTTGGTAGGTACATCTGAGGTTGCTTTGGCGGGTATGCACGCTGATGAGATTATTGACTTGTCAAATGGACCTTTGTGCTATGCAGGTTGGTCGAGCTGCTACCGTCGCGAAGCTGGCTCTGCCGGCAAGGATACGATGGGCATTATTCGCGTACACCAATTCAATAAAGTGGAAATGTTCACGTATGTGAAGCAGGAAGATTCTCAAGCTGAGCATAAGCGATTGCTGGCTATGGAACAGGAAATGCTTGGAAAGGTGGAAGTGCCTTACCGCATTATTGACACTGCTGCTGGCGATTTGGGATCCTCCGCTGCCCGCAAGTTTGATTGCGAAGCTTGGGTGCCAACACAGGGGCGCTATCGTGAGCTTACTTCCACGTCGAATTGTACGGAATATCAGGCTCGACGACTCAATATTCGAGAGCGCGTGGATGAAGGCGGCACTCGCCCAGTGGCTACACTGAACGGAACTTTGGCTACAACACGTTGGCTGGTGGCTATTTTAGAGAATCATCAGAACGCTGACGGTTCTATTAACGTGCCAGCTGCTATGCGTCCATATATGGGCGGCAAGGAAGTAATTGAGCCAACCAGTTGGGAAGCATAGCCCACCGTTTTTCTATATTTGATCTCGTTTTTGAAGTTTGGCTGTGCATTTATGAGACGCATAGTCAAACCTCAATTTGCATTCTGAAGCAAATGCGCCTATAGTACATTAAGTTGCTGTGATTCGGGAATGGACGTACGAGCCTCCTGCGTCACTTCGGACAGTTGGCCGAGCGGTCGAAGGCACTTGTCTTGAAAACAAGCGTACGAAAGTACCGGGGGTTCAAATCCCTCACTGTCCGCCATATTATGTGTCAAAACATCGTTTCGGTGTTTTGACACATTTTGTTTTTACTTCATGAGCGAAGTCGATACGCGCAACCGATATGCCAGTTTTGATGCCATTTTTCCGCATCAAAACTGGCATATCAGGTGTATTAATCGGTTAAGTGAAATTTTCGCCTATAGCCCGTAATACGGATATCACTGCAGCATCAGCCTATTCCAGTCACAACAAACCAGCACGATTGCCAGTTCTTTAGAATGTGGTGGTGTGGGAGTGTTCTTATTGTCGGTTCTTCGGTTGGTTGGCTGATAGTGCTGTAGGAATGCGAACAAGCACGCACGATGAACTCCCCTCGCCACACCCCCCAACTTTATGAAACAGTTGTGTAATTCTGAGAAAAACGCCACACAACATATTTTTCCTGATATGAATAAGATTATGACTATGAGTTGGGGAACATTTGCTACCGTAGCAGCAATCATCGTATTAGCTGTTCTTATTGTGTTGGGTATTATTGCCAGCATTCGTAAAGAACGCAGACAGCAAGAGTTAGCGCAGACCGTTGAGCGCCTAAGCGACGATCACATTACTTACGCTTTTATTATTAATCCATCCAAACCCGAAGCTGAACGAACCCGCTTGTATATTAAGGATTATTGCTCCATTCATGGCATCGAAAATCCTCTGTTCATAGACACTCAACTCGATAAAGACGGCCGCGCGTGCGCAGAAGAAGCACTGAGTATGGGTGCAGATGTAGTTATTGCTGTGGGCGGCGATGGAACCGTGCGCACTGTAGCAAGCGCTATGGCTTACTCCACTCACGCTTTTGGTATTATTCCTATTGGCACAGGCAATCTTTTTGCACGCAATATGGGCATTCCTGTAGACAATATTGAGGTCGCTCTGTCTGTAGCAACATCGCATGGCAGCCGTCGCGTAGATATGGGACGTATGAGCCTACTTGATTCTGCTGAACCTGAACATGAGCATGGTTTCTTGGTTATTGCCGGCGCAGGTTTCGACGCGAATATGATTAACGACACCAACCCTGAACTCAAAGCAAATATTAGTTGGTTCGCGTATTTTGTTGCTGCTTTTAAGCATTTATTTGGTAAGAAAAGCAGCGGAACGATTTTAATCCGTACGGCTTCGGGCACTCAGCACACGGTTGATAACGCGCAGTTCCGCACGATTATGGCGGGAAACTGTGGCAATATTCCTGGTTTTACTCTTATGCCTGACGCTCAGTTTGATGATGGCATTTTAGACATCGAAACGATTGATACACGATCGGGAATCCTCGGCTGGATGAGCCTGCTGTGGGATGTTATCCACAAAACAGTAACGCGCAGCTCTAAGCAATCTCCTTTTGCTACACACGCAACAGTACGTCAATATCAAGGTATTAGCGCGGAAGTCATTCTCAATAAACCTGTTTTAGCCGAAGTAGACGGCGATATCTTAAGTCAGTCAAATCATTTCCTCTTTACTGTAGATCGTAAAGCGTTACTTGTGCGTGCTCCTCAACTAGGCTCATCAGCAGAAGTAACGGGAAGCCTGCCGCCTGTGCAAAAATAAACAAGATACATGTGCATTTAATCGCCATAGCCCTGTAAATCATAGGCTTAGAGTACCTCTTGTGGCACAATAGAGATATGGTAGCTAAAAATGCAGGCATGCTTGCCACACAAGAAGATTTAATTGATGTTGATGCTCTTATTGGAGCATATTACGATGAGGTTCCAGATCCATCTGTTGCCTCAGAACGTGTGATTTTCGGTACCTCCGGACACCGCGGTTCTGCTCTGAAGCGCACGTTTAACGAAGCTCATATCGTTGCAATTTCTCAGGCTATTGCCGAGTATCGCAAGAGCGCGAACATTACTGGACCTCTCTATATTGGTCGCGATACACACGCTTTGAGCCTTCCAGCGTGGAAAACGTCTATCGAAGTGCTTATTGCTAACGGCGTGCGCGTGCGCGTTGATGCCCGCGATGACTTTACCCCTACTCCAACTGTTTCTCAAGCTATTTTGACGCATAACCGTGCTGCTGATGGTACTCAGCGTTTTACTGGCACAGATATTGCAGACGGTATTGTGGTCACACCATCGCATAACCCTCCAACAGACGGCGGTTTTAAGTATGACCCAACAACCGGCGGTCCAGCTTCTGCTGAAATTACTGCAGCTATTGCTGACCGTGCAAACCAGTTGCTTGCCGATTGGAAGAGCGTGAAGCGTGTTCCATTTGAGCAGGCTATTAAGTCCGATTTTATTGAGCGCTTTGATTTCCGCGCTCACTACGTTGAGGATTTGAAGAACGTTATTGATTTTGAGGCTATTAAGTCCTCGGACGTGCGCTTGGGTATTGATCCTTTGGGCGGCGCTTCAGTAAATTATTGGCCGCTGATTAATGAAATGTACGGCACTCAGATTGGTGTTATCAATCCAGATGTTGACCCTCGTTGGTCCTTTATGACGCTGGATCATGACGGTAAGATTCGTATGGATCCAAGCTCGCCATACGCTATGAAGGGCTTGCTCGACCGCTTGAACGCGGGCGCATGGGATAAGTACGATTTGGTGGGCGGTACTGATCCAGATGCCGACCGTCACGGTATTGTGTGCCCTGGAACCGGCGTTATGAATCCTAACCATTACATTGCTGTGTGCGTAGAATATCTCTTCGGCGGCAATCGTCTAGGTTGGCCAGCAACAGCAGGCGTTGGTAAGACCTTAGTCTCCTCCAGCCTGATTGACCGCGTTGTTGCATCTATTGATGCAAAGCTCGTAGAAGTTCCTGTTGGTTTCAAGTGGTTTGTAGATCCTCTGTTCAGCGGTGAAGTTGGTTTCGGAGGCGAAGAATCCTCTGGTATGAGCTTCTTGCGCATGGATGGTCGCGTATGGACCACCGATAAGGACGGTTTAATTCCAGACCTCCTCGCTGCAGAAATTACTGCGAAAACCGGCAAGACTCCTGCACAGCTTCATGAAGATCAGGTAAACCGTTTTGGCGAAAGCTGGTACACCCGCGTTGATACTCCAACAACCTTGGAAGAAAAGCAGAAGTTTGCAAGCCTGACTGCTGATTCCGTATCTGCTACAACTATGGCAGGCGAAGAAATTACGGCTAAGATGACTACTGCTCCAGGAAATGGCGCTGCTATTGGCGGTTTGAAGGTAACAACTGATAACGCTTGGTTTGCTGCTCGTCCTTCTGGAACAGAAAATATCTACAAGGTATATGCTGAGTCCTTCACTTCTCCTGAACACTTGGAGAAGGTTGTTTCTGAAGCAACCGCAGTAGTAAACGACGCATTAGCAGACTAAACAACGCACAGGTACTTCATGGCCATTGATTTCACTGTTACAGTATCAACAGACGGTAGTGCTCTCGATAATCCCCATGGTCCTATGGGATGGGGTTGGGTAGAGCACACCGAAAAGAATCCTACGGGCGCTCCTGCCAGCGAATCTGGTCGCGCTTATGATTGCGGTGGTGCTTCTAACGGCACTAATCAGATTGGCGAGCTTTGCGCAGTATTGCAATGCTTGCGCGATCATCGAGGAGATTATCCGCTGATTATTGAAACAGATAGTCAGTACGCCATTAACTGCTCCACCACATGGATTCACAGCTGGAAAAAGAACGGCTGGAAAAATTCTAAGAAAGAGCCAGTCAAAAATGCTGAAATAATTAAGGCAATTGATGCAGAGCTGAATGCTCGTTCCGGCTCGGTCGAGTTTGTGTGGGTTAAAGGTCATGCTGGTAATACGTACAACGAGAAAGTTGATGATTTAGCCCGCGGCTTTGCTGAAAAAGCAGGTAAACATCTGGTAGACGGATACTTACCTGAAGAAGGCTGGACTGTGTTGAAAAACGGTCCATATGCAGAAGGTTTGATTCTGTCTAAATTCTCGAAAGCGGAAGAGACTGTGCCAGCCGCACAGCCAACACTGATTGATCAGCCCTTATTCCCCGAGAATAACGCTACCCTGACTGAGGAGCTGATTACTCGTTTGAATCAGGCAACTGAACGTTTTGACCTTGCAGCACAACGCCTACAGTTGGCCAGCGAGCATATGGATCAAGCCGTGGCTAAGCTGGATGAAGCTATCCGCCGTTTCGATGACGTAAGTTGGAAAAATAATCATCAAGACACTCTGTTCTAAGTGAACACGTAGACTGTTAAGAAAAGAATTAAAGGAGATACTATGGCAACTCAGGATGAACTGAAGAAGGCTGCGGGAATTAAGGCCGCTCAGCTAGTAGAAGATGGCATGATTGTGGGCTTGGGAACTGGCTCAACTGTACGTTTCTTCGTAGATGAGCTCGGTCGCCGCGTACAAGAAGAAGGCTTAAAGTTCACCGGCGTCACCACATCTGTGCGCACTAAGGAACAGGCTGAAGGCTACGGCATTACTATTGTTGATGTAGATGATGTAGACCGCATTGACGTTACTGTAGACGGCGCTGATGAAGTAGATGACCGTTTCGACGGTATTAAGGGTGGTGGAGCTGCACTGCTCTGGGAAAAGATTGTGGCAACAAATTCCAATAAGATCGTGTGGATTGTGGACGAGTCCAAGGTTGTATCCACTATTGGTAAGTTCCCACTTCCTGTGGAAGTTATTCCTTTCGGCGCTGGTCATGTTGTGAAACTATTCGAAAAGAAGGGCTACAAACCAGTATTGCGCTTAGACGCTGATGGTGAACCAGTGCGCACTGACGAAAAGAACTTCGTTGTTGATTTGCACATGGAACGCATTGACAATCCTCAGGAGCTTGCTGAAGATTTGATTCACACCGTTGGAGTAGTAGAACACGGTTTGTTCTTGAACATGGTAGATACCGTGATTGTAGGTGACGAGAACGGTCCTCGTATTTTAACGAATCCTAATAAGTAGAGCATGTAATAAAGGAGGCAGGTCGAGTGACCTGCCTCCTTTGCGTTAGCCTTTCTTGCGTGGCGTGTAAATCTCGTGATTAATCACGTCTGCAAAACGATCAATAATCACCGAACGCTTTGTTTTTAAGCTGGCTGTGAGCATACCGTTTTTCTGGGTAAAAACGCTTGGAATAATGTGGAATTTACGAATTGATTCTGCGCGGGAGACCTGCAAATTCGCCTTATCCACCGCTTTTTGCACTTCAGCATGAATAATCGGATTATTTACAGCCTCGTCTAGGGAAGGCACGGTTTGCGCACCCTGAGATTCAAGCCATGCATTTGCATCAGCTAAGTCCAACGTAATGAGAGCAGCAATAAATGGCTTCTTATCGCCAATCACCACACAATGTCCCACAACAGGCGATGTCATAACCGATGACTCTAATAATCCTGGAGATACATTCTTACCTCCAGCAGTAATAATCAAATCTTTCTTGCGGCCTGTAATCTTTAAGAAGCCATCATCATCAATATCTCCCACATCGCCGGTATGCAGCCAACCATCAATAATCTGACTGTCGGTAAGCTCAGCGTGGTTATGGTATCCGCGGCATACGCTCTCACTTTTAATGCATAGCTCGCCATCGTCGGCAATACCAATAGTCATGCCCTCCATAGGCAAGCCAACCGTACCAATCTTATAGCCAGACGTTGGATTCACGCATACAGGAGCGCAGGTTTCTGTCATGCCATAACCTTCAAGCAGAGGAAGTCCTACACCGTTAAAGAAATGCGCAATCGAGGGATCGAGTGGAGCACCACCAGACACAGCAAACTGAACTTTTCCGCCGAAAACTTCCATAATCTTGGAATAAATAATCTTCGAATACATAGCAAACTGCACACGCTTCACCATGCTCAGTTTACGACCATCTTGCTGCGCCACAGACCATTCGCGGGCAATACCTGCTGCACGGTTAAACAAACGTCCAGCGTATCCTCGACCTGCTTTCTGAGAAGCTGCGTTATATACTTTCTCGAAAATACGAGGAACTGCCAAAATAAATGTTGGCTTAAAACTCTGAAAATCAGCAATAATAGTTTTCAGATTATGCGATAAACCCAAAACTGTATCAGAACCAATGCAGAAGTACTGCATATAGCGGGCAAAAACGTGGGCAAGCGGCAAGAAGAGCAGCAAACGAGCGCCGCCTTCAGGGAAGCACAGCTCGGTCATGGATCGCGTACCTGAATACGTAACATATACAAAGTTGCGGTGCGTCAGCTCAATACCTTTAGGAGTGCCAGTCGAGCCAGACGTATAAACAATCGTTGCTAAGGTATCGCCGTGCACAGCGTCTACGCGAGCGCGGAACTGATCATCACTAACAGCCTTACCGTAAGCAGTCATCAGTTCAATAACATTGTTATCGCTAACATTGTTATCACTATCGAGGGTAAAAATTTCGCGAACTAGGGGCAGGTCGGCTCGTACAGCGTCAACTTTTTCGCGCTGTTCATTATTTTCTGCAAAGAAAATACGGATTTGAGAGTCCAAGCCAATTTCGCGAACTTGCAGAGACGAATCCGTCTCATACACAGGAACAGTCACAGCGCCAATACTCATAATGGCAAGGTCAAGAACAGTCCATTCCCAGCGTGTGCGTGAAATAATACCTACTGAATCGCCAATCTGAATGCCTTGGTTCATCAAACCCTTCGCCACTGCACACACGAGGTCATAGAATTCCTGTGCTGTAAAATGCCCCCACTGACCCTGAGCTGTTTTGTATTCAATAAGAGGTTGTTCTGCCGCACGCTGCACACGATGCTGAAGAATGGACAAAATATTTTTATCTGCATGAATAGGCGTACGTAAAGGGCGAGTATATTCTTTGAGCATGGCACTCCTTAAAGCTGTTTTATATTAAAGCTGCTTATTTACATCTGAAACCATTGTAGGTCACAGCGCCTATGAAGGGCGAGGGAACAGCTCGTATATCTTTATTGAGGATGCGAAGTTACTCTATGCACATAAAGCAAAAGGAGCATGACCTCTTTTGGCCTGCTCCTTTTACATCTAAAAATAAGACTACTTACGCTGGTGGCGAGTCTTACGTAGCAATTTGCGGTGCTTCTTCTTACTCATCCGCTTGCGACGCTTCTTGATGACCGAACCCATCAGAGCCTCCTCTAGTTAATTGACAACTTTCCCAATAGTACTACGGCTTGACGACTGAGAGAGTATTTTTGACCATTTTTCGCAAAAATACACTTTTTATGCACGCTTTATGAGTCCTGCTACCCTGACTTGCTCAAGCTTTAATACGGGAAGTTTGCAAAGAAATTATTCACTGCATTTTTAGAACCAACAGCATACATAACTGCTGTTTCGTTATGCCACACCACAACTGAATTTTTCTTATTATCTGGGTCTGGATGAATTTCGTATGTGCCAGTTTCATTACCGCCCACATTCACTTTTCCCGTGGCAGTTGCCTCGGAGTTCAGATTGTGAATAAGCGAATCGTACTGCTCTTTAGCATACTGAGAAGCCGTCCACTGCCCTACAGTAAGTTGAATATCCGCAGAACTATCTCCCGTCGTATACGTCATCTCATATTCTTCAACAGGTTCCGCGGACTGCCATACAGTAGTACTTTTTACTTCACCGCGCGCATATGAACCCACAGTATCTGGCAAAATCTTTTCCAAATCTGTAGCGTTGCTAGGAAGAGCTACTGGATCAACAGCTACAACTTCTTCCTGACCGGTTGCCACAGCAGCGCTATTAGTTGCAGTTTTACGCGCCCAACCTGGCCATACAAAAGCAGTAACAAGCAGAGCCGCAATCACAGCAAAAATAACAGTAAGAACCATAGCGCGCTTACGATGCGATTTTTTATGCTGTTCAATAGCTTCCTCAGCCTGTTCTTGAGCCTGTTCATCTACAGGAGCACTGGCAAGCTCAACATCGGCTTTTTCACGGTTTTCATTATTCTCAGTCATGCTTTTATTCTTGCATAAATTTCGGACTGAAAAAATGTTAGGTCTTGGGACTTAGCGGGTTTTTGGTTGGGGTAGGCTCATTTCATCTGGTTATTATTGCAACGTTTAGGGATTTGAATGATGCGTGAAACGTGACTTGGTATAGTACTCCATGATTCACGCATGAGCGAGAATTGAGGACAATTTTCACGCACTTGAGAACACACAACCTACATAACCCCGTTAAAATCGCAAGAGTCAAAAAATGTTAGGTCTTGTAGATATTTTTCGATAAAATGAAAATCAATCGAATTTTCTTTCAGCGAAAAAGGATTGACCATGTTTCCATATAGTCGAGCTGAACTCAAACAGCAAGCAAAAGCCTCGTTAGCTGGTAAATGGGGTAAAGTTGTAGGGCTTTATATTGTTTTCTGCATTGTAACTCTCATCTTAAGCTTTAGTGAAATCGTCAGCACAGTGAGCGCTTTCATATCTGCAGCCCAAGGAGATGTTGACTCTGCTGTAACTACTTTGATGGCTGTTGGTGGTCCGCTCTCCTTCATTACCTCTGCGCTTATTTCCCTAGTTTCCATTTCCCTTACTCTGTCTTTCTTGCACTTCTTCGATAGGCAAGATCAGAGCATCGGCAAAGAACTGATTGAACCTTTTGTACGCGGTAAAGCTCTGGGAACCTTTATAAACTGGTTACTTAATACGATTTTTGTAGCATTATGGAGTTTGTTGTTCTTTATTCCTGGAATTGTGAAGAGCTATTCCTACGCGATGAGCTATTACATTGCTGAAGATTGGGGCAACCAGGGCTATTCCGTGAAGGGAACTGAAGCTATTAATGCATCGAAGGAAATGATGCGCGGACACAAGTGGGAACTTTTTGTGCTTGATTTGTCCTTTATTGGTTGGTACATCTTGGTTATGATTACAGGCGGATTAGCAAGCCTATTTGTGCAACCTTATCTTTTGACTACGCGCGCCGCTTTTTACCGTAACTTATTGCAGCGTCAGTCAGCAGCAAACGTAGCTTATGCTCCACAAGGTGGCGCACCAGCTCCAGGTCAGGGCTATCCTTCTCAGACATATCCTGCTCAGCAGGAATACCCAGGTCAGGCATATCCAGCACAGGCTACCCCCAACTCAGGCTGCACCAACCCATCCCGAGCAAACAGCACAGAACTTCGCACACCCAGAAGTTCCTACGCAATCAGACGAACCTTACCATGGCTAAGCTTTAAAGCATAACGTCATATACTTCATTGGGAGGGCATCAGAGAAATCTGGAGCCCTCTTTACTTTCCTTGTCTGCGCACAAAAATAGTGTGGAGCTATGGCTAAGTCTTCTACTCAATTTGTCTGCTCAGAATGCGGATGGAATGGTGCAAAATGGTTCGGTCGCTGCCCAAATTGCGGCGAGTGGGGAACCATCGATGAATTCCATGAAGCACGTGTAACACGAGGTGCAAGTAAAACGAGCCGCTCCACTCCCGTTGTGGCTGCCAGCGTAGGAGATTTATTACGTGCAACAACCGATGAATCAGTAAAACAATCGGCACGCGTCCCTACAGGTTTTAGCGAATACGATCGCGTGCTCGGAGGCGGCGTGGTGCCTGGAGCGGTTATTTTAATGGCCGGCGAGCCAGGCATTGGAAAATCTACTCTTTTGCTCGAAACAGCAGGTCATATTGCTGCTCAACAGTCAGCCATCAATCCTGAGGCAAAGGTTCTCTATATTTCTGGCGAGGAATCTCTTGCTCAGATTCAGATGCGAGCATCGCGTATTGGCGCTGTTCATGATGCTTTACTTATGGCATCGACCACCGACCTCGATTCGGTTGTATCTCTTATTTCTCAAGAGAAGCCTGTTCTTGCTGTGGTCGATTCGGCTCAAACGATTCATTCACAGGCAGTTGATGGTATTCCTGGGGGATCTACCCAGGTGCGTGAAGTAGCCACTGCTCTTATTGACGTAGCTAAGGCGAACGATATTGCTGTGCTCCTTGTGGGACACGTCACCAAAGACGGCTCTATTGCTGGACCACGCACTCTGGAGCATTTAGTTGATGCAGTCTGCCAGTTTGAAGGCGATACGCAAACCGCTTTGCGCTTACTACGTTCCGTTAAAAACCGTTTCGGCCCGACCGATGAGGTTGGTTGCTTCGATATGAGTGGCGAAGGAATTGAGGAAGTATCTGATCCTAGCGGATTATTCCTCAGTGATAGCGAAGAGACTCCTGCTGGAGCATGCGTGAGTTTTACGGTGGATGGTCATCGCAGTCTTGCTATCGAAGTGCAAGCACTCACCACTCAATCCGTTCTTCCCACTCCTCGCCGCGCCACCAATGGTGTAGATACCAATCGTTTAGCTATGTTGGTGGCGGTTTTGTACCGCCATGCGCGCGTGAATTTGCTCGGCCAAGATCTCTACGTCTCCACAATTGCTGGCGGTTCAGCGAAAGAACCATCCTGCGATGTGGCTATTGCAGCTGCTTTGGTCAGCGCTATGACGAATAAGCCTATTGCACGCACAACTGCAGCCATAGGAGAAATCTCTTTGACGGGTCAAGTACGCCCTGTTCCGCGTTTAACTCATCGCATACGAGAAGCCGCACGGCTTGGTTTTACGCGCATTCTTGTGCCACGTTTACGCTCGGGAGCGAAGAAAGAACAGTTTGACGGCGTTACGATTATTGAAGTCGCTACTGTTGGCGATGTTGTGCGCGAGCTTGGTTTACCCGATAAATAATTTTATTGATTTTCTTCTTTAACAGTAATTTTAATTGGCTCGGATTTCATCGTATTATCGGCAATATTGACCATTTCGGCTGTATATTCGCCCGCCGTCACATGACGAGCACTTTGCCCTTCATTCATGCATCCATGACCGCTGTCGTTAATAGTTGCGCGCCCGTTTATCGAGTTATCTACTGCCGCATTCGATACAACAGCATTCCACGATGATTTTTTCTGATACGTATCGTTTTGCCCCAGTAAAATTACAGCGGGATCAGCTTCGCAGGCGTCGCTGCGCCATACTTGCACACCCTCAGCATTCGTCATGGTAATAACCATAGATGCATCCGAAACGTTAAGAATGCAATCTGTAGAACCTGTATGAGTAAAATCTTTCGCAAAATTAACAGTTCCGTTTGTTGTTATTTCTGTTGGATCAGCAGTAAGTTTAACGGCAACATTTTGCGTTGTGCAGTCAGGGATACCTGAATCTTTAGCTCTGTCCGAGCGGAAAACACCTTCAGTACTATTTTGTTGCTCTTTATTTGATTTTTTTGTGCTGGACGTAGACGTATTGCTGCGAGCAGTAGATACTTTGTTCGTATCGCGAGCAAAAAAGGCAGCGTATACTCCCCATCCGCCCCCGATAATCAGGGCAAAAAGAACAGCCAGAGCTACTGCGCGGCGAATAATATACTTACGCTCGGTTTTGCGTCTTTTTATTGGTAATCCAGCCATGATTGTTAGTCTACCTTATTCATTTTTACGGTAAAGCAAGCGAATGATCATCGTGCATAACAATAAGACCATCTTCATCTAAACTAGCAATGCATAAATCTAATTGCACGGAATCTTCCCAGACTTTTGCAACGCTCTCATAATCAAGATGATGCTTCGGTGCAGTACGCAATGCTTTTAAAATAAGACCGCGCACATGACGGTTCGTTCCCACAAAACTTTGTTTTGGCCTGGTTCTTTTCTCCCCTAAGCGTGGCCATCCAGCAGCAGCAAACGCACAGCTAGAACGCAACGGACAATCATCACAGCTCGGTTTTTTCGCGGTACAGATAGCAGCACCCAGCTCCATCACTGCCTGATTCCATAAGACTGATTGTTCTCTATCAGATGGCAGCATCTGTGTAGCAGTTTTTCTCTCAGCAGCGCTAACGCTACCTCCGAAAGATTCTTCGCCCACCACCGCCCGCGACAGCACGCGGCGAATATTCGTATCAATCACAGGAATGCGCTCATGGTAAGAGAACGACAGCACAGCACTAGCAGTGTAATCACCAATGCCCGGCAACACAACCAACTGCCCATACGTGCTCGGCACAGTGCCGCCGTGCTCCGTCACAATCGCTTGCGCGCATTCTCTCAAACGCAAAGCACGGCGCGGATACCCTAAAGTTCCCCACGCAGTAATCACTTCCGCAGCAGAAGCCGCCGCTAGATCTGCAGGAGTTGGCCACAATTCCATCCAGTTCAACCAATAAGGCAATACGCGCGTCATGGGGGTTTGCTGACTCATTACTTCCGAAAGCAGCACTCCCCACGCATCTGTTTTGCCAAAACGCCACGGAAAATCGCGAGCACTCTCCTGCCACCATGAAGCAAGAAGCTCATACATATTCTGCGCTTGTTGTGTTCTCTGGTCTGTCATCGTTACTATTGTCGTGCATATGACGAACGAGCAGAACACAAGCGGCAACGCTTCTACAAAGGCCGCACAAAATCCGAAGACCAGCGAGTCCACAAGTAACTTCACGCGCAAGTCTACGAGCGAGCCTATGAGTGAGTCCACAACCACCACCGCGAGCCACTCCGCGCGCAACTCCGTCTCGCACGATGCCACAAAGATTGCAGCCGCCGTGAACGAGTCTAAAAACGCCATAAACTCCGCCGCCGCACGCACGGAACACTCGGAAGAATTCGCCGCACGCAAGGACTACGTGGAAGGACTCGCTAAACGCGAAGCCGCCCGCAAAATCGCCCAGCAAGAGCAAAACCGCGCTGCCCAAGCACAAGCTTCAGCCGCCCAAGCACAGTCATCAAGAACGGGCGCTCAAGCGCAAGGCTCCGGCACTCAGGTCAAGCAGTCAACCATGTTTGAATACGGCTATCGCAAGAAAAACTATGCCCCAGATGAGCTTATTACCGACGCACATGGCAATCCTATTACTGTCTCCGACACCATGCTCACAGCTATTGAAGCAAGCAAGCGCGTCACCCACACCCCTCATCTTTGCTTCTACGAGCCTCGCATTCCGGGCAATACAGGTTCGGCAATTCGCTTATGCGCAGTTACCGGCTCTATTTTGCATCTTATTGAGCCACTCGGCTTCGATTTGAAGGACACGAAGTTGCGTCGCGCTGGCTTGGATTATCATGACATGGCTCATGTCGTTATTCACCCAAGTTTCGAAGCTATGGTTGAAGCCATGCCAGATTCACGCATTATCGCTTTCACCGCTCATGCCGAGAAAACCTATACCGACGTGCAGTATAAGCCAACCGACATTTTGCTCTTTGGTCCAGAACCTGGCGATATTCCTGACCCTATGGATGTGTTCTTTGGTCCTCACGTGACTGAACAGGTTAAGCTACCGATGCGTCCAAGTCTGCGCTCACTAAATCTTACTAATACCGCGTCTATTGCTTTGTATGAAGCATGGAGACAGCTTGATTTTTCGGGCGCGGGAGAGGTTGAACAGCTGTAGGCAGACGATGCACTGACTGCGCTAACTACGCTGTGAGGTATGACGTATACACACGTGTCATGCCTCACAGTTCCCGTCAACGACCAACAGATAAACAACAAACAATCAATAAACAACTAACCAAGCGCCCGCCAACAAACCGCTTTGTTCTGCAAAATCGGTATACTTTAACCGTATGCGCCTTGAGCGCGTTAGAGCCCACAACATTCAAGGATTCTCAAGGATTCATCATGAACAAAGCCATCATTACTGTAGTAGGACACGATACCGTCGGTATTATCGCTCGCGTCTGCACCTATTTATCCGACAGCCATGTAAACGTCCTCGATATTTCTCAGACCATTATCGATGGCTTCTTTAACATGATGATGATCGTTGACTACACCAACTCCACCGTTGATTTCTCTGAGCTCAACTCTCATTTGGAAGCTCTAGGTGAAGAAATTGGTGTAAACGTGCGTTGTCAGCGTGAAGAAATCTTCACCAAGATGCACCGCATCTAAGCCGCTGCTCGGAAGCATCTAGAGAGGAGCCCTCATGCTGAATATTATGGAGGTCCACGAGACCAACAAGATGATCGAGCAGGAAAAGCTCGATGTGCGCACCATTACTATGGGTATTTCTTTGCTCGACTGCATTAGCGATGACGTCGATACAGTCTGCGAGAAGATTTACACCAAAATCACCACGTATGCCAAGGACCTTATTAAGGTAGGCGAAGAGATTGAGCGCGATTACGGCATTCCCATCGTCAACAAGCGCATCTCTGTTACCCCTATTTCTTTGGTTGGCGCCAGCGCATGCAAGACCACCGACGATTACGTAAAGATTTGCCAGACCCTCGACCGCGCTACAAAAACTGTAGGCGTCAACTTCCTCGGCGGTTTCTCGGCTCTCGTATCCAAGGGCATGACCCCTTCCGAAGAGCTTCTTATCCGCTCTCTGCCACAAGCTTTGTCGAGCACTGATTTCGTGTGCGCATCCGTGAACGTCGGTTCTACCCGTACCGGTTTGGATATGGACGCTGTTGCGCTTATGGGTTCGGTTATTCGCGAAGTATCCGAGGCTACCGCCGACATCGATTCGCTCGGTAACGCTAAGCTCGTCGTTTTCTGCAACGCCCCAGACGACAATCCATTTATGGCCGGCGCTTTCCACGGCGTAACCGAAGGCGATGCCGTTATTAACGTGGGCGTATCTGGTCCAGGCGTTGTATCGCGCGCTTTGGACGAAGCTAAGGGCAAGGACTTCGAGTTCTTGTGCGAAACCATTAAGCGCACTGCTTTTAAGATTACCCGCGTAGGTCAGCTCGTAGCACAGGAAGCCTCTGCTCGTTTGGGTATTCCATTCGGCATTATTGATTTATCGTTGGCTCCAACACCTGCAGTAGGTGATTCTGTGGGCGAGATTTTGGAGAAGATTGGCTTGTCTCAAGTTGGCGGCCCAGGAACGACTGCTGCTTTGGCTATGCTTAACGATCAGGTGAAGAAGGGCGGCATTATGGCGTCCAGCTATGTGGGCGGATTGTCTGGCGCTTTTATTCCTGTATCTGAAGATAAGAACATGATTGATGCAGCGACGAACGGCAACTTAACCATTGAGAAGTTGGAAGCTATGACCTGCGTCTGCTCTGTTGGTTTGGATATGATTGCTATTCCAGGTGATACCGCTGCTGCAACGATTTCGGGCATTATTGCCGATGAAGCAGCCATTGGCATGATTAATCAGAAAACCACTGCAGTTCGCGTTATTCCAGTTATCGGTAAGAAGGTGGGCGATACTGCTGAGTTTGGAGGTTTGCTCGGTCGCGCTCCAATTATGCCGGTAAATACTTCTGATTGTTCCGAGTTCGTGTATCGAGGCGGTCATATTCCAGCTCCGGTTCACAGCTTTAAGAACTAAAACACGATACAGGGAGGACATTACGCAGTTCCCTCCCTGTTTTTTAATCTTTCCTCAGCTGCATAATACTTAACATGTAAAACAGCACAGTATATGTAGCACTGACTGCACACATAAGCATTAATTCGGTCATACTCATACTGTGTAAAGCTCTGCTGCGCAAAGCAATCATAGGGAGTGAATACACATAAAAGTTACAAAGTTTTTCATTCACAAAAATGAACACGAAGCCCAATATTCCCCCTAATGCTGATAATCCAACCGAATAACTGAAACTACGTGTTTTCACACTTAAAAAGATTTGCACGCTCAGTACAGGGATGGCTGCTAGCACAGACACAACAGTCCATTGAAGAAACTGGAGCGCATAGCTATATTCCGAAATTCCCGCTACATGTGAAGCACACATATAAATTATCCATAGGCATACTTGAACAGGAATAATCATAACTGTTGTTGTCAGTATTTTAGCGAAGAGTAGTCGAGGAATAGATACATTATTGGACTTCAACATATCTACAGTTTTGCGCTCAAATTCAGGCATAACTGATAAAGCCGTAATAATAGCCATCAGAGGAGCACAAAGTAACTGACTGTAATAAAAAGTTAGCTGTCCCCACATAACCAAAGGCTGAGTACCATCTTCGATGCTAGAAAGATTTGCCCAATATAGTCCCAAACCAATAAAACTAGAAATCGCTAAGAATCCCGCGCTAATACCTAATATTTGGATTTTACGTAGCTTACGCCACTCTGCCCGAATATATGCTGTCATTATAACTGTCCTTCTTTCTGAGCGATAAGGCGGTGAGACACAATATATACGCACACGCACAGGGCTAGAGCAATAACAAAACGAATACCCAACTGCGAGTCAACAACAAAATTCATGCGTAAAGATTCTTGCTCTGAACCGCTGATGTGATACTTATAAGGGGCTAAATATGCCGATAACGCCCAGATATTAATAATCCCCCACAGATGCAAACTCCACGACGATAAAACAATGCCTAGGAATCCGCCCACAAAACCACTGGCAATAATAATCCCTGACTTGTTGATGAGCATGGCAGAAGTCACATATATCAACGCCAGCATAAAAGAACCCATAATCTGAGCACACCATTGAATGAGCAGCACGCCTACAGGAATACTCAGACCAAGAGCATAGCCGTAACCAGCAATAATAGCGATTTCGCAAGCAGACAGAAGGGTAAAGAAGAGCACAGTAAGTATTAGTTTTGAATAGAAAATCAGCAGAATGGTTATGCCATTACTTTGCTGAAGTTTGAAGGTATCTCCTTGCTTTTCATTACCCACAATACGGCTCACAAATAAGCACACGGCAAGAGGTAAGAGCAAACTATCTACGCTTTGACTATTAAATAAAGTTCCCACATGATGCAGTTGCGGCTTATTCAGGTATTGCATGCGGGTCACGAGATTCCAAAACACTGCTACAGTCACCAGAAGCACAGTAAAAAGAAAAGACTTAGTCCTGCGTGCTTTTTCTAACTCAATATAGAGAAAACGCATAGTTTTACATCTCCTTAGTCAAGCTCAAGAAGATATCTTCCAAAGTTTCTGTTTTTCTCTCTACTGCGTAAATATCTGCTTGAGCATTCACAAGCGTTTTAACAACAGCAGCAATATTGTCATCGCTCAGTGAATCTAAAACGACGCGTCGCATAGAAATATCTCGTGGATAGACCTCGATAGCGCGAAGCTGCGTGACAACTTTTTCGCAGATAAAACGTCCTTCAATCTCCACCCACGTATTGGATTTAATAGCATCTACTTCGCCCTCATATACGAGGTGTCCTTTATGAATAATGCCCACTCTGTCGGCAACATGCTCGATTTCCGAAAGAATATGACTAGAAATAAAAACTGTTAAACCCTGAGAATGTGCTAAAGATAAAATCAGTTCACGTATTTCGTGAATTCCTGCAGGGTCCAAACCATTGGTTGGCTCATCCAGCAACAAAATAGTAGGTTTTTTCACGAGAGCAAAAGCTAAGGCTAAACGTTGCTTCATGCCCAAAGAATAATCGCGTACCAGTTTGTTTTTATTTTTCAGATCAGCTAAACCGACGCGTTCAAGAGTTGACCATATGTGTTCTTTATTGAAACCGAGCATCTGTTGAAAAACATGAAGATTTTCATACGCCGTAAGATTCGGGTAATACGATGGTTCCTCAATCATAGAACCAATCTGATTCAAATAAGAACACCGCGATATAGGCTTGCCCATCACACAGATACTGCCTGATGTCGGCTTGACCAGCGAAAGAATCATCTTCATGGTCGTAGATTTTCCTGCACCATTAGGGCCTAAAAATCCGTAAATCTCGCCTTTGCGCACAGTCAGGTGTTTCAAATCGACCGTGCGAACCGACTTGTACTCTTTATAGACATCGCGTAGCTCAATAGCAGGTGTAGTCATGCTGTTCTCCTTCACGTCTCAGCTCACGTTTAGAGCATAAATAATCAGGATTAAGCGCACCTTGAGCCTACATTATGATTACATTAAGAAATACAGCACCTCTGTGTTGGCACTGACATCATCTTTATACTGGGCATATGAGATTGTATGACTGCTCAATTCTTGTAATAGATGATGAAACAGATTTACTCACTTTTGTTCGCTCTATTTTGCATGATGAAGGCTATACACATGTAGATACTGCCGACACTTCCACGCAAGCATACAATTCCATTACTACCCACAGTTACGACTTAATTATCTGTGATGTCATGCTTCGCGATGGCAATGGTTTTAGTTTATATGAGAAACTTCATGCAACTATTTCAGATTTTTCCACACCCATGATTTTTCTCTCTGCCCGCGATGAAGATTCCGCACGTTTACACGGCTTAGGTTTGGGTGCTGATGATTACATTACTAAGCCATTCCTGCCTCGAGAATTACTCTTAAGAATTCGATCTATTTTAAAGCGCACGTATAAAGATGCTCTCCACCATGATGAAATACATTTAGGCTCTACTCATGTGTCCTTTGATTCTGGAACGGTTACGCGCGGTAACGAAGTGGTGAGTTTAACAGCAAAAGAATTTATTTTACTGAAAACATTGGCAGATAACCGCGGACGGATTGTGACTATTGACTCATTATGCGATGCGCTCTGGCCGGGTAAAAGTTTTGGATTAGAAAGCTCGCTGATTGTTCATATCCGTCATCTGCGCGAAAAAGTTGAAATTGACCCCTCGCACCCTGTCTATGTAGTTACTGTGCGCGGCTTAGGCTATAAGTTGGAGAAGTAATGGCTAAAAAATCTTCCCATCATTCGCAACTTCTCTTTATTACTCTTGCTCTTTTTTGCGCGGTTATACTGGCTAATCTGTGCATACTTTTCGTGCTGACCAATCAAGCACAAACAACTACGACAAAAAATACAGAAACCACCCTCCTATCTGAACTAAATTCTTCATCATCATATACTGTATCCGATGAGATTACACGTGAGCTGGGCGATAACAAACAGTTTGCTATGATTATTAACCCTGAAGGCACGGTGGTGTGGAGTTACAACATGCCTTCCTCATTAGGCAAAGAGTACAGTTTGAGCGATGTAGCACGGTTTTCTCGCTACTACCTCGATGATTATCCTGTGCACATCTATGCCCTCAAAAACTCGCATCTCCTTGTTGTGGGAAGTACTAAGAACTCTATCTGGAAATATCAGTTAGAGTATAATATTTTCGCCATGAAGCACCTTATTACTTTTCTTCCTGTGCTCCTTACTGCCGATGTCATTATTATGATTGCGGTCCCTCTGTGGATTCAACGGCGATGGATGAAGAGCAGAGAACACGAAAGAACGGAATGGATTGCAGGAGTATCGCACGATATACGCACACCACTGACCTTGATTTTAGGACAAGCAGACGCTCTGGCACGCCACTACGATAACAATCCAGAGGTTCAGTACAAGGCGCAGATTATTGAACAACAAAGTTTACGATTGCGCGATCTAATCTCTAATCTTAATTTATCTAATAAACTCACTTATGGTCATTGTGAGATTTCCAAGGAAAAAATAAATCTGCCACGGCTTCTGCGACACATTGTTTCAGAAGTGATGAACCGCATAGATACAGAAAAGTTTAAGATTGATTTATCTATTGCACCCCATGTGTATCAAGCCACCATTATGGCCGACGCACAGCTTACTCAACGTATGATTGAAAATCTCATCAATAATTCTCTACACCATAACCCCGACGGCTGTATTATTCGGATTACAGTAAAGCCCTCTACGCATGGATCTGAGCATTATATTCTCAGCATTGAGGACAATGGTGTGGGAGTAAGCGATCAACAATTGATTGATTTTAATTCCCACAGTATTCAACAGACAACTTCCTCTGCCGAGCATGGCTTGGGCATAAGCATTGTGCGCCACATTTCACGTCTACATTCGTGGCATATTCACTTTCAAAACATAGAGCCACATGGTTTGCGATGCACCGTGAACATATAGAACGGATTCTTATTTTATTATCTCTACGAAGAAAATGGTGAGCTATGCTATATGTTTATTGGATACAATGTCGCTTCCAACTCATGCTCAACGACAGGAGAGAATATGAACTTTAAAGATACATGGCTCTTCAGTCTTCTATCGCACATTGATGTGATACTCGTATTACGATTCACAAAATGGGTGATTTGCTTACTCATTCTGGTATATGGTTTGTTAGATGTATATAGGCACTACTTGGAGTTCCTCGCACATTCCGATTGGAGTGCAGCACATTATGTAGTATTCATCTACATAATTCCATATATTTTTATCGATATTATTCTATTTCTCGGTCTTCATTATCTTCTGAAAGTTTAGACTTTACATGAGAGAGGGAGCATCGAAAGATACTCCCTCTCTCATAAGGATTACTTACTGTACACGTTCTGCCGGTTGAGACGCGACCACAGCAAGAGCTCGTGGAGCATTCCATCCGCGCTTATCGAATTCATCAGCAATTTTCTGTGCGATTGGTTCAGCTTTACCTTCATCTACCAAAGCAATAATAGAGCCACCGAAACCGCCACCGGTCATGCGAGCACCGTATGCTCCTTCAGCTCGCGCCACATCTACTGCAACATCAAGCTGAGGAACAGTTACTTCGTAATCATCACGCAGAGAATCATGTGATGCATTGAACAGCTCACCTGAGCGAGCAATATCGCCGTTGCGGAAAGCTTCTACGAAATCAGTAACGCGACCAATCTCGGTCAGCACGTGACGCACACGCTTTTTCGCTTCCTCAGAATCAAGCTTGGCAATAATCTCAGCTATTGCATCTGCACGTTCCTGCTCAGGACGAGCGTTAACGTCATCAGCAAGCACACGCAAAGAGTCAACGCCTAAAGCAGCTGCGGACTCTTCGCATAGGCGACGACGAGATTCATACTGACCGTCATTAAGTGAGTGTGGCGCCTGAGTATCTAAAACAAGCAGCTCCAAACCGCGTTTACTCAAATCAAAATCATGCTGAGATACGCTGTCTACAGCAGATAATTTCGGATCGCAATCAAGCAGTAAAGCCATACCTTCCTGGCAACGCAGTGAAGCAGATTGATCCAAACCTCCAGTTGCTGCTCCTGCCATATCATTTTCTGCGCTCATCGCCATGCGTACTAAGGTAACGCGCCCCTCATCGGTGGACCCGAAACCTAAGTCATACACGTCATCAAGAGCTAAAGCTGTAGAGCAGGTCATAGCAGCTGACGAGCTTAAACCACCACCCAAAGGAACACTGGAAGCAAAAGCTGCATCAAAACCGCGCACTCCTGTGCCAAAGTTGGTGTTACGCATAGCCCATGCTACACCCACCGGATAGGCTGCCCAGCCTTCAACACCGCCAGCTTGCAAACTATCAAGATCTGCTTCGCTTACTTTGCCATCGGATAACGTGGAAATAACGCGTACTTTCGTGTCTTCGCGAGGTTTCAGCGCAATAAATGTGCGATGTGGCAGAGCAATCGGCAAACACAAACCATTGTTGTAATCGGTGTGCTCACCAATCAGGTTCACACGGCCTGGAGCATCCCAAACGCCTGCTGGTTCTTCGCCAAAAGCTTCGCGGAACAGCTCAGTAACTTGGCGCACGCCATCGTCCACGCCCAAAGCATCAATAAATTCAATCTGTGCCATAGTTGCGCACTCCCTTAGTCGGTTACGTTCGAGATATCGATTGGACCAAGCTCGTGGAAGCGAGCGGCAATCTTTTCTGGAGTGGTGTCGGAAATCCAAGCAGCCATACCAGACTCGGAACCAGCCAAATACTTAATCTTGTTTGCAGAACGCCTAAACGAGAAGAACTGCAAGTTCAAACGGTAATTTTCGCGACGCTCATCGTGAATTGGTGCCTGATGCCATGCGGAAATATATGGCAAATCCATACCCTTGCCATCGCCAGTATCAAAGAACGCATTACCGCGCTTGAGCAGCTGCGAATACATTTGAGCCAGTCCCCAACGCTCTTTATCGTTGAGCTCATCAAGGGTTCGCACATCGTCGCGCAATGGCTGTACATGAACCTCCAGCGGCCAGCGAGCAGCAGCAGGAACATAGCCAATCCATGTATCGTTACGCAAAACAATACGCTCATCAGCTTCAATTTCTGCCTTCTTCAAGTCCGTGAGCAAATCAGTGCCATTCTTCTCGAAGTAGGCTTGCGTGTGCTGCAACTCAGTTTCAAGACGAGGAGCAATAAATGGATAGCAGTAAATCTGACCATGAGGATGAGCCAGAGATACGCCAATTTCTTGACCGTGATTTTCAAATGGGAAGATCTGCTCGATGCCTTCAATTGTGCTGATTTCGGCAGTTCGGAAAGCCCATGCTTCAACAACTGTGCGCATACGCTTGAGAGTGAGGTCTGCTGGTAATCCTGTTTCGTTAGGGTCAAAGCATACTACTTCGCAGCGGCCCACTGCTGGCTTTGACTTCCAGATTGGGTTGCCATCGACGTAGCTTACCTCGTCTGGAACGCCAGGAATGCGAGTCATGGATGGGAAGCGGTTTTCAAAAACAACAACGTTGTAATCAGTATCTGGAACTTCACCATCTTGGTAAGGATCTCCTGGCTTGCGTGCAGCCAAAGGATTACCGGATGCTGTAGCGCCTGGACCAGCTGTAATCGGGCGGTTCATGCGCGCAGTAGCCATTGGAATCCAGTCGCCTGTTAACGGGTCCTGACGCATTTGAGGAGCTTGAACAGGCATAGGATTGCCTTCACCATCAATACCTGGCTCATAGCGGTTTGCAAGAACGCGAGGATCAGTAAGCTCACGAGTTTTATTACCGGAGACGTAGTCTGGATCATCATCGAGGTAGAAGAAATCGCGACCATCAGACAACGTTGTCTGTGAAATACGGATATTATTGCGGGCGTAATCGCCTGGCTCATATGCATTGTATGTAGTCATAGTTCACAGTATAGCAAGAAATTGTACTAATGTGTGCTTTTTTGTGCCTTTTTGTAATAAAAGTGTCGCAGAACAGCAAGAAGCTTTTCAGCAGACAGCCAACAGGCTGCAAACAGGTGCGCAAAGGCATGTAAAGGCACTTAAAGGCACAGGTCAGCACACATAAGAACAACCCGAATATGGCATACATTTATATAGCTATATAGCCATAATGATGCACATTAATCCGCAATAATCAGATTACGTGCTACCTCGCGAGTTGCTTCAACATCTTCAGGACTAATACCCGAATCCGTAATAATTACATCAACATCATCAAAACCTGCGAACAAAGACAAAGATGTGAGCTGCCACTTCGTATGGTCAGTGAGCACAACTGTTTTGTTAGCAATCGACATCAACGCAGCCGCCGTGGAGGATTCCAAGGAATTCGGCGTCAAAAAACCGCGCGGAACAGACACAGAATGCGTTCCCAAAAACAGAAGGTTCACACGCAAAGACGAAATGACGCGGTCCGCCAAAGGCCCCACCAAAGAATTCGAACGAGTCGTCACCCCTCCGGTCACAATAACTTCCACGTCTTTATTCTCTGCTGTCTGCACCAGCTCAGCAACAGGCAAAGAGTTAGTCAAAATAGTAATACCCGTGGAGTTCTCAGTTTCGAGCAGATGCTGCGCAAACACATACGTGGTAGATCCGCCACCAATTGCTATTACATCTCCCGGCTGCACAAGCTCCACTGCTTTCATAGCAATAGAATCTTTAAGCCCCACATCCATTTGCGATTTAACAGCAAACAGAGGTTCCGCCAGTAACGTAGAACTCGACACAGCGCCACCATGCACACGCTTAACCAACCCTTTATCGGCAAGCTCAGCAATATCACGCCTAATTGTCATAGCTGACACGCCAAATTCTTCTGCTAATCCTGCAATACGCACAGCGCCGCGCGTACGCAAACGTCCAAGTATCAATTGTTGTCTCTGTGATGAAATCATGTGAACATTATCGCACAGATAGTACCTTTTAACCAAACAGAATAGCTCGTTTAAAAAATTACAATAGCTCGTTTTAAGAAAATTTTAGCTTTTCAGAGTGTGAATTCATACCCATTCATTATGATTAGTAAACAGATTTACCTATGAAATCCGTTGTACACGCGTTGAACCGATGAAACGAGGAAGCATGGTCGCTGATTCGAACACTTTGGACGACAACTTAATTGACTTAGAGCAGACTTTGCGCCACACGGCTCTTTTCGAGCACGTACCCTTGGAAGATGCGCGTCAACTGTTGCCCTATTTGGAACATCGCACTTATGCAAAAGGCGAATACATCTTCCATGAGGGTAACGAAGACACCAATATGTATATTATCGAACGCGGACGCATTAAACTTACCCGCGAATCCTATGATCATCGCGTGCAATTGTTAAGCATCTCCGGCGCTGGTGAGATTGCAGGCGAGATTCCCGTTTTCGACCCTCAAGGCGGGCCACGTACAGCATCGGCAGTGAGCATGGTAAATTCCACAACAACCCTATCTCTCACCTCTCACGTGCTTTTCTCTTGGCTCGACGAACATCCTCGCGTAGCAGTAAATATGCTCCAAGTGCTGGCTCGACGCATGCGCATGAATAACGAACGCATTAGCGACCTCGTCTTTATGGACGTTCCTGCCCGTTTATCGAAGACATTAATTGATTTGGCAAAGCGCTTTGGAGAGCCGGGTGTGCAAGGTCTCGTTGTGCCGCACGATTTGACGCAGGAAGAGCTTGCTCAGCTGGTGGGAACCTCACGTGAAACAGTGAATAAAGCTTTGATGGACTTTACAAACCGCGGATGGATTGCCCGCGAGGGGCGCACGATTATTATTTACCAGCCAGGTAATTTGATTCTGCGCGCACGCCATTAGTAGCCGCGCATTAGTACGAGACCTTTAACCGCGTTATACGCATTACGCCGTTGAGAGCGCTGAACGTTAGGACGCGCTTTGGATAGCTTGATTAGTTAGTAGCACGTCGTTGCTGTTAGAGCATGCCATGAATAATGACGATTCATCGGACTTAGCGGGGTTCTCGAGGTTTGCAAATGCATAACTAGACACAATTAACCTTCACACTGCGTTAAATCCGAAGATCTATTACTCTCACGCATTCTGCTTAATCGATTAATACACCTGTTATGCCAGTTTTGATGCG
>NZ_KV812468.1:0-52857 GCF_001813415.1 Alloscardovia sp. HMSC034E08 | reverse complement strand
GCCAGAGGAATCAACTAGAACCTACTAGACAACACCCCCCCCCAAAAAAAACCGTTAAAATTCGAAGAGCATTTTATCGGCGACTTGGTTTAGTGTGCCCATAGTTTGATGGATTATTACGTCAGACAGGGGTTTGAACGGTTCATGAAACGGAACTTGCGCTAGCGTTCCATGATTGACGCATGAGCGAGGACTTCAATCATTGTAAAAAGTGCGAGTGCGCGTTGTTGACGCTCGGTGCTAGCAACTTTCAGGAACATATGAGAGCTGATACCACATGAAAAATGGACGCCAGCATTGTCAGCGCACCACACTCACAATCCCCACGAACTCCCCCGCGAGCCCAACTCCACTAACTCCAACTCCCCACAATTGTTATATTTTCGTGGGAATATTGCACAACCCATCAGCTCCCCTCGTCTTTAGGCAGGGCATCACGCTAAAATATTGCATATGTCTGATCAAAATGGGAAGAATAAACTTACTCCTAAGCGTGTGTTCACGCTGATTTTATCGTATTTATTATTCTGCGTCATGGGTGGCGTAGTTGCTTCTGGTGTTGTGATGCCAGCAGTTGTGGGTGCGAACGTTCTTACGAAGGCCATTGAGCCACAAATGAGTGCCGGTTTGGAAGATGTGAAGTTCAATTTGGAAGATCTTCCACAGCAGTCTCGCATGTATGCTTCCGATGGCACCACTCTTATTGCTACTTTCTATACTCAAAACCGCATTATTGTGCCGTTACGCGATATTTCTCAAGCCATGCAACAAGCAGTTGTTGCACGAGAAGACCGTCGTTTCTTCGACCATGCTGGTGTGGACCCTGCTGGTGTTTTGCGTGCATTTATTCAGACATATGTCAATAAGGGAGATACCCAAGGTGGTTCTACCCTTACCCAGCAGTATGTAAAGAACATCCTTATTGATCAGGCAAATAACGATGACGATCCAATTGCTGCATATCATGCGCATGAAGATACTATTGCGCGTAAGCTACGCGAAATGTTGCTGGCTGTGCAGCTGGAGAAAACATATACTAAAGCAGAAATTCTACAGGGTTACTTAAATATTGCTCAGTTCGGCTCTGGCGTTTATGGTGTTGAAACCGCTGCCCGCCGCTATTTTAATGTGAGTGCTAAGGATTTGAATCTTGGACAATCAGCTATGATTGCTGCAATTACGAAAAATCCTCAGGCTTATGATCCTACTTTGCATCCTGAAGCAGCTCAACAGCAACGCGATTTAGTTCTTGATCTTATGCAATATCAAGGTTATGCAACCGCTGAGCAAGTGAAAGAAGCTAAGGCAGTTAGCATTGTCGATATGCTCAATGTTCAGTCTGTGCCGGTAGGATGCCAAACAGCTGGTAACGCTGCATATTTCTGCGATTATGTGGTTAATAAGATTTTGCAATCTCCGCAGTTTGGAGAAACCCAGGAAGATCGACGCAAGCTGCTGTATCAGGGTGGTTTAAACATTACGACCACTATGGATGCAACCGCTCAGCGTGCTGCATCCCAGTCTGTTCGTGCTGTTATTCCAGAGGACGATCCTTCCGGAATCGAAAGCGTTTTGGCTGCTATTAAGCCAGGCACTGGTGAGGTTTTGGCCTTGGCTCAGAACCGTACTTACGATGCTTCTGCTGGAGCTTCTGGTACGCATACTGCAATTAACTACGCTGTTGATCAGGCTGATGGTGGCGGTCAGGGTGTTATGCCAGGTTCGACCTTTAAGCCAATTAACCTCGTATCGTGGCTGGAAAACGGCCATACTGCTAACGAGCCTTTGGCAACATCGACCTCGTATGCTAACTCGAGCTTCCCTTGCAACTCCACTACTACTGGCGTATGGCGAGTACAGAACTCCGAAGGTGGCACGGTTAACCCAGAAACTCCATACCAGGGTATTATGAGGTCGCACAACACCACACAGGCTTCCATGGCTCAAAAGATTGGTTTGTGCGCTATTGCCGATACTGCAACGGCTATGGGTTACCACAACGCTATTCCTAGCCAGAGCGATATTCACGACACGATGTTCGCACCATTCGTTATTGGTTCTTTGAACGTGTCTCCTCTGACCATGGCAAACGTATACGCAACTATTGCTGCCGACGGCGTACATTGCGATCCAATCGCCATCTCCAAGGTAGAGAAGGATGGTAAGGAATACGAAGTTCCTTCTGCTAACTGCACGCAGGCTATTCCAAAAAATGTTGCACAAACTACTGCGTACGTGCTCAACATGTCTGCAACATCTGGTCAGGCACAGGAAGTGAACTTGCCTAACCGCAAGACCTTCGCTAAAACCGGTACTGCAGAAACCTACTTCATGTCATCTGCAGCATTCACCAACGGTGTATCTGCTTTCGCGGTAGCAGGCAATATGGAAAATCAGGAATCCTTGAGCGGCAAGCACATTAACGGTGTCTATCGTAGCAGCTGGTACGGTATGTACCTCGGCGCTCCAATGCTTAAGAACTTCTTGCAGCAGTACACGACCGAAGCCAATATTCCAGATAACCCTAACTACGGTACTCCGGATCAGGCTTTGATGGGTACTGGTAGTCGTAGCCGCTAAAGGCGCGATTCACGTTTCGAATGCGCGGTGGAATGAGGAATTCATACCCTCATTCCACCGCGCATTATGTCTACCACATACAAGAATGCTCCCCTCTTCGAAAAGAAAGGAGCATTCCGCGTTTGAGTACATGTGTTTTAATCCACGTCCACACCCACAGCTTCTTCAATCGAGTTAAAGCCATCGCGACGCAACAGGCTCGCCAAACCACGCTTAAGCACGGTAATATTTTGCGGGCCGCGATACATAAGCGAGGTAATAAACATAACCAAGCTCGACCCCTTGCGAATCTTAGCGTAGGCATGTTCTGGGGTAAAGACGCCACCAATGCCGGCAATAGCGAAACGATCATGATACTCACGGTACGTGTTCTCAATAATTTCGTTACTCACAGCAATAGACGGCAAACCCGAAATACCGCCCGCCCAATCCGGCGGAATATCTAAGCCATCGCGATCCTTGCGCAGGTTAGCAATAGACAAGCCCTGCACATTATGGTCAGCGAGCACATCCACGAGTTCCTTAAACTCTTCCCAGCTCTTATCGCTTGGCATCTTCACCAGCACAGGCTGCACACGGTCAATCTTATCGAGCTCAGTAAAGAGCTTATCGAGATTCTCCGGCTTGGTAAACTGTTCACCCACGCGCGTATTAGGGCAGGAAATATTCACCTCAAGCATATGCGTGCGGTTCGCTGCGCGACGGAAGGACTTCACATAATCTTCCACGCCCTCAGCAATGTCGCCTGTCTTGTTATCGTTAGTGCGCGCAATAGAGACAGAAATACGCATCGTTTTGGAATTCATATACGCTTTTTCCACGCGAGGCATAACCATGCCGATGCCTTCGTTTGCCAAACCAACATGCACCATCATCGATGCGTATTCTGGCAGACGATGGAACCATGGACGCGCGTTACCTGGGCATGGTCGCGAAGTAATAGAACCAACCGTTTCGAAACCAAAGCCAGCATTGTCGAGCAGAACCGGCAAATCGCAGTTCTTGTCTAAACCTGCAGACAGCCCAAAGGGATTATGGAACTTAACGCCCATTACTTCTGTTTCCAAGATGGGATCCGTGTAGTCAATCATGCCACGCAACGCCCACATAAGCGGCGCGATATTACGAGTCATGCGCGCGAACTGAATCATCTGATCATGCGCATCGTCCGGCGACTGATCAAACACCATCGGCTTCACAGCCTCTTTATAGGCCAGCTGGAACAGTCCCGTGCTCACTTTGTTTACGGTATCTCGAATAATATTGTCGCTTACGTATCCCATAACGCCTCCTCGCTGTGATTATTCTACCCTACCAGCTAGGCGATAGCATGCGTCCACGCAAAGCTTTCAAACTTCTCACGCGCCAGCTGCCGCGCCTGCTCGAGCGTTACCTCGTCAAGCTCAGATAGGTGAGCGCTCGGCAGCATCTCTAAAGCTTGCGACTGTAAAGCGCTGCACAGCTCATCGCGGCTCAAGTTCGTTTGGCTTTTAAGCGGATCGACACGTTTAGCTGCTGACTGTACCACTTTATCTGCAAGTTTTTCGCGCGAAATACGCAAAACCTGTATCATGCGTACCGCGTCAATATCGTAGGCCATCGTTACATGATGCAGAACGCAGCCCGTACTGCCGCGAACCAAGCGCTGCGCTGCTCCCCCAATTTTTCCGGCCGGCGAGGTTATATCGTTTATCGGCTTGTACCGCGCGCGAATGCCCAGCTTGTTAAGCGCTAACAGCGCCCACTCATCGCAGCGCTTATATGCTTCGAAACCGCGCACACCCTGCAGAAAATCAGCCGGAACATACAGCGAATACGTAATGGTATTGCCCGGCTCAACGAACATGGCGCCGCCGCCGGTTATGCGCCGAACGACGCTAAAATTCAGTTCGCGAGCGCGCTGCTCGTCTACCTCGTTGCGCACGCTTTGATGTAAACCGATGATGACCGCATTGCCACCCCACTGCCAAAAACGCAGGGTTGGTCCGCGCTGACCGTCAGCAACCTGCTGAGCGAGAACCTCGTCGAGCGCCATATGTTCAGCAGGCGTGTGCGGGGTTTGATCGGCAAGAACGGCCACGTCAACAGTGTTCCACGTGAAACTGAGCTCGTCTACGCTCTCCTCGCTTGTTGTGTCGGCCGCAGCCTGGGCGCTCTCAACCTGCTGACCGCGAGCACACGCCATAGCTTTATCGAGTGCTTGCGCAGTTAAGCCCACACACTGTGCTTCGGGAAATTCACGAGCAACCGCTTCTATAGCTGCAAAACCACTGCCCGCGCTGAGCACCTGCTCAATCAAAGCGACCACGGCTGTAGGGTCATCGACGCCGTCGATAAAGAAATCGCCGTCGATGTGCACGCCGTCGCCCACGTTCTCACCCAGTTCAACAGCTACAAGTTTGCCCCCAGGAACCTTATACTCACCACGATGAGTTGATAATCCTGAGGGCTGTGTATGAGAATGAGTCATGCTCTCCAGTTTAGAGTCGAGCCAGAATATCTTCACCCACTTCATGTGTGCTGCGCTGCGTAGAGCCCTTTTCAGCAATATCGGCTTCTACTGCTTTTTCAATACGCTCAGCAGCCTCGCCCAAACCAAGATGACGCAATAACATAGCTGCAGATAGTATAGCTGCTGTTGGGTTAGCAATACCTTGACCAGCAATATCTGGCGCTGAACCGTGAATTGGTTCGAACATAGATGGATATGTGCCGGAAGCATTAATATTTCCAGAGGCTGAGTATCCTACACCGCCTACAACAGCTCCTGCCTCGTCAGTAATAATATCGCCGAAAAGATTATCGGTAAGAATAACGTCAAAACGACTAGGATCAGTCACAATAAAGATTGTGGTGGCATCGATGTGCAAGTAATCGTGGCTAACTTCTGGATATTCAGCTGCCACTTCATTCACAATGCGCTGCCACATATCTCCTGCATTAACTAATACGTTCTTTTTATGCACAAGAGTTACGTGCTTGCGGCGCTTCATAGCCAGTTCGAAAGCATAGCGCACCGTACGTTCCACACCATGAGCAGAGTTAATCGATACTTCTGTAGCAACTTGTTGATTCGTTCCCGCATGTGTTGAGCCGCCTGCACCTGCGTAGAGCCCCTCTGTTCCTTCACGCACAACCACGAAATCAATCTCACCAGGATGAGCTAGTGGTGAAGTAACACCCTGATAGAGCTTGGATGGACGCAGATTAATGTAATGATCTAGAGCGAAACGCATTTTAAGCAGTAAACCGCGTTCGAGAACGCCTGCTTTCACGCGAGGATCTCCAATAGCACCCAGCAAAATTGCGTCATTCTTCTTGATGTCGTCCAAAATCTCGTCGGTGAGAATAACGCCATCGCGCAAATAACGGTCAGCACCCAAATCGAAGTGCGTATAGGAAAATTCAGCTACACCTTCGGTAGCTTTTTCCATAACAGCCTGGGCTTCTGGAGTAATTTCTTTACCAATACCGTCACCAGGAATAACGGCAATATTGAATGTCTGTCTTTGAGTCATGCCCCCAAGTTTATGGGAGCATGACCATAAAGTGACATCAGCGTCCGCTAGTTGGACATACCCATGATGTCGAGACACCACGCATTTTCGAGGGACACTTCTTCCCACTGCTTGTAACGTCCCGATACACCCCCATGACCTGCTTCTACCTCGATTTTCGCGAAAGCTTCTGCTACTACTTCTGGCTCGTTCAGGCGCGAAATCCATTTGAGAGGTTCTACGTAGAGAACGCGGGTATCGTTCATTGATGTAGTAATAAAGATGACTGGGAAGTAGTCGGTTCCGAAAGTATCTGCGCGCTGTTGAGCGCTCATAACATTTTCGTATGGCGTATACGACTTCATATAGTCATATACCTGAGCATTATGCAGAGGATCTCCCCACTCATCCCATTCCGTCACAGTTAGAGGCAAGGATTCATCCAAAATAGATGTGAGAGCATCAACGAAAGGCACATCTGCTTCAATTCCCGCATACAAGAATGGTGCCATATTTGCCACAGCTCCCATAAGCAAGCCGCCAGCGGATCCGCCGTTAGCAACAGTGCGATGTGCATCTGCAATACCGGCATGCTGCAAAGCAGCTGTAACATCAATAAAATCGTAGAAAGTGTTGATTTTATTGAGACGTCTTCCTTGTTCATACCATGCGCGCCCCATTTCTCCACCGCCGCGAATATGAGCGGTAGCAAAAATAACGCCTCGGTCTAACATGCTTGGTCGTGCCACAGACATGCCTGGTCCCATACTGCTTTCGTATGAACCATAACCAGTAATAAACATAGGAGCAGCATCAGATGGAGATTCACACTCTTGCACAGCGTACATGGCCGATAATTCTGGAGCAGTTAATTCGCTGCGGTCAGCCGACCACGCGTCAAGAGCGGGAACGAGTCCACGCTTCCACACAAGAGATACAGGAACACGCACTCCGTCACGCACTGTAACCCATAAGCGACGCTCTGCATAGGCTGTTTCGTCATAGTTGAGCACTGTTGCACGTTTAAGTAAACGGTCTTCACCTGTGAGAGGATTAAGTTCGCGCAGTTGGGAAGGTCTGGTATACGAGCCGAAACTATAGCGCACAACCGGAGCATCATATGACGGATTGGCAGAAAAACCGATAGATTGCAAAACAGTTGGATCATTTTCTCCCAGCAGCTCAAAGCTCCACGGACGCCCCTCCTGCCAATCTTCATACGCTTGTTTTTTGCTCATAATGGCGCAATGATGCAAACCGTTAGCACGATAGCCTAACGTAATAAAGTCTTTGTAGATTCCTAGACCGCCAATTTGTAAACCCGATGTGCCTTGCACAATAGTAGGATTATGCTCATTAAAGTACGGTGTGCTCACAGATTGGGCGCGATCTTCTTCGCTGGCTTGCTCACAACCATAATCCGAGCCCACAGCAATGCAATCACCATCGCCCAAGGAGTATGGTCCTTCGTGATTGCTCATATCGATAATATCAATTTCGAAATTTGGATGATTCACATTGTGAACCACAATAGCCACAGGAATATCGCTACCATCTTCAGCCATACCTTCGAAACGTGCAAAGCTCACATCATATTCCACGCCTTCACATCGCGGAATAAAAGCTTCAAAACGGCGAGAACGTGAGTCAGAGCTTGGCAGAAGTAGAGCTTCAATATCGTCAACAAGTAGATGAGACACTTCACTCGTTGTTTTCGAACTAGATTCGATAATAATCATGGATTCATCAAAAGATAAACCGCAACCCACCCAGAAACGTTCATCATCTTCTCGGAAAACTCGGGTATCCTCACTTACTAGTGTACCCACACGATGAAGCCAAATCTCACATGGTCTCCACGCATCATCAGTGCGCGTATAAAAAATCCAACGACCATCTGGAGTAGTAAAAGAACCCGGGCTTACGTTCCCAATCACATCTGGCAAATTCTGACCAGTGCTCAGATTACGCACATGCACATCGTAGCGTTCATTGCCATTCGTATCGATGCTATAAACCAGAAGCTCGCCTGCTTTATCTAAATCTAATCCTCCAGAACGGAAGAAATCATGCCCTTCGGCCTCTTTATTAGCATCAAAAATAACTTCTTCACCAGGCAGCGGAATATCTGGCTCTACTGTGGGAGCCGTCCAATCATTTTCATGCGCAATAGGAACGCGACATTGTTTACCATACTGTTGCCCCTCTTGTGTGCGCACAAAATACCAATATCCACCTATACGAGTAGGAACGCTCATATCTGTTTCTTGAACGCGACTTTTCAGTTCATCAAAAAGCGTGCTCATCAGCGGACGAAGACGCTGCGTAATAACATCAGCCACAGCATTATGTGCAGCCACATAGCCTTGAACCTCAGCGCTGTCTTTTGCACGTAGCCACTCATAGTTATCTATAAAACTATCACCGTGATGAGTGCGTTCTTGAGGTTTTTTAACGGCTTGAGGTATATCTGAACGTTCCAAACCGTACGCGGCGAGAAAATTAGTCATTAATGTTTACGTTTCTGTGAAGAGATGGATAACGAGACGACTTCAAGCGTTGGCAGCATAGTATTCATAAGGCTTACACCTGACTGCCCATAAAATACAGGCACATCAACATCAGGAATACTCGAAGCAGACAGCATAGCTGGTAAATCTTTCTCACTATAGGTGAGCTGGCGAATACCAATAGCCACAATGCGTCCTGGATATAACTTGGTTAAGCGAGCATACGTGGTTGGATCTTGCTGCCCGTCATCGCCAATAAGAATAAACTTCATATGAGGGAAGTCCGACATAAGCTGCTGCACAAATTCAAGCTTGTGCTGCACCCCACTAGGAATAAAAGTTTTCGGTCGCGGATCTATATCGCGCAACAAAATCAGGCCTTGAGGAAAACCGTGCACACGAATAAGTTCGCGAATAGTGCCCTCCACATTCCATGGAGATGTAGATAAGTAGAAGAATGGGGCGCCTGGGAACAGATCGCCAATCTTGTTGTAAAACACGCTCATACCTGGCACACTGGCTCGGTTACGTGGATTAACAAAAAGGAATTTCAACGCCGCTTTTGCCATATGAGGCACTTGAGACACCATAATAGTGTCGTCTACATCGGAAATAATGCCCACGGGAGAACCGTCAGGACTAATAAACAGCGGCGATGCCACAGGAGGACGCTTTCCTACCTGATACGTAATAGTGTGCGTTCCTGGAGTCATCGTGCGTGGAGCAAGCAAATCCAAATAACCATGCTCATCTGAACGAATAGCGCTTGCCGGCGATTGCTTTATATCGTGTACGCTTTCGAAGGTTGATAAATCGCCAACATGCCCTGCAAGCACAGGAATACCATCAATACTCACGCGCACAGGAACTCGAGGAGCTGGAACCAGAAAAATATTGCGAATGCCCCGCCCTAAACGGCGATGGAAAGTGCGTGCTGTAGATCCGTAAACAGTACGGCAAATAATGCGTGAGAACTTAGTGGTTCCATAACCCACATACGGTTCAACACGTGGCTTCCACCCAGCCTTGCGAGCGCTCGGCATGGATAAACCATACCAAGCGCCGAAAATACCCGTAACCAACCGTCGTCCCAGCTGAACAAGAGGCGGTTTTTTCTCAGTGCGCTCATGCACGGAAGGACGGTCAATGGTTGTGCGAGCGCGTTGCGCCATAATAGGACGCTGTTCCTTCGCATAACTAGAACGCTTTTTCTCTGTGTTTTTCTGGCGAACTGGACGGTTGGATTCCGAAGTATTATTTGGCAATGGCGGCATAACTTTCTGCGCTTAACAGTTCAGGTTCGTCTTCATCAAGTTCAATTTTGAGAATCCAACCCTCACCATACGGATCATTATTAATAATTTCTGGGTCATCGACCACATCGTTATTCACGTAGCGCACAGTACCCGACACGGGCATAACCATAGTGGAAATCGCTTTAGCAGATTCTAATTCCACTGGCTCGTCGCCTGCCTGAACTTGTGCTTCAACGTCAGGAAGATCAACAAAAACGAGGTCTCCTAACTGTTCTGCTGCATACTCAGTTATGCCCAGAACTGCAGGAGATACTGATGTATCAATCCACACGTGATCATCCGAATAATATAAATGTTCTGGAACGCTCAAATTTGGAGCATTATTACTTGTTGTTTCACTCATATTTTTATCTTAGCGTAATTGTGTTCCGTACCACTGCTCAATCATGCGCAAAGCGATAGATGCTTTACCGGGTAGTTCAATGCGTCCAGCAGCAAGAGCCTGCATAAACTCGTCTCGGCTAAACCACTGGGCATCTGCTACTTCGCTCGTATCTATGTTCAGCTGCGTATCGAGAGCGTATGCACCGTAGGCAAGCATCAGAGAACCTGGGAAGGGCCATGGTTGCGAACCCAGATAATGCACGGTATCTACTGTAATGCCCAGTTCTTCTTGAACTTCGCGATGAACTGCATGCTCTGTATTTTCTCCAACTTCCACAAAACCTGAGCATACAGAATAAACGCCATTCTCCCAGGCTTTATTATGCTGGAGCACAATACGATCTTCTGAATCGGTAATGCGCACAATCATCGATGGCTCTATACGAGGGAAATGAATATGTGCGTCTGAACCTTCACATTGCACAGTCCATCCGCCATTTATGCTGTGTGTGGCATGTGCACAGTATCCGCAATACCGTGTCTTACTGTGCCACAAGCTCAATCCCTGTGCCATTGCACCCAGCTGAGCCTGATGCACTGATAACAAGCCAGATACAGAACGGAAAATAGGCCAATCGTATTGCATAAGCGCACGGCTCACAAAAGTAGTAACCACGCTATGCGCTGTATCGTCGGTGAGCACATCAAAATCAAGGGCAATATATGTTCTCATCTCATCGTGCGCCGCATCGTAGAGTTCCCCCAAGTAGTAGAGAGCGTCAGGATGCTGCGCAAGAGTTTGCGCCACATACGAGCCTGCTAATTCTACAAGCCTGCGCATATGCCCAGTGTGTATAGCTGATTGTATGCCTGCTTTTGCCACAGCAATACGAGAGTTTTTCACAAGAACTACGAAAGTATTCTCGGCAGATAGAACATCGTGCCAATTATCTGGCGTTATCTGCTCGCGACGGTCAATATGCCAATTCACAGCGCCTTGAGTCATAGGAATATCGCTTAACAGCTCTCCCACACGCAAGGATTCAGCGTTTACGGTTAAAGGTAGCGCAGAGCAATCAGCAGATGGTGTTGACACGGAGCGTACGTCATCAACTAACTGAGCTAGAGCAGCAGCAACCTGTGCAGGCTTTTCATAACAGCTAAAATGCCCAGCGTCTTTAATCTCGGTAAAACGCATCTGAGATTGCTTCATAGCATCAGCAATCGGACGCATTACATCGGGTGCAGATGATGGGTCTAAGGAACCGCTGATAACTGCTGTTGGAACAGTAATCGTTCCTAAAGTATCATTATCGTCACGCCTACCTGCAGCCATACGTTGACGCCACGCCACTCCAGCAGGACTTTGTGAAGCAATCCACGCCATAAAAGTATGAATAAATTCATCGGATTTCTTAAAAGCTGAATCGTCATCTTGTGGCTGAGCAAAATGGAAAACTGGCTCAAGTGTTGCTTCACGTTCTAAACGTTCAGCAATAGCTAAACGGTTCGCGCGTTGAGCAGGAGTATCAGCATCTGCTTTTGTATCGCACAAGGCAATACCAGCAACAGCATCGCTAAACTGCCGCGCAATAGACAAAGTGGCGTAACCGCCCATAGAAATACCTGCAAAGATAGCACGATTAAAACCGGCAGAGTGCACAGCATGCACAATAGATGACGCCATGCGATCCATGGCTTGCGTATACGCACCATCATCGGCAATCTCGCCCACGCTTGCGCGATCGGGAACAGGATTCGTGCCCGCTCCAGGCATATCAACTGCAAGCACAGTTACGCGACCATGTGTCTGCTCAATAATCTGCGCTGCAGTAGCATCCCACACGTGATGATCAACTGGAAAAGCGTGAATAAGCACGAGCGGAATGTCGCTATGCCCTGCAGGAACAACAGCGCGATGATAAGTGTGCACAGGAATGTCGAAGTACTTTATGGCCATAGTTGTACGCTACCACGCGTGCTTTACTGTGGAAGTAGTTTACTGTAGAGGTTGCTCACTGTGAACGTCTGTGGCGCAACGATGCCTGAGAAGCAGCTCCTACTCACCTTTTACGCGCCTCTCCTACACGCCCGCGCTGGTTAAAGCCTGCACAACAATACGATCGAAACCATTAGGAAGTTGAGCTAAAAACTCAGGTCTTACTGCCTCACTTACGCTTACCCATTCCACGTCCAGAGTTTCATCCATAGGACGGCAATCACCGGCAATATCGACGATATAGCACAAAGCAACAGCATGTTGGCGCGCATCGAAGTAAGGACTTACTCCTGGAGTTGGGAAGAACTCAGCCACCATAAAAGGCTGCAGATTCACGGGAAGATGTGGCAAAGTCATATCGCCCAAATCTTTCGATATATTGCGCGCAATAGACTCACGAATCGTTTCGTGAAAGAGCACACGTCCTGTAATCAGCGTGCGCGAAACGGTGCCATCAGCATCATGAGCGGTTAGCAAAGAACCCACATACGCAATACGTCCCAAATCATCGGTTCGCACAGGAACAACAACAATATACGGCAGAGGCGTTTTTGAACGGACATCATCAATATCGCGACGCGATAACCATCCAGGAGGATTATGCGAGGACGAACCGCGCATAAAATCATCCGGAGTTATATCATCAAATTCGCTGCGCTTACAACCTGCATCAAAGTCGTCGCTATCAGGGACTTCATCATTGAGAACTGACATACACTTAATTATTGCACTTCACCCAGAGCAAAGTGAAGGGAATTTTCGTCACACTCAGAACGTTGAAACAGTTAAACTAGAAGTAGTACCGTTCTGCGCGAAACTTCGCGATATATAAGAAATTAAGAATACTGAAGGATATTTATGGCAACGCAGACTATTGAACAAGAAAAGTTTAACGATATTATTAGCAACAACAATATTGTTCTCGTTGATTTTTGGGCTACATGGTGCCCTCCTTGCCGCGCTTTCGGACCAGTATATGAGAAGGCATCTGAGAGGAACGAAGATATTTATTTTGGCAAGGTTGATATTGACCACAACCAAGATCTAGCTCAGGCTGCACAGATTCAGGCAGTGCCAACGCTGATGGCCATTAAGAACGGCACCGTTGTGTTCCAGCAGGCGGGCGCTTTGACTGCTTCTCAGCTTGACAGCGTTATTGAGCAGGTGCGCAATATTGATGTGGATGCTGAAGCTGAGACTGAAGCCTAGGATGAGGCTGAGTAAGCCTGAAGTGGCTAGAGGATTCGTATAGCATCTGCATAGCTGCCCAATTCTAAAAGCTGATTGCCCATATTTTAGCCTTTGAACACCGTTCATGGTAAAATTATGGGCAGTTGTGTAACTAGCTGCTATTAGGGCGGTTAGAGATGTTCGCGAGTCACATGCTCGCATACTTGAATAATTAAATATCGAGCATTATTCGCCAATCTGAGGAGCTTTATGCCTGGTCGTCACGGACAACCGATCGTACCATTACATAAAAAAATGACCCGCAAACACTGGATTGCAGCCAGCGCGGGTGCTGTAGCAGTTATTACTCTTGTCACCAGCACTGCTTTTGCAACCGTCAATTACTTTAACGGATCATCATCTTTGCATATTACTGCCTACTCTATTAACGATTTGGTCAGCAATAGTAAGGACGTATCGCGTAGTACGTTACGCTCTGCTTTGCGTAATAATGCGGGCGACTCCTCTGCAGATACCGAATACATTAAGGTTGTTATTAACGGAACCTCGCGTATGGTTTTGGGATCGGATTTTACTGATGTAAAGTCTGTTTTAGCTGCAGGAAATATTACTTTGGAATCAGATGATTCCGTCAGCCCTTCCCTCGACACGAAGGTGAAGGAATCCACTGTTATTAAAATTACGCGAGCTAACTCACAAGTTGAAACGGTTGAGCAATCTGTTGCATATAACACTGTAGAGATTGAAGACAGCACTTTAGCTGAAGGCGCTCGCAAAGTAACGGTTAAGGGCGAAGACGGCGTTGTTGAACAGACTAATTTGGTAACGAAGAACGCCGATGGCGTGGTCTCCACTTCTACTCTCACTGAGTATGTGAAAAAAGCTCCTGTGAATGAGGAAGTTCATGTAGGTACGAAGAAAGCAACAGCAAGCACATCTTCTGGTTCTTCTGCAAACCTTGGTACCACTGTTCCAGTCAGCGAAGCACAGTCTATTGCACATGAGATGGTTTTGGCACGCGGTTGGTCTGAATCTGACTTTACTGCTTTGGTGAACCTGTGGAATAAGGAATCTGGCTGGCGCACAACTGCTGCTAATCCTTCTGGAGCTTATGGTATTCCTCAGGCTCTTCCAGGAAGCAAGATGGCTTCCGCTGGTGCAGATTGGCAGACAAGCGCTACCACGCAGATTACCTGGGGCTTAGGCTATATTGCTGGTCGCTATGGTACGCCAACAGCAGCATGGGCACATTCTCAAGCTTATAATTGGTATTAAAGTGATTCATCTAATCCTTGCTGGTATTGAGATAGTTGAATAGCAGTTCGGATTAGTTTCGGATTAAGAGTCCCCGTGTTCAGTGCAAAAGTGCTGACGTGGGGACTTTGCGTGCAGTGGTGCTGCGGTGGCTGTAGTGTTGTGGCGGTTGTATCGCGTCGTACTTAACCGTTTCATACACCTCTTATGCCACTTATGATGCGGAAAAATGGCTTCACAAGTGGCATAACAGTTGCGCATATGAGCATTCCCCAAAAACCGATAAGAACAACCAACACGCTCCGATAGAGTTTCTGCCTCCACCTGTGCAAGAATGAGACTATGAGTTACATCGACGTACAGCATTGTTCCAAATTTTATACTGCAGGCGATAGCACAATCATCGCGAATAACGATGTAACTTTTAGCGTGGAAAAAGGCGAACTCGCTATTATTTTAGGAGCCTCGGGAGCAGGAAAATCAACCATGCTCAATATTCTCGGCGGTATGGATACCCTCAACGAAGGTCATGTTATTATTGATGGTCGCGATATTGCAGGATATTCCTCGCGCGAGCTCACTGCTTACCGCCGCACTGATGTTGGCTTTGTTTTCCAATTTTATAATCTTATCTCCAATTTAACCGCCAAAGAAAATGTTGAATTCGCTTCAGAAGTAGTGCGTAATGCTATGAGTCCGCAAGAGGCACTCACAGCTGTGGGACTATCTCATCGCATGAATAACTTCCCTGCTCAACTGTCGGGTGGCGAACAGCAACGTGTTGCAATTGCTCGAGCTATTGCAAAAAATCCTAAGATCTTGTTATGCGACGAACCAACGGGCGCTTTAGACTATCACACCGGTAAAGCGATTTTGCAGATTTTGCAAGATATGAGCCGCAAGAAAGGCTCTACAGTCATCATTGTGACGCATAACTCCTTAATTGCCCCTATTGCCGACCGTGTTATTCGCATGGCAGACGGTCGTGTGCGCAGTATTGATGTTAATCCTCACCCTCAAGACATTGCGGATATTGAATGGTAGGGGTGAGTTATGAGTTTATTGCATCGCACATTATGGAAAGATATATGGCGTTGCCTTATTAAATCAAAGGGTCGTTTCTTCTCTATTATGATTTTATTGGCTATCGGTTCTTTTGCTTTAGTAGGACTGAAAGTCGCATCTCCTGATATGGGCTTAACTGCCCAGCATTATTTTAATACTCATCATCTTGCTGATGTGCAGGTTATGAGCACGATGGGTTTAGATAAAACTGATTGCTCTCTTCTGCGCAAAATACACGGTGTAGAGCAATCCGAGTGCGGTTATCTTACTGATGTAACGCTGGGAACAAGCAATAAAGCTATCCGTCTTTTTTCCAATAGCTCTAAAATTTCTACTTACGAAGTCGTTAGCGGTCGTTTACCACGGTCTAACGCTTCCTCAGAAATAGCTTTAAGCAATCAATTATCTGGAACGTATAAAATCAGCCAAACAGTTGAGGCTCATGAGGATTCTCAGCAATCCGTTTTACGCACTAAAAAGCTAAAAATAGTAGGTTTCGTACACTCTGTAGAACTTATATCGACTATTAATCTTGGCCAATCACGGGTGGGTACCGGCTCTTTGGAGGGTTACGGAGTTCTCTCTCCCACAGCTTTTCGCACTGATTATTACACGCTGGCTCGTTTAACTTTTCGAGATATGCGCCAAATCAATCCGTATTCCAACGCATATACCGAGCGTTTACGCAAACATAAAAAGCAGATAGAGAAGGCTCTGGCTGGCAGACCTGAGCAACGCTTGGCAGAGATAAAAAAGGTAGCAACAGATAAACTGGACGCTGCTCAGCAAGACATTGACAGTAATACTGCCTCGCTTACCGAAAAGCAGGAACAGCTCAGCCGAGCGCAGGAGCAGTTTAATGCTCGAAAAATTGAGGCGCAGCAAGGCGAGCAGCGCAGTGCCGACGGTTTAGCTCAGCTCAACACAGCCAGAGAAAAACTTGATGCCACGCATGCCCAACTCGAACAGTTACGCGGGAATTTAGAGTATGCGCGCGAGCAGATTATTGCCGCGCAACATCAACTCGATGCTTTGCAGAACGCTCCCCCGTCTGCTGACAATACGCAGAACCAGCAGCTACGCGCTCAACTCAGCGCTCAACTTAATCAGCAAAGCGCAGCCTATAACGCGGCTTTAGCGCAATATGAAGCGGGTGTAGCTGAGTATGAGAAGGGTTTGCAAACCTACACGTATCAGCTGGCTCAGTGGGAGCAAGCGAATAGTCAGTTACGCGCTGGAGCTGAACAGCTCAAGGCTAACGAAAGCACGTTGAATTCCTCTCAAGCTCAGTTAGATGGCGCGCGAACGCAGCTCGATGAGGCTCGGCGGTTTTTAGACACGTCGCGCTCTGATACATTTAAGCAGCTCAACGAGTTAGAAGAGCCTGTGTATTCTGTTTACGGACGCAATGATTGGCCTGGGCATGAGGGCTACACGGTGTATTCTTCGTCCCCGCGCACGATTGACACGCTCTCGCATATTTTCGCGATTTTCCTGTTCTTTGTTGCCGTTATGGTTACGGTAGCTACAATGTCGCGTTTTGTGGATGAGGAGCGCACTAATGCCGGCAGTATGAAAGCTTTAGGGTACCCTGATACTGCGATTATGCTCAAGTTCGTGGTATATGGCGCTTTAGCCTCGCTGATTGGTTCGCTTCTGGGAAGTGCGCTCGGGCATGTGGTGTTACCAACAGTTATTTATGCAGCTCACTCCGACCGTTTTACTCTGCCTGCACTTGAATTACACTTTGATGGCGTTACCTCAATGATAAGCGTTGCCACTGCTTTAGCCTGCGCTACTGCGCCCGCTATTTTTGTGTGCCTGCGCGAGTTGCGCGAAAAACCTTCTGTTCTGCTTCTGCCGAAGCCTCCTGCAGCAGGTTCAAAAATTATTCTCGAACACATACCTGTGCTATGGAACCGCTTAAGCTTTACGTATAAAGTGACCTTGCGCAATATTATGCGTTATAAAGACCGCATGTTCATGACGCTTTTTGGCGTAGCAAGCGCTACAGCTTTACTCTTCGCAGGCCTCGGTTTGCAGTATTCAATTAATTCGATTAATAATCGTCAGTTTAGCGATTTGGTTCATTATGATGTGATTGTGTCCAGCTCCCCTTCTGCACAGACTTCCGCTGAGCAGAAGGCTCGGAAGGAGCAAAAAGCGCAGTTAGAGCAGGAGTTGCGATCTTCTGCCGTGCGCTCTTCAACTGCTGTACATTTTGAAACGGTATCGAAAGTGGCGGGACCCGATGATGAGGCACATTCGATTGCTCTTATTGCCTCGAACAAGCCTCGCGAGTTAAGTAAGTTTATGACGCTGTTAGACGCTTACTCGCATCGTCCTTTAGAACTGACAGATAAGGGCGCTATTATTTCGCATCGTTTGGCAAAGCTGACTGGGGTGCATGCTGGAGACACTTTAAGTTTCAAAGATGCTGATGGTCGTAGCAGATCTGTGCGCATTACGGGCATCAGTGAGATGTATATGGGTCATTACATGTATCTGACCGCTACCACATATAAGCGTGTGTTCTCCGCTGATTATGAAGCTCAGGGGTACCTTGTGCAGCTCAAAAACCGTAGCATTTCTTCTGTGGAGAAAGAGGCTGCGCGTCTGACTGAGCTGGATGCTGTGTCGGGCGTTGTTCAAAACGTGGCGCTTTCAGCTCAGATGGATACGATTGCGCAATCCCTCAACAAGGTGATGTTTGTGCTGGTGCTTGTGTCTATGTTGCTCACCTTCTGTATTTTGTATAATTTGACGAATATTAATGTGTCTGAACGTATTCGAGAGCTTTCTACGGTAAAAGTGCTGGGCTTCTTTAATGGTGAAGTAACTCTGTATATTTACCGCGAAACGATTATTTTGTCGTTGCTGGGCACACTTATGGGCTTCGGTTTGGGACGAGCTTTGCACGCATACATGCTGGAGGTGGTGCCTCCGAGTTCCACCATGTTTTATGAGGGGACGGGGCTATGGACGTATATCGTGCCGGCGGTGGCGATTGCGGTGGCGTTGGGGATGCTGGCGGCGTATGTGCATCATCGTTTGAGGAGTGTGGATATGTTGGAGGCGCTCAAAGCTGTGGACTAAGAGGTGCGCGGGTTTTTAGCGGAGTTTGGTTTGCTTTATTTGATTATTCTTGTACGGCAGACCGGAGCACTTGGGGGACGGTTCGTGAAATGTGACTTGGCATAGTGTTCCATGATTCACGTATGCGCGAGGACTTCAATCACTCCCTAAAATAATAGAACCGACCATACAGTCCAACAAAAACGGAGCAGCACAAACCCCACTAAGTCCAATGAACCACTAAAAAAGGGGAACGGTGCATAACACCGTCCCCTTCAGTCTTTACGCCTTAAATAATGGCTTGCAAAGTTAAATCAATAATAAACAGAAGAGCTACACCCCAAATAATTGGATGAACCTGCTTAGCTTCCTTCTTGCATACCTTTACTATGCAGTAGGTGATGAAGCCTGCTGCAATACCGTAAGAGATGGAGTAGGCGAAAGCCATGAATACGCCGGTAAAGAATGCTGGAATGGCTACAGTCAAGTCGTCCCAAGCGATTTCTGCGAAGGAGCTCATCATCATGCAGCCCACGATAACGAGAACTGGAGAAGTGGCTGCGCTCGGAATTGCAGAAATGAGTGGAGCGAAAACAGTAGACAGCGCGAAACCAGCGGCAACGATAACCGAGGTTAAGCCGGTACGACCGCCCGCAGCGATACCTGCAGCCGACTCTACATAGGTAGTGGTGTTCGAGGTACCGAGCAAAGAACCAATAGATGTAGCCGTTGCGTCAGCAAACAGAGCCTTATCCATCTTGGAGCTGAAGCCAGCGTGCTCTTCCATCTGCTTCTCATCATCAGCAGAGAAGATACCTGCGCGGCGGCCGGTACCGATAAAGGTGCCGATCGTGTCGAAAGTATCGGACAGAGAGAAAGCGAAAATGGTGACGAGGACCAGAGGCAGACGTGCTGGGTCAGCGAAAAGCGCTGGGAAACCCTTTGGCGTAAAGATAGCGAAAGCAGTTTCTGGCAGCTGCTGGAACGACTGTACGATGCTGATGGACTTGCCCATAGATGTGAGACCGTAAGGGATGCCGATAAGCGCGGCTACCGCGATAGCGATTACGAAAGCGCCCTTGTTGAGCCATGCGAGCTGAGCTGGGAACTTAACGACGAGCAGAACGATAGCAACGATGAGGCCAATAAGGAAGACCTGCAGCTGAGGATCTGCGAAAGAGGAGAGCGCCGGAGCGCCCGATTCGAAGTTAATGACCTTAATGTTGAGCAAGCCAACGTAAGCGATAAAGATACCGATACCGCCGCCAATAGCGTGCTGAAGCATTGGCGGAATGGACTTAATAATCATCTTACGCAAGGATGTAGCGGTAATAATAATGTTAATAATGCCGCAAATAAATACCATAGACATGGCTTCTTGCCACGTAAAACCAACACCTTTCACAACAGTGAAGGTGAAGAAGGCGTTGAGACCCATACCTGGAGCTAAACCGTATGGAACGTTAGCAAACAAGCCCATAATAAGGGTACCAACAATAGAGGCGATAATGGTTGCCAAGAATACTGCGCCCCATGGCATACCGGTTTGTCCCAAAATACTTGGGTTCACTGCAATGATGTAGGCCATTGCAAAGAAGGTGGTTAAACCTGCGGTTACTTCAGTAGATACCGAGGTACCGTTCTCCTTCAACTTGAAGAAATCCATTGTCTTCATTTCTTTCTCTCTAGTGATAATAAATGCAAGGCGCGGCACACCAGCCGTCGCACCCGCCCAACCCAATCAGCGCATAGTGTGCACCGACAATAAAGCCGAGACAGCACCCACAGGCAATCTCGGTTCTATTCTTAGCCGAAACGACCAGAAATATAGTTTTCTGTTTCTTCGGATCGTGGATTGGAAAAAATTGTTGTCGTGTCATCAATTTCAACAAGATGACCCGGTTTTCCTAATCCTTGAGTGTTAAAGAACGCCGTTGTATCGCTCACACGTGCAGCTTGCTGCATATTATGCGTCACGATAACAATGGTGAACTCATCTTTTAACTCGCCAATCAAGTCTTCAACTGCCAGGGTGGAAATAGGATCCAATGCAGAGCATGGCTCATCCATGAGCAATACCTGAGGATGCACAGCCACAGCACGCGCAATGCATAAACGCTGTTGCTGACCACCTGATAATCCAACTCCTGGTTTATCTAAACGATCTTTCACATCATTCCATAAGGCAGCTCCGCGCAAAGCCCACTCCACCACAGCGTCGGCATCGGACTTAGAAATGCGCTTATTGTTGAGCTTAACGCCTGCAAGAACGTTATCGCGAATAGACATTGTTGGGAATGGATTAGGACGTTGGAATACCATACCCACATCGCGACGCACAGCTACTGGATCAGTATCGGGGGCATATAAATCCTTACCCTCTAAAAGTACTTCACCAACAACGTGAGCACCTGGAGTTGTTTCATGCATACGATTGAGTGTGCGCAAAACAGTTGATTTTCCACAACCAGATGGTCCAATAAAAGCAGTCACCTTATTGGGTTCAATCACCATATTCACATCGTCCACAGCATGAAAATCGCCATAGTAGACGTTGAGATGATTCACATCAATACGTTGTCCCATGAGTTACCTTTCAGACCTTACTTCGTCTTCACCGAGAAAATCTTAGCAATAAGACGACCAATAGCATTCAAAATAAGTACGAGAATAATCAAAACTAAAGCTGCTGCCCACGCGCGTTCCATGCGGATTCCTGGCACGCACAAACCAACAGTCTCCATGCCAATCTGCGATATGGCTGGACACGATGCCATACCCTGCTGGAACTCGTTATATACGTATACCGGCAACGTGGTCATACGACCGGAGAGGAGGTTAAAGTTCGTACTCGAAATAGATCCTGCAGCAATAAGCAGTGGAGCTGTTTCACCAATCACGCGAGCAATAGCTAAAATAACGCCCGACACAATACCTGGCAAAGCAGTGCGCAAAACTACGCGAATAATAGTGCGATATTTCGGCACACCCAGCGCATACGAAGCCTCGCGCAAATCAACAGGAACAATAGAAAGCATTTCTTCTGTAGAACGCACGATGGTAGGAATCATCAAAATCGATAATGCAGCAGAACCAACAAAACCGTTCACTGTTCCCGGGCCAAAGAGCAAACTAAACATAGCGTAGGCAAACAAACCCGCCACAATCGACGGAATACCGCTCATCACGTCTACAAAGAAAGAAATTGCTTTATGTAAGCGTTTCTTAGCAGAATACTCCACCATGTATACAGCGGTCATAATACCTACTGGAACGGAAATAATAACGGCCCCCAAAGTAATTTCTAAGGTGCCAATGGCTGCGTGAAGAATGCCTCCGAAAGGATACAAACCGCCAACAACACCGCGCATATTATGCGTAAGGAAGTACCAGTCAAAACGCCTCGCACCATTAACAACCGTGGTATAAAGCACGGAAATCAGAGGAATAACGGCAATGAGAAATGCTGTGTAAATTAACACGCGCATAAGCAGATCTGTGCGTTTGCGAGCAGCTAAGGAAGATCGTGAAGGCTTGAGCTTGTCGAAGTCAGGGGTTGGGGAAGACTGAGCCGATAGCGAAACTTGAGTCGTTGGCTCGAGCGTGGTAGTGTGCGTTGTTTCTTGAGGCGTTGCTGCGCGAGCGGTTGCCGCGCTGGAAGTGCGCGATGCTTTCTGATTAACCATTTACTTGCCTCCTTTCTGAATGCTCTGCGTATCGGCTCGGTCAGCGGCAGTATTTTTGCGAGCGCTGAAACTATTCGCCCAGCGCTTCATCAACTTCTTTACCCAACTAGAGTCAGAACGACGATGGGTTAAACGTCGAGCGGCATAGTTCACAATAAAAGTAATAACAAAAAGAACCAAACCTGAAGCGATTAAAGTGGATACGCCAATAGAATCAGCTTCTGGGAACTGAGCGGCGATGTTAGCAGCAATCGTCTGATTTTGTGACGCGGTAAACAGATGCAAGGAATAGGTGCTGCCAGGAGACAAAATCATAAGCACAGCCATTGTCTCACCTAAAGCTCGACCTAATCCGAGCATAGAAGCGGACATTAAACCGTTAGCTCCGAAAGGCAAAACAGACAGTTTAATCATTTCCCACTTCGTAGCACCTAAAGCCAAAGCAGCTTCTTGCTGGAGCAATGGAGTTTGCACGAAAATATCGCGTGCCATAGAAGTGATAATCGGCAAAATCATAACTGCCAGAACCACAGCAACCGTAGCAATCGTGCGCGGAGGATTAGACACAGAGCCTGCGAACACCGGAATCCATCCGAAAACTTTGTTAATCGCCGACCATACAGGATACATGTGCGGCACAAGCACCAAAGCTCCCCACAAACCATAGACGACCGACGGAATAGCGGCCAGCAAATCGACTACGGAACTTAAAACAGAGCTAAGTTTTTTGGGTGCATAGTGCGAAATGAATAGAGCGATACCCACCGCAACAAAAAATGCTAAGGCGAGCGCCAAAGCGGAAGCGAGAACGGTTCCAAAAATCAGTGGTCCCACGAATGCTAAGAAACTTGTAGTGCGTCCGCCAGTAAAAGAAGAAATAACGTGGGCGGCAGCTTCGCGATTTCCTACAAAAACAGGGCTTGCTTGGATGAGTAAGAACACAAAAACAGCCGCAAGCACGCAAAGAATAAGAACGCCAGCAGCAACTGCACACCAGCGGAAAAGCTTGTCGGCGGTAATTTTTTTTAGACTGGCTTTTCCAGTGGTGTTTGCGGCGCTGTTTCCGGCGCTGCTATTAGCACTGTTTTTCATGCGGTTTTTCATGATTTACGCAAACTCCTTGGAGAGGGCGGAGGTTATCTCTTGGGGATGCGCAAAATTATTTTTATTTACCACAGTACGCAATGTAGTCATCGTTTTAGCAGTATTCTTCGCAGCACTGAACGTAGCATTGCTTGAAATATTAGCGCGCGCAGTATTGACTGCAGACACTGCTTTCTTTGCTGAAGAAGTCGCGCCAGAAGAGCTATCATCTGCAGAAATATCGCCGACCGCTTTCATCATCTGCTCGCGCAACGCACTAGGCAGTGGAGCCGCGCCAGCATAGTCCTCGGATACTTCCTGCCCCTCATCGCTGAGCACGTAAGTGAGCCACTGCCGCACAAATGTTGCCGTTCGCGCGGACTTGTAGGTGGTGCACGCCACTTCATAGCTCACCAAAGCGATAGGATACACGCCCGACTTCTTTGTGGCGTAGTCCACGTCAACGATATAGCGGCCGTTCTTGAGGGCTTCTGCATTGAGCGGTGAATGGTTAATCAGTTGTGCTGTTGCCTTAGCGCTTGGCTGCACATACTCTTGCCCCACTTGCACAGAAACCGTGCCAAGGTTGGAGACTTGCGCGAAGTCCGCATAGCCGATTGTGCCCTGAGCCTGCCCGATTGTCATTACCACGCTGGGCGTTCCTTTGGCTCCCTGACCGATAGTGTATGGCCATGTTTCGGTAGGATCGTTCGTCCAGTCTTGTGGCGCAGCCCCACGTAAATATGTTTGGAAAGTTTTAGTGGTGCCTGATTTGTCGGAGCGCCATACTGGGGTAATGGCTAAGTTCGGTAATTTGGCTGCGATGCTTGGATTTTCTGCAATGATAGCTGGGTCGTTCCAGCGGGAAATGCTTCCGTTAAAGATTTTAGCGAGGGTTGCGGGGGACAATTGTATGTGAGCGTCTTGGAGGCCGTACTGCGATAGGTTGTATGCGATTGCGATAGGCGAGACATAGGTTGGAACTTCGAAAGCTGTGCCTTGGGCGCATACTGCCTGCGATTGCTTGACTTGGCTATCACTTAGCGGAGCATCAGTTCCTGCCCAAGAGACAGCACCTGTAAGAAAAGTATTAACTCCAGCACCCGAACCTGATGGATCGTAAGAAATAGCTGCGTTCTGTTGACCTGCACTGTATCCAACAATCCACGCATCAACAGCTGATTTTTGAGACGACGCACCAGCAGCAGCAAATTCACCACTTAATGCTTCGAGTTTACGTGCGCTCCACTGCGAATCTGTTAGCGCCGAACTAGGCGTATTATCTCCACACGCCGATAACGCAAAAATACTTGCACCTACAAGCATTGAAGTTATAAGCCGACGCCAAGGCGCCAAAACATCTCCCAATGCAGGATGGTGACTGTGTGTGCGATGCATAACTTCTCTCACTACTGACAACTCATCAACAGTAGATATTTTACAGTACCCTCCTATATAATCGATAACGCTTACAACACTCAGGAATCCTTTAGTCCACTTACAGATAATTTTCAAGTGCGACACGCCTTTAATTTTCACCCAAAAGTGTTATATTGATCAAAGTTTCTTCGTATTTTTTTGAGAAAATTGAAAACACCTGATATATTTTATTCAGGCCAATGTTTCCTTTTTACCCTCTTCTCTTGGACTCATTGGCTCTTCTCTTTTTTGTTTTATATCAATCTGTTTGATTTACGCATTAACTAGAACGCAAGCGCCCAAGCCAATAGGTTTTATACGTCAAAAACAGCACGCGTTGTGTGTAACGTATCTGCTCACGCGTTAAAGACGCAACTGCACAAGCCTGAGCAGATACGTAAACCCTGCAACACAGTTATGGTTTATTACGAAGTCATTCGCGTGTTATCTTAAGCTTGCCCCACAATATGCGGGTTATAGGCCAAAATGTGTTGATAGTAAGCCTTCTTCCATCTTTAACCTTCACGCATAGGCACAGTCGTTGAATACCACAAACACTCCATACAAGCATCAAAATGGCGGAAGCTCCCCTTCCGAGGAAGCCTCCGCCTTATATACAGATTTCCTACACAGGTTTGCACAGCTTTAGAGCTTGCCACCTTCAACAACGATTTCATCTGCATTAATAGAATCACCATAAACTGACAGCAAGGTTTCTTCGTAATCCTTGTGGAAGAACTGCTCACCTGCTAAGGTGTCAATCTCTTTGTTGATCCAATCGAGCAGAGTCTTGTTGCCCTTCTTCACGGCTGGAGCAATGGTGTCAGTATCACCCAAAGAAGTAATACCCACCTTGAAGCCCTTGTTAGACTTAGCCCAAGTCAATACCTCAGTATTGTCAGTGGAGAATGCGTCACCACGGCCATCAAGCAAAGCGTTATAAGCATCAGCGTACTGATCATACTTTTGCAGCTTTACTTCAGGATGCTTCTCTTCGAAGTAGGTTTCTGCAGTCGTTCCCTTAGCAACAATCAAGGTCTTATCCTTCAACTGATTTACATCAGTAATTTCTGCGCCTTCAGGAGATACAACGCCCAAAGCAACCTTCATGTATGGCTTAGCAAAGTCAACCTTCTTAGCACGCTCTTCAGTAACCGTAAAGTTAGCCAAAGTAATGTCTACCTTATTAGAAGACAAAACGTCTACACGAACAGCAGGATCTACAGAAGTGTACTCAATCTTTACACCCAAATCCTTTGCCAAACGCTCAGCAAAGTAAACATCGTAACCTTGGTTCTTACCATCTTTATCTACATAACCGAATGGAGCTTTATCAGTAAATACAGCTACCTTCAAAACGCCCGACTTCTTAATATCATCTAAAGTGCGGGTGCTCTTTGAAGCAGTTGACGACGAGCCAGATGCGCTGCTGCTGACCTGTGGACCGCATGCTGCAAGACCAACCGTCAGGGAAAGTGCAGCCATACCAGCAACGATGTGACGTGCGTGCTTTTTAACTTGTGCGAGTGCTGAAACGATGTTCATACGCTCTCCTTATCTCTCTCTGCGATTTATTATTTCTGGGCTTCACTCATGCGGTGACGCTCAAATGCGGTGACGCTCAAACTTAAAGGTGTTGAGGAACTGCTGAGCACGCTCAGTACGAGGATGCTCAAAGAATTCGTCACTATTGTGTGACTCCTCAACAATGGAACCGTTCTCCAGCAAAACCACATGATCGGCTACTGCACGAGCAAAACCCATTTCGTGCGTCACGATCATCATGGTCATGCCTTGATCGGCAAGCTCAACAATAACGTCCAGAACTTCGCGCACCATTTCTGGGTCAAGCGCGGCTGTTACTTCATCGAACAGCATAATATCTGGATGCATAATAAGGGAACGTGCGATAGCTACACGCTGGCGCTGACCGCCAGAAAGCTCACGTGGCTTCGATTGCGCACGATTCTTGAGACCAACGCGATCGAGCAGCTGTAAAGTCTCTTGCTCAACTTCCGCTTTATTGCGCTTTTGCACAATAATTGGAGACATTGTTACGTTACCCAGCACGCTTTTGTGTGGGAACAAGTCATAGCTTTGGAAAACCATGCCAATACGTGTGCGCAAATCCGCTGGACGCCTGTTAAAAGTAACGCTCTGTGAAGCGATTACTTCATTATCTAAGCAAATTTCTCCGCCTTGGATTGGTTCCAAACCTGCAACGGTGCGTAATAACGTTGACTTTCCGGAACCTGAAGGCCCCAGCACAACAGTTACCTTACCGCGAGGAATATTGAGGTTAATACCGTTGAGCACAGGAGCTTGTGCATGTGGGTACTGCTTGACGACCGCATCAAAAACAACGGCATTATCTGCTGATTGATTCTTTGCTTCGTTTTGCGTTTCGTTACTCATGAGACCACTTTTTCTCTAAATATCCTGCAATAAGGGACAACGGCCAACTAATAAAGAAGTACATAAAGAAGATGACACCATAAATCCACAGCGCTCCTTGAGGATGCGTCATGCGATTGACATCGATGATTTGCTGACCAACTTTAATCACTTCTACTACGCCGAGCAATACAGCTAATGATGTTGTTTTGACCATGCGGGTAGCCAGGTTTACAGATGCTGGCAAAAGACGACGCAAAGCTTGTGGCAAAATCACGTAGAAGAAGCTCTGAGTGGAGTTCATACCCAACATTTGTGCATTTTCACGCTGTGAGTTCGGAATCGACTGCAAAGCACCACGTACCAAATCTCCCAGCTCAGCTGCACCCCACGCAATAAACACAATAATTGTTGCGAAAGTTGCATCAAAGTTCACGTTCCATGCGCGAGCAAAACCATAATACACAATGTACAGCAAAGCTAGCTGAGGCATAATGCGAATAATATCCAAGTAAATGCGCATAATCAGACGCACAAACTTATTATCCACAGTCATAAGCCAGCCCACAATAATGCCTGCAGGAAGAGAAGCGAGAACGGATACGCCAGCAATCCACAAAGTTACAAGAAGGCCCTCAAAAAGGCGCGGCATAACGGAAGGCTGGAAAAGAATATCAATTCCTTGCATAGTCGAACCTCCTCTCCAACCATGTGCCAATGAGGGAAATAGGCAGCAGCACAATCAGGTATGAAGCTGTAAGCAGAACAAGGGCTTCATAGGTGTTGTAATCATTGCCCATAATGTCTTTTGCCTCATACATAATGTCCGCGAGCGCGATAGCAGAAACAACAGATGATTCTTTAATCAGGAAGATGACGTTTGCTATAACGCCTGGCATTGCAGTGCTAAGCGCCTGAGGCAAAATAACGCGCGAGAAAATCTGCACACTATTCATGCCCAGCATTCGTGCTGACTCACGCTGTATAGGAGCAACCGCATCCAAACCGCCACGCAGAGCTTCTGCCATATATGATCCACCCAAGAAGGCGAGACCCACAATTGCTGACTGCGTTGGCGACCAGCGCACACCAAGTTTTGGTAATCCAAAGTAAATAAAATACAGCTGCACCAGTAACGGGGTATTGCGGCTGAGTTCAATATAGACGCGAATAATCTGACGGACTACGGGAACGCGAGCGCTTTCAATTGCTGCCGCGAAAACACCAATGATAAGGGAGAGCACTATTCCCCACACCGACACATTGAGTGTGACCACAAGTGCCTGAGCAAAAGTGGGAATTTCTTCAAGAATAAATGGCCAGTTCACGTCTTCACCTCCCTCATCTGTTTATTATTTGTGTTTTATTTTCTCTTTTTTCTCATTCATGTAATAGCAACATACGTAAGCGCGCCTTTAATAAGGTAAAACGTTCGGGATTGCAACACACGGTATGCGTAAGTGCTTCTTTTAATATAGCGTTATAGGCTCAATTTATTGAGCTGAGAGAAAAATCGCTCAAATCTTCGTTTATCGCGCAGGTAATACTTGGTTACTACAGCCATGCAAAACTTTGAGCATGGCGTTCTTCTCAGATGTTGTAACGCTGAGCTGATACTTCGTTTTCACGCCTATTTGGCGCGCAACATACGAGCACACGTAAGCCGTGTTTGATGGTAACCATTCGTCTGCTGAAGCATCTTCTTTCTGCTGATTTGCAGAACCATCAACTGCGAGAAGATTATAGGTATCGTTACCAAATTCATAGCGTCGAGCAGTATTCCACGCATATGCGCCTGATTTCCAGGCATTACTTAAAGCAACAACATGATCTATTTGCACTGCTCTGCTTGTGTCGATGCCGCGTTTAAAATGTATAATTTTTCCTGTATACGGGTCGTTAAGAACACCTGACGCAACTCTGCATGAGGTTAAACTTTTATAGCGCACGTCTGCTAAATCACGGGCAAGCACATCTTCGCGCACATCGCAGCCATTACCATCATCATCTGTTTGGCGAAAACCGAAATAGTCGCGCTTATAGTGACGGCTTGGGCGAGGATTATCGACAACTTTGAGCTGTGCTAGTGTTTCAGCCGCCTGACCGGTTGCTGTATATGTGCCGGTTGTGCGCGCCACAGTATCGCTAACTTGTGGCAGAAAAGAGCCAATAAGTACGCCAAGAAAAACAATGACACACATAAGGTAGTACCATTGCTTTTTTACTGCGACAACTTGACGGCGAGCTCTGGTGCGGCGACGCCTGTAATGCCTAACCATCAGCTATAGGAGAAAGTAGCTGGATCGTGTCCTGCACGTGTCAAAGTATTGAGAGAATCAATAAATGCTATATCATCTGCAGTCAGTTTAATACTGCGGCTTTCTAAGTTCTCTGCTAAACGCTCCTTATGCGCAGACTTAGGGATAATAATAATATTTTTAGCCAGATGCCAAGCCAAAATTACTTGAGCTACGCTTGCGTTATGACGTGCAGCTATCTGCTCGAGCTGTTCACCACCAGCGTTTAAATCTGCTCCGCGGGCCATAGGAGAATATGCTTGTACTGCAATCCCCTTACTCTGACTATATTCTACGACCTCGCGCTGTTGGAATGTTGGATGTAATTCAATCTGATTAACAGCAGGATACTCCCCCACCTGATCATATAAACGATCTAAATCTGTAGGCATAAAATTGCACACGCCCAAAGTTTTTACAACTCCTGCTTCGCGTAGTTCACGCAAAGCAGCCCATGTTGTATCGCTACGCCAATCAAAAGGAGTTGGCCAATGAATCATATACATATCAACGTAATCAGTTTTGAGCAGACGTAGCTGACGCTCAAACGCGCGTAAAGCTGTGTCGTATCCTTGCTCGGAATCTCGCAATTTTGTAGTGAGCCACAACTTACTGCGGTTCTCGCCCTGAGCAAAACCAGCGCGAACCAGACCTTCACCCACGCCATCTTCATTACCATAGCCGGCAGCAGTGTCGATGTGGCGATATCCGACTTCTAAAGCGTCGCATACAACTTGTGCCACATCGCCATTATCGATGCGCAAAACTCCCGCTCCGATGCGAGGGATATTACGACCGTCGTTGAGCTTCATTGAGTCTGCTGCTGGGGTTGTTGTCACGTCTACCATGCACCCCACTCTAGCGTAGGTGGCGTAGAAATTCGGTTGTGTTGTGACTCGATGAGCGAGTTATCCACATTGTCCGTTGCGGTAGTGTAACTCGCGGAGTGAGTGTGCGTGAACGTTACGCTGTTCTTGGCAACCTAACACACATGGCTGGCATATCGCAGAGAAAACTCGCTCAGTAGGCTGCATGTTATTCAAGCGCTAATGAATGGGGTGGTTCATTTTGATTCGCATGCTGTATCTTTCACCGCTATCAGTAGCGCTACACCTTAAAGTAATTTAGCCGCCGAAATCGGAAGTGGTAAAAGCTTTACCATTCACTACTAAGCACAGCAATGAAAGATACAACAGAAATGCGGATCTTCGGACTTAGCGGGGTTTAAGGGAGGATGTTGTCAAGACATCTCTTCGGCGTGAATGTGTTTATTTTATGAGCAAAGTCGATACGCGCAACCGATATGTCAGTTTTGAAGCCATTTTGTGCATCAAAACTGACACAACAGGTGTATTAATCGGTTAAGCAGAATGAGTGAGAGCAATAACCCTCGAATTTAATGCAGCGTGAAGCCTGATTGTGCCGAACAGCTACTAGTCACGCACGTGCAAGCATGAGACCCCGCCAAGTCCGATGAACAACAAAAACCGACGTTCGAACCGCCCCCCCCCCACACACACAAAACAGCAAAACAAAATCCCGCATACGCTGGCATTTCCATACCTATGCGTGATGCGGGATTAAAGTTCTGTTCGTATTATCGCGAACTATGCAACTACTTATGCAGCCAATGGAGCTACATCCAGTGGGACACCAGGACCCATAGTAGAAGTCATGGTTACCTTAGTGATGTAACGACCCTTAACGGTAGTTGGCTTCAAACGACGGATTTCATCAGCTACTGCCCGGAAGTTCTCTTCGAGAGCTTCTTCAGTGAAGCTGAGCTTACCCACGATAAAGCTCAAGTTGCCGTGACGATCAACGCGGAACTCAATCTTACCGCCCTTGATGTCAGATACAGCCTTAGCTACATCCATGGTTACAGTACCGGTCTTAGGGTTTGGCATCAAACCACGAGGACCGAGCACACGACCCAAACGACCAACCTGACCCATCATATCTGGAGTTGCTACTACTGCATCGAAGTCAGTGTAACCCTTAGATACCTTCTCGATGAGCTCTGCATCGCCAACTTCGTCTGCACCAGCTTCGAGAGCTGCAGTAGCCAATGGGCCACGTGCGAAAACGATTACGCGAGCGGTCTTACCAGTGCCGTTAGGCAAGTTCACGGTACCGCGAACGAGCTGGTCAGCCTTACGTGGATCTACGTTGAGGTTGTATACAGCCTCAACAGTTTCATCGAAACCGCGAGCTGGCATGCTTTTGAGCAATGCAATAGCTTCAGATGCGGTGTAGAGGTTTGAACGATCTACCTTTTCGGCAGCTTCGCGATACTTCTTAGAACGCTTTGTCATCTGCTTCTCCTTAGCAGTCGCAGTGTGGGCAAGCGTTTGCCCTTCTGCTTCGTGGATAATAATTAGTCGGTTACGGTAATGCCCATAGAGCGTGCGGTACCCTCGATGATCTTCATACCTGCTTCGATATCGCGAGCAGACAAATCAGCCATCTTGGTTTCAGCGATTTCGCGTACCTGCGCCTTGGTTACAGAGCCAACCTTGGTGGTGAGAGGATTTCCAGCACCCTTATCCACGCCAGCTGCCTTGCGAAGAAGTTCTGCTGCTGGAGGTGTCTTCAGAACGAAGGTGAAGGAACGATCTTCATATACAGTGATTTCTACTGGGATGATCTGACCGATCTTATCCTTAGTAGCATCGTTGTATGCCTTGGTGAAGTCCATGATGTTCACACCATGGGAACCCAATGCTGGACCCAGTGGTGGAGCAGGGTTTGCCTTACCTGCAGCAATCTGCAGCTTGATGAGCGCTGAGACTTTCTTCTTAGGAGCCATTTTATGGTTCTTCTTTCTGTTAGCGGTTCAACGGAGTTTGTCTCGTAAGACGCGCCCCTCCCGCGGTTTTCATCTTCTCTGCCTTTCAGCGTGCCAAAGCGTGCTGAAAATGGCAAGCCTTTCTATTATGCCTGATTGTTGTGACAAATAGCAAGTTTGGAGGAAGGATAGTTGTGCTCATGGCTGTGCGACATGACGGGCGCGCACATGACATGGCTGACAGCATCCGGTTTAAGTTTTGAGCACGTGAACCATGGAATAGCCATAGCCACCCATTTTTCACATCCCAGACCACGCGCAAACAAAGTTCGCATCCACTCTCTCGGGTGAACGCGAAGACAGAATAACAGCTTTAAGCAGCCTTAAGCGTCAATCTTATCCACTTGATCGAAACCAAGTTCTACTGGGGTTTCGCGACCAAAGATAGATACAAGCACAGACAGCTTTTGTGTTGCTGGGCTGACCTCAGAAATAACTGCAGGCATCGTAGCGAACGGACCATCAGTAACAGTCACGGCTTCACCCACAGAGAAGCTGACTTCAATCTGGCGAGCCTTCTTACGAGCTTCAATATTGTCAGTGCCCTTCAATGCTTCAGAACGAATCATTGGAGCCATCATAGACACAACTTCTTTGCGAGACAGTGGAGCTGGTTCACCGCCGTTACCCACAAAACCGGTTACGCCCTCTGTTTCGCGCACAATACGACGAGCATCCTCATCTGGCCACATGCGGATAAGCACATATCCTGGGATGCGTACGCGGGTAACAACTTTCTTACCCTTGTCAGTATGCTGTTCCACCTCTTCCATAGGAACTTCGATTTGGAAAATTTGGCTTTCCAGACCATATGACTGAACGCGAGATTCTACGTTCATCTTTACGCGCTTTTCGTAGCCGGAGTAAGTATGCAGAACATACCACTTACCTTCCAGACCGCGCAAAGACTTAGAGAAGTCCTGGACTGCCTTCTCACCTGGATCGAGAGCATCTTCAGCTTCAACATCCTGAGCTTCAGTTTCCACGTCTACTTCAGCTTCTACTGGCTCTGCAACTTCTGCAACCTCAAGAGCTTCTTGATTTTCTTCAAAATTCTCAGTCATAATTCCCTACTGGGTTAATCTCGATAGTTTTATATGCAATACAAGCTTTTACTAGCCAAACAAGGTGACCATGAGCTTACCTAAGCCAAAGTCCAAACTTGTAATAAAGATCATGAGCAATACAACGAAAATGAACACTGCTACAGACCATCCCAGTAATTCCTTACCTGATGGTGCTACAACCTTAGAGAGTTCTTCAAACATCTGCCTGATGAACATACCAACGCGCAGGAAGATATTTGGCTTGCGAACTTTTGCAGCCTTAGTGTTCTCAGACTTTGCCATTTTGCAATCCTCACTCAATGTTTCTGTGCAGTTTTACTGCCCTAGCAGGGGCCGCGGGACTCGAACCCACAACCTACGGTTTTGGAGACCGTTGCGCTACCAATTGCGCCAGACCCCTAGGTGTACTGGTAACATCGTACACAATCCTCGGGATTGCCTTTATATTGTGACAAGTACCCTCGACTATGTAACGACGTATGGCGTTTTTACCGCCAAATGTTCAGTTTACCGTGGAATGTCGATTTCGTCTAATCACTTATTTTTCAATTCCTCCACCAGCACATCTTCTCCGCACTCTCGGCGTGGCGCACGCATAACGCAACAGCTACGAAAAAGTGCATAAGCCCGTCTCGACTTATGCACTTTAACCGCACTGTAGTAAGGCTTATGCGAGCCATTCTTTCAAACGACGCATACCCTCAGCTAAGTCATCATCTGCCAAAGCGTAGGAAAAACGAATATATCCAGGTGCGCTAAATCCTTCACCAGGAACAGCTGCTACATGTACTTCATCTAAAATCAGGGCTGCAAGCTGCACTGTATTTTCACAAACCGTTCCGTTCTTACCGAGCGGTTTACCGAGCAAACTTGTAAAATCAGCGAAAGCATAGAAAGCCCCCTTTGGCATCTCGCAACTCACACCTGGCAACTCATTAAGAGCGCTCACGATTGCGTGACGACGGCGATCGAAAGCCTCACGCATAGCAGCTACAGCACTTAAATCGCCAGCAATAGCAGACACTGCAGCGCGCTGAGGAACATTAGACACGTTCGACGTCATATGTCCCTGTAACTTCGTTGCTGCTTTCGCCACTTCAGCAGGAGCGAGAAGCCAGCCGACGCGCCAACCAGTCATAGCATAAGTTTTCGCAACACCGTTCAGAACAATCAACCGATCGCGCACCTCAGGTACAAGAGAACCAATACGCGCGGTTTCGGCGTCATCATAAGTCATGTGCTCATAAATTTCGTCGGAAATAACCCATACATCATGCTCGATAGCCCACTTCGCGATTGCGCGCAAAGTATCTGCAGACCACACAGCACCTGTTGGGTTGTTTGGAGAATTAATGATGATAGCTTTAGTACGTTCGGTAGTAGCTACTTCGATTTGCTCGATACTTGGTTCGAAAGTATGCTCAGCATCTGCAAAAACCTCGACAGGCACACCACCAGCAAGTTTGATTGTTTCTGGGTAAGATACCCAGCAAGGAGTAGGAACGATTACTTCGTCCCCCTCGTTAAGAATAAGTTGGAAGCTCGCGTACACCGCATGCTTGCCGCCGTTAGTTACCACTATCTGCTGAGGATCTACCTCATAGCCGCTATCGCGTGCGGTTTTGTGAGCAATTGCTTCGCGAAGTTCTGGTAAACCCGCTGTTGCAGTATAACGATGATTTTTTGAGTCCTGCGCCGCTTCTACTGCTGTGCGCACAATATAGTCAGGCGTTGGGAAATCAGGTTCTCCAGCGCCGAAACCAATAATATCGATGCCGTTTGCTTTAAGAGCTTTTGCTTTAAGATCGACTTCTAAAGTAGCCGATGGTGCAACATTATGAATGCGTGTGCTTAACTGTGCCATGCCTTCACATTAGCGCGTGGGCTTTACTAACACCAAATCATCGCGATGAATAATAGGACGAGCATATTCTGCTCCCAAGAATCTCTCAATCTGCTCAGTATTTTTTCGAGCAAGCGAGGAAATATCATCCGAATCAAAAGCACATAATCCGCGAGCAATTTTATTGCCATGCGTATCTTCTACCCACACCGGAGCACCAGCAGAAAAATCGCCATCCGCACCTAAGGTTCCTACAGCTAGTAGCGAGGTTTTCCCTGTTTGTACGGCACGAGCAGCGCCATCATCCACCACAACAGTTCCCTGAGGATGAGAAGCATAACCAATCCATAGACGTCGAGCTGATTCGCGAGCGCGAATAGGCGCAAACGCCGTTCCCACAGCATCGCCCATTAATGCAGGAGCTGCATTAGCTGCAGACGTAAGCAAGCATGGAATACCGGAGGCGGTGGCAATGCGCACTGCATCCACCTTGGTCACCATCCCGCCCGTACCCACAGCCGAGCCCGTCCCCGCAATCGTCGAATCGTCAATCTCTTCAAGAGCATTATGCACAAAAGTCAAGCGCCGCGCCCCCGGCTGACTTGGAGGAGCAGTGTAGAGTCCGTCAACGTCGGAGAGCAGAATCAAAGCTTGAGCACGCACAATATTGGCTACAAGCGCACTTAAATGATCGTTATCTCCAAAACGCACTTCACTGGTAACCAACGTGTCGTTTTCATTCACAATAGGAACAACGCCGAATTCAAGCAAACGCTCCATCGTGTTGCGCACATTGCGGTAGCGCGCAGAACGCATGGTATCTTGGGCAGACATGAGCACCTGTCCAACACGAATATCGTAGCGCGCAAAGGCTTTCTCATACTCCGCCATGAGCAATCCTTGCCCCACGGCTGCAGCTGCTTGGCGAGAAACTGAATCATCAGGACGGCTAGTAAAACCGAGTGGCTTCAAACCAGCTGCCACCGAACCAGACGACACAAGCACAACGCGCGCCCCCAACTGAACAGCGGAGGCTAGCGATGTAACTAAATGGTTGAGTTTATCGACATCGAGCATGCCCTGTGCCGAAGTCAGTGAACTTGATCCCACCTTCACCACAATTGTTTGTGCTTGCAGAATGCGACTGCGTGTTTGTTCTTCATTCATAAATTCGTGGGCCTTTACTCTGCGCTCTCTACACTCTCCGTACCATCAGCGCGTGCTCCTTCAGCGCCGTCGTTAAAACGTGCTCCTTCACCACGTGCACCATCAGAACCACCATCAGCATCAAAACGCTTCAAAAAGTCCTGAGCACCTTCAGGGTCATCTACGCGAGACGGATCTGCCCAGTGCCCAGCTTTACGTTCTTCCATCATGGCGTTACGCACAGCTGTTTTGGCGTCCATCCACTCGTGGTAACGACGGCGACGCTCCACATTTGTACGACGACGGTTAAGACCTTGAACCTCATCCAAACGCAAATCATGACCGCGTTGAGCATGCGGGTCTCCGTCCAGCATTTCTGCACCAGCTTGCACAGTTGGATCCCAATCAAAAGTCATAGCGTTCTCGCCACGTCCAATGCGAACTTCATCACCTACGCGAGCACCTTTAGCGCGCAAAGCATCTTCCACTCCCAAACGAGCCAAACGGTCAGCCAAATAACCCACAGCTTCCTCGTTATCAAAGTTTGTTTGACGCACCCAACGTTCAGGCTTCGAGCCGGTAACAGTAAACCAGAAGTTGCCATCGCGATCCTGCTCACGCTCAATCTCAAAGTCAAAGCCCAAACCTACAGCCTTAGAATTACGTGCTTTGCGTTCAAGAGGACGAATAACAACGCGCTCTTCTTCCGCAGCTGCCATCCGCTCAGCAACGCGCGCACGCATCTTCTCCACCAAATCACTCAGCGCATACGTCAGTTGCTTTAATCCTTCATGAGAAGCCGTCGAAATAATAAAGACCTTATGCCCCATCTTCTCAAAATCAGGCTTCACAAACTCAGCTAATTCCTTAGCATCAGGAATATCAGCCTTGTTCAAAATAATCACTCGCGGACGCTCGGCAATAGGAATAGCACCCAAAGGAGTGCCAAGCTGCTCAGCATACTGAGCAAGCTCATTTTCTAAAGCATGATAATCAGACACAGGGTCACGGTCTTGTTCAAGCGTTGCGCAATCAATCACATGAGCGATAACTTGCGTGCGTTCAATATGACGTAAGAATTCCAAGCCTAAGCCCTTACCTTGTGCGGCGCCTGGAATAAGTCCTGGAACGTCAGCAATAGTAAAACGCTTATCTCCCGTATTGACCACGCCAAGATTAGGAACCAAAGTAGTAAATGGGTAATCAGCAATCTTTGGACGCGCAGCCGACAGCGTGGACACCAGCGAAGATTTACCCGCACTTGGATAGCCTACCAACGCAACATCTGCAATAGATTTCAGCTCCAAAATAATATCGCGCTCTTCTCCAGGTTCGCCAAGTAAGGCGAAGCCTGGAGCTTTACGGTTTTTGCTCGCTAAAGAGCGATTGCCTAAACCACCAGCGCCACCTTGAGCCACCACAAAACTATCTCCAGCGTGACTTAAGTCAGCGAGAATCTCCTCGTTCTTGTGCTTTGCCGCGCTTATAACGGTGTTCGTTTTGGCAACAGCAGCCCCGGCACTACCAGCACCAGAAGTAGCAGCTCCACCAGTTCCATTAGCGCCCGTAACCGATCTAGCCCCAAAAACAACCGTGCCTACTGGAACAGGCAAAATCAAGTCCTCTCCGCGAGAACCATCCTTGTTATCGCCTTTACCCATCGTGCCACTAGGTGCTGTGCGATGAGGCATATAACGGTAGTCCAGCAATGAGGTTGCGTTAGTATCCGCTACAACGATAACGCTACCGCCGTCGCCACCATCGCCACCGTCTGGGCCAGCTAGCGGCTTGTATTTTTCGCGTCGAATAGATGCAGCACCATTACCGCCATCGCCGCCTTTAACATGAACCGTTACGCGGTCTACGAAGTCACTCATGATTTATCCTTATATACCTTTACAAAAGACCCCTGCTCAGAGGATTCGTCGCTCGGAGATACTCCCGCGAGCAGAGACATTCCTCGTTCGCTCGGAACGCCCTATTAAGAGAAATACCTCATTAAGAGAGATACCCTCTAGCGCAGCACACCCCGCGAAGAGACTCTCACTCAGAGCACCCGTTAAGAGCCGCACCCTGCAAGCAGGCTCACCCCGTGAACAGAACCCCCACAAAAGCCTTATATACACAAAAAGCCGCGCTCAAGTGGCGCGGCTTCAAGCTGTCCGAATTTACTCGGAGATTACGTCTACAACCTTGCGATCGCGACGGGTACCGAACTTTACGGTGCCGTCTACGAGAGCAAAGAGAGTGTGATCCTTGCCAAGACCAACGTTCTGGCCTGCATGGAACTTAGTACCGCGCTGGCGAACGATGATGTTGCCTGCTACTACTGCTTCACCGCCGAACTTCTTCACACCCAGGTATTGTGGGTTTGAATCGCGACCGTTGCGGGTACTTGCTGCACCTTTCTTATGTGCCATGACTTATTCCTTTCGAAAAATGACTCGGCTATAATCCTCTACACCGCGAGTTACGCGATGGAGGTTACCTTGAGAACAGTCAACTTCTGGCGGTGACCCTTACGGCGAGCTACACCAGTCTTGTTCTTGTACTTCTGGATGCTAATCTTCGGCCCCTTAGCTTCGTCGTCTACAACTTCGGCCTTAACAGTCATCTTTGCCAAGTCCTTAGCTGCGAGAACAACCTTGGAACCATCAACTACGAGTGCAACAGGGAACTCTACGGTATCGCCCTTCTTTGCATCAAGACGGTTGACGGTAAATTCGTCGCCTACCTCGACCTTTTCCTGGTGGCCGCCGGCTTTCACAATAGCGTACATGTTCTTACCTTTGCCTCTTAAAAGCTTTAACGTTCGTTTTATCTTCTAAACTGTTCCCGGGCATACCAACCCGAGGTGTTCACAAGACACCAACAATCTAATATATTGCATCGCTTGACATCCGTCAAGTCGAGCAACACACAGGACTTGTAACTCTACTGCCTAGTTTGGACGAGCAATACGGTTACGCGCCCTGTTTCGTTGCTGCAAACAAAATCTTCACGATTATTGCTTGGTAGCGGCCTTTTACTCGGCTTCCTGATTATGCTGATTATGCTCTTTGCCCGCCCGAGAACCACGTGAATCTTGCAAGGTCTTGAGGTCTTCGGAAATCAAAGCCAAGGTTGTAGATGCTTCACGGTTTTCCACGCTTGGCGTTTCGCTCGTGTCCGCTCTTTCATTGCGATCATCACTACGACCATCGCTACGATTTTCAGCTCCATCTGCTGCACTGTTATTGTGCTGACCGCCTTCACTCTGGGCATTAGAAACCACAACATTGCCCGACACTCCAGAAGACACCTCTGAAGCCTCCGCAGAAGACACACCAGAAGACACCGCAACACTGTGTCCACTGTTTGTATTCGCCGAAGCTGCAGCAATTGCTGCCATAGAGTTTTTAGCTTTTTCACTCGTTCCAGCGCGTTCTTCGCGTGGCTGAGCAGTCTCGCTCACCTTTCCATGAGCAATATGAGCCGCATGCTTATTTGTTTTTACGAAAGGATCTCCACCCTTCATTGCATACGGATCATCATACTGAGCGGACACAGTTGGCTCGTCATGCAAAATAAAGCCACGACCACCACAGGTTGGGCACTCCTCTGAGAAGGCTTCAACCAAGCCTTGTCCCACGCGCTTTCGTGTCATCTGAACCAAACCCAGCGAGGTTACTTCAGCAACCTGATGTTTCGTACGGTCTCGAGACAAACACTCAACCAATCGACGCAAAACAAGATCGCGGTTAGCAGGCATCACCATATCCACGAAATCAATCATGACCATGCCTCCAATATCGCGCAAACGCAGCTGACGCACAACTTCCTCAGCAGCTTCCAAATTGCATCGGGTAACTGTCTCTTCCAGCGACTTGCCCTTGCCAATAAAACGTCCTGTATTCACGTCAATCGTGGTCATTGCTTCGGTACGGTCAATAACCAAAGAACCGCCGGACGGCAAATATACCTGACGCTCCATGCCCTTACGCAACTGGCTATCAATCTGCCAGCGGTCAAACACGTCTTTACCTCGATGCTCTGCTGGGTCCCAACGTTCTACGCGGTCAAGCAAATCAGGCGCAGCAGATTCAATATATTCATGAATGCGGTTATATACATCTTCGCCCTCAACAACAAGCTTCTTAAAGTCATCGTTAAAGATGTCTCGAATCACGCGAATAACAACGTCTGGCTCGCCTTGCAGGAGATGCGGTTTCTTGGAGTTCTTCAGTTCCTCTAACTGAGCAGAAATATGCTCCCACTGGTCCTTCAGATGCTCGAAATCTTTAATAATAGCTTCTTCAGGAGCGCCTTCAGCAGCGGTTCGAATAATAACGCCCACTTCTTCTGGAGCTACTTTCGACACAATAGACTTCAAACGAGCACGCTCGCGTTCAGGAAGTTTGCGGCTTACTCCTGTCATGCTTCCCGATGGCACGAGCACAAGGAAACGACCTGCAAGAGTAATCTGGCTGGTTAAGCGTGCACCTTTATGTCCGATTGGATCTTTCGTTACCTGAACGAGCACAGGATCGCCTGACTGGAAAGCGTGTTCCATACGACGAGGCTGACCGTCTAAACGTGTGGTATCCCAATTCACTTCGCCTGCATACAGCACACCGTTGCGCGCCTGACCAATATCTACGAAGGCTGCTTCCATGCTTGGTAGCACGTTTTGCACGCGTCCCTGGTAAATATTGCCCACAGCGGATACTTCTGCAATATCGGAAATATAATGTTCAACCAGCACATCGTCTTCAATAACGGAGACCTGCGTATGGCTTCCGCGTTCGCGCACAACCATTAAACGGTTGACTACTTCACGGCGAGCTAAGAAATCTTGCTCGGTAATCAGTGCTGCCTGGCGGTTACGGTCGCGACGATTATCGCGACGACGCTGACGCTTCGCTTCCAAACGTGTTGAACCGGCAACATCCGTAATTTCATCAATATACTGCTGCTTACGGGAACGACCGCGCGTATCTTCTCCTGTGTCTGCTGAAGAAGACAACGAATCAGACGACTGATTATCATCGTCCTGCGCATTCTTCGAGCCACGGCGGCGGCGACGACGACGACGTGTGGTGAACTCTTCATCCGCTTCCTCAGCTTCTTGAAGCATAGCGCTACGGCGACGAGGACGGCGCGAAGAGCTTTCAAAGCTTTCCGCTTCATCATCATTGCGCATATCGCCTTCAATAGGCTCGTAGTCAATCTCATCGAGCTCCAAATCGCTTTCAATCAGCTCGACTTCTGCTGCTGCTCGACGCTCTTGAGCATTCAGACGGCGATTGCGACGAGAGCGCGAATCTGTGTCGAATTCGTCAACATATTCCGCAGAACCGTTTTCTTCGTTACGCTCGTTACGCTCGTTACGTTCGTTTTTATCTTTGCGGTTACGACGGCGAGAAGAACGCGCGTTGTCGTCATCCTCATGCTGATTATTCTGTGCGCTTGAACGAGAACGTTCAGTTTCATCTAAAGCAGCGCTAATAGTATCGAGAACATCGTTATTATCTGCGTTCTCATGATTCTTATCGCGACGATGACGGCGATTGCGATGCAAGGTATTCTCGTCCTGCTCTTCATCGCGATAATCGCTACGCGATGAGCGCGTTATTGCAGGAATAACAGGAGCTTGGAACAGCAGGCTCATCATCGGATTGGTTGGAGCGCTGAATCCTTCGACTGCACGAGCATCCTCATGATTTGTTTGGGATGACGAGAACTCTAAAGCCTGACTTACTGCTGCACGAGCACGTTCAGAACGTGCTGTTGGTGTATCTTGTGCAGAATCTGGTTCTTGAGCTGCGCTAAACTGCTCCTCGGCTTTCGCGCGATTAGCACTGTTATTGCTACGGTTAGCGCTGTTGGCACTGGTAGCACTGGTAGCACTGGTAGCGTGATCCTCCATTGTGATACGACGGCGAAGGCGTGAACGCTGAACGCGCGGATTTTCGTCTCGCTCTTGAGTCTTTTCTTCTGCCACCACTTGCGAAGTAACAGCGGATTCCTCAGAATCGGTCTCGGTGCTTCCCGAAGGCTTATGCTCAGAAACAGCGCGAGAGTTCTCCTGAGCACTCTTCTGCGTTGCAGACTCTTCTACAACAACTTCGTCCGGAACAATAATGCCTCTATCAACAAAGAGTTCGCTAGCAATGCGGTGAGCTTTGTCGCTGCGCGTATATGCCGCTGATGTCTGCTGTGCAGATGTGCGGTTCTTCTCGCTATCTGCAGGTTCAGAACCGTCGCTGGACTGCTTATCCGATTGCTTTTCCGTCTGCACACCAGCCCGATCATTCGGCATATTCTCCGCATTCTGTACGCTCTGCCCGTCTGCCTGCGTTATTGCCTGTACCTGCTGAGTAGTATCAGCACTTTCAGGCTTAGCGTTCACCTGAGATTGAGCTGATGTCTCTTGAGAAGATACAGTATGCGAAATTTGTGTTACTTGGGAATCCTGAGAACCGCTAACACGCACAACACGGCGCGATCCTTTATTAGTGCGACGTCCCAGAACAGGTGGTTCCTGATTCATACGCTCAGACACTTGTATCTCCAGTCAAGCAGCTGCGTCTGCTGTGCTTTCCGTGTTTACAGTTCACCTATAAGATGGCACGTTTTGCAACGTTTCGTTTCATCGGTGCACCGTAAACGGTTAAAAGTCTGTCATATCTATGCGGACGCCAACGCTTGCCTACAAATCCTCATGTTTTCATCCCTACTAGGCAAGGGGATCAACGCATAGTGTGTGGTTACTACGCAGAGTTACCGAGTTCAGTTTACCACAGGAGTTGCTCTGAGCCACGTCTCTAAAAGTTGCGCATACTCAGTCACAGCATCAAGAGCTACTTGTTCATCTGATTTATGAGCCAGCAGAGCATCTCCTGCACCCAGATTTACTGCAGGAATTCCCAAAGAACTAAAACGCGCCACATCTGTCCAGCCAAATTTCGCGCGTGGCTGCTCGCCAGTTGCGTCACGAACTAAAGATACCAAAGACTGAACGAGCGGATGTTGCAAACCTGGGCGAGCGCCTGCTGATTCATCTTTCATATCAATATCAAAGCCTTCAAAAAGCCCCCCGTCAGCTCGTACCGGTCCTACTCCTACTCCACTAACAGTCGCGCAGCCTTCTCCCATCAGCAAAGCTTTTGCTTGCTGTATCGTCTTATCTGGAGCAAAACGATAATTCACATGCACACGGCAGTGTTGCGGAATAATATTCGTCCCTTCTCCGCCCTCAATCATGGTTGCGTTTAATCCTTCGCGATAATCCAAACCGTCAACACTAATCGTTGCCGACTCATATTCGCTGAGCAAAGTCAGTACTCGAGCAGCATGATGAATCGCATTATCTCCCATCCATGCACGCGCGGAATGTGCGGCTACTCCATGAGTAAGCACATCAAAACGCATAGTTCCGTTGCAGCCGCCTTCAATAAGACCGCTGGTCGGCTCACCAATAATCGCAAAATCTCCCTGCACCCACTCAGGATGCGCAGCCAGCACATGACCCAAACCATTCTTCTCTGCCTGCACTTCTTCATGGTCATAAAACACATAAGTCACGTCGCAACGCAGCTTATCCGCGCTATCTAAAACGCCCGCTAAATACGCAAATACTGCATCGCTCGCCTTCATATCAGTAGCTCCACGCCCCCACATAACTGGAGACTGCGGATAATCTCGCGCAACGTCTTCACGGATACGCGCATCTCCTGGCTGCAATATTTGCGGCGGAAAGTTATCGATAACAGGCACCACGTCTATATGACCTACCAGCAGCACGCGCTCAGCCTTGCCAAAATGAGTTGAAGCCACCACAGTATCTTCATGGCGATGAACCTCTAAATGCACATAGCCGCGCAGATATTCTTCGAGAGCATCAGCGAGCGCGCTTTCTTCATCAGAAACCGAGTAGATGCGCATAATGCGTTCGAACAGCGCGTGCAGGCGTGTTGGATCCAGTTGCGTTATATTTTCCGTGATGTCTAGAGCAGTCATAATTCATATCGTAAACTATCTGCACCCTGAGAGCATACATCGTGGCACTATGTGAGTATGGGATTATTGAGTGCGTTGCAGGGTTTTGCGGTTATTGGCATTGTTATTGGCACAGGATATGTGGCGGCACGTCTGCAAATTGGCGGTTCTCAGGCTCAATACGTTTTGAACCGCATAAGTTTTTTCGTTTCTAGCCCGTGCCTAATGTTTGCTATTTTATCGAAAGAACATTTAAATAAAATTTTTGATTCAACGATTATTGTTGCTTTTGCTTCTGCTGCAGCTGTGGGACTTATTTTTATTCTTATTAACTCTTTGTTTTTTAAGCTGGGGAAAGCAGAAACAACGATTGGCGTGCTCAACTCTTTGTATTTAAATTCCAATAATATTGGATTGCCTGTGGCCACATATATTATTGGCAACCCTGCTTTGGTAGCTCCTATCTTGGTTATGCAGCAGGCTCTGTTTACTCCTGTTGCATTGACTGTTTTAGACGTTCAGACCAGCGGTAAGTTTTCTTTCAAACGCATTGCATCGCAGCCGCTGCATCAGCCACTGCTGATTGGTTCGTTAGCAGGTATTACCATATCTTGGATTTCTGCTATGGCAGGGCATTTTATTGTTCCGCAATGGATTTTTGATCCGATTAATATGATTGGTAATTCTGCTGTTCCGCTGATTTTGATGGCTTTCGGCATGAGTTTGTATGGAACTAAACCTCTGCAGAAAGGCGCGCATATTCCAGCTATTGCTACTGTTGCTGTGCTGAAGAATATTGTGATGCCTCTGATTGCTTTCGTTTTGGCATATCTGATGGGTTTCCGCGGCGCTACCTTATATGGTTGCGTTATTTTAGCTGCTCTGCCAACAGGACAAAACGTTTACAATTACGCAGCGCGCTATGATGTAGGGACGAGCTTTGCGCGCGATGGCACGCTGTTTAGCACTTTGACTTCACCATTATGTATTTCGGTTATTGCTTTACTGTTTAGTCATTAAAACACTGAAAGGTAATTCCGCCGCGAATAAATAGAATGATTCATTGTGATTCGCGTGCTGTATCTTTCACCGCTATCAATAGCACTACTCGTTAAAGCTGTTTGACCGCTCAAATCGCAGCTGGTAAAAGCTTTACCATTCACTACTAAACACAGCCATGAAAGATACAACAGAAAACGCACGCACGGCAACCAACAGTGCTACCATCGCCTCACGAGGAACAAAACAGACCCTTCGGTTTTGATCGGGGTTGTGAAGGTTGCAGGTGCGTGGAGGTTGTGAGTGTGGAACGCTAACAATGCTCGCGGTCATCGTTAAGAGTGTTTTCAGTCTTCGTGCTGTGCGTGAATCGTGGAACGCCCTACCAAGTCATGCTTCACGAACCACCCTAGGGCTCCTACACACCGCAATAATAAACAGATAAGCCCAACCAAAACCAAAAACCTCGCTAAGTCCCAAGCGCAACAAAACAACACGGACAGAATTGATTAGTGGAACTTGCTGGTGGAGGATGCCCTTTTAGACCACCCTCCACTAGCAACGTAGAATAGCGTATTTACACGCACTGCTCTCGAGCAACAACATTCAATCGTTGCTCAAAATTCGCCCAATCTTGCTTAAAGTACGAGAGTAATGGCACGCTATCCATGTCTTCTACTGCAAGCCACCGTACATCTTCGCTTTCGTCATCTGTAGCAAGAGGACGAACCATATGTTCTGGTTTTTCAAAAGCAAATACTGTTGTGTAGCTCCATGGACCGTGGTCTTCGCAGTACGCGCCCACCACCACAATATCGTCCGGATGAATATTCGCCTCTTCAGCAGCCTCGCGCAACGCCCCCTCGATCACGTTTTCTCCCGTTGCCAGCGCTCCACCCGGGATGCCCCATGTGCCCCCTTCCGCGCTCCATGCTGCGCGGTGTTGCATAGCAACATGGGAAATATTCCCATCATCATCGCGTCGTGCCACGAGTACGCCCGCTGCACTATTGCGCCCCCAATGTTTATGCCCGCATGCACAGTCAATCCACCCGTCTCCAGGTTGCATAATATTGCTGTCCGGAATATCTGGGGTCACCTCTTTCGCATGGGTGAGAATCTGAACATCTGTCGCATTCCACAGATTCGTCCAACTAATGCCCAGTTCTTCAACTAATGCACGCACCGTGGGAACGCTCAAACCCATAACGCCGCTAGGATCTCCTTGAATAGACTCAATAAATGCTGAGCCAATCCCTTCGAGAGTAAAGCAGCCAGCCACTTCCAATGGTTCACCTATTGCAATATAACGTTCAATATCATCATCGCTAAAGTCAGCAAAATTCACATGAGCGTAACTAATGGACTGAGCCATATCTCCGGTCGACAAATCAATAACCACATGACCAGTCCATAATGTTCCTGTAGCCCCACGCATAGCGCGTAAACGTTCACGCGCAACCTCAGCCGTATGCGGCTTTCCATACACAGCCCCGTCAAGAGTGAACAGCGAATCACAGCCAATCACCACTGGACCGCGCACAAGTCCCGACAGCCCTAAGTGGTCACGCACGTAATCAGCTAAATCAACACGTTCGGCAACGCTTCCCTGCCCTTGCTCTATCGGACGCGAAATTGTTAACTCTCCGCAAGCCTCCTGCATCGTGTTCCACGTGGAACGGTAGTCATCAGCAACAGCTTGTGCTTTAGCGCGCGCCAAAACGAGCACCCGCTCTTCAACGCTTAAATCGTTGACGTGCACGCCGCGGTCAGTTGCCAAAGACGCTAAAACAGCATCTTCATCTACATGCGATACGCGTATTGTGGGACGAATACCGGCATGCACCAGCAAACGAGCGCGAGATGGCGATTGAGAAGCTAAAACAACAGGAATAGTCATAATTTCACTCCTTTTCAACGTTATTCAGCGCTAATCTGCACTCCCGAACGGTCTACCGATAAATGCACCATATGCCAATGGCTCATATCCACGCCACGAGCAGTAATATTATGCAAACTATCAGTAGCATCAGAAGCATGTAATGCGAGCACGCATGGACCGGCGCCAGAAATAGTAGAAGCGTATCCTTGAGAGCGCAAGAAAGTCATTAAATCAGCAGATGCTTGCATCAGAGGTGCGCGATACGGCTGATGCAAGGTGTCTTCAGTCGCCTCAAATAACAAGTCATTATCTGCATTCGCCATAGCTGCTGGAAGCAGAGCAACGCGCGATACATTAGTCAAAGCATCCGCATACGGTACGGTTGACGGCAAAGCTTTGCGCGCTTCTTCAGTAGACAGTTCAAAATTCGGAATAAAAATCCACGCATGAATATCTTTATGCACTGGATATATTTGCGTGCGAAAATCCTGCCCGCTCTTCCACGAAACTGTCATACCGCCATAGACTGCTGGCGCTACGTTATCAGGATGACCCTCTATACGCGCAGCAACCTGGAAAATAGCATCGCGTATTTCGCGCTGAGTGCTATCTAATCCTGCTAGGCCAGCGGCCAAACTAACGCCCGCGACAATAGCGCTAGCAGATGACCCCATTCCGCGAGACTGAGGAATACGGTTATACGCTTTCATGCGCAAACCAAACTCCGGCAAATCAAACTCTTCAGCAGCAGCCCGCAAAGCTTTAACAATCAGATGACGCTCATCGCGCGGCAATGTATCTGCACCCTCACCAATAATCTCAATATCTACGCTTTGTGTAGGCAAAGCTTCTACATAAATCGTGTCGTAGAAGCCCAAGGCTAAACCGCAGGCGTCGAAGCCAGGCCCCAAGTTGGCGCTTGTTGCTGGAACGTCCACACGAACGCGCGATGCTGCAAAAACCATCATGTTCCTTACTATATGCTGTTTCTCAGAGCTGGCTCAAGATAAAAAATACTCAAGATAGGAAGCGACTCGAGATAAGAGAATACTCGAGATAAGAAAACACTCAAGCTTCTCAAGCCTCTCACTTCAGTCAGCGCTGGATTCAGTTACACACTTCACATCAGTTACACAGTTTCTGTCTATTAGTCTTCAAAAACTCGCATAATCGACAGCACAGAGCCAATAGATTTAGCATTGGATACTTCTTCTGCTGTTTCGCGAATAACTCGATCAGCCACGTTATGAGTGGTAATCCATAATTCGTGATTGCCGTTTTCGTCTTCTTCTGGACGCTGCTGCACTGCACGAATAGAAATGTTGTGCTTAGCAAAAATATCGGAGACGCGCGCGAGCACGCCGACAGCGTCAGCTACGCTTAAGCGCATCATGTAGGAGGATTCCACTTCGGAAGCATCCACGATTGGCTCGTTCGAGTACAGCGGGATGAGCGGGCCAGTAGAGCCTGCAGCACGGTGACGCGCAACAGTTACGATATCGCCGGCTACCGCAGAAGCAGTTGGAGCGCCACCTGCACCGCGACCGTAGAACATGAGATCATCAGAAGCTTCGCCCTCCACGAAGACCGCGTTAAAGCTGCCCGATACCTTGGCCAGCTGATGATTTTCTGGCAGCATAACCGGATACACGCCGGCAGTAATACCCCGCTCAGAACGCTCAACAACAGCAAGAAGCTTGATGATGCGGTTCATCGCGCGGGCTGCAGCAATATCCGATTCGGTGACGTGTTCAATACCCTCGATATTTACATCGTCCATGCGAACATCGCGATGGAATGCGAGAACAGCCATAATGGCAGCCTTCGCAGCAGCATCGAAACCTCCAATATCTGCGGTTGGGTCGGTCTCTGCGAAGCCCTTAGCCTGTGCGTCCTTGAGTACGGTGTCGAAAGCCAAGCCCTTGGTGGTCATTTCGTCGAGAATATAGTTGGTAGTACCGTTCACAATACCCATAATGCGGTTAATGCGGTCTCCCACCATCGACTCGCGCAATGGACGCACAATTGGAATAGCGCCGCCCACAGCTGCTTCGAAGTAAATATCTACGCCGTTCTTTTCTGCAGATTCGTACAGTTCTGGACCATGCTGAGCCAGCAGCGCCTTATTCGCAGTAACTACGGAAGCGCCATGATTGAGCGCACTGAGAACGAATGTGCGGGCAGGTTCAATGCCGCCGATGAGCTCTACAACAATGTCTGCGCGCGTGGTTAAGTCTAATGTTTCTGTGGTGAGCAGCGACTTATCAATCCATGGATCATTTACTTCGTTCGGGTCGAGAACAGCCACACCGGTTAATTCGATGCGAGCGCCTGCGCGGCGAGCAAGTTCATCAGCCTGTTCTACGAGCAAACGTGCGGTCTGCGAACCTACTGTTCCAGCACCTAACAGCGCTACTTTAACGGTTTTCTCTGCCATATTATCTCCACATTCTTGTGATCAAAAATTTATGCGCGCACTACTACGTTACGCAAATCGCCAATACCTTGTACATGCACAATCGCCTCATCGCCCGGCTTTAAACTGCCAGTAGCGTATGGGGTACCGGTCAAAATAACATCGCCCGGCAAAAGGGTCGCGAAACTGGAGATAAAAGCGATCTGCTGTTCAATCGAATGAATCAAATTCGCGGTCGTCCCAGAAGCTTCCGGCACGTCCTCGCCGTTCAAAGTGAAACTAATCTGAGCATTCGAATGATCTAAATCCGTCTCAATCCATGGACCCAGCGGGCATGCAGTGTCGAAGCCTTTAGCGCGCGTCCATGTGGGATCATCGCCTTGCAGGTCGCGCAACGTCACGTCGTTCGTGCAGGTGAAGCCGAGCACATAGCTCATCGCGTCTTTCTCGCTCACGTTCTTGGCGATGCAGCCGATAACCACGGCAACTTCTGGTTCGAAGTTCATATCGTTGCTAAAACTTGGGAACACGATCGGATCGTCTGGACCGATGACCGAGGTGGATGGCTTCGAGAAAATGACCATCTCTTCCGGCGCATGCACGCCCGTCATGCCATTAATTTCACCCATATATTGAGCGTGAGCCTCGTAGTTCTTGGCGATGCCGTAAATCTTGCTCGGAATAATCGGTGTGAGCAGGCGCACACCCTCATCGTCCACGCCGAAACGCTCGCCGGTCGGCGATACGGGAGCTCCACCCAAAGGGTAACCGGATAATTCTACGAGATAATCTTTGCCGTCTTCCTCGTCTTTCTGAACGAAAGCGTACGAAACGGTATCATCATGACTGAAACGCGCAATTCTCATACTCTAAGAATATAGAAACCGTTGTACTGTGCTTCGAGATGCGCGCTAGATGAACGCGCGAGCGCCGAAAATCCCCGTTCCCACGCGCACGATGGTCGAGCCCTCCTCGATAGCCCACTGCATATCCGCGCTCATACCCATCGACAGCTGACTGCAGGTCTTAATACCGCCCTCGCGCAGACTATCGCGCAACTTGCGCAAATGTTCGAAACCGCTGCGCACGATTTTTTCGTCTTGCACGTGTGCGCCGATAGTCATGAGACCCTCGAGACGCAGCTGAGGCATAGTGTTAATCGCCGCCGCCATTTCGAGCGCTTCCTGCGGCTCGCAGCCCGACTTACTCTCCTCGCCCGACTCGTTTACCTCGAGATAGACGCCCACAGTGTGCGTTTGCTCGCTGGCTTCTACGCTGGCTTCTACGCGGCGGGCGATGCGCTCGGCCAGCTTGAGCGAGTCCACAGACTCAATAACCTGCACGTACGGCAGCACTTTAGAGATTTTATTTGACTGCAGCTGACCAATCATGTGCTTAGAAACGTTCAGACCGCGCTCGGCTAAGCCCTGTTTGAGGCCGTCAGCTTTCGCGAGGATTTCTTGTGGACGATTCTCACCAATACAGCGGATACCTGCGTCGATAGCCGACAGGATTTCTGCCACGTCGCGCGTTTTCGTGGCCGCAAGCAGCATTACCTCGTGAGGCTCGCGTCCCGCTTTGACTGCCACCTGGCTGACCGCTTCCAGCGTTCGATGCACGCCATCGGAGATTTGTTGTGCTCTTTCGGGGGTGATTGTGGTGTTTGCTAAGTCTTTATGATCCATGTATGCAGTCATGCTGTCCACTATAGTGCGGGGTGTGGTTTGTGTGTGGGCGAGGGTCGTGAGGAGTGATTTACGATACGGCTCGTTTTTCACGACCTTATAATGACGGTTTTGGGGCCGTGAGAAACGAGTCGTAAAGTCAATCACTTTTCACGCCACCAGATGTAGCCGTGGTGAGCGATGCTCAGGTAGTGCTTCGCTCTTCATGGCGAGAAGTGTACTTAAAATCAGCTATTTCGAGCTTTCGTGCGCGAATCACAGGCTGCAAGTCGCTCGGCACAACAGTTTAAGCCTCATGTGACCGTTCACGTTTGTGGCGTTGAGCGATGCGCCCATACCGGTTCGCTCACCACAACACAACCACCCCATAAACGCAAAAAGGGAGATACAGCCGAAGCCATATCTCCCTTATCTAAATCGCTACGAGTAGCTACAACGCTTCTCCTTAGAAGAAGATGCCTGCGAGGAATACACCCACGATAGCACCGCAGATTGGCGCTACAACTGGAATCCAAGCCTCACCCCAGCGAGAGCTGCCCTTGTGCTCGATTGGCAACAAAGCGTGAGCCAGGCGAGGCATCAAGTCGCGCGCAGGGTTCAGAGCTGGACCGGTTGGGCCACCCATGGAAGCTACGAGACCCCAAACAATGAAGCCTACGATAATAGCAGCTGCGATTGGAGCCTGCTTACCCCAGTCAAGGCTGAGGATGGTGAGCGCACCGAATACGAGGATAAGGGTACCTACGAACTCGTTAATGAAGTAGTTTGCCTTGTCCTCTGCCTCGTCGGTGGTTGCGAAGGTTGCGAAAATCTCGCCCGCGTTTTCGGTCTTATCGTAGAACGGCTTGTACATAATCCATACAACTACCTGACCGAAGAAAGCGCCGGTCAGCTGAGCGAGAACGTACAGACCTGCTTTATCCCATGAGATCATGCCGTTTACAGCCTGACCGATGGTCATAGCTGGGTTGATATGAGCGCCAGAAACGACACCGAACATAGCTACAGGGATCATTACACCGAGACCGTAACCGGTAGCGATATTAGCCCAGCCGGCGTTATGACCCTTAGTACCGGTAAGCAAGTGATTAGCCACAGCACCGTTACCGAAAAGCATCAAAATAGCAGTTCCAGCAAACTCTGCAAGAAGCTGCATCCATAATGGGAATGTCATTGGTTAAATCTTTCTTCTTTGTCTTCCTCTATCTGATTGATAGAAAGCCTTACATATTGTATAAGAAAATACTGAGAAAAAAGAGAGGAAAATGTGTATATATGAAAAGAGGGCGACCTATCATGGT
>NZ_KV812467.1:11859-14842 GCF_001813415.1 Alloscardovia sp. HMSC034E08 | reverse complement strand
TATAAGATACGAATATCTATAGCATTGATGAGATAAGTATCGATATCAATGTGGAATCTATCGTCAAGTGACTAAAGGGATTGTTAGGGATGACTAGCAAGCGTATCAGAAGAGAAGTGGAAACACTAAATGGACTAAACATGTCCGATCTCAAGGGAAACCATATAGCACATATGTGTATGACTACGGACTGAACCGAAACATCGTAGTAAGTCTAGGAAAGGAAATCAACCGAGACCCTGTCAGTAGCGGCGAGCGAACGCAGGATAGCCTAGTAATAGTGATTAGTAGATCCAATACTCTGGAATGGGTAGAAGCATAGTAATATGTACCATAGAAGGTTATAGTCCTGTAGAACTACTACTCTATTACAACTAGCTAAGTACCTTAATTTTGTATAAAGTTCTGGCTTCTTAGTGAGTAGGGCGGCATCAAACCTGCCCGAATAAGGGTGCACCATCATCCAAGGCTAAGTATGATACGTTTAGCGATAGTGAATAGTACTGTGAAGGAAAGTTTAAAAGAAAGTCGATGACTAGTGAAACAGAGCCTGAACTAGCAATCCTATAAGCAGACAGAGCATTAATGTGTGATGTCGTACCTTTTGCATAATGGGTCAGCAAGTTTGTGTTACAGGTAAGGTGAAAGCCCTAGCGAAAGCGACTATTTGTAACTTAAGTTATGAATGGGTTGAATCTGTAGTACAAGACCCGAAACATCTTGATCTATCCATGGGCAGGTATATAGGACCGAACCAGTGTACGTTGCATAGTACTTGGATGACCTGTGGATAGGAGTGAAATGCTAATCTAAAGATGTGATAGCTGGTTCTCTGCGAAATGCATTGCAGTGCAGCGTCAATGTTAGCTTATGGTAGGTACAGCACTGATTGACATACGGTTTTACCGTTGACTAGGGGGGCGTAACAGCTCTATCTAGGTCAGTTAACCTCGGAATGACTATAAGTGATCATTGGCAGTGAGTCCTAGGGTGATAAGGTCTTAGGACGAGAGGGAAACAGCCCAAACAGTGTGTTAAGGTCCCAAAGATATTGACAAGTGAAATTAAGGAAGTGCATTGCTTTAGACAGCCATGATGTGGGATTGGAAGCGTCCATCATTTAAAGAAAGCGTAACAGCTCAGTGGTCTATCTCTCCTTCGGCTCCGCCGAAGGCAAGTAATCTAGAATGGCAGTGTGCGCCGAAGATATACCGGGTCTAATCAATACACCAATACCACTGTCTAGTATCTATATTCAATATTGATACTAAGAGGTAGCAGAGCGTCCAGTACCAATGAAGAGCAGTATGTTATTGTTTGGAGGTCACTGGAGTGAGGATGCTGGCATGAGTAGCAAGAATGGATGTTAAATCATCCACACCGAAAGAGGAAGGGTTCTGAGGGCAAGTTACACTGCCTCAGGTTATAAGCGGTGTCTAAGGAGTTAGCCAATGCGAAACTCCGATGATTATATTGCAGAACGGGCTCATTACTGAGATCCAGGAAAAGAATGCAATTTTACTACCGTACCTTAAACCGACACAGGTCCTCGGGTAGAGTATACTAAGGTGACGAGATAACCAAGTTTAAGGAACTCGGCAAACTGATCTCGTACGTTCGACAATAAGAGATGCCTTTGTACTATTTAGTATGAGGGTGGCACAGAATCAGGGAGTGCGACTGTTTACTCAAAACACAGCAGCCTGCTAACACTAACGTGGTCGTATAGGTTGTGATTCCTGTCCGGTGTCTCGCGATAAAGTTATGGTGTGTATGGCTTACCATGTACATTGAACTAGAAGTCGAGATAAACGACGGTCTTAACTATAAGGATCCTAAGGTAGCAAAATGCCTTGGCCACTAATTATGGTCTTGCATGAATGGAATAGATATATCGCAGTTCCATGGCTCCATGCAACTATCTTTTACAGGTAGTAGAAATGAGCCTATAATGTCAATTTATGCTGGAATGGCTTGACATCTAATTGCTCATAATGAGATACACTATTAGATTTAGCTGATCAGCAGTGGTATATACCACTCAGAGACTCTCATGACACATATGTACTACATATGATTATAGAGTCCTGGAGAGGAAAAATTCTCTCTTGAGCGATGCTCCTACTGTCTTAAACTTGGGCTCGGTGAAATTGAATTAGCCGTGCAGATGCGGTTTACCACCAGATAGACGGGAAGACCCTATGCAACTTTACTATAGCTAGGCATTGTACTAGGCCATCACTTGTCACAGGTATGAGGTAGCTGATAAGGCGTAAGTGAGAGACCTCAACAAGTCATGGTCAGACTTACCTTAGTATGAAACTAAGGGACATTGCCTAGTGGGTAGTTTTACTGGGACGGTACCCTCCAAGAAAGCATCGGAGGGGTCCAATAGGTACACATAGCTTAGCCGGAGACTAAGTGGCTATGAAGAGCCAATAACAGCATAATGGCAAAAGTGTGCTAAACTGTAAGACTGACAGGTCAATCAGGTACGTAAGTAGGGCATAGTGAACCGATAGTATGTTATGGTACAGCTATCGTTCATCGGATAAGTTACGCTAGGGATAACAGGCTGATAGCGCGAAAGAGTTCATATCGTAAGCGCTGTTTGGCACCTTTTTAATTAAATAGATTAGAACATGTAGCTCTGCTAAGTTCAGACTACATTATTGCGAGTTGTGAAAGTACTATGCTATAAGAGTCATCACAACCGCACAGTCAATTATATTGACACAAACCTTCATTACTCCTAAACAGCACTCAGTTATTGGCTATATTATAATACAATTCAATCATGACAAACAACTCTCTACGCAGTATGTTTGTAGGGACTCTCTTAGGTGATGCACATATTCGACGTAGCAGTAGTACTGCTTACATTACATTCGAACAAGCATTGGCTAAGAAAGAGTATCTAATGTACCTGTACAATCGGGTCATGAGTATGGGATTGGCTCTTAAGCCTCCTGTGCAGTATGAT
>NZ_KV812467.1:4923-11759 GCF_001813415.1 Alloscardovia sp. HMSC034E08 | reverse complement strand
GGGATTGGCTCTTAAGCCTCCTGTGCAGTATGATCGTGTTGATCCACGGTACAATAAGACTAACTCATCCCTATATTTCCGTACAGTGGCTACTGTAGAGTTACTTGATTTAGCTAACTTGTTCTTAGATTCGTCAAATAACAAAGTAGTTCCACTGAACATTGCAGAGTTGCTTGACCTTGAGGCGTTAGCATATTGGATTTCAGATGATGGACAGACAGTCAAACGTGGAGGGGTAACTCTTTGCACTGACTCCTTTACACCATTTGAGGTACAGTTGTTACGTGATGCTCTAATGAAGAACTTTGGCATGGTGACTACACTACACCGTAAGAACCTTAACCATCGTATCTATATTAGTAAACCTAGTCTATACGAGGTTCGCGATCAACTCAAGCAACTAATGCACCCATCACACTGGAGTAAAATCCATTACTAATCTATACAATTTTCGGGGTACTCAATAGCAATATTGAGCTGAAGATTCGCTATATACTAGAACCCCCTTTTAAAGGCTCTAATACTGAATCAGTTACAATTTAGAGCATTGGGCAACCAGTAGACGTACGTCTCAACGACTATACGCGAAGGTCCAGATCATATCACACTCTTTGATACCTGGATCCAGATAGAGTCTAAGCTTGTCGAAAGACAAGTAGGGTTACCTCTTAGCAACAAAACTTACTTGGGTCGTAAGCGCTAAGAGATCTAACCCATATAAGCGATGTCGACTCATCACATCCTCCTGGTGTATCAGCTAGGAAGGGTTCAACTGTTCGTTGATTAAAGTGGTACGTGAGTTGGGTTTAATACGACGTGAGTCAGTATAGTCCCTATCTTCTGGTGGGACATATAGGCGAAGAAGAACATCTGGTTAGTACGAAAGGACCATCAGGTGCGCACCTCTGGTGTATCTGCTATAGTTCATTGACTGTACTGCAGAGTAGCTACGTGCGTTAAGGATAAGACCTGAAAGCATATAAGGTCGAAGCTGCTCTTTGGAGACTAAACAGCAACGGGATGTAGACCACGTCCTTGATAGGTCACATGTGTAAGCTCCGTTAAGGAGTGAGCTGAGTGATACTAATGTGTTGCATGACTTGACGATACCACATTGATTCTTGGCCCCCTCCAAGTCTTTTTCTCTTTAGCAGCGAGGGTGGCGAAAAACACACATTTACAACTACGACCTTGTCATATAAGAGTATGCAAGTCGTATGTACGGAGGGAAGCCTAACGGTCGGGCGCTTCATTTGGGTTGAAGAACGTCTGGGTTCGACTCCCAGTCCTCCGAAATATACCTTATGTAATGTCTTTGTCGTACCTTTATTAGGTATTATGCATAGATGTATGAGTATAAGAAACATACGTAAATGTCGAATATTAATTATAAGATACGTAACTAACATACAAAGTATAAGAGACGGTAGTCACTACTCTAATAGATTCATAATCTAAACTCTACCCATGGTCAATCACATGTGTAGAATGCATTGTAATTAACTTCAATGTATCATTAGTATCTTAAGCTGTATAGGCCTAGAGATCAATTGACAAATAGAGAGACGTATAGTAGCTTACCTTAAATTCAACTATGACTATCTTCACATCACCATTAGAGCAGTTCGAGGTATCTCCGTTCGTATCACTGAACGCTCCTATTCTTGGAGGACTGAACCTATCACTAACTAACCTTGGATTCTACACACTAGTTGTACTTGTACTTTCAATTGGAGTACACGTACTAGGATCAAACGATCGACGACTAGTACCTAGCCGATGGTCTATCGGACTAGAGTCATCATACGCGTCACTACACGGTATGGTTAAAGAGCAAATTGGATCAGCGAACGAAGTGTTCCTACCATTCATTTACTCACTATTCTTCTTCATCCTACTAGCTAACCTAAGCGGAAACGTTCCATATAACTTCACTGTAGCTACAAGTGCTGTTGTATCATTAGGACTAAGCTTCACAATCTTCTTTGGAGTTACAATCCTTGGTCTTTACCGACACGGTGTACACTTCTTCTCATACTTCGTACCTGCTGGAACACCATTCGGAATGGTTCCTTTACTAGTACTAATTGAGCTAATTTCATACCTAGCTCGAGCCTTCAGTCTTGGAGTACGACTGTTATAGTAAGCAGTATCTCTTGTGGTATGCTAGAACGTAGTGCCTTAGGCATGAACACTACCATTCTATATGGTTACATTGTGTTACAATACAACTAGCAAGTATACACTTCAGAGACTATGCACAAGAAAGTACACAGTACTTAAGACATAGTCCGGTTCCCATCTATCTGATTAATCAGACTTCAGATTGCAGGAATACGTTGCTAACATGGTTGCCGGTCACACACTACTTAAAATCTTAAGTGGAATGCTATGGCCTATCCTAACATCTGGTGTAGTAATGTTCTTTGTAGCTCTACTACCAATGGCTATCTTCCTAGCTCTTGTTGGACTAGAGATCGCCGTAAGCTTCATCCAAGCCTACGTATTCGTAGTACTTACATGTGTATACCTACGAGATGCTATTGACCTACACTAATTCATACCCCCTTTTGTATCTGAGTATATAAGAGACAGACGACATAAACGACTTGCTAGATTAATAAGAAGGGGGAAACCTATACTAAAACTAACTGATTAGGGAAGAATAGGTCAGCACCAGAAAGTGAAGTACTCAACTCGTGGATCTTCAATGATAGTCGAGTAATAGTGATCAAATATCTATAAGATACGACAATATTTGTAAAAGGGGATTATCGTACTTGTGCAGTTGCCGGTGCTTCTGCATGGTGTACTGTGTAAGTTGTATCGTCTAGAGTACTCTCTTGAGCTAATAGATCACTTTCACTGTCTGTAGCAACTTCGATAGTTTCTCGAGAGATAGCAGATCGGTGGTCAGTGAATTTAAGGGCTCCTTTGTTGTACTCGTATACGAATCCTACAGTCAGTAGTACTAAGAAGATCATTGCCACCCAGAATCCGTATACTGATACTTGGTATAGTGTAACGGCTAGTGGGTATAGTACGGCAATTTCAAGGTCAAAGATTAGGAATAGAATACCAACAAGGTAGTATTGTACTGAGAACGGTGCTCGAGTTTGTTGTTGTAGTGGGTTGAATCCACACTCGTAGGCTGATACTTTCTCTGCATCCGGTCGGTGTACAGCTAGTAGAACGTTCAGTAGTAGTAGAATAGCAACTAGTACAGGAACGAAGAAGAATAATACGATCATTGTCATTAGCAACCATAGATTGACATAGCCATTAACTGTGTGCTGTTTAGGAGTAATGAAGGGTGTAGTACAAATAGTACAATAGCAGCTGTTAGTACAGCAATTAGGTAACAGTGTGTGCTTGATAGCTCTACACCATCTCCTGTAGGTTGTGATGACTCTTCAAAGTATAGTACTTTCACAACTCGTAGGTAGTAACCAGCACTTACAACACTAGCTAAAATTCCTACAATAGATAGGAAGTAGTAACCATTGTGAATAGCTGAGTATAGTACCGCATATTTAGCAAAGAATCCCATCATAGGAGGAACACCAGCCATAGAGAATAGACAGATTAGTAGACTAAGTGCTAGGGCAGGGCTTTGACTAAATTGGTTTCGTAGCTCTTTGATGTACTCTACATCACCTGTTCCTTTTTGAGCCCATGGTTTAACTAGTAAGTATCCAAATGCAAGTAGAATTAGGAATACGTTTAGATTAGTTAGAGTGTATTGGATTAGGTAGAATAGGAATGCATCAATTGACTCTTGACCACTTACAGCTAAGGCAAGTAGCATGAATCCTACATGTGAGATAGTACTGTAAGTTAGCAATCGTTTGATTCGTACTTGTGATAGTCCTACTACAGTACCAATAATTAGTGAAAGTAGTGAACATACAAGTAGAAGAGCTTGCCATACGTTTACAGTAATGTCACCAAATGTTAGTCCCGCTTGGGCTGGCCCAAGCAGACCTTCAGTTAGTGAGCTTACAGTTAGTAGTAATACAAAGATAGAGATTTTAGGCATTACACTTAACCATGTAGTTACGATTGTTGGTACTCCATCATATACGTCAGGAGCCCAGTTATGGAATGGAGCAGCAGCAATCTTGAATAGGAATCCAGCAGTCATTACAACAAGACCAAGCATTACACCTTGTGTAACACTGTCAGATGTAGTAGAAACAGAGATAAGACTACTAATAGCATCAAGGTTAGTTAGACCAGTGTATGCATATACTAAAGCAGATCCAAGTAAAATAAGAGCAGATGATAATGCACCTAATAGGAAGTATTTCAGTCCTGCAGATGTAGCTGATTCGTTTTCTCGGTAAAGAGTAGCAAGAATGTATACAGCAAAGCTCTGAAGCTCAATAGCTAGGTACAGTGATACAAGATCAGTACTAGATACTAAGAATGAGGCACCAATAGTAGTGAATACTAGGATTAGTGCGAACTCAGGGATAGATGGTTTAGCACCAAGTCCAGGAGTGTATCCTTGTCCGAACTCGTTAGTATGGTGAACAACAGAAGTTCGAGAAGCCCAAGGAAGAAGAATCAGTCCTCCAACAACGAAGATAAAGCATTCGATTGCCATTGAGACTGTGCTTACATGGAATAGTCCACTGTATAGACTTACACCAGCACCTAAAGTAGCAACGTAGTAAGCGTTGAATGATAGGGCTGCAGCGAAGAAGAATGTTACAGCAGTTGCCCGATGAAGCTGTTCAGGCGTAAATTTAGTAGATGAAGAAAGCGGTGTCGCAATTAGTAGTGTAAGTAATGTGATAACTAGCATTACGTGGCTTGCAGATATAGATGAATAGATGTCAGTAATCTCTTATAAGTCAAATACATGTAATATAAGATATGTACATATGAGCTATATGGTATCATACAACTTAACTTATACGCAAAATCGGGATCGAACCGATGAGAGCTCATTGGAAGTGAGCTATGTTACCGCTACATCATTTGCGCAATAGCCTATAGATTAAGCTTGATACTACTCTCTGTATGGGCTTAGACAACGATACTTATGATAGTGTTTACATAGTACTATGTAATTCTCTTATATGATAAGTAGAACATATAAGATACAAACATACATTTCACGTCTCAGTACTCCTACGGTTTTCGCACCCTGAGCAATAGCTCGGGGTAAGAAAGCACTGGAGGGTTAGAGCCTGAAGGAGGGGAAAAAGCGAGCAGGGTGGCGAAAACTACTACATAGTCGATTATACAGAAAGGGGGGGGAAATTACTCAGCTCGAGCTGATTGTGCTTGTGATCCAGTAGAAGGGCTCATACATAGTACAATAGGTCCAACCATAGCTAGTAAGAAAATCACGCTAGCTACAACTAACCATAATGAAGCGTATGTGTATAGTCCTTGTCCAATGCTCTCGATTTGTGTGAAACCTGTTAGAGCGTTGTCAGCCACTACAGGGTTGAAGGCAGCGTGCACTCCATCTGTAGCAGAGATTCCACTAACTTCTGCTTCTTGGCTGTCACCAGCAGATAGAAGTGTAGAGTTGAACCATGATAGTACGCTTAGTGAAGTGTGTAGTGAACCTCCATCGTGGTAGCTAGTAGGTAAGATAGATAGTAGCTCAAAGAAGAATAGTGAACCTAAGAAGGCTCCCATAGGTAAGCTTTGAGTGTACTCTTGTCCAGTCTCAATTAGCTCAACCAGTCGCAGGTTAAGCATCATGATTACGAACAGGAATAGAATAGCAATAGCTCCAACGTATACAATTAGGTATACAAGTCCAAGGTAAGCTACTCCAAGTAGTACTAGGTATCCGGCTACATTTAGGAATACAGCAATTAGGAATAATACTGAGATAACAGGGTTTTTAGCAGTAATAACCATGATTCCTGAGAAGATAGCACCTAATGCTAATAGGTCAAGTAGGAAGCTGTTCATATGTAAATTATAGTACTCTGGCTCTCATATAGAGGCATAATAGAGTCATAGACTGAGTAGGCAAACCATGAGTGTATCGTAACTGGTACGATAGTTGTACATTCCTTAAGCCAGTTTTCGCCACCCTGCTTTCCCTCTGCAGGGGAAAGAGGGTAAGAAAGGCCTTAAGGAAGTCCCTAACTGGAGTCGAACCAGCTCTCTAAGAATTAACAGTTCTTCGCTGCACCGTATAGCTCTAAGGACGATGTTAGTACCTCTAAGGCCACTCTTATATTGTATAGATCTTTAGCATATAAGGTAGTATTTGTAAGGATATGCCTTATAACTTATAATGGAGTAAGTTGAATTCATAGTATCTTATATGTCATCATGAAACTATAAGAGACTCATCATAGCTCTCAGTCTAACTACAGCTATGTATTTTAATGCGATCAGAATATCTCAAACACACTAGATTTGACACGTTGGCTTTTCAGTACTAACGCCAAAGATATTGGTACACTATACCTAATCTTTGCTGTCTTCAGTGGAATGCTTGGAACTGCCTTCAGTGTGCTAATTCGAATGGAGTTAGCATCACCTGGAGTACAATACTTACAAGGAAACCACCAACTTTACAACGTAATTATTACGGCTCACGCCCTACTAATGATTTTCTTCATGGTTATGCTTTAGGTCTCATTGTACCTTCAAGAAAGCTACATCGGCATAGCCCAGCTTAGGAGAAATCCTTTGTCTGCCATTTACTATATTCAAGGACACCCTTAAGTGATTCAAACTAGCATACTAGTTACATTGGATCAATTGGGCGATTTGTAGATATAATTCTTAACGACTATTTGTAAATTATCCTAACAAGTACGTTTTCGCCACCCTGCTTTCCCTCTGCAGGGGAA
>NZ_KV812467.1:0-4823 GCF_001813415.1 Alloscardovia sp. HMSC034E08 | reverse complement strand
GCTTTCCCTCTGCAGGGGAAAGAGGGTAAGAAAGACCTGGAGGGTTGGAGCCTTTGGGCGAAAACCCGTCCCCCCGCCTCCCCTAGGTCGGCGGGGCCAGGAAGGATAAAGACATAGTCTGACCCTGCTTGAAAGAGTAGGATAATCGTATGCCTGCCCTTGTGGGTGGATTCGGTAACTACCTTGTACCTGTACAAATTGGTGCACCGGATATGGCCTTCCCTCGACTAAACAACATTAGTTTCTGGCTTCTACCACCTTCACTAATTCTACTACTTGCTAGTGCACTAGTAGAGCAAGGAGCTGGTACAGGATGGACAATTTACCCTCCACTATCAGGAATCCAAAGCCACTCAGGTGGATCAGTTGACCTGGCTATCTTCAGCCTACACCTATCAGGTATCAGTTCAATGTTAGGAGCGATGAACTTCATTACTACAATCCTAAACATGCGACACCCTGGTATGTCAATGCACAAACTTCCTCTATTCTGTTGGGCTATCTTCATTACAGCTATTCTACTTCTACTATCACTACCAGTGCTAGCAGGTGGAATTACAATGCTGCTAACAGATCGAAACTTCAACACATCATTCTACGACCCAGCTGGAGGAGGTGATCCAATCCTATTCCAACACCTATTCTGGTTCTTCGGACACCCTGAGGTTTACATCCTTATTATCCCTGCCTTCGGTATTGTATCACACGTAGTTGCAACATTCTCTGGAAAACCTGTATTCGGATACCTAGGAATGGTATACGCTATGTTCAGTATTGGTATTCTTGGATTCATCGTTTGGTCTCACCACATGTTCGCGGTAGGATTAGACGTTGATACACGAGCTTACTTCACAGCTGCCACAATGATTATTGCGGTTAATTAGGAGCCGCACCCTTCACTCACTCTATGCTGGAAGGTCCACTTCGGTATCGAATAAACCACAATTGTGGGTACATGTATTCGAGCTAACCAGCAAGCTAATAGCTTCAGAGACTATACGTGTGAACTGATATTTGATCAGTAAAATATAGTCCATGAGTTGCCTTAACTTAAAATTAATAGAAAGCAACTCCTATGTCCTACAGGAATTAAAATCTTCTCATGGCTAGCTACATGTTACGGTGGATCACTACGATACACTGCTCCAATGGTATTCGCTCTAGGATTCATTGCTCTATTCACTATTGGTGGACTGACAGGTGTAGTTCTTGCAAACGCTTCACTTGACGTTGCAATTCACGACACATACTACGTAGTAGCCCACTTCCACTACGTTCTGTCAATGGGAGCCGTATTCGGTATGTTTGCTGGATACTACTTCTGGGGACCAAAAATCATTGGTAAAACATACAACGAGCAATTAGCTCACATCCACTTCTGGACAATGTTCGTAGGAGTAAACCTTACTTTCTTCCCACAACACTTCTTAGGTCTTGCCGGTATGCCTCGACGAATTCCTGACTACCCTGACGCATTTGCTGGATGGAACCTTATCTCAAGTTTCGGTTCAATCATTTCAGTAGTTGCTACAGCTATCTTCCTATACATCATTTGGGACCAGTTCGTACACGGTAAAGCCGTTGCAAACAACCCATGGGCTGTGCCACAATTCTTCACAAGCACACCAGAGTTCCTAAGCGGACCACAATACGCTCACTCACTAGAGTGGACTCTTGCTAGCCCAGTACCATTCCACTCATACAACACTCTACCAGTACAATCATAGTATTGTTTACGAGCACCGTATAATGGAATAACAACCCCTTTTCCTGGCCCCCTCCAGGCCTTTCTTACCCTCTTTCCCCTGCAGAGGGAAAGCAGGGTGGCGAAAACTATGCTTTATAAGTAATATACACTATCCAGCCTTAAGCCCTCAAAATCAGAAATGATGCGAGGAGTATATTTATATACATCTAATTGAAGATTCAATCAGACAAGGCATGCCAGCAGTACCTCTTAGCAATTGACCATCCTCTCTTTCGCTTTTGTTTTCTTACCCTCAGCAATAGCTGCTTTCCGGGCCAACAAAAAGAAAACTAAAAAAGAGTAAGAATCAATATAGAGGTAACAATGTTAGGCTACATATCATATTTAACTATGCCACAACTACTACCATTCTACTTCGTTAACCAACTATCATTTGCATTCCTAGTACTTATCACTCTAGTATACGTATTCGGTACATACATTCTACCTGCATTTGTTGAGCTGTTCGTAACACGAATGTACATCACTAAACTATAATAGCTGATTACTCCCCCCCTTTAGAAATAAGAGCTATAAGATACTCTGGCTTGGTGATGTGTATATATAAGATACGTATAAGTCAGTCTCATATCATCTTAAGGAGTACTAGAAGGTCTCATCACCTCTCCTATGTACAACTTTGGTGCAATCACTTGCATCTTGAACACAGCAATAGTTACGTTCCTTCGGACTTATGTAAATAGTCCAATGTATTAGTGTCTAGTATGTTGCGCCGCTTTTTCTAAAGGGGCGAGTACTCACTCTATTGCCTATTAATATACCTATACTATCAATTAACTATGACAACATATATGTTCAACAATTCTAACCAGATGAATACTATGTCAATGCAACGTCAAGCTACATCTATGATCAAAGCCTTCTTTGCCAAATATAAGGCCTTAGTTGGTAAACCTGTATATTCAGTAACACCTGATAAAGTAGTTATCTCTATCTTCTACTATGCTCCTACAGAAGCACTATCTAACAGTAGTATTGCAGCCTTAGGTAACGCTCTAACAGTATGTTGGGGACGTACAGTAGAATTACGACTAATCCGTATGGCACATTCAGCTTTAGATAGTTCAATTCTAGCTCAATACCTAACAGCTAATGGAGGTAAAATGTCATTTGCACGTATGTTAGATATGCTGAAGAATACATTACCTACTGTAGTATCAGAAGGGTCAGTTACAGATACTTTACCTACTTCACATATTACTGGAGTAGAATTAAAGCTGTCAGGACGACTAACAACACAACGATCAGGTCCACGTCAAACTGTAAGTGCAGGAGGACTAGGATCATCTGCTAAAGGTCAAAGCCGTACAGTAGATTACAGTAAATATGCAGGAAAGAACAAGCTTGGTGCATTCACAATGAAAGTCTGGATCAGTCAACAAAGCCAGTAATTATCCCCCCTTTTGCATATCATGACCATACTTCATAAAGGTCTATGTATGCCTATTTAAAGAACTGAATGTGTGCCACCACCCATTCCAGCCTTCCCTGGACGGGTATTTCTTACAGCAGGGTGGCGAAAACTATTGAATTAGCTTATGGCCCCTCCGAGATCGAGTCTTAGCCATTTGGTGGTCTCAGTGCTAAGCGTTTGTCTTTATGGCGTATCTTATATATTAGTCTATAATGTTAGGTACAAACAATATACGAAAAGGGGATTATGATTTTGACTCTGTAGCGATGTCTAGTAGAGTGTTCTCTACAACTCCTACTACAGGAACAACGATTAGGAACCAAGCAAAGTAGAATGCAGTTGAAATTGCTCCTACAGTGATAAATGGCTCTTCAACGTGTTGGCTTCCAATGTACATTAGTACGAAGAAGTTTGATACGAATAGCCAGAAGGCCCATCGCATTAGTGGTCGGAATTGTGATCCTCGCACTCGTGATGTGTCAACAATTGGCATAGCTAGTAGGATCAGTAGTGATGCGAACATAGCTAGTACTCCTAATAGTTTGTTAGGAATAGATCGTAGAATTGCATAGAATGGTAGAAGGTACCACTCTGGAACAATTGATGGAGGTGTTTGCATTGGGTTAGCTGGGATGTAGTTGTCACTGTGTCCTAGGTAGTTTGGTGCGTAGAATACCATTAGTCCAAGTACAAGAAGGAATAGGAAGATTGTTACTAGATCTTTGAATGTGAAGTAAGGGTGGAATGGTAGTCGGTCAGTGTTACCTGATAGACCTAATGGGTTGCTACTTCCGTGCTCGTGTAGTGCTAGTAGGTGCATTGCAGCTAGAGCAGCTAGAATGAATGGTAGTAGGTAGTGTAATGAGAAGAATCGGTTAAGAGTAGCGTTGTTTACACTGAAACCTCCCCAGACAAATTGTACGAAGTCAGTACCAATCCATGGAATAGCTGATAGAAGGTTAGTAATAACTGTAGCTCCCCATAGTGACATTTGCCCGTACGGTAGCACGTAACCAAGGAATGCTGTAGCCATCATTAAAACTAGAATGATAACTCCAATAGACCATAGTAGAACTCGAGGTGATCGGTATGATCCGTAGTATAGTCCTCGACCAATGTGTAGGTATACGAAGATAAAGAAGAATGAAGCAACGTTAGCGTGTAGGTATCGGATTAACCATCCGTAGTGTACATCTCGCATAATGTGCTCAACACTGATGAATGCAAGATCAATGTTAGGTGTGTAGTGCATAGCTAGAGTAATTCCAGTAATGATTTGGATAATTAGACATACACCAAGTAGTGAACCGAAGTTCCACATGTAACTTAAGCTAGCTGGTTGAGGGCTATCAATCATATAGCTGTTAGCTAGTCCAAGAATTGGGTGTGATTTTAGTAGACGCATAAAGGCGAATAAGTACCTAACCAGTCATAGATAGAGTGATAGTCTAACCTCTTGATAGAGTATGATCTCAAATATGGTAGTTAGTCCATCCAAACACAGTATGTTTGGTGAAGTAAGTCGAACACTTACGTGTAATTAGGAAATTAAATACAGTTATAATAAATAAATGCTTAACGACTTAGAGGTAGCAGTCTGAATAGAGAGCTTAGTTAGTACGTCAATATTTAGTTAGGTAT
>NZ_KV812466.1:0-2045 GCF_001813415.1 Alloscardovia sp. HMSC034E08 | reverse complement strand
AGAAATAACAAACCTCGAATACGAAGTACGCGAGCTTACCAGAGCTGTCTCAGCACTGTGGATTCGTCCGGATATTGCACAGACCGTTCAAGCGATATACCGCGGTAAAAGTTTCCTCGGCCATTTCCGCACGATTGTTGTGCTTAACCTTAAGCGTATAGTAAAAGCAATTCCGGGCCTTCGCTCTATTGCCTACTATGTATACAAAAAATTGAAAAGAAAATAGGCCTAGATAGCCACGAAGTAGGTTATATAGGTACTGATATCCTTTGTATTGAGGAGCCAGGAGAAGTATCTGCTTGCACAATCTTAAGCAGATTCGAGTTAGAATAGAGAGATTTATGTTGTTACCTCAGGCTCAGGCTGTGAATCGTTTGGGCATTTTTTTCTTTTATGATGCTCAGGGTGTTGTGGATGATTATGTTTCGACGTTGCTTGATGGTTTTCAGCCTTTCTTCTCTGATCTTACGGTAGTAGTTAACGGCAAACTCAACGCTGAGGGGCGTCGTAAGTTTGCGCAGTTTACAGATAAGATTATTGTGCGTGAGAATAAGGGGCTTGATGTTTGGGCGTATAAGACCGCTCTTGATAGTTATGGTTGGGATACGTTAGCTGCTTTTGATGAGATTGTGTTGTTTAACGCGACTATTATGGGGCCGGTTTATCCTTTTGAGGAAATGTTTACTGCTATGGGGCAGAAGGATTTAGACTTCTGGGGCATCACCAAATTCCACAAAGTTCCTTCCGATCCTTTCGGCTACAGTCCTTTTGGCTATTTGCCTGAGCATATTCAGTCTCATTTTCATGCGTATCGTAAGAGTTTGCATACGTCGGTGGAGTTTAAGCGCTATTGGGATAACCTTCCGGAGGTTAAGAATTACACTCAATCGGTTGGTATGCATGAGTCTTTGTTTACAAAGCGTTTTGCTGATTTAGATTTTACCTGGGATGTGTATGTAGATACCTCCGATATGGAAGATTTTTCCTACGGTCCAGTCACATTTTCTGCAACAGATTTGTTGGAGAAGAAGCGTATGCCTATTTTTAAGAGGCGCTCGTTTTTCCATCCTTATGCGGATACGATGACGCAGTCTGTGGGTATGGCTGCGTTGGATTTGTATGAGTTTTTGCGTGATCGTACGAGTTTTGATGTTGATTTGATTTGGCAAAATGCGTTGCGTACGATGAATATGGCGGATTTGCAGAAGAATTTGCATTTGGATTTTGTTTTGTCTGATCAGGTTGTAGTTCCTGTTCCTGCGGATAAGAAGTATGCGTTGGTTATGCATATGTATTATCCGGATTTGGTGGATCAGACGTTGAGTTATGCGTATGCGATGCCTGAGGGGGCTGATTTGATTCTGACGGTGGGGTCTGAAGAGCTTGTGCGTCTTTTGGAAGAGAAAACCGCGGATATGCCGTATAACGTGGATATTCGACGTATTAAGAATCGTGGTCGTGATGTGTCTGCTTTGCTGGTGGGTGCTGGTAAGGATTTGATGCAGTATGATTATGTTGCTTTTGTGCATGATAAGAAGGTGACGCAGTTAGAGCCGGGTAGTAAGGGTGATGGTTTTCGTATTAAGTGTTTTGAGAACATGTTAGCCTCGCGTGCTTATGTGTCTCAGGTGATTAATTTGTTTGAGTCTAATCCTCGTTTGGGTTTGGCTATGCCTACGGGTCCTAACCACGCCGAATACTTCCCTGGATTTACTTTTAGTTGGGGACCAAACTTTGATGGTACGAAGGAGTTTCTTGAGGATACTCTTGGTATGAGTGTGCCGTTGGATGAGGAAAAAGAGGTTGTTGCCCCTTTGGGTACGATGTTTTGGTTTAGACCGAATGCTTTGCATGGGTTACTCGATAGGCAGTGGGAGTATACTGATTTTCCTCCGGAGCCTAATGCGGTTGATGGCACGTTGTTGCATTTTATTGAGCGTGCCTATGGTTATGTTCCCCAGGCTAATGGGTTCTTTAGCGCCTATATTTTCTCGCAGCGTTTTGCTCGTGTAGAAATAACAAACCTCGAATACGAAGTACGCGAG
>NZ_KV812465.1:46625-51601 GCF_001813415.1 Alloscardovia sp. HMSC034E08 | reverse complement strand
CCGGGGCGATGTCTTAACACATACCAGTCAGAGGGATCAACTGATACCTACTAGACAACATCCCCCCCTTAAACCCCGCCAAAATACAAAGAACCGGTTAAGTATCGCAAGCTCACCCCAAAAAAGCCGACTGCAGATAATCAGATTACTAATCAGATTACGCAGCTTTTCTTTCCGCCATTTCTACAATATTTTTCAACAGCATAGCACGTGTCATTGGACCCACTCCCCCTGGATTTGGAGTGTATGCACTCGCTTTGGCGTGACATGCTGGGTCAATATCGCCATGAATTTTCCACTTACCTTCGTCTTCAACGAAAACACGCGAAACTCCCACATCAACAAGCACAGCACCGTCCTTAATCATATGTGGTTTCACAAAATAATCAGATCCCATAGCAGCAATAACAATATCTGCCTGACGAATTTTATCTTCAATATTGCGCGTGCGTGAATGGCAGTTAATAACCGTCGCATCGTATCCGTGCAAACTCAGTAATAAACCAACTGTACGGCCGATAGTTATACCTCGACCCAACACGCAGACATCTTTGCCTAATAAATCAATACCTGCTGACTCAAGTAAAGCGATAACTCCTCGTGGCGTACAAGGCAAAGGCACAGCAGGAACGCTATCTGTGTGCAAAACTAACTGTCCTACATTCATCGGATGCATGCCATCTGCATCTTTTTCTGGAGCAATACTCTCCAATACTTTCAGTGTATTGACGTGCTTAGGTAAAGGAAGTTGCACAATAAAACCGTCACAAGCAGGGTCATTATTTAACTGCTCAACAGCGGCAAGAATGTCGTCTTCACTTGCCTCTGCTGGCAAATTAATACGAATAGAGTTAACGCCAATCTCAGCGCAATCTTTATGCTTGCCTGCTACATATTTCACAGAGCCAGCATCTTCACCCACTAAAATCGTTCCCAAACCGCACGTAACGCCCTGCTTTTTTAAGTTCTCTACTCGCTGAGCTAAATCAGCTTTCAGACTGTGGGCTAATTCAGTGCCACTGATACGTAAAGACTGTTCATTACTTTTGAAATTGCCTGCGTCACGATTATAAGCATTATAAGTGCTATGAGCATCGACATTGTGCGCAGTGCCGTCATGCGATGTGCTGTCTGCTGTAGTCATTACTTCAACTCCCTGTAACGAATCCCTCTAGTGGCGTAAATACGTCTTTAATGGTACTATGAGGTGGTGCAATAGAATACATTCTGTGCACACTATGACATTGATACATAAGGTAGAAAGAGTCAAGTAAGATGAAAATGCATCGAAACTTTGACGTCAAAACTATTATCCGCCGTACTGTTGCCACATTGACTGTGGGCGCGGCTCTCTTTTCTGTGAGCGCTTGTGGTGCTAAATCTGCAGACAAGACAGAGAAAAAGGCAGATACTTCACAAAAAACTACAGCAAAAGATCCATTAACAGTTGTAGCTTCTGTTAATCAGTGGGGTTCGTTAGCACAAGAAATTGGTGGCGACCACGTAAAGGTCACGTCCATTATTAACAGTTCCAATGTAGAAGCACATGATTACGAACCATCTACAGCGGAAATTGCACAGCTTACATCAGCAAATATTGCTGTGGTTAATGGCGGTCATTACGATGAGTGGGCGACTAAGGCATTGTCCTCCGCAAAATCGGTGCAAAGCGTGAACGCAGCTTCTATTATTGGAGCTAGCGAAAGCGATAATCCACATTTATGGTTCTCTTCCGATGCGCGTAAAGCAGTAGCAGAGTCCTTAAAGAAAACTTATGCTCAGCTTCTTCCTGCTTCGAAGGATTATTTCCAGAAGCAATATGATGCATGGTTGAAGAGCGAAACCGAACTCGACAATACTATGAACGAGTTCAAGAACAAGTATGCCGATACCCCATACGCTGCAACTGAATCTGTTGCCTACTATCTCTACTCTGATTTGGGATTGAAGGACGTAACTCCAGAAGGCTATGCTAATGCGAGCGCGAATGAGTCAGAGCCAACTGCAGCAGATTTGCAAGCTTTCCAGAGTATTATTGAAGGTCACCAGATTAAGTTCCTTGTGAATAATCCTCAGGAAAGTTCTGACGCAACGAATATGCTCACTGGAACAGCTGGAAAGTCTGATATTCCTGTAGTCAATATTACTGAGCAAATTCCATCGCAATACACTACTTTGCATGCATGGATTAAGGCCTTGGTAGAAAACTTGACCGCAACCTTAGACACGGGTGTAAATCCAGATACCACTGTGTATGAGCAGTCTGAACACAGTGATCATGATCATGACCATGATTAATAAAACTCAATAGTTTTGTCAGTCATGGATAGCAGATGGAAACAGGGTGTTGAGTAACAAGCTCAGCGCCCATTTTCTTCTTACTTTCGTCACTATCTATGCTTTTCGTTGTCTTAAATGTCTTTACTGTCGTTCTCTAAAGAGCCACACCATATAATACTGAAATAATACTGAAAGATTATCATGTCGTCTTTTTCTCACACTGATAAATCTGTGCAGCCGCAAGAGCAGAGCGTTGTTGCGCAGCCTACGCGGGATACTCAGACCGCACAGACTGCGCAACCAGACGCGCACACGCACGCTCAAGCTTCCGAGCCTGCTAAGACTTCCGAGCCTGCTATCGAATTTATTGATGCAGAGGTTCAACGCGCACACCGTGTTATTTGGTCACACGGCAATTTCTCTATTCCTACAGGTAGCGTAACTGCGATTGTGGGAACAAATGGTACCGGAAAAACCACTATGCTATCTACTGAGCTGGGTATTATTCCTTTATCGTCCGGACGTCTGCGCGTTCTAGGCGCAGCGCCTGGTAAGAAAAATGCGCGTATTGGCTATGTTCCTCAAAATTACACATCTATTAATGAAAGCAATATTACTGTTTTTGATTTTGTTCTTCTCGGTATTAGCGGTTCTCGTTGGGGCTTTCTGCCAAGTTCTCATGCAGATAGACAAGCTGTTGACGACATTCTTGATTTTGTGGGGTTAATGCACAAAGCGCAGTCACGTATTCGCGATTTATCGGGAGGTCAGCGTCAGCGTGCTGCTATTGCACAAGCTTTGGTTAACAAACCAGAGCTGCTTATTTTAGATGAGCCACTGGCAAATTTGGATATTGCCAGCCAACATTCTATTGTTGAACTGCTTGCAGAGCTTAATAAACGTACTGGTATGACCATTCAAGTTGTGGCTCATGATTTGAATGTTCTCCTGCCAATTCTGACCGGAGCCGTGTATTTGCTTGACGGACACCCTCATTATTCATCTATGAATAATATGCTCGATTCTAATCTTCTCACTCATTTATATGGCACAACTGTGGAAGTCATTACCACACCTCAGGGCGATATGTTTGTGACGCATAATTCAGATGTCGAGCCACCAAGTCGCACAGTTCATGATGAACATCCTACGCAGGACGCCGCTCAATGGCATTCACCTCACCATAAAGAGGAAAACTACGTGGAAAATTGTTCGGGCGAGCAGACAGATATCAAGCAGACAGAAGACATGGAACAGACTGAACATATCGAACTGGCAGAACATGCTGATAATCCGCACGCCCCAGCCGCTTCAATCTCTGCAGATTCTACGAGCACAAACCAGAATTTCGAGGCTTAACATGCAATACAATCCTTTATGGCATACAATTCTTCAAGCCGACTTTGTTCAACGCGCTTTTATTGCCAGCGTTCTTATCTCTGTTGCTGCTGGCGTTGTAGGTTATTTTGTTATTACTCGCAAATCTACTTTTGCTGCGCACGCTTTAGCTCATATTGGTTTACCAGGCGCAACTGGAGCTGTGCTTCTCGGCATTCCTGTTTTGTGGGGTATGGGTATTTTCTCGCTTTTGGGTGCTTTGACTATTGGAACTTTAGGTAAAAAAGCATCAGATAGAGAAGTTGCTACTGGCTCTGTTTTAGCTTTTGCCACTGCTTTGGGTTTGTATTTTTCTAATCTCTCTTCAGGCGCAGCAAAGCAAATGCAGTCTATATTATTTGGTTCAGTACTTACTATTACAAACGATCAACTAATATCTTTTGCTCTTCTTGATTGCCTGCTTATCCTCGTACTCGCTCTTATTTTTAGACCGCTCCTTTTCAGTTCTCTCGATGAGAGCGTAGCGCGTGCTAAAGGTTTACCTGTTACTGTTTTGGGTATTATTTTTATGGTTATGATGGCAAGCGTTATTACTGTAGCAGTTCCTGCTGTAGGAACATTATTGATTTTTGCTCTTGTTATTACACCAGCAGATACAGCGATGATGCTTACTCAATCCCCTTTGCGAGCCATTTTGATGACTGTTCTTCTCTGTTTAGCATCGATGTGGGGAGGTTTGATTCTCTCTACGATGTTCGATATGCCACCTAGCTTCGTTATTGTGAGCATAAGCGTAATTCTGTGGTTGCTTGCTAAGTTATACACGCGATTACACGCTTAAACGGCTCATCGGACTTAACTGGGTGTTTAGTGGAGATGTTGCCCCAGTAGATTCCAGCTGATTCCTCCGGATGTTATGAGTCAAGACACCGCTCGGGCGCGAATGCGGTTTGCCTTTATGAGTGCATATCGATACGCGCAACTGTTATGCCAGTTTTGATGCCATTTTGTACATCAAAACTGGCATATCGGGTGTATTAATCGATTAAGCAGAATGCGTAAGAGTAAGAGTATTTCGAATTTAACGCAGTTTGAAAGTTGATTGCGTGTAACAGCTGCAAAACTCCAGAGGGTGTTCGTTTTCTGTATATGATTGGACGTTCTATGGTGAGTCCCATTTAGAGTTATTGAGGCTGGTCGCAATGAGGTTGTGCTTGACCTGGCTATCTTGGTTCATCACACAGTTGATTAAAAAAGGTTAGCCGTTATGCTGTGCACACCATAACCTTTCATCTTTCTCATGCAGCACACACAACCATACATGGTATTGCTCTTCTTTAAGAGTGCTGCATGGCAAC
>NZ_KV812465.1:17251-46525 GCF_001813415.1 Alloscardovia sp. HMSC034E08 | reverse complement strand
AACACACTGCTCCCAGTCAGGCTACGTTGAACGTATCATGTTTGGGAGCATAAAAACAAGCACTAATCAGGCTCAAACGTGTTCCCAGTAAGTCCGCGTTGAACACGTCATGATTGAGAACATACAAAATCGCATACCCCACAGGGGAACCTCACTCATCACGTGCCACACACAGGTACGGCTTGCTGAAAAACCATACCAGCGAGCCAAATCTCAAGAAGCCGAAAACATTCTTCTATTTCTCACAAAACAGCAGGGCACCAATCCCCGCGGATTGATACCCTGCTCTTATAGAACGTATCTCTTATAGAACGTATATAAACAGCTTAAAAGCTCTTACTTCTTCTTTTTCTTCGCTACTTCTTCAGCTTCTACACGACGCAAAGTTGCATCAGCAGGTTCTTCAGGAGCCTGAGCATGATGCTTCTCGTCGCCTGGCTGAGGCTGTTCATAGCCTAAATTAACATCAAGCAAACGCTGAGCTTCTTCTTCCTCCAACTTCTCACTCAAAGCAATTTCAGAAGTGAGAATAGTGCGAGCGCGTGAGAGCATGCGTTTTTCACCAGCAGATAAACCGTGATCGTTATCGTCACGCTGAGCTAAGTCACGTACTACTTCTGCGACTTTATTGACGTCACCCGAAGCAATTTTCTCTTGGTTTAATTTGTAGCGACGAGACCAGTTCGTCTTCTCTTCTACAATAGGAGTACGCAAAATTTCAAAAACTTTTGCTACAGCTACTGCGTCTACAATATCGCGTACGCCCAGCTGTTCAACGGTATCTGCTGGAACATTAATAATCAGGCCGTCAGATGAAAGCACAGACAGCTTGAGATATGTCTTTGTTTCTCCTCGTAATTCGCGTTCTGCAATTTCTTCAATGCGAGCTGCGCCATGGCGCGGATAAACGACGGTATCCCCGACCTTATAGTCCATAAAATAAGCCTTCCAGCAAAAATTTCAACCCGTTTAGTCTGCCATAAAGTAAGGACACGCATTTTCGCCATATCTTGCGCTATGATAATTACAGAATGGCAATCTAACAAGAAAGCTACATTATGAATATGTCTACAACGCGACCTGCACAGCATACTATCCTCGTAGTTGAGGATGAGCCAACCCTTGCTACTGCTATTGCACAGCGTTTAGCGTCTGAGGGATGGAATGCGCGAGTTATTGGCGATGGTGCAACTGCTGTTCAAGCTGCTATCCAGATTAAGCCTGATTTAATTGTTATGGATATTATGTTGCCGGTTATGGATGGTTTAGAGGCAACCAAGCGTATTGTATCGTCCCGCCCAGTTCCAGTTCTTATGCTGACAGCTCGCGATGATGAGACTGATAAGATTATTGGTTTGAGCGCCGGTGCCGACGATTATATGACTAAGCCTTTTTCCATGCGCGAACTTATTGCACGATGCAAGGCTTTGTTGCGCCGCGTAGAACGTGCTAAGGTTATTGCCAAGAATTCTGAGAACGAGAAAATTTTACAGTTTGGCGGTTTGCTTATTGACCCAGCTCAACGTATTGTCACCTTGAATTCTGAGGTTGTGCATTTAACTCCTACTGAGTTTGATTTGCTCTCCACTCTTGCACGCAAGCCAAAGAGCGTACTGACTCGTGAAAAGCTGCTTGAGGAAGTGTGGGATTGGGTGGACGCATCTGGCACTCGTACTGTAGATTCGCATGTGAAGGCTTTACGTCATAAGTTGGGTGCCGATATGATTCGCACAGTACATGGCGTTGGTTATGCATTTGAGCCTCCTGCAGATGAGGGCGATGCTCAATAATTTCTATATTTCATGATTTTTATGGGCGCTACTACTCTTGTTTCGTAAAGAAACAGGAAGTAGCGCTTTTTTACGGAGTTACAAATGAAATCTTCTCGCTCTACCTCAAAGAGTTCTCGCCATTTTAATAGTTATCGTCCTTTAGGGATTATTCGTTCACTGAAAATCGAGTTAAGCGTTCTTATTGTTTTAGATACGTTTTTTGCTTTTGTTTTTGCGTGGGGCTTGCTTAAGTTAGGTATTTCTGGTTGGATTGCTTTACCTATTACTTTGGCGATTGCTTTAAGCGTTACTTATTTATTTGCGCAAGGACTTACTGCCCCTCTTCGTGAAATACGCGATGCTGCAGAATCTTTGACTCAGGGAGATTATACGAAGCGCGTATCTATGGCTTTAGAGAGCAATGATGAAATCGGTCAACTATCTCGATCCTTTAATGTGATGGCAGATGAGCTCGAACATGCTGACCAAATGCGTCGTGATTTAATTGCTAATGTGAGCCACGAATTGCGTACACCTGTATCGGCTCTGCAAGCTTTAGTAGAAAATATGGCTGATGGTGTAGTAGAACCAACTCCTGCAAACTTAGAGGGCATTTTAGGTCAAACACAACGTTTAAGCGATTTGATTGCTTTCCTGCTTGATTTAAGCCGAATGGAAGCAGGTGCTGCCAGTTTAGAGATTACTCGTTTTAATGTGCGTGATTTCTTGGATGACGTGATTGCACCTCTTGAAATTGCTGATGGCAGCCACAACCATCACGTATCTTTAGATGTTCCTCCGGCTTTATGGATGGACGGCGATGAAGATCGATTACGTCAGCTTTTTACTAATATTATTGCTAATGCTCTTAAGCATTCTGCCGATAATACATCAATTCTGGTAGAAGCTCATGAAGATCTTCGTGTCGGTTGTGTTGTGACCAATGTTGTGAATTTTGGTTCTCAAATTGCACCGGAAGACCGTTCAGATATTTTCCGCCGCTATGTTAAGGGACACCGCAATCGTCCAGGAACAATGTCAGGCGGAACGGGGTTGGGCTTGTCTATTTCACGATGGGCTGCTGGTCTTCATGGGGGCACTGTGAAAGTTGTGGACGATATACGTGGCGTAAATTTTGAAATTACTTTGCCTCAATACCACAATAACAGCACGAAGTAATCTAAGTCGTTATCCTTATACAACGCTCTGCACACAGCCTATATATTGGCATGTCGCAGAGCGTTTTTTTCGTCCAGCCCACCTGAAAAACTATTCGAACAAATGTTCGAAAGGTGGTGTGTTATGGCAGCAGTGCGCGCGAAATCTCATACGGGTTTTCCTTCCGTAGCACAGGATTATTTCTCCTCCGATTTTTCTTTCGATGCCAATATTATTACGCATCCAGATACCACTTTTATTATGCGTATTAATGGTTCCTCTATGGAAGGTGCAGGAATTTTTGATGGCGATATTATTCTCGTTGATCGTTCTCTTACTCCAGAGCATGACGATATTGTTGTTATTACCTATGAGGAAGAACTTCTTCTGAGACGATTAACTACAAATAATCAAGGCAACCCCGTGCTGAGCACCTATGCTATGCACGATAAAGATATTCATCTGTATTTTGATGAATCAATAACCTTGTGGGGCGTGATTATAGGAAGCTATCATCCCCAACATAGCTCTGTTCGAAACATGCGGGGGTGAGAATAATGGCAGTACTAAGGGCACCAAACCAATTTATTTTAGCTGATGCAGATAGCTTTTTTGCCTCATGCGAGAGAGTTTTTAATCCACGTCTTGCCAATATTCCTGTTGTTGTTCTATCTAATAATGATGGTTGTGTGGTAGCACGCAGTTTTGAAGCAAAACAGCTGAAAATTCCTGAGGGAATTGCATGGTTTAAAATTCGTGATTTTGCCAGAGAACATGGCGTAGTAGCCTGTAGTTCAAATTATGAGTTGTATGCCAGTTTATCAACCAGAATGATGCATGTGATGAACCAATTTTTTGCTCAGCAGCATGTGTATTCAATTGATGAATGTTTTTTCGATGTGCAAGGGCATAGTTCAGATTTAACCAGCAGATGTGAAGCCATGCAAAAAGCAGTGTGGAAAGGTTTAGGACTACCTATTTCTATTGGCATTGCTCCCACGTGCACTTTAGCCAAGGTGGTGAGTCATTGGTCAAAAAAACATGTGGGAACACGTACTATTATGAGCTGGGATGAGGCTCTATCTATTAATCCTCATTTTCTTCAGCTTATTCCTGTAAACGATGTATGGGGAATCGGTAGACATTTAGCTCCAAAATTAATGAGTATGGGCATTCTTACAGCCGCTCAGTTACGAGACAGCGATCCCGTAGCCATGCGTAAGCACTTTAACGTATCTGTACAGCAAATAATTTTGGAGCTACGTGGAATAGCGTGTATTGATTTTAATTCTGAATCTAATGCTCTCGATGGAAAACGCCTTCATCAGATTATGTGTTCGCGCATGTTTTCTCATACGCTAGGTGATATTGCATCTTTGAAGCAAGCTATTAGTGTCTATGCACAAAAGGCTACGTATCGATTGCGCCGTCAATCTAGCTTATGTTCGAGCATTTCCGTATTCTGTTCCACTAGTCGTTTTGCTCAAGATGGAGACCGTTCACATATACATGGAATCCGTGCTTTAGACGAGCCCACAAACGATCCTTTGATTATTACACAGCAAGCCTGTGCTTGTATTGAAAAGCAGATTGAAGAAGGAAAACCTTATGCGCGTGCGGGAATTATTCTACAGGGGCTTATCGATGATGACACTTATTCTCCCCTAGAGGTTTTTCAACCACATATCGACCGCGGTGTAGGAGATATTCTCGAAATTGCACGACAGCGCTTTGGCTCCATGCGTGTAGGCATTGGTTATGGCGGAATCCGCTCTGCGCAACGCTTAAACGAAGATACGGGAGCACAATGGAGCATGAAACGTGAATTCTTATCTCCTCGAGCAACCACCTGCTGGCCAGAAATGGTGAGCGTACGCGCTTAAGCATCTGCGTTCTGTTCACGCACATCCGCTAAGCAACAGGCGGCTACAATCTGTGCATGATGTGAGCGAAGGAAGCGTATACAAGCACGCATAGTTGAACCCGTAGTTACAATATCGTCGATAAGGATCACCTGAGCATGAGCCATACTATGCGTTGCACACAATCGCAATCCTTTGTCTAAACGATGCAAACGATTATGTCTATCGTTCGCTGTTACCGCTTTATGCACCTGTGGCGTCATGCCCACAGCGTCACACACATGCGCTGACCATGCCAATCCGTATGCTCGCGAATAAGCGTTCATCATACGCGATATGAACTGAGCCACGTTATGCATATGTGCACGACCTCTACGACGTAGCGAGGATTGCGATGATGGAGCTGGAACAATACACCATGACACTTCCTCATCATAATGTTCTATAGCATCTACACAGCGTACAGCCAATAGTGATGCAAAAAGGAGGTCTAATTCTTCATCTCCATGATCTTTCCACGACAATATAGCTTGACGAACCGGACCTTGATAACGCGCACACGATAAAACTCGTAATGTCGGCGCAATATCGCGCGTATATGAATCATCAAAATACTGCATGCAGGAGTTACACAGAACAGCGTCTTTACGCCCGCAGCCTGCGCAACGACGGCTACATATAATCAAACTAAGCATGCGAAGAAACGAAGGAATCATGAATGTATTCTATGACGCGCTCCTAAGAGAAGAAAATACAGAACTACATGTGAACCAATGTGAATAACACGCCGTGTTTTCTAAGCAAAAACTAAGCGATATCCCCCACCGCGCACGGTCTGAATACGTTGTGGCATCTGAGGATTATCTTCTAAAACAGCGCGTAATCGAGCAATAGATACACTCAATAATCGTGTATCTCCTGAATCTTCGTATCCCCACGCCTGTTTGAGTAAATCTTCACGGCTTACTACTTCACCACGAGCATGAAGAAGAGCTAAAAGCAAACTAAATTCAGTATCAGCAATAGCGACTTCTTTGTCATGAACCCACGCACGGCGAGACACAACGTCAATCATAATCCCATGAGTATATGCGCGCATAAAACTGCGCATAAAATCATTCGTATCATCCGGCCCATCCACACGCACAGCATGAGTTCCAGCCACAGCAGCAGGGTAATCGTTGCCACCTTCACTCATGCGATCTCCTACGAAAACAATATCGGAGGTGGAAATATTAAATTGTTGCGCTATCTTAGACACAGCAAAAGCTTTATCTATACCCCGGTTAGAAATATCTACACTAGTAGCACCGGCTACACGTACCGTTAAATCAGGCAGTTCACGCTGAACATGTGCAGCTAAAACAGTGCGCTTCGAGCCATCCGCATCCCACGCTTCTTTTAAGTCAAGATGAGCTTGAGAGCCTAAAGCTGAAAACGTAATCTGACTGCCTCTATCTTCAATACGCACACCATCAGTATGCTTATACCATAATCCCAAAGCTCGAGCGTATTTCTCTAAAGCAGCCTGTGCCCTATTTTTCTGATCAGCAGTCAGTTCGAGAACATACCACGGCACATACGAGCGACCATTAAAACGATAATATGACGTTCCTGTTGTAGGCAACAACACAAGATGAGGGGCATACGCATAAGGTGCAACCGAATCTAAGACTTGCGACTCAATCAATTCATAATGTCCACCAGTTACAATTGCTACGGGAAGTATGTGGGTCAGCGAAATAAATAAGCGAGCCGTCTCATCGCTCATCGGCATTTTAGAACGTGCTAAGGTATTATCCAAGTCAAAACCTAATACGCGCGCTACAGCAGCATAATCACTCATCACAATATCTCGAGCATGCGGCACTACAAGTTTAGACGTCATCGTGTCACCTTTCCACTGTCCCTATTGTACAGGCACTGCTAAGCTACATAGTATGAATGAACAACCTTGGACTCAACCCATCTATCGTAACCGTCATGGTCGAGGATTACGCCGTCCAGTGTTTACTTCTCTTCCTCACGACCGCACATCGTCAGGTCTTTTTGATGCTATGGTTTCTGCTCAAGTAAGCCGATTGAAACGTGCTTGGCCGCATTTATTGAATACTATAGAATTTGCTGTAGAAGATGTTCCGCCTTCCGACCCTTTGGCGTGGGAAGAATACAAAGTTGTTTTATCTCAGAACTTTCCTGCACGACATGGTATTCCTGCTCGCATTGCTTTGTATCGTAAACCAATAGAGTTTCGTGCCTCTACACGCACAGATATGCAGATGATTATTCGCTACGAAATTGTGGCGCAGTTAGCGGATTTATACGGTATGAACCCTGAAAGTATTGACCCCTCGTGGTCAGATAAGAACTAAAACTATAGACGAACGCCTGCTCTTGTAGAAAAGCAGGCGTTTAGCGTAGTTTAGTTCAGAACTGAATGTTTATGCGTAATTGTGTATTGTGCTGTAGATAAGTCCATTGATGTGGCAACAGAGGTAGCACGTGCAGTTACCTGCGCTTTACTCAGAGCCTCCATACTAAAGCTTTGCCCCACAACCAAAGCGGATGCACCTTTACTCTTTTGAGAAATTTGTACCAGCGCTACTCCGCTGCCCAAATCGCTGGCTTGAATCTGCGCCACGCTATGTGAGGCAAGAGAAATATCCTTATTACCCACTTGCTGACCATCAGCATTAAAAGCAACCACATGTACATCTTGGGAGTCGGACAGTATATTCGTCACGTCAATGGTGGCAGAAGCACCATCAGGAACAGCTACAGCATAAGCAGACTGTGCAGCATGACCATTAGTCATAGAAAAATCGTTCTGCCCATCCGAGGCAGCCGCACCAGTGCCATATAATGCCGCCACCACAGGCGTTGTCGAAGTCACGACAATTGCTTGCGTACCTTGCGGCATCGCATCAAAATCACTCACGCTTAACTGCCCCGCGTTATACTCCACATCGCGCTTCTCGATTTCGCCCTGTGCACCGACAAAGCTCAATCGCGCCGAACCGCTCCTGCTGGCGGCATGAATAGCCAATCGCCCTTGCCGCACTCCATCAACAGCTGGAATAACCTGCTGCACAGCGGCAGAGCTAACTGGAACAATATAGTCAGATCCCTGCGGCACCAAACCATTCATATGCACAGCCTGAATCACCGCTGCCACAGGAGCAGAATTCGATGTAACCGTAACAAAAGCAGCGTCTTTCACATCGAAAGCAGCCGATAAATCAATCGTGGTTTCTGCATGGGCTGCCACGGTTGCTGTTGCATGGGTTTCAAACTTCAATTCTTCTGCAGAACCAGAACCATATGCCTTTAACTGCACTGATGTGGATTTATCGGAAGCATTCGCCACAATCAGCTGTTGAGACCAACCCGTATCTGTTGGCGGAATAAGGAAGGATTGAGAAGAACTAAAAGGCACGCATGAGGCTGCGGACAAACCCCGTAAATCTGCCTGTGTAGCCCACGATAGCACCGTTCCAGCAGCGCCCGTAAATTTTTGTGCTGCTAAAGTGCGGGTAGATAAAACGCTCGACGTTCCAGCATCACCCGCAACTGTATGCACATCACCGTTGCTCATTGTTTTATTATCAAGCAATGAGCTGGTATCTGTGTGATTCACACTTTCTTTCTGCGCCTGATACAAAGCACCCATCAAGCCCACACGCATACTGGAGCTTAAATCACCAGCACTTGCCTGAAAATCAGAGTCACCATAATTATCTGTATCTGCAAGCTGCATACGAGCTGGGCAATACATCGAAGAATTCACCTGATCAACATTGCGAGTTTGTGCTGCAGAGCGGGACTCGTTGTAGCTCATAAAAGATGGTCGAATAACACCGGAGGCAAGGAAGGCGGAGGCTCCAACTAATGCCACAGCACTCACGCTTGCTCCTGCAATGGATAATACTTTATGCGCAGTAGACACTTTTTACTCTCCTTCTCGTGCACCCAAGCGTGGCAGACCCAAAATAAGATAAACAAGACCCACAAGAACCATGGCAGCCAACCATACATAACGCATCACACTAGTAGAGGCAGCGTCAAAGCCCTTCATATTCACACCTTGCTCTTGCGAAGCTCTAATGGAAATACGAATATAAGCACCCTGATTTGTATTCACCACTGTTTCCGTATTATTCGAAGCAGAAGCATGAGATACAAAAGAGCTGAACGCACTATCAGCGCCGTTATACACAACGTAAATGCCGCCAAAACCAGCATCACTTAAAGCCGCAATAGCATCATCATGTGAATTTTCTTGCAGTTGAGCAATCGCTTCTTCCACATGAGCTTGCTGCTTATCCCATGATGCTGGGAATACGCTGGAGGCATCAACTGCTGCAGACGAACTAATAATATCACCGTGAGCACTGGTGAGCACAGAATAATCAACAGTGCGATTGCTTTGCGGCGATACAACTAGAACTCGGCGAGCAGAATTACCCTTAAGATATTCTTGAGCCACAATTGGTAAGGATGCAGAGCTCGATGTGAGAGATTGAGAAGATAAGCTCGTGGCATATATACTGCTGGACACCGACCATGCAAGCGTAAGAACAACGCATAAGGCAATAACACAACTACGCGTTATACCGAAGGCAGTGCGCGCAACTGCTGTTTTCTCGCCGCGCTTTCCAGGATCGACTATAGCTGCATCCTGCTCATCAAGCAAACGCTTATCTTTCTGCAAAATTGGCACAAACTGCGTAACAGCAGGACCACTCATCATCGCTAAACCAGACAAGATACACATGAGAACAAGAGATCCTGCCGGCAGCATAGACGCATATACAAGCCCCTGAGCATTCAACCCCACAGCAATACCAGAAGATACCACAGCTAAAACAATGCCAGTAAGTATGCCAATCCACATACTGCGCGATGGCTTCACACATTGAGGAATGCACAAGGTAATAACAGAGCATAACAGTGCAAGAGCCAAGCACACAGTAACAATAAGAGATACAGTAGAAGCCCCCGACGAGCCCAAAGACTGTACGAGAGATGTATGAGTTGATGCATCGGCAGAAGGAATAAAGAGTTGAAGCAAAGCTTGGTAAGCAGACTGCCCAGCGCGCGCTCCTGAAGAAACACCTGAAGAGAGAGCACCCGATGCTCCATTCGCTCCAGTAACACCCGAACCAACAGATACACCACTGGTCACATCAGCAAAAAGCTGTCCGAAACTATGTGGTTGACGGATAACTGCAATCAATGTTGGAGCCAAAATAACTAGCGAAGGAATGCCCATCGAAACAAGCATAATCACATGGCGATGGTAAATAATCGACACAGCAATGCCCACAACAAGCATCGCTAAGAATAACTGTGGCTCACATGCACATACAACAGCGAAACATAAAGCCGCCCATGCACTCGCCTGAATCGAAGGCTCCGATTCAATCGGGTATTCCGTTTGATATACACCCAAGGCTTTGGCAGCAAAAGCTACAGCGGCTGGCAAGAACACATACACCAACATCATAGGCAAATGACCAGTGAAGAAAATACCAGTCATATATCCTGATACTACCCACGTCACTGCTAATGCTATGCGAGCAACATTCGATCGAGTAAAAATACCCACCAAAGCCCACATACTCATCAAAGCAGCTGGAGCCGCGAAGAGCACAATCACCGTACTAGTAGCACTCGCATGACCAAAAGTTAACAGAGAAAATAAAGCATAAATCACGAGGAAAGGAGAAGGAGGCAGCTCTGTTCCAGTAATTCCTGCAAAGGTGTATGGCGTTGTTGCCACATTGAATAATTCTTGTGTGCTCGAAGCGGTAGACAAAAGAAGAGGTGACACAAGATGAACGCCCTGAAGAACTGCTCTGAGTGCTCCAAAATGGATAGCAAGATTAGCAAAGAAAACGATAACAGTAAAAACAGCTAACCAAGTGTAGCGTACCCGCGTTAAAGCACGCACATGCGCACGTACTAAAGGACTAACAATCTTATGACCGCGCTCAGAGAAGATATCACGCAAATGATCTTTGTACGAGCGCAAACTATCACTGCTCGCCACTAAAGCCTGTAGTTTAGCTAAAGATAATTCTTGCACACCGCTCAGTGCAGAACGCACAGAAGCAATAGCTCCCATATGAGTAAGGTTGTACCATGGCATAACCAGTTCGCATAAAGCCTCATACGGTTTTTTCTTCATAAAATTCGCTATGCCGCGCACCACAGCTAAGACTAAGCTTATTGGCCACATATAGAGCCAACGCACCATGGCAACATCAGAATATCGATATGCATCGCGTGCAATCATCTGTGTAAACGCTGTGTTTTTATAACTACGCAAATCATCAGGATTTGTCGCGCGTGTAGTACCTTGAGCAGAACGTACGCCCTCTAGTCGCGCACGACGATGCGCCAAACGTGCACGAGGTTCCACAATCACACGACCACCTGAACGCACAACGCGGCGGCAAAAATCACGTGACTGACCAAAAGTGACTACTTGCGCATTAAATCCGCCTACACGCATCCAATCAGATACACGCACAAAAGCGCCTGCCAAAGACACCGCATACACATCTTGACGATTATCGTATTGATCTTGATCAATTTCTCCATCAACAACCAAAGACGTAACACCGTGTCGTGAATCAGCAAAATATCCAACATTAGACAGCACTTCGCCATCCCAGCTTAATTGCTTCGCACCAATAACCGTAGCCAAAGCATTATTGCGACGTACCTCATTCATTGTATCTACATACGAATCATCGAGTGGACGCGAATCATCATGTAACAGCCACATATATTCAACTGCGCTGGTCAACATCCCGGAATCTAAAGCCTGATTGACTGCATGCGTCACCACTTCACCATAGGACTTACCTTGCGCAGTAACAAGAGATGCGCTCATAGGAAACATCTGCAAAGCTTTATGTGCAATAGTATCGTCGTGTTGTGCTGCCTTGTACGATGATGGAGCACAATTGACCACAAGAAGACTGCCTGGAAGAACTGTCTGATTGACAATGCTGAGCAAGGTCTGCTCCACATAACGTGTGTCTTCTTCTACTGTAATAACGGCAGCCAAGCTCGCATCCACTGTTTTATGCTGCACTGTGGTTGCCTGATGTGCCACACGTGTAAGAACGTCTGCAAGGCTTACCGCATCATTTTTATCGGCTTTTTCGATGAATTCAGTACTATGGTGCAATCTATTCACGTGAACAACATTAGTTCACTTCGGCGATGTAAAGCAAAAATGCTCAGGTTTACTAACATGGTCTTTACACTCTCGCGCGATAACTGGGGTTCTTGGGCGAACCTAAAAGCACTCGCACGTTAGCAAGAACACTGCGGCAAGACTAAAAGTATTCTCGCGCGATATCAAGGGAACTTCGGGAGCGATATCAAGGGAACTTCGGCTCAGCTAAGAATACTCACGCCATAGCAAGAAAACTTCGGCAACCTAAAATCAGCACAGAAAAATCAGCACAGATGAGAAAAAAATATGGATATATAAATATTTAACGTGCATGTGACGTGTCTTCTTTATAAACTTATCCACGTATATTAAGCGAAAGGGTAAAGAGTGACTCGACATTCACGTAAACATTCCGGATCATCAGTTCAGAGAGCACGACTATCTCATACGCCTTCTCACGCATACGGCTATAAAAAACCTTTAGCTTGGTTTAAAGCTCTTGCTGTAGTGTTGAGCGCTACTTTTGTTTTTGCTGGCACTGTTTTTGCAAGCGTATATACGCAGTTTTCTAAAACAATTAGTGAGTCAAGTGTCAAAATTATTAAGCAAAAAAATATTAAAAAAGAAATTATTGACCCAAACGCTGGTAAAGCTATTAATATCCTTATTTTAGGTACTGATAGTCGAGATGGCGCCGAAAATTCCGCTATTGGTGGCGCTAATGAAGTGGGCAATCATCAGGCTGATACCACTATGATTGCTCATATTTCTGCAAATCGCGAGTTTATCGATCTTATTTCTATTCCTCGTGATTCTATGGTGTCCGTGTCCAGCTGCGAAACATCTAAAGGCACTATTCCTGCACGCTCGAATGTTATGTTTAACTCGATTTTCGCTGAAGCATATAACCTCGGTGATGATTTATCTTCAGCTGCTACCTGCACTCTTAAAGCAGTAAACGAATTAACAGGTTTAGATATTTCTCAGTTTATTACTGTTGATTTCAGCGGTTTGAAAAATATGATTGATGCCTTAGATGGTGTTGACGTGTGCATTAGTAAGGATTTTTCAGATACTAATTCAAATCTCAGCTTGAGCCGCGGTCTGAATCATCTTAACGGTACTGACGCTACTCAGTACGCACGTACCCGTTATGGTTTGGGAGATGGCAGCGATGTGATGCGAACAGTGCGTCAACAGTATTTGATTAAAATGCTTATCCGTGAAGCACTTAAGCAGAATATTTTAACTAATTTTAATAAGCTGTATCAGCTTGCTAACACAGCACTGCAATCCTTAAATATTTCCGAAGGCTTAGCGAGTGCCAACACATTGATTGGTTTGGCATCAAGCTTAAAGAACTTTAAGGTATCTAATATTTACAGCCAAACTGTTCCTGTGCAAAACTGGACCTACGATGCTAACCGTGTGATGTGGACTGCAGATGCTCAGAGCCTGTTTGATCGTGTAAAAAATGATCAACCTCTTACTGACATTCCTCTCACCACCAGTGATTCGAACTCCTCGAACTCTTCTTCAAGTACCTCATCCGACAGTTCATCTAATAGCTCAAACTCCTCTTCTGAGCGAGCTACAACAAATCAGGCTCAAGACCAGTCGCAGTCTCAAAATCAAACTCAATCCGGCCAGACAGCTCAAACAGATAACAATACCCCAGATCCTCGCACGGACGTTATTAAACGTGCAGATGGTACCCTCATTGATCCAGGTACTGGTGGAACTATAGACCCTGATTCCGGCGTTATTCACGATCCAAATACCTACTGGTCGATTGGATTAGCGGAAAAGTATTTGAACTACACCGTCTGCGGCATTGAGAGTTAATAAAAGTTACTAAAGAAGATAATTATGGCTAGAATTCCTCAGGACGATGCTCCCCGTTCGGAGAATGAACAACAGGCTCCTCCGAGCTTTCAACCTATGCGTTCCCGTTCCCAACGTTCGAGTAGCTCTGCTCAAGGCTCGGCTACTCGTAATAGCGAACGAGGTTCACATACGGATAGCATAACTCCTCCTAGTTTTTCGCCAACTGCTCCACGACGAAGCGCTCAGGGGTCAACTTCGCGTGCTCGTTCAGCGCAGGAATCTGTTCAGTATTCACGCCCTCAATATCGCAGTTCGCAATATCCGAGTTCTCGACCTTCCCTCTCCCCGAGAAACCCACAGGACGTAGTTCCGCGCCGTACTAAGAAGATTCGTTTTAGCCGCATCATCGCCATGCTTATCGTAAGTCTTCTAGCTCTGGGCATTGTTATCGGATGCTGGTCATGGTTCTGGGTTGACGGTCAGCTCAACCGCAGCATTGATTTAAGTCCTGCTCCTGATAACTCAACAGCAAACACGTGGTTAGTTTTGGGATCTGACGCACGTGATGGCGAAGTAGCAAGTCAAGATGCGTCATCAGTAACTGGTTTTAGAACAGATACGATTTTGGTTTTAACTAAGCCACGTAGTGGTCCTGCATCATTGATCTCTATCCCACGCGATTCCTATGTTGAGGTGAACGGGATTGGCATGAAGATTAATAGTGTAGCGCAAAATGATGGTTATGATGCGCTTGTATCCTCTGTAGAAAATATTACCGGTACAAAGATTGACCACGTTGTGCAAATTGGTTTTGACGGTATTGCACATGTTGTTGATGCTTTAGGTGGCGTGGATTTATGCTACGACAATACTGTTAATGACGAGTATTCTGGCTTACAGTGGACTGCAGGTTGCCATAGCGCCGATGGCACGACTGCCTTGGCATTCTCCCGTATGCGTTATTCCGACCCTGAAGGAGATATTGGTCGTGCAAAGCGTCAGCGTCAAGTGATTGCTGCCGTGATGAAGAAGGCCGCCAGCGCCAGCACTTTAACCAATCCTTCTAAAACTTTGAACGTTGCTTCTACAACACTTAAAGCACTTAAAGTAGATAATAAAACAGATACAGCAACTATGCTTTCCATGGCATTAGCTTTTAAAGCTGCTACGGGAAGTAAAGGAGTCAATGGTAGCGTCTACTACGATGATATTAATTACCAGCCTGGCGGTGTCGGATCTGCTATTCACTTAGTAGCACAAAAGAATTCTGAACTGTTTAGCTCGCTCAACTCAGGATCTATTTCCTCTGGTACAACAGTCGGAGGTCTGGTTAGCGAGTAGTTATTCACATTGGTTCACAATTTCATATTATTTTTTATCTGCCATAGTTTAAGCCTTAGCGTTGAACTATGGCAGTTTTATTTTCACGTTTTACCAAACAGAGCGGTTATGAGATTATCCCCTTGCTCATGATGCTTCTGCCTGCTCTTAGCTATGTCATTATGATGGTGTGGATGATTGCTCGTCAGCAGTGGATGTATGTGTTTTTTCTTCTCCCCTCGCTTCTCGTAAACATAACGCAGATAGTTAATACAGCCATACGATCACGAGCGCAGGCTCATACAGTCTCAGCGCCTTCAGCCCAGCAAAGCGATCAGAACACTGTTTTGCTCTCTCAATTGGCGGGTATCAAAGCTCCAGCAACATCGCAGACCCATAACACAATATGGTGGCAAAACCTTGTTCATGCATGGCATGCAACCAATATGAATGCGCATATAGGTACTACATATCCTCACGATAAAACCAGCGTGAACATCTGTGCTCAAGGACCTCATGCCCTTATAGCAGGTACTACAGGCTCGGGCAAATCAGTTCTTCTTCAACGCTGGGTGTATGAACTGGCTCAGCATAATTCTCCTACTGCGGTGCAATTCGTTTTTCTCGATTTTAAGGGTGGATCAACCTTTGTTCACGCGCATCGTCTGCCGCATTGTGTGGGAAACGTCTCCAATTTAAATATGGCACATGCTGTGCGAGCTATTCGCGCTCTACGCCTAGAAATGACAAGACGTGAGCAGCTACTAAATTATGCAGGCGTAGCAGATATTCGTGATTTATCGAATCCTCCTGCGCGTTTAATCATTATGGCTGATGAGTTTTTTGCTCTGCTGAGTGATTTACCTCGTTACGCAAACGATTTTTCGACTATGGTTTCTTTAGGACGTTCTTTGGGACTGCATTTTATTATTTCCACCCAAAACCCGATGAATCAAGTCAGCTCGCATATCAAGGCGAATATGCCTTTGCATGCGTGTTTACGAGTAACTGACCCCTTGCAGTCGCTTGACCTGTTGGGAACCCCTGTAGCAGCACGCATTCAACCCGACTGTGTAGGAGCGGCTTTTATTCATGATGGTTCAACAGTAAAACCTGTTATTATTACTCCTCCAGAAAACATAGAAACTTTAATAGAGCAATGCCTTAAAGCTGCACGTTTTACAGAAACTATACCTGATAATCAACTATTCAGCGCTCCTCTGCCTGATGTTCTGGGACGATCTACATATTCACCCGTTTCATCTGGCTGTGTGCTGTTAGGACAGGAAGATGATGGGATTACACTTCATCCTTTTATCATCGATTTTGCGCATAACCCGCCACGTCATATCGTGTTGACTCATATGGATTCGAATACTATTCATGCCGCTATAAACAGCATCTTTGATTCCTTGAAATATAGCGGAGCGCATAACGAGCCAATAGGTAAAGCACATACAGTCATATACCGTGCACATGTTGAGCACTATAGCGATGATTTACGGCTTCCCCACCCCTCTAGCACTCTCATCATTAGCGTGTCTCAATGGTCACGCTTTTATTCTTCTCTTCCTGCAGATCAGCGACCTCTGTGGAATCAAGCGCTGATTATGTGTCCCGCTCATCTCGTTGATTCACTCTACATACCTGGTCGTAGTATTAGCAAGCAGACACACACTCTAATAAAAGATTATGTACACTCCAATCCTCTTCGCGTTATCGTGCTGAATAACGATAGTCATCTCGTTCAGCTTTTCCACGTAAATTCCTCAAAAACTCTTGAAAAGTCGGCAACAGTGTGGTTACCTATTGAACAGGAAAAAGATTAGAAGAGGAGACACCATGAGTAGCTCTTATGATTGGCGTGCAAAAGCAGCTTGTCGCGATAAAGATCCAGAGCTTTTCTTCCCTGTAGGAAATACAGGAGCAGCATATCAGCAAATTGAAGAAGCTAAAACCGTGTGCCGTTCATGCGAAGTTATTGACTCCTGCTTGCGCACAGCTCTCGACACAAATCAAGATTACGGTGTTTGGGGCGGTATGAGTGAAGACGAACGTCGCGCTTTGAAGCGTCGTGCTATGCGTGCACGCCGTAGCGCAGCATTAGGATTGCATCACTAAAACGCACTTTTGAAGCGGTGTTCAGATATTTTCTGGACACCGCTTTTCTATATATATAACTTATTCAGTTGCTCGTAATACCATTTTCATTTCAATACGTGTTCCGCCATCTCTACCAGGCAACCAGCGTATTGAACCATTAAAGTCATTTTTCACAAAGGTATTCACAATCTGAGTTCCTAGTCCAGAACCTGAAGATTTCGCAGACATCATATCGACGTCTGCTTCGGCATCAATCCCCTCGCCATCATCTTCAATAACAATATCGAGGCTATTTCCTGCGCGTCCAATAGAAATATTTATATGCCCTGACTGCAAGTTCTCATAACCATGCTCTACACAGTTCGTCACCAACTCAGTCAATATAAGCGATAATGGGGTTGCATCTTGAGCAGGAAGCATACCAAACTTACCCACATAAGAAATATCAATATGCTGATCTTTAGCAGACGCTAAATCTACGCTCATACGCAGTAAATTAGAAATAACAGCATCAAAATCTACAATTTCATCAGCTGTCTGGCTCAAGCCTTCATGCACAACAGCAATAGTTTCAATACGACGCTGAGCTTCTTCTAGTTCTTTACGTACTTCTTCAGACTTCGTACGCCGTGCTTGTAATCGCAGCAGAGACGACACAGCCTGTAGATTATTCTTCACACGGTGATGCACTTCCGAAATCGTTGCATCCTTAGTCTCCAACTGACGCTCGCGCCACCGTAATTCTGTAATATCGCGGCATAGAACCAAAGCGCCTGTACGTTTGCCATCAGCGTCCAGAGGCAAAGAACGCATAGAGACAACCGCTCCCCTGGCTTCCAACACCGCAGCCGCAGCTGCCTTCCCCATAAGAACCATTGGCAAAGCTTCAGGCAACTTCTCTTGTTGATCGACGTGGTCTAACACAAATTCACTAAAATAGCCGCCAACCATATTGCCAGTTACACCAATGCGCCTAAAACAACTAATGGCATTCGGAGCAGCATACATAACCATACCGTCTGCATCCAGTACAACAAAACCATCGGCTACGCGAGGGTCATGACGGCGGTATTCGCCACGAGCCAAAGATAAACGATTCTCATACGGAAAATCACCGTTGGTAATCATATAAAACAGCTGCTTACCTACCCCAATACTACTCATCTCGTAGTAACCGTTATCTCCGCGCGTATCCATATTCGTTTCACGCACTACCATCGCGATAACGCGATTATTGCGAATCACAGGAGTGGCCACATCGCAGACAGTAACCCCATCAACCACACGGTAATGATCCATACGTGACATGTTATTTGTGCGCCACGTATTCTCTAATAATGGAATTAGCTCTGTTTCTGGATTCTCGCCCACCCAATCAGATTCAATTCTCGAAATCGCTGTAGATGGACGGCATTGGGCAGCAACAATAAATTTCGACACATCATCGCTATCATCCATATCCGGAGGAATAATGAGCAATAAATCAGAGAAGGTCAAATCTGCGATAATCTGCCAATCAGCAATTAAAGAATGTAATTGCTTTTTATCTTGAACATCATAGCCTGGCGTTTTCGAAATAAGCGAATTGAAATCATTCATGTATGTCAGTGTAGTTCAGTATATAGGCGAAACACGGGGAACAAGGAAAATAACAAGTATATTGGCTCTTCGGATTTCAGTAAGGTTTAGCAGAAGATGTCGTTTAGTCGGTTCCAGTTGATCCCTCTGGCAGTCAGGTGTCAAAACATCGTTATCGTGTGAATATGGTATATCGTCATGCGTGAAGTCGATACGCGCAACCGATATGCCAGTTTTGAAGCCATTTTTTGCCCATCAAAACTGGCATAACAGATGTATGAATCGGTTAAGCAGAATGCCCGAGAGTAAGAGCTTGTCGGGCGTAACGCAGTTTCAAGCGTGATTGTGCGAAACAGCTGTTAACCACGCACCCACAAGCAACCAAAAAGCCCGCCATCTGCATCTTCCAGTGGCGAGCTTTCTCTATAAGTTGTAAAACTCAATTTATTATTGGATTGGCTTTTACATTGGCTTAGCGGATTTAATCTCCACAGACAATGTGCGTCCATTAGGAGCCTTATATCCCACGGTATCACCCTCGTGATGACCGAAAATAGCTGCTCCCATTGGAGATTCTGGGCTAATCACATCGTAATCGGAAGCTACTGCGATTTCGCGTGAACCAATCAGATAGGTCATTTCTTTACCAGCCAAAGCAATAGTTACAACTGTACCATTGCCGATTTCACCGGCTGCTACAGGCTGAATAATCTGAGCGTTACGAAGCTTAACAATCAGCTCGTTAATACGACCTTCATTCTTACCCTGAGCTTCACGCGCTGCCTGATACCCACCGTTTTCACTTAAATCGCCTTCTGCACGTGCAGCAGCAATCTTCTCGGTAATATCTTGACGATACTCGCCTTCACGCCATTCAAGCTCTTCTTTCAGCTTATCGTAGGCTTCTTGGGTCAGTTGAATAACTTTTTCTTCTGGATCTGCCATTATTACTCCTTTAAGTTAATGCACATCAATTATTTCAATGAAAGATGCATTAATCTTAACGACCAGATGTGGTGGCAATAATATCGATAACGAAAACAAGCGTATCGTCGCCACCAATACCTGCCTGAGGAACGCCACGAGAGCCATAACCATACTGCGGAGGAATTGATACCACTAAACGAGAACCTACATTACGACCTGGCACAGTGTTATCCCAGCCCTTAATAACCTGACCAACACCAATACCAAAATCAATCGGCTGATGACGATCGAAGCTGGAATCAAATGGCTTGTCTTTGCCCCAAATAACTCCATGATAATTTACGGTTACAATATCGCCCTTGCGAACCATAGGACCATCGCCTTCAACAAGCTCTGCACAATACAGACCTGCTGGGGCTTGAGGAGTTGGGAAGGAAATTTGTGGATATGCACCAAATTCTGCATTAACGTTTGGTGTGGTCTGCTCGCTCATAAGAACTCCTTGCAGTCAAGATTGTTAGTACCTCGGACGGGACTCGAACCCGTAAACCTTTTCAGGTGGCGGATTTTAAGTCCGCTGCGGTTACCAATTTCGCCACCGAGGCAAGCAACAAAAAATTATTATGCCACAAGAGGGAGAAAAATGTCAACTTTGTTCATGCACAGCCCTGCCTGCATGTTGCATGCGCTGCCCCAAGTCACGCACAATACCGTCTAATAAGCCGTGTTCACTGGCAATATATGAGTCGATCCGTATATCGCGTGTTGCTGCTGCTGTCTGCACAGCCGCTAAAACACACGACCATACTAATGCTCCTGCTCCAATAACATCTCTACGTCCAGGATGGACTACGCTTAAGGTATCGCGCTGCTGACGGGTCATACGCAAAACACGCTGATTCACCTCATCAACTGCATCGATAGACAGAACTGCTCCGTCTACCTCTTCAACACGATATTCTTTTTGACCGAGGCACACAGCAGACATAGTTGTTACTGTTCCCGACACGCCAATAATCGTGCGTACAGCATCTAAAGGAACAACGCTAGCTGCTTGCTCAATATGCTCATCGATATCTTTCGTGGCGGCTTCAATCGCTTCTATAGATGGAGCATCATCTAAGCGATGTCTTTCACTCATACGCACAGAACCTACTGCCATAGAATAAGCTGCTTGCACATGTAATTTCTCAGCCTGCGTGCCACCAAGCACTAATTCAGTAGATCCACCGCCTAAATCCACAACGAGAAAAGGAGCTTCATACTGGTCTATTCCAGCTACACTCGTTGCCCCCAAAAAGCTCAATCGAGCTTCTTCTTCACCCGAAATAACATCAGGCCACACACCTAAATGCTCATGCACATAGTTCTCAAAGTCTTCACGGTTACGAGCATCTCGTGTTGCGCTTGTAGCAACGAAACGTAAAGCATCCACCTGATAGCGAGCAAGAAGATCCGCAAATTCATCGATTGCCGCATATACACGTTCTAAAGCAGCCTGGCTAAAAGCATGATTAACATCTACACCTTCGCCTAAACGCACCACACGCATAATACGTGGTAAAACAATATGCATGCCATTCTCATCGACGCGAGCAATCATCAGACGAATGGAATTCGTTCCACAATCAATTCCGGCAACTGTTACCATGCCTAGCTTCCTTCATTCTCAGCAGAAATCAGTAAAATCTCAGTACGTACACGCACCACTAGTGAGCGCAACGACACACATTCGGGTCAAATTCGTGAGCAATTTCTTTCATAACTAAATCGCCTACTGGGTTTACTCCCGGTCCCATAGCCAATGTTTGTGCAAGGATTGCATGCAAGCATTTCACACGCTCAGGCATGCCTCCAGCACTAATACCATCGATATGTTCTTGACTATCGCCCAAACTCTCGGCTAGCGCAGTGCGTACAGCTAAAAATGCTTCGTGTGCACGCGCATAGCCCGCAGCAAGCTCCTCATCTGTTTTCAGCTGCTCTGTCAGCTCGGTAAGACGCCCCGCAGCCTCCACATGGGATATAGCTTTTACTGCTCCAGGATGACTCAGATAGAAAGTTGTAGGGAACGGAATTTTCCCGTCAACCAAAGGCCGTGTAACGGTTGTTAGTGGTAATCCACACACGCAACGCGCTCCCACAGCTATCATGCCACGAGGATATCTGCCAAGCTGCTGCTCTACAGCCTGCATATCTTCCTCAGTAGCAGGATTATCGAGAAAATAGTGCGCACACTCTTGCGGTGAGACGTATGTATGTTGAGGCCACATAAGCGCTCCTTCAGCATAGAAATAAGGATTATAAAAGATTGGTATGAGTAAGTTTTACTGGGCTTGGCTCGTTGCACCATTCGGATTTTCCGCCCGATCTGTGCTTTCCATCGCGTAAAGAATTTCGTTATACCATGGTAGCTTTTTGTCTTCAGTCCTTGATTTTTCCTCAGTAGAATTATGTTGCGCATCTTGAGGAGCGTTCTTAACCAGCACACTTCTTTCGCCCGGGAAAACAAAGCCAAGCCGTTTTCGCGCTTGAGCGGTGACATAAGCATCATCTGACCATCGTGAAATATCATTTTCTAGGTCTACTTTTTTCTGAATAAGTTCCGCTCCTTGATTCCTTAGAGCATTCAGCTGTCCCAGATTTTGCGCATAACTTTTAAAAACAAGACCGATATTAAGCGCAGCAAGGAGAAAAATAATAATACCTAAGAAGAAACTTAATCCTCCGCGAGGCGTGTGTGCTACAGCAAGATTTTTTGCAGATGACGAGCGTGCAGATAGCTTCTGCTCAGACCGTTTTTTCCCTGAGCTTTCCCTACGTGCTGTTCTCCCCTGTGACTCATTCTGAGATTTACGAGAATTACGGCTATTCATTATATCGCGCAATTCATCGCGTGTAGCAGATCGTGATACGCTCGAACGTGAACGCGCAGTGCGCGCTGACGATGATGAACGATTCGACGATGTCGAACGTGAAGAAGAGGTGCGGTGTCTGCTAGCCATACATACGAAAATACCCACTGCACTCGACTGTTCTCGAAAGAACACATCGACACGCAGTAGGTATTTTATGCACACGCTAGAGCGTGTTTACGCTTACTTTGCGAGGTACTTCTTGCAAGCCTTGAATGCAGAGTAACCAGCGTATACAGCGTTGGAGCCGAGCTCCTCCTCAATCTCGATGAGGCGGTTGTACTTAGCAATACGCTCGCCACGAGCTGGAGCACCAGTCTTAATCTGACCGGTGTTCTTAGCAACAGCCAAATCAGAAATGGTGGTATCGGAAGTTTCACCGGAACGGTGGGACACCATAGAGGTGAAGCCACTCTTGGTTGCCAATTCGATAGCGTCGAGAGTTTCAGTTACGGAACCGATCTGGTTGAGCTTTACGAGCAAGGAGTTTGCTGCGCCGAGCTCAATACCCTTAGCCAAACGAGCTGGGTTGGTTACGAGCAAATCGTCACCTACGAACTGGAGGCGATCGCCGAGACGTGCGGTGATAGCTGCCCAGTCGTCCCAACCTTCTTCCTGGAATGGATCTTCGATGGATACGATTGGGTATTCGTTAATGAGGTTCTCGTAGTAATCGAGCATGTATGCTGCTTCACGGTCTTCACCGTCGAAGTGATACTTGTTGGTTTCCTTGTTGTAGAACTCGGTGGAAGCTACGTCGAGGGAAATACCAATCTGCTTGCCTGGCTCGTAGCCAGCTGCTTCGATTGCACGCATAATGTACTTGAGGGAGTCTTCGTTGGACTTCATCTTTGGAGCGAAGCCACCTTCGTCACCAAGACCAGTTGCGAGACCTTCCTTCTTCAAAACAGACTTCAAGGTGTGGTATACCTCTACGCCCGCACGGAGAGCTTCGCTGTAGGTTTCGAAACCGTATGGGGAAATCATGTATTCCTGAATATCGGTTGCGAAGTCTGCGTGAGCACCACCGTTCATAATGTTCATATTTGGCACTGGCAAGATGTGGCCGTTGGTGCCGCCCAAGTAACGATACAATGGCTGGTCTGCTTCTTCTGCTGCAGCATAGATTGCTGCCAAAGAAACACCCAAGATTGCGTTTGCGCCGAGCTTACCCTTGTTTGCAGTACCATCGAGTTCAATCATGGTTGCGTCGAGGGAACGCTGGTCAGAAACTTCCATGCCGATAACTGCTGGAGCAATAACTTCGTTCACAGCCTTAACAGCTTCGAGAACACCCTTGCCCATGTAAACAGACTTATCGCCATCGCGACGTTCCCAAGCCTCTGCATCACCAGTTGAAGCACCGGAAGGAACAAGACCCTTACCCGTTACGCCGAACTCAGTGCTGAGAACAACTTCTACGGTTGGGTTACCGCGAGAATCAAGAATTTGACGTGCGTATACACTTTCAATTGCGGACACAACTACTCCTTTAACTAGGTTGTGATTTCAATCACTAGAATAATAGTTTTTATGGACGAAGTACCACGATATGCTCAACTTTTCGATGGAGCGTGTGTCCACCGTAAATCTTCAAGCAAATGCGCTGTCCATTCCAAAACTTCTTGAGTACTCATTGGCGGCTGTCCCAACATGCCTTGGAAAGGCGTCGGAATAATAAGCGTATGTATTACCGGACGATACTGCACCGTCTTGTAAATTCGCTTTAACCTAAGCATCACCGAGTCTTGAGGGTCGAGACCAATTACGCGAATATTCTTGCCCTGCGCAATCAGCTCCGTAATACCCAGCTCACGCGCGGTAGAGCGCAAAGCAGCAACTTCAAACAAAATACCCAGCTCATGAGGAGGATTACCGTAACGGTCAGTAAGCTCGTTACGAATCTCCTCGAAGTCATCTTGGGTGCGTGCAGCGGCAATCTTTCTATAGGCTTCCATGCGCAAAGCATCAGAATCAATATAACTTTGCGGAATAGAAGCCTCTACTGGCAAGTCAATAGAAACAGAGACACTTTCAGTACGTTCTGGTTCCTTATATTCCATCACTGCTTCAGACACCATACGCACGTAGAGGTCGAAACCTACACCTTCAATATGTCCCGACTGTTCTCCCCCTAATAAATTACCCGTACCGCGCAGTTCCAAATCCTTCATCGCCACATCATAGCCAGCACCTAACTGGGTATTTTGAGCAATAGTGCTTAATCGATCATGCGCTGTTTGAGTCATGGTTTTTGATGGATCGTACAGGAAATACGCATAAGCACGTTCTCGACCACGCCCCACACGCCCACGTAACTGATGCAGCTGAGATAAGCCAAAACGGTCAGCGCGATCTACTATTAAAGTGTTCGCATTGGAAATATCCAAACCTGTTTCCACGATAGTTGTGCATACGAGCACATCAATCTCACGGTTCCAAAAGCCTTGAATAACCGTATCGAGCTGTTTTTCGCTCATCTTGCCGTGCGCGGTTGCTACGCGCGCTTCTGGTATAAGATCGCGAATTTTTTGAGCTTGCTTATCAATATCTTGCACACGGTTATGCACATAAAATACTTGACCTTCACGCAGAATTTCGCGACGAACTGCAGCAACTACCTGCGCATCCTCGTACGCTCCTACATACGTTAAGACTGGCAAGCGGTCTTCCGGAGGGGTGGCGAGCGTAGACATTTCGCGCAAACCTGTAATAGACATTTCCAAAGTACGCGGAATAGGTGTGGCAGATAGTGAGAGCACATCCACATTTGTGCGCAAAGCCTTCAGAGTTTCTTTATGCTCCACTCCAAAACGCTGTTCTTCGTCAATAATAACGAGGCCTAAATCTTTGAATTTAATACTAGGGTTAAGAAGTTTGTGGGTTCCAATAACCACATCAACCGATCCAGCTTCAATCTCCTCCACAGTTTTTTTAATCTCTTTAGCGCTTTGGAAACGACTAAGCAAAGCCACTTTGACGGGGAAACCATCGTAGCGCGAGCTAAACGTATCGTAATGCTGCTGAGCCAAAAGAGTGGTTGGCACTAACACGGCTACTTGTTTGGAATCTTGGACTGCTTTAAAAGCCGCTCGAATAGCAATTTCCGTTTTACCGAAGCCTACGTCACCACAGATAAGGCGATCCATAGGAATAGCTTTTTCCATATCGCGTTTTACATCGTCGATAGTGGTGAGCTGATCCGGTGTTTCTTGATATGGGAAAGCTTCCTCAAGTTCGCGCTGCCATGGAGAATCAGGACTAAACGCAAAACCTTGGGTACGCTGACGCGCTGAGTAGAGCGCTACTAAGTCCTGTGCTATTTCTTTGACTTTTTTGCGTGCTTTAGCTTTAGTGCTCGCCCAGTCAGAGCCTCCAAGTTTATTCAGTTTAGGAAGTTCTGCTCCAATATATTTGCTGAGCTGATCGAGTTGATCAGCTGGAACGAAGAGCTTATCTGCTGGAGCATTGCGTTTACTTGGCGCGTACTCAATAACAAGATATTCACGTTGACTGCGCGCGTTGCCCAGACCGACTATACGCTGTTGGAGCTCAACAAAACGACCGATACCATGCTTATCGTGCACAACGAAATCGCCCGGCTTCAAATCCACAAGATCGATAGCTTTGCGTCGTTTTGATGGGGTGCGCATCTGAGCTGCTACAGAAGATCGTCCCGTTATATCTTTTTCTGTGAGAACAGCTAAACCTGCCTGATCGTCCACAAAACCGCTGGATACATGCGATAAAACGAAAGATACTTCGCTAATATCTATACCAGTTTCACGTAAAATACGCTCTAAACGTGCAAGTGTTCCTTTAGCAGTACATGTAATAACTACTCTCATCTGCTGCTCAATAAAAGCTGCTATTCCTTGCGTTGCTTTGCTCTCGTCACCGCGGTATTCTTCACTGTGTTGCGCATGGAGGGCAACAGTGCCTTCTACATCTTCGTCTACCCCAAATTCAGTGAGCATCCAGATGCTACTGCCCATGGATTCTATGTCATCGAAAACGCTCTGTAGCTCGATAAAGCTTGACTTTTCAAAGCTAATTGGTACTTCACTTTGACCACCGGTGGCCGCCACATGCCAGCTTGCGGCTAAGAATTCTTGAGCAGTAGTCAGCAAATCTTCAGCGGCTCGGCGCACTCGCTCTTCATCATGAACAAGAACAAGCGTATTTTTCTCAAAGAGTTTATACACAGGCATAACGTCATCGCATAACGCAGGAATAAGGGATTCCATACCTTCTACAGGAATTCCTTGGGCAATAGGCTCCAGCATGTCATCAGCGTTAGCAATATGTCCAATCAAATCATGAGCACGTTGACGTACCTGAGCAGTTAAAGGGATTTCACGGCAAGCAGTAGCCCATACACTATCTAAATCATCGCCGTATGTGCGCTGATCAGATGCATGAAATTCATGAATTTCATCAATATCATCGCCAAAGAAATCAATACGGACGGGATGAGGTGCTGTAGGAGGAAACAAATCGAGAATGCCACCACGGACAGCAAATTGACCTCGTTCCATAACCAAATCTGTGCGTGTATATGCATTTTCTATAAGACGCTCCACCACATCGTGCATATCCATACTGTCGCCACGACGGAAAATAAGTGGTTCTACATCCTGTACTCCCACCACAATGGGCTGGATTAATGAGCGAACGGGAGTAACTAAAATTTTAATAGGCCCCAGCTGAGCTGATACCTCTGATGCTGGATGCGCTAAACGGCGAAAAATAGCCATTCGTGAAGCTACTGTATCTGCACGCGGGCTTAAGCGTTCATGTGGCAAGGTTTCCCAAGCATCTAGCACAGCAATATCATGGCTTGGACCGTCATACCATGAGCGAATTTCTTCAGCTGTTTGTGCTGCTTGCCGTCCAGAAGATACAAGAACTACAAGAGGAGTCGATCCTTCATGAGCAAGATTTGCTTCAGCTGCAGGGCGAATACCTTGAACCGCCCCCACACGTTGAATAAGTGATGGAGTGCTGCTAGCGCATTCCAAAAGACGTGAAAAATCCTCCGTTTGACTTAACTGCTCAGTATAAGCACGTAATGTAGAATACAGGCTTAATCTATCGGCCATTAAATTTCTCCTGTGTGCGTTGCACACCATCAGTTATTAAGGACTCTACTGCATCAGCACCATCCATCAAAAACTCATCTAATTCTTTTTTCTGCGCCGCATTAAAACCGCCAAGCACCCAGTTCACAGTGTTTTCTCGAGCGTGAGCTCCCCTAGCTGCATGACCAACTCCCATACGCACACGCCCATATTGAGGTGTGCCTAAAGAACGATCAATGGATTTAATACCATTATGACCGCCAGCTGAGCCTCCAGCTTTAACCTTCATACGAGCAAAATCCAAATCCATATCGTCATGCACAACAATCACGTGATCTGGTTCGATGGAATAATACGCGCAGATAGAAGCAACAGCATTGCCTGAATTATTCATAAAAGTCAGCGGTTTAGCTAAAAAGAATTTAAAAGAGCGTCCGTCAAGCATCATCACGCCTTTGCCCAGTTGAGCCAAGCCTTTATGGTCGCTCAGACTAACATTCCACCGCTGAGCCAAAACATCAGCAACCATAAAACCCATATTATGACGAGTTCCCTCGTACTTTTTACCTGGATTGCCTAAACCCACAATCAAATAAAAATCCGAAGCCATTATTCCCTACCTGCGCTCATATCCTATCTCTACAACCACACTATTATACGGCTGAGCATGCCACAAGAAAGGCGCGCACACAATCAATGTGTACACGCCTTGTGTTCCTGAACTCTTAGCTTATGCTTGAGGCAAATGTAACTGCCAAATCTCTTGAGCATACTGACGAATCGTATCGTCTGAAGAGAACTTATCGGAATTAGCAATATTCATTAAGCTCATATGCATCCACCTAGAGCGATCTGCATACAACTGCGCAATTCGCGCTTGAGCATCCACATAAGATTGGAAGTCTTCGAGAAGGAAATACTCATCATTATAGGTAATAAGAGCATCGAAGATTTCGTTACCTTCGCTCTGACAGTTTGGAATAGTGCCGTCTACCAGTGAGTTAACCACACGATGAATAACTGGATTACTCTCATAAATGCCACGAGAATAATAATCGTGTGACTCGTAGTGACGATAAACAGCGTCTTTATCCATACCGAAAATCACGATATTATCGTCGCCTACTTCTTGCTTAATCTCAATATTTGCACCATCGAGAGTAGCTAAAGTAACAGCGCCTGTCATCATAAACTTCATATTTGATGTTCCTGATGCTTCCTTAGAAGCTAAGGAAATCTGTTCAGAGACATTGGCTGCAGGAATAATAAGCTCAGCAAGACTTACACGGTAATTTTCAAGGAATACCATTTTAAGTTTATCGCCAATAGCTGGATCGTTATTAATCAGGTTTGCTAACTCGTTAATAACCTTAATCACAGACTTGGCAAAGTGATAACCGGGTGCTGCTTTTGCGCCAAAAATAAATACTCGTGGTGTAAAGTCTGCGTTCGGATTATCTTTAATATCCCAGTACAGCTTAATAATATGCAAAACGTTCAGCAGCTGTCGCTTATACGCATGTAAACGCTTGACTTGCA
>NZ_KV812465.1:0-17151 GCF_001813415.1 Alloscardovia sp. HMSC034E08 | reverse complement strand
TGTCGCTTATACGCATGTAAACGCTTGACTTGCACATCAAAAATAGCCTGAGAGTTCACATGAACACCCGTAGTCTTCTCGATATAATCAGCCAAACGCTGTTTAGATTCCTGCTTCACCTGCCAGAAATCTGCCTGCGCATCTGGATTATCGACAAAATCGTTCAGCTTGCGCAACTCATGAATATCGCTACGCCATCCGTCACCAATCCATTTATCAATGGTTTGAGACAGATGAGGGGCAGCGATTTGCGTCCATCTACGCTGCACAATACCGTTAGTTTTATTGTTAAACTTTTCTGGCGAAATCTTGTAGAAGTCGCGCAGAGTATCTTCCTTAAGCAACTCGGTATGCAGCTTTGCCACACCGTTTACACTGTGACCGCCGATAATAGCCAAATGCGCCATATGGATTTGGTTATTGCGTACGATGCGCGTATTTTCGATAGTTTCGTAGTCAACACCTTGAGCGCTCATCCGGGAGATATAACGATTATCGATTTCCACAATAATCTGGTAGACGCGAGGCAAAACATAGGAGAACAAGCCCGTATGCCACTTCTCCAATGCTTCAGACAGAATCGTATGATTCGTATAGCTCATGGTCTTGCATGTTGCTTCCCACGCAACATCCCATTCCAAACCGTAGTCGTCGACGAGAATGCGCATAAACTCCGCTGGAGCCACAGCAGGATGTGTATCGTTAATATGTACCGAAACTTTCTCGTAAATACGCTCCAAAGGCAAGCCCATCTTCAGGTAGGACTTAACAATGGTTTGCAAACCTGCAGAAGTCATAAAATACTCCTGCATAAGGCGCAACTTCTTACCCTCATCGGTGGAATCGTCTGGGTAAAGCACGGCCGTAATATCTTCTACACGATGACGATCTTCGATTGTTGGATAGTTCAGTTCGTATTCTTCCGGAATTTCTACATCCCACAAACGCAAATTATTCACTACCCCGTTGCCGAAGCCGATTTGAGGCACATCGTATGGCACGGCACGCAAAACTTGCGCGTTATTGTACACAGGCTTAAGCTTGCCATCTCCCGCATCGGTCATATACACGTTACCGAAGAAGCTCACGTAGACAATATCGTGGTCTTTGCGCGTCTCCCACACATTGCCAATAGAGCCGAACCAGGAGTCTGGAAGCTCCACCTGATAGCCGTTAACGATACGCTGCTTAAACAAGCCATAACGGTAGCGCAAACCATTGCCGAAACCTGGATAACCGGTTGTGGCCAAGGAATCCATAAAGGCTGCAGCCAAACGACCTAAACCACCGTTACCCAAAGCCATATCGTGTTCGGATTCTTTTACAGCATCAAAGTCCACGCCCAGTTGAGTGAAGGCATCTTTAACCGTATCGAGAATACCCAAGTTGAGCAGGTTCGTCTCGAGCATACGACCAGGAAGGAACTCAACGGAGAAGTAGAAAGCAATCTTGTCTTCTCTCTTCTGCAAAGCATGCTTACGGTCGAGCCATAACGGCGTGTAGTACTGACGCGTTGTTTTCGCTAAAGCCAAGAACAGCTCTTCTGGTATAGCATCGGCAATAGTAATCTGCTTCTGCTCTTTGAGCGTGGCCTCAAAATCGTGAACAAATTGTTCTGTAGTCAATTCCATGAATACACCCTTTCACACAGAGTATGACGACGTCGCTGCGTTTAGTCTACACGAATCGCATCGTAGAGATTCTCGTACTGAGAGCACGCATTCTCCCACGAGAAATCTGTAGACATAGCACGTTGTTGAAGTTGAGCGAACTTCTCTGGCTCATCCTTATACAGGTTCACCGCTTTGAGCACGGTTTGCGTAAACCAGTAGCCATTAAAATCACTAAAACCAAAACCAGTACCCGTATTGTCGAACTGATTGTATGGCTGCACAGTATCTTTGAGACCGCCCACCTCGTGAACCACAGGAATAGTACCGTAACGCATGGCCATCATTTGCGATAATCCGCATGGCTCGAACGCGCTTGGCATAAGGAAACCGTCGCTACCTGCATAGATGAGCTGAGCCAGGTCGATATCGAAAGTTATGCGCACACTGATTTTATCTGGATACACGTCGGCAAACCAGGAGAAGGAATGCTCGTACTCCGGATATCCTGTACCGAGCACCACGATTTGAATATCGTGCTGCACGAGCGCGTTGAGTTCGCTAACCACCAGACCGAAACCTTTTTGATCTGTTAAGCGCGACACGATACCGAACAACGGCACATCATGACGAACCGGCAAGCCGACTCCTTCTTGCAAAACCGCTTTGTTAAGCGCTTTGCCCGCCATATCATCGGCAGAGAAATGATGCGGGATACGCTTATCGGTTTGAGGATTAAAGATGTCCGTATCAATACCGTTCGTAATACCGGAAAGCTTTCCAGATTCCATACGGAGCACTTGATCCAAACCTTGACCGAAATCACTTGTCATGATTTCTTGTGCATAACTTGGGGATACCGTTGTTACACGATCAGCGTAAAGAATACCTGTTTTCAGCCAATTCAGAGCGTTGTCCCAACGTACTGTGCCATCTTCGTAACGTTCCATACCCACGCCAAAGAAATCGCTGAGAGTAGAAGGGTCAAAAACGCCTTGGAACTGCAAGTTATGAATAGTAAGCACGGTGCGAATATTCTTATAGGCTTCAATCCAACGATATTTTTCCTTCACGAGGAAAGGAATCATCGCTGTATGGTAATCGTTCACGTGCAGAATATCTGGAATAAAATCAACCTTTTCCATCAGCTCTACAGCTGCTAACTGGAAGAAAGCAAAACGCTCACCATCATCCATATCGCCATAAACATGACCGCGGAAGAAGTAACGCTCGTTATCAATAAAGTAGAAGGTAACGCCCGACAGTTCCAAGCGCTTGACTCCCACATACTCGTGACGCCAACCCACGTTCGTAAAGAAGTACATAACGTCTTCTACCTGGTCGGCAAAATTGCGTGCAACGGCGTCGTAGTACGGCATAACAACCGCTACCTCATGTCCGCGCGCTGCTAAGGATTTAGGAAGTGCTCCTATAACATCGCCCAAACCACCCACTTTGGCAAAAGGTGAGCCTTCAGCGGCTACAAATAGTACCTTCATCGGATAATATCCTCCTGAACATGCGTACCCTTGACCACAACCACAGGCTTGTCTGGTGTGCCTTGAATAGTAACGCCTGGAGCAACAACAACGTTCTTATCGAGAATTGCGTAGTCAACGTGAGCACCCTGCTCCACTGTTACCTTCGAGAAAGCAATGGTATGGCACACGTCACTCGCGCTATCGAGATAGCAGTTTCGCGAAATAATCGAACGGTTTACGCGACCCTTCACGATGCTACCGGAGGCAAACTGAGAGTTTTCTACATCACAGTCTGGGGAGAAATACGTAGACTCCTCATTCTTTACCTTCGTGTACACCTTCTGATTGGAGTACAGCAGGGAGTAGAAGTTTTCGGACTCAAGCATATCCATATTCGCGTCGAAATAGGATTTTACCGAGAAGATATTCGACAGATAACCCGTGTAGCTAAAAGCGGACGCATCGTTGTCGACCAGCAGGCTACGCAGCAAGAAACGCAACTTGCGAGGATGCTCTTCTTGAATTTCCTGTTCCATGTGTTCGATAAGCCATTGCGTGTCGGCTACGAAAATATCGGCCGACATATTCAAAAGCTCATCCCCTTCTGGCACACTGCCCGAGCTGACGGAGAGCACGCGGTCTTCGTCGGTAACATCGAGAAGAGCATTACCCGCAGTAACCATGGAACGTGGAACACGTTTGTAGACGACGGTCAGCTTGCTATCGTGTGCTTCAGAAAGGTGAATAACCTGTTCCAAATCGATATTGCACAAAATATCGCAGCCCATATAAACCGTGCGATCGCTACCGGAACGCTTGAGGAAGCGCAGTAATTGCTCATAGTAGGCGCGATCAGTTGTGTTTTCGCTATACTTCGTGTTGTAGAAGCCCAGATACCAGTGACTCAGCAAGGTATCGAGACCCCATTCACGACCGCTGCGTACGTGGTCGAAAATCGAGCTAATATTATCGCGCTGGAAAATGCCGTAGACACTACGAATACCAGCGTTTGCCAAGCTCGACAGCTGGAAGTCGATTAAACGGTACTTACCGTCGAACGGGAGGCTGGCCATTGGACGCTGAGCTGTTAAACCTTCCATATCTGGGTAGCCAATGGTATTACCCAAGATAGCGGTGTACTTATCAAGCTTCATCAGCAACTCCTACTACTTCGTTGTATCCTACGACCTGAATATCGTCGGTACCATCGATAACGACTCCATCGCCAATAACGGCTCCTTCACCAATAATGGCGCGCTTAATATGAGCGCCTTGACCCACAATAGCGCCGCTCATAATAAAGGAATCTTCGATAACAGCACCGGTTTTTACCTGCACATCCGTCGACAAAATCGAATGCTTCACATCTCCGCTCACAAAGCAACCATCGACCACCAGCGAGTCTTTAACATCGGCAGCGCCATCGATAAAGTGAGGTGGCGAAATAAGGTTCTTGGAGTAAATCTTCCAGGAACGGTCACGCGAGTTAAGCACATTGTTTTCGCCAATATACTCCATATTCGCCTCCCACAGGGAGTCGATAGTACCCACGTCTTTCCAGTAGCCTTCGAATTCATAGGTGTAGACGCGCTCATCGGCCTTAAGATAGGCAGGAATAACATTGTGACCGAAGTCGAGCATATCCACATTATTCTTATCGGCATTCACTAACAGTTCACGCAAACGAGACCATGTGAAGATGTAAATCCCCATAGAAGCCTTGGTTGACTTTGGCTGTGCCGGCTTTTCTTCGAATTCGACAATGCGACCATGCGAATCGGTGTTCATAATACCGAAACGACTAGCCTCTTCGTAAGGCACATTAATAACAGCAACCGAAAGGGATGCGTCATTTTCTTTGTGCTGGCGAAGCATATCGTCATAATCCATCTTGTAAATATGGTCACCCGACAGGATAAGCACATATTCTGGATCGATACTATCGATATAGTTAATGTTCTGATACACCGCATGGCTGGTGCCTTGGAACCAGCGATTACCCTCTGTAGCCGAATATGGTTGCAGAATGGATACGCCGGAATTTACACCGTTAAGACCCCAACTGGAACCGTTACCGATGTGCGCATTCAACGCCAAAGGCTGGTACTGCGTAATAACACCCACATTGCGAACACCTGAATTCGCGCAGTTCGACAAGGCGAAATCGATAATACGGTATCGTCCTCCAAACTGCACAGCAGGCTTAGCAATATTCTGCGTAAGCTTACCCAAACGAGACCCCTGACCTCCCGCTAAGATAAGAGCTAACATTTCATTCTTCATTGAACGACCTCCTTCTTTCCTTTCAATCTATAGCACAGTTTTTACTTTTTCGCGCTCACCTTTGTGGTTGACTTCTTCTTTGATGTCGACCGCTTTGTGTGCACGGCGTCCTTGCGCTTGAGCTTCCAAATGCTGGCACCTAAAGCTGGAGCAGTGAAGGTGAGACTTTGCTGATAGTCTTTCCATAATCCTGGTTGCGTATGAGTATGTGGATTGTTTTGCTTCCAGACACCACCGAATTCACGCATTTCCGTGTTCCACACTTCTTCATATTCACCAGCAACAGGAACGCCAATAGTAAAACCTCGGCGTTCAACTGGAGCCATATTGAATACACAGATGAGGAACTCGCCCTTATCGTTTTTGCGAATAAAAGACAACACACTTTCGTTAGTATTATCTGCATCAATAATTTCGAGACCATCATAGCTATTATCAATCTTCCACAAAGGTGAATTATCTTTGTAGAACTGATTGAGTTGAGCAGTGAAGTTTTGCATTTTCGAGTTCATCTCATCGTTTAAATTAGACCACTCGAGTTGCTCATCATACTTCCACTCCAAGAACTGCCCATACTCGCTACCCATGAACAGCAGCTTCTTACCCGGATGGCATATCTGGTAGGTATACAGATTACGCAGTCCAGCAAACTGGTTGTAGCGGTCTCCCCACATTTTATGCATGAGGCTCTTCTTACCGTGCACTACCTCGTCATGTGAGAACGGAAGAATAAAGTTCTCCGCAAAGGCATACATGAAGCTGAAAGTGACCAAGTTAAAATCATATTTACGATACACTGGGTCTTCTTCATAGAACTTCAAAATATCGTTCATCCAACCCATATTCCACTTGTAATCAAAGCCCAAGGCATCCCATTCAATAGGAGCGGTTACCTTTGTATCGCTGGAACTTTCTTCAGCAATCATCATGACATCAGGATAATAGCCTTTAATAACAGCGTTCATCTTCTGTAAGAAGCCGAAGCCCTCATAGTCACGAGTACCGCCATCCTTATTAGGCGTCCAAGGACCAATATCGTAATTGCGGTAAATCATATTGCTGACCGCATCAACACGAATACCGTCCAAATGATAGTAATCAATCCAGAACTTTACTGAGGAAATAAGGAAAGACTGCACTTGGTTCTTTCCTAAATCAAAGTTCAGTGCTCCCCAACCTCGGTTATGCGCACGATCTGGATCTTGATATTCAAAGGTAGGCGTTCCATCATAGAAAGCCAAAGCATCATCGTTGACTGTAAAATGCCCAGGAACCCAGTCTACAATAACACCAATATTATTCTTATGGCATTCTTCTACGAAGTCTTGGAAATCTCGAGGAGTTCCATATGTGTGCTCAAACGCAAAATAGCCCATAAGCTGGTAGCCCCAGCTCATGCCCAAAGGGTGAGCCATCAGCGGCATGAACTCCACATGGGTGTAGTTCATCTTCACCAAGTAAGGGATAAGCTCATCTTTTAGCTCAGCAAACTGGTATGGAGTGCCGTCTTCGTGCTCTTTCCACGAGGAGGCATGCACTTCGTAAATATTGACTGGGCGATTACGGAAACCAAAACGCTTACGGCGCCCCAGCCATAAGCCGTCTTTCCATTTTTTCTCTGGAAAATCAGTAATAATGGCGGCAGTGCCAGGACGTGGTTCTAGATAAAAAGCAAAAGGATCAATTTTTTCCACAACAGATCCGTCTGCACGAGTAACGAGGAATTTATAGCGCTCGCCAATTTGTGGCGCAGCGGTGAAAACTTCCCACACTCCCGCTTCATTGCAGGACATACCTATTGGATTGTCTTGCCAGTTTGTGAATTCTCCAATAAGAGCTAGATGTTGCGCGTTCGGAGCCCACACTCTGAAGACGTAGCCTTCCTCTCCCTCTCTCGTCTCTCGGTGAAAACCGAAATAATGTTGAGCATGGAAATTTTCTCCCGTGCCAAAAGTCCGTAAAGCCTCATGCGTTTCCATAAGCATTCCCCTTTAACCTCTCCTTAAGTCCAGTGTACTCGTTTTGAAAGGTTTTTGGGTAAGGAAAGACCAAACTGTTCATTTATCAATCATATTGTAAGATAGCTAACTTCTTTTCCTTGATTTTTAGCGCCTTCTCACTCTTATGGTTGAAAGCTCAGACTCTTTTATGAAGCATCTGAGAGTACTTGTTCAAAGATAGCAAAAGTATATGCCTCAAGGATTTTTTCTTTTTCGATACGAATAGGATTATTCGATAAAATCAGTTGAGCACCATCTAAATCTTTAAGCATATTATGTACAGGAACATCAACTGTAGTAGCAACAATACGATACTTTTTATCGTCTCCTGTTATATCAAAGCCAATAATGCCAGAGCTATCGATAGCTGACCATACATACACGTGTCTGCGCACATCACTATATGTTTCGTAAGAAAAGAGGTCTGAAGAGGTTTTGAATGTTATCAATTGCCGCACGAAATCGACAGTATCGCGATATTGAGTCACTTGATCCCAATTCACCCGGTTGACTTCATCAGGAGCGTTATAACTATTCATGGCATTCAATCGGTCGCCTAAAGTCAGCTCGCCATTATCTCCCGTTGGATACAGTTTTGTGCGTAAGAATTCTTGACCAATTTGCATAAAGGTCATACCTTGCATAACGAAGTTCAACGCATTAGCAACTTCTACGCGCTGAATATGACACAGCTCATCATCGTCAGGATGTAAACGTGTAAGTAAATCATTGAGATTATAGTTATCATGCGCTTCAATATAGTTGAGAACTTGACGAGGCGTATCATAATTGACTAGCTCACTACTTCCTAGAATTCCTTTGGCTACGATGCCTTCCGTACCTTCATGAGAGACGAAACCACCTTTTGCATAGCCGTAGACTTCCGCGCCTTTCACACCATCTCGAACTGTATCGTTAAAGAAAGCAATACGTGGCATAAGCGCTGCATTATCTTTCTTCGCTTTACGGTCTGCAGGGAGATTTACTCCCATATCCCAGCCTTCTCCATACATAAGAATGTGTGGGTCGAGGCTATCGAGTTGTTCTCGAATCTGATTCATTGTTTCAATATCATGTAATCCCATGAGATCAAAACGGAATCCGTCAACGTTAAACTCTTCAGCCCAATACATGACGGAATCAATCATGTACTTTCGGCACATTTCCTTTTCGCTAGCCGTTTCATTACCGCAGCCCGAGCCGTCTGCACAAGAACCGTCTGCGTTCATACGGTAAAAATAATCCGGAACAGTTAACTGGAACGGATGCGTTGCGCTCGAAAAAGTATGATTATAAACAACATCAAAAATAACGCCTATACCGCGATTATGATACTCCTGAATCATTGTTTTCAATTCAATAATTGCTGCAGCAGGATTATTCGGCTTCGTAGAATACGAGGCTTCTGGCACATTATAGTTGCACGGATCATAACCCCAGTTGTAGCGTCTACGACCGTCCGGTAAATAATGCTTATAGTATTGAGCAACTGGCTGTATTTGCACATAACTTATGCCTTGATGATCAAGATAATCTATACCTGTGCTCGCCCCATACGTATTGCTTGTGCCACTTTCGCACGCTCCTATATAGGTTCCACGCAGAGCACGCGGAACGCCGGATGTGCGCGAAATAGTAAAATCGCGAATATGCATCTCACAGATAACAGCTGAGGTAGGATTTTCTACACGCCATACCGCGTCATCGCCGTGTTTGACGCTAAAACCTTCTGCACGCCTGGAGCGTGGACTTAAAATCACCGATTGTAATCCATCACTGGTAGCTGCGCGCGCATACGGATCAGGAGATTCAACTATGCGACCATCTGCATGATGCACACGATATACATACGATATACTGTCGCAATCAACGTCCAGCGTAGCAAACCATACTCCATGAGTATTGCGCTTCTGGTTAAGAGTATCGCTTATATCCCCTCGTGTCATGGGGATTATTGTATGGGTTGACTGGTCTGTGGGAGTGCTCAAAATCAGCAGATCGACCTGCTTAGCAGTTGGTGCCCATACGCGAAACTGTGTGCTGGATGGTGAATATGTGTAGCCCAACCAGCCATCGAAGGCCCATTGACGGTCAAATTCTTCTGGATGTAAAGCCATATCAAAAGCATGCACATCATACAGTGCACATGCCCTGCTTGTAAGCGCAGCTTGGTAAGAGTAGTAGAGCGTATCGTCACCTTCAACAAGCCATACGTGTGTAGGCTGTTCATCATTGCGTAAAGTAATGCGATATTCTCGAGATTTATAAGAGAAATCAGTGTTACGCATAAGGATATTAATATATCCGTGCATATTATCGGTGGTATTTAAACGTACAGGAAGTACACAGAACTTTCCGAAAGCATCTCGTTCTGTTAAAAGGTATTGACAACCTTCTTCATTATCTTTCCACATCCATACGCTTCTATCTTCATAGCGAGCATTCGCGGTATGATAATGCACCACAACAGTTTCCTGTGCTGGCACGCAGACCTCCGTAGGTTTTATTCCTGTACACTACCCTTGTGGGCACCGTTATATTATAGGCAATTGCGCTTCACTTATATTGCGTGTCGGAAGACTCTGATAATTATCTGCACATTTGAGGTGAGATTACTGTGAGCGCTCGTCGCATTAACACAGAAAAAGAAAAGGACTAAGTGCGGTAGTATGCTGCACTCAGCCCCATATATAGGAAAGATAGTTTTTTACTTTTCTTGCGCGTGATGAATCTGGAATGCTCGTTCTGCTAAATGCACGCCATGAGTCAAGAAAGCGTGGGTGCGGCAGTCAACATTATGTTCACGTCCGAGTTGAGCAATATATCCGTTGATATAATCTACTTCTGTTGGTCGTCCGTGAATCATGTCTTGATACATAGATGGGTAATGCAGTGGATTACCCACACGGCTTGCGTATTCGATAGATTCAACTTCTTCATCTACGCTGTTAATCATAGGAATACCAGCGGCTTCACATACAGCATATGCTTCGGAAACAAGCTGCTGAGTCATCTCATGGGAGCCTTCGTAATCAGCAAATTGTCCCATAGTAATCTGATACATGGTACATAAGGTATTCACCACAGAATTGAACACAATCTTGGCCATGCATGTGCCCTTAAAGTCTGTGGTAATTTCTGGATTCATGTGTGCTGCAGTAAAGTCATCAGCAATTGCACGTTCAATATCGGTAATGTGCTCATTCATTGCACACATGTGCATAGAACCTGTACCCTTCTTACCAATGAAATCAACATCGCCAGGACCGTTCAAAACAGTTGCAATAATTGCGGTTCCACCGTAGATACGATCTGTTGAGAAGTATTGATTAATCTTCTCGAAATGACCCCATCCGTTCATTGCTGAGAAAGCAACCTGATGATCTTTGAATAAATGAGCACAGCGCTTGAGCATATCTTCAAGTTGCATCTGCTTGAGGAAGATAATCCATACGTCCGGATTTCCTGTATATTCTTCTGGACGATACAGGTTCACTGGCACCAAGTGACGACCCTCATGATCACGGCTCACCCATACGCCGCCTTGTTCCTTCACTGCTTCAATATTTGGTTCCCAAGCATCAATAAAATCTACCTTCTTACCTGCTTCTTGAAGCAAAATGCCATAACGATACCCCATTGCACCAGCACCGATTACCGCATATGTGAGTTCACTCATGGATCCCATCTCCTTGTTCTTTCCGTGAACATAAATGTGTATGTTTTAGCCATTGGCAGTGTTACTATGGCACAACCGTGACCTGCGTGTTATGAATAGTCCACATTGTGACCCTCACCACATACATGTAGCTGACACTTGCGCACAAAAAGCTCCTTCTTCTCTTCACCTATGCAAAGGAAGAGAAGAAGGAGCTTTTCTCGACTGAGTACACATCTGGCAAATACGTACGATGTACTTAGTAAGTCAATCGGCGAGCCATTCGAAGAGAAACACAAGCAGTTGCGATGCTAGCTAGAACAGCAACAAGAGCCAGCTGCACAGCCGAACCGCTTCCAGTGTGTGCCAAAATCTTTGGCTTCGATTTTTCAGTCTTCGGTTGTGGATTGTCTGTTGGCACCGGGTGAGGTGTCGGTTCGGGAGTCGGTTCAGGCTTCTTCTTATTCTCCGCCTGAATCACAAGAGCATCATCACTTTTATCCTTATTAACAGGAACTTCAAATTCAATATCATATGAAGCAACGTATCCCTTTGGCGCTTGTGTTTCTTTCAAAACATATGTACCTGGGAAAAGATAGGTATTACCTTGATCTTCATCGGAAGTGACAGTCCGCTTATCAGTTAAGGTAAAATAGTTGCTGTCAATCACCACTTTTTCTCTTTTATAGCTTCGTTATCCGCAGTTAGCTTAGACAGCTGATCGTAATCTAACGGTTGCGATGCTAGGTGAATCATGCAATCTTTATCAGATACAAGTTTATCTTTAATGAGCACTTCTTTATTATCAGCAGTACGAGCGTAGTAGCATTGATGGCCGGCATAATATAGCCGTTTGTTCGCGTTGCGTAAGAACCACAGTCAGGAACTGCATCTATATCTTCACCTACGTAAACGTATCCAGGAATATCGTTCTCACTGGTTATATCTGATAGTGTTGGCTTGACTGTGAAGAAAAGCAAATAATTCGTATCGTCTGGAGTGCCTTCAGTATTAGGAATTATTTCCATTTCTGTAGGAGTAACACCTGTTGGCCAGCCCTGAGATTTCAGATAGGACTCACGAAAATTAGCATATCCTGGGAAATGAGCTTCGGGAGCGAGCACACTAAAACGTCAATCACTATTTCCGCTCTCACTCCAACCAGAACTATCATCTTTCGGAGTTCCCATTTCTACTACGCCATGTAGATTCGGTGGACTCGCTAATGCTTCAAAGTCTTTACCATCATCTTGCACAATAGGAGTGTGCGCAGCATCAGAGAAAAGAGCAGTATCTTTACTGCGCTCGTCAATAAGATTTTGTTATAGGGAGATGACGAGCTTTTCTATATTCAAAATCATCAACAAAAGAAATATGTTCTGAACTGTGTGAGCTATAGTACGAGCGGAAAATACTTGTTCCGGCTTTAATGCTGTCCCTGTTGTTCATAGATCCGATATACATATTCGTACCGCGGAAGCCCATAGAACTTGACGCATACAGCGTTCTTCCCGGTAAGTTACCGTTAGCTATTGTATGTTTCAAATGTATATATTGCGGCATAACAGTTTTATACCCACGCTGATATATGGGATTTTCGCCGACAATATTACCTGTACCATCTTGATGGTTTTTATAGGTGCTATTGAGTTTATTAACGTTCCACTCGACGCTGAGAGATTCATCGCTTCCTCCGCTGCCGTTTTCTTCTTAACCAACGAATTTATCGATGATCATTCCCCCATCATTGCCACGAACCGCACGACGGTTATATGTCCATCCACCAAAAATAAATTTCTTATGCACCATATCGTGATTGTCGTCAACATAAGGAACAAAAACCGTATAGTAATTGACTGAACGGATGGTTGTCACGTCGAACTGTCTATTATTCAAACGAGTGCGATACTCAGTACGGTCTAATAATTCAGTAGAATTATCAAGATACGTAATCAAAAATTTGTCTAATCGGTACCGTTCAAAATTATAAGCATCTTTGCCTTCATATGCCTTGATTGCTTCAATATGAGCATCTACTTCATCGTCACTAATAATCTGTGGAAACGGGTTCTGTGTGTCTATCTGTGCATCATAGCTATTCTCGTATGCTCCATCTTTAACTTTATTCACTTCATTAGCCGCAAAGGCAACATGAGGTGCGCATAAGCCGAAGACGAGAAAACGAAAAGCACCGTAGCTAGACGGACACATATCATGCGCAATGCTTTTAGCATCGATAATTGTTGATGAGTCATAACTCTACCTTCTTCTCATGAGTTCCTAAACGTTGCAGTCGAGAAACTCTCCCTCTATTCTTTTATTCTAACGAAGAGGGTGCAGTTCAACCCACCGACTCACTTATACAAGTGCTCGTTGAATTTCTGTGACAAAAAGAAAAATGCAACGGGGTATACGCCATTTTGTGCGTCTGTTTTGTTGTCTTAGGTCTTGTTTTTGTGTATGTTTGAGGGGTGTTCATGGTTGCATGATTGACCATGACACCTAGCCATAATGTGTGTCTGTAATATGCTGGGACGTGTTGATTTTGTTGGCTTGTCAGTGTTTTCATGCTCTGGGTTGTATAAAGGGGTATGCAACGACCATTATGCGATTTATGGCACACGCTTATGAAGAAGAACGGTAGAACCTCGAGCGGGAAAACAGGGCTATAGGTCAAAAGCAGGTACCAGGACGGGTCATGGCACGATTATCACGAAAGACTGGTTAAGGCACGCAGAATACTTGACCGTAGAACCGAAGAACAACAATTATTCACGTTCCTTCAATTTGATTATGCTCCATCAACAAATAATAGAATCGATTCATTTAACGCGGGTATACGCCAAATGTTACATGATCATAGAGGGTTGAGTTTATTCAAACGAATCACCGCTGTGTGCTGGTATTGTCATCAACGCACCCAGTATCCCCAGAACGACCAATGGCTTGTTTACCACGCTATAACCACTGACTAGCTCGACACGTTATACCAGCACGCATGACAATGCCAAAGTGATGTCAGACACGATATATACGGCATACCACAAACGTATGGCACAGGCATCGACTAGAACGAATTCCACACTCTCACACGCTACCCAAACCAAACAATCTAACAAAAACGAAGCAACACACGCCACTCCCACAGACACACAAAATGGCGAATAACTCTAATTGGGGCATATCAGAAAAATAGAAAAACGGGGAGGCAAATCCTCCCCTGCAGTTTCCTGCTTAGCATTCAAGGTGGCTAACGAGTCCGCCCTTACTGTGAATTAGCTCTTTCAGTATATCACTCTCGGGAGAACATATCTCCCGCGTTTCCCAAATTGACAACCCAAATTCGCAACAACAAAACCCGCGCCGCTGCCCTCCCCAGTCAGACACAGGAGAGAACAGCGAGCGCGAGGCTTGCCTAACTTGCTATAAAGCTAATACCTAAGCCTTCTCCACTTTCACCTCAAGCTCTTGCACATCAGCAACATTCACACTGAAGCTGGTTGCGAGAGTTTCAGTGGAAATCAGCTCTTCGAACTGCTTGAGCTTGTCTGCGTCTGCAGCTGGAGCGGTAAGAACCAAGCTAATGCGGTCAGAAATATCAAGATCTGCAGCTTTTCGTGCGTCTTGAACACTGCGAATTGCATCGCGAGCGTAACCTTCTGCCAGCAAGTCATCGGTTAAGGTGGTGTCGAGAAGTACGAAACCGCCTGTTGGCAAAGATGCGGACACAGAGCTTGCTTCGTCAGCTCCGCCTTCTGCAGCTTCTACGCGAGAAATCAGCTCGTATTCACCTTCTACCAAAGCAATACCGCCGTCAACACCTTGAGCGTCAACAACTGGCATACCTTCTTCGTTCACATGCCATGCACCCGACTTAGAAGCGCGGATAGCAAACTGAACATTCTTACCCAATCGAGGTCCTGCAGCACGTGCGTTCACGCGCAATTCGTTGACTACGCGCAAACCGTGGTCACCAGCATTTTCGAGGGTGGTGTACTGGATCTGCTTTACGTTCAGCTCAGATTCGAGCAGCTCTTCATATTCGCGTACTGCGTCAACATTGTCTGCCACAACGGTCAGCTGTGCCAATGGCTGGCGAACGCGAATCTTCTGAGCCTTACGCAAGCTGAGTGTGCTGGATACTACTTCGCGTACCTTATCCATGGTGCGTACGAGGTCATCATCAGCCTTGAGCACATCGCCCAATTCTGTTGACTTCTCGCTTTCTTCATCCGTCAAGAATGGCCAGTCAGCCAAATGTACGGATTCACCACCGGTCAGGCCACGCCATACTGTTTCTGCTTCCATTGGAGCAAGTGGAGCCATCACACGAGCGAGAACTTCCAAAGCGGTATACAACGTATTGAAAGCGTTCTCATCTTCATTCCAGAAGCGGTCACGAGTGTTACGCACATACCAATTGGTCAAAATATCAATATAATCAGCCACGTCCGCGCAAGCATCGGCAACGCCGTAATCTTGCAAGTGCTTTTGCGTACTCTCTACGAGAGTTCGGGTACGAGCCAACAGATAACGATCCATATGAGGCAAGTCATGCACTTCGTCAGCGCGCACCTGTCGCGCATCGAAACCTTCGCCACCGTTCGCAGCATTGGCATACAAACTAAAGAAATAATATGTGGACCACAAAGGCAACATAATTTGACGAACAGTATCGCGAATGCCGTCTGCAGTAACAATAAGGTTTCCGCCGCGCAAAATTGGCGAGCTCATAAGGAACCAGCGCATCGCGTCCGAACCATACTTGTTAAATACGCCGTTCACGTCTGGGTAGTTGCGCAAATGCTTCGACATCTTCTGACCGTCGTCGCCGAGCACAATACCGTGGCACATCACGTTCTTAAACGGAGCCTTATCGAACAAAGCGCCGTTCATAATGAGCATTACGTAGAACCAGCCACGGGTCTGACCAATATACTCCACTACGAAGTCGGATGGCATGTGTTCTTCGAAGTAATCCTTGTTTTCGAAAGGATAGTGGAACTGTGCGAATGGCATGGAACCCGATTCGAACCAGCAGTCCAGCACGTCCTCGATACGGCGCATGTGCGACTTACCGGTTGGATCTGCTGGGTTTGGACGCGTCAGTTCGTCGATCCATGGACGGTGCAAGTTAATATTGCCCTCGTCATCAGTTGGATACTTACCAAAGTCGCGCTTGAGTTCCTCGAGAGAGCCGTACACGTCCACGTGTGGGTACTTCGGATCGTCCGAAACCCACACAGGAATAGGGCTACCCCAGTAACGGTTACGAGAGATGGACCAGTCGCGCGCATTCTCGAGCCACTTACCGAACTGACCGTCTTTCACATTATCCGGGATCCAGTTAACATCCTGATTGAGTTCGAGCAGACGCTCTTTAATCTTGGTTACCGAAACGAACCATGACGATACAGGCTTGTAGATAAGAGGATTACCGCAGCGCCAGCAGTGAGGATAGCTGTGCACGTGCGACTTCTCCTGCACAATAAAGGCTCGGCGTTCTTCTGGTACGCGCTCGAGCGGACCGGAGCCTGCGCGCAGATCGCGGGTAATTGGCTTGTTCGCTTCGAACACCTGCAGACCTGCATAATCAGGAATAACATCCAAGAACTGAGCGTGCTCATCTAAGTAATCGTATGTGCGCACATGGTGAGCGTTCAATGTATTAATATCGTCCTCACCATACACAGCCTGATGAACTAAACCGGTACCTTCTGTTGTTGCCACATAATCAGCAGCATAAATAGTAAAGGCATTTTCATCTTCGTTAGCTTTACCTTCAGGATCAGTTAAGGAACCATCCAAGAAGTAATCAAAAGCAGGATAATAGCGGCGGCCCACAAGCTCCGAACCCTTCAGTTCCTTAAGAACCCTATAGCCCTCGCCCAGCTCCTTAGCGAAGTTAGCCACCAAATCCTTAGCAAAATACATCTTCTTACCAGCAAAAGCGCCCTCAACAGGCTCTACTAGCACATAATCGATGTCTTTACCCACAACAATAGCTAAGTTGTTAGGAATAGTCCATGCGGTAGTGGTCCAAATAACAACGTAGGCATCTTCGTCGCGCAGCTTCATAGCCACAGACAAGGTATTATCCTGACGGTCTTGATACACAT
>NZ_KV812464.1:0-34828 GCF_001813415.1 Alloscardovia sp. HMSC034E08 | reverse complement strand
GCGGATGATAAGGGATTTGAACCCTTGGAGGTGTTTAGCCTCACACGATTTCGAGTCGTGCTCCTTCGACCGCTCGGACAATCATCCATGTGCATCAGTAACTAACTAAATGCAACTTCTCAAGTATGCCACAAGCACAGGAAAAGCGCTAGTCAGCAACTTACTTAAAAATTTATTCCAAGCTTCGCACAGCTCTAATAGCTTGAGCACGCTGTTCAAGCATATCATCAGACGGATAATTAACTCTTTCTAAAGTTAGACCGCAAGCAGGAGCTGGTCCTGTTAAACCTTCACGTGCAGGCATAGCTATTTTATCTGCAAACCAATCAACAGTTTTCTTACCGCGTCCCACAGCAATACATGCTCCAACAAGCGAACGAACCATATTGCGAGCAAAAGCATCAGCAATAATAGTAAAAGTTAATAAACCAGATTCAGCACTGGAAATTTCATACGCAGTGCTCTGGTCACGAGGATCTGCTCCAACAGCCTGAGTTGTTCTCTGTTCTGCTCCCCCAGCATACACAATTTCTGGAGTTAAAGCGTAACGAGGCACTCGTTGCCATGACGCAAACTTGACCTCCCTAATAGTCGTTCCTCCAGGATTCGGTAAGGCAAAAGATCCAAAATCATGTAAGCCGATAGTCAGCCGAGCAGCCTGGTTCATTACATCAACGTCTAAAGTATCATCTACACGCAAAACCATAGCGCGCAAACGAGGGTCGCGCACACTGAACTCATCAGCAATACGGTACACATACACACGGTCAGAAGCAGAAAACCGAGCGTCAAAGCCTTGAGGAGCGGGCTGTACAGAAAAAATAGAAATATCAGCAGGAACGATACGTTTAATCCGTCGCTCTAAAGCCTGTACAGGCGTAACACCGCTCATATGTCCGATGGTACGTTCAAGAACGTTATCTTCTACATCGATATGACACACTTGGCCACGTGCATGTACGCCGGCATCCGTACGGCCTGCTACGGTAAGGCACACTTCTGAAGCATCTAAACGTAGAAGTTTAGCGATTGCTGCTTCGATTTCTCCTTGTACAGTGCGTTGTCCGGTTTGGCGTGCCCAACCATGAAAATCCGTTCCATCATAAGCAAGGTCTATTCGTAATCGCATACAGTACATTGTAAAGATTGCTACATACGCGCAAACCACGGGCAGACAGAGACAAAAATAGAAAAGACCTAGGACTCTTTCGAATCCTAGGTCTTTTAGCTCACTGGCGAGAGCGCAGGAATATCTATGATATTTACTCTGCTGCTACCTCTTCAGTTGCAGTTTCTTCAACTGGAGCTTCAACAGCTTCTTCAGCCTTAGCTTCTGCTACCTTTACAGCAGCTTCAGCTTCCTTAACAGCAGCCTTCTTTGGGGATACTGGTTCGGTTACGAGCTCGATTACTGCCATTGCAGCGTTATCGCCCTGACGTGGAGCGAGCTTAACAATGCGCGTGTAACCACCTTCACGCTGTTCCATCTGCTCAGCAATCACGGTGAAGAGAGCGTGTACAACAGACTTGTTGCGAATCACGCGCATCACGCGACGACGAGAGTGCAAATCACCACGCTTTGCGAAAGTGATAAGACGCTCAGCAAGTGGGCGCAAACGCTTTGCCTTTGGCAAAGTTGTGGTAATGCGACCGTTCTGGAACAAGCTTGTAGCCATGTTCGCGAGCATAAGACGCTCGTGAGCTGGACTTGAAGCCAGACGTGGACCCTTCTTTGGTCTTGGCATTTTGTTCTCCTTATCCGGCACAGGTGGGCATGAGCCCGAACATCCGTGCTGGGTTTTTAGTTATAACGGTGAATTCTTGGACTCGCCAACGATTAAGTATCGACTACATATCGATTACATATCGTCTGGAGTGAAGAATGTGCCACCTTCGAGATCAACCGGATTGAATCCTAATGGAGAAGCCTTTAAGGAAAGACCACGAGCTTCGAGCTTTTCCTTAACTTCATCAATGGACTTCATTCCGAAATTACGAATATCAAGCAGATCTTGCTCAGTACGCTTTACAAGCTCGCCAACAGTGTGAATACCTTCACGCTTGAGGCAGTTGTAGGAACGCTGGGTGAGGTTGAGATCCTCAATAGGAATCTCGAGCTCTGGGTCGGCTTCTTCTACTACTGGAGCAGCGCCAACTTCAATACCTTCAGCTTCTACATTCAATTCGCGTGCCAAGCCGAAGAGCTCTACCAAGGTAGAACCTGCGGAAGCAATAGCATCGCGAGGAGAAATCGCCTGCTTAGTTTCAACGTCAAGAATAAGCTTGTCAAAGTCAGTGCGCTGATCCACACGGGTAGCCTCAACTTTGTAGCTCACCTTGAGTACTGGAGAATAAATGGAATCGACTGGAATACGGCCGATTTCATCATTATCCTGCTTATTCATTTGAGCTGGCACGTAACCACGACCACGCTCGACTGTGAACTCGATCTCCAATTCGCCATCTTCTGCGAGAGTTGCGATGTGCAAATCTGGATTTGCTACTACGACGCCTGCAACTTCGGTAATATCACCTGCGGTAACTTCACCTTCGCCGCTCTTATGCAAGTAAATTGCAACTGGCTCATCGTATTCGCTAGTGAGCACAATCCCCTTGATATTGAGGAGGATTTCGGTTACATCTTCCTTCACGCCTGGCAGAGTGGTGAACTCATGCAAAGCACCAGAGATGCGAACCGATGTCACTGCAGCACCAGGAATGGAGCTGAGGAGCGTACGACGCAATGAGTTACCCAAGGTATAGCCAAAACCTGGCTCCAATGGGGTGAAAGTGAAGCGTGAACGCTGAGGATTAATAACTTCCTCTGTCAGTGACGGACGCTGTGCAATAAGCACCTTCGTATCCTTTCAGCTTAAGACCAGTGTGCACTTCCTGATCTTCGCGGGTTGGACTAATAATTGTCTGTCTTGTGCTCAGACGCGGCGACGCTTTGGAGGGCGTACACCATTGTGTGCCTGTGGGGTCACGTCGGAGATAGAACCAACTTCGAGACCTGCAGACTGGAGGGAACGGATAGCGGTTTCACGACCGGAACCTGGACCCTTTACAAATACATCAACCTTCTTAACACCGTGTTCCTGTGCCTTGCGAGCTGCAGCTTCTGCTGCCATACCTGCTGCGTAAGGAGTGGACTTACGGGAGCCCTTGAAGCCTACATCGCCACCGGATGCCCAAGAGATAACTGCTCCAGATGGATCCGTAATGGAGATAATAGTGTTGTTGAATGTGGACTTAATATGCGCTTGGCCGACTGGAACCGACTTACGGTCCTTACGACGAGGCTTGCGCGTGGCCTGCTTTGCAGCTGCCATGAGAGACCCTCATTTCCTTATAGCTTATATGTAATGTAAGCGATGCGTTTATTCAACGCGTGGCTTATATCTACTACTTAGTAGCCTTCTTCTTTCCAGCAACTGTGCGCTTTGGACCCTTGCGAGTACGTGCGTTAGTCTTGGTACGCTGACCGCGCACTGGAAGGTGACGGCGGTGGCGCATACCCTGATAAGAATTGATCTGAATCTTACGACGAATATCAGCGTCGATTTCACGACGCAAATCGCCCTCAATCTTGTAGTTTGCTTCAATGAAATCACGAAGCTGAATGAGCTGTTCGTCAGAGAGATCCTTTACACGAGTATCTGGATTGATACCAGTTGCTTCGAGTGTCTCCTTAGCGCGAGTGCGGCCCACACCGAAAATATAGGTGAGAGCAATTTCAATGCGCTTCTCATTAGGGATGTCGACTCCGGCAAGACGTGCCATCTTCGAATTCCTTTTCTGTTCTACGGGGGTCGTGCACCAAATCTTCCGCTATTGCGGCCCAAGCCTCCGTACTTGGGGTTCAAGTGAACTACTACTTGTAGAGCACCTGTGATTTAGCGCCTTTATTGTGGTCGCGAGACCTGTAACTCTTAGCCCTGACGCTGCTTATGACGTGGGTTTGCGTTGCAGATTACCATTACGCGACCGTGACGGCGAATCACGCGGCAAGAGTCGCAGATACGCTTTACACTTGGGCTAACCTTCATGGGGCTTTCCTTTTACTTGTAACGGTATGTAATACGACCGCGAGTTAAATCGTATGGGCTCATTTCCAGAACCACACGATCTTGAGGAAGAATACGAATATAATTCTTACGCATCTTTCCAGAGATCGTAGCCAAAACGATATGCTTGTTCTCTAATTCGACACGGAACATTGCATTAGGCAGAGCCTCTACTACTTGTCCTTCGACTTCGATAACACCGTCTTTAGCCATTGGCCTCATTCCTCGCTTGATTACTAGAGCATTTTCTTGTGAAAACACACCAACATTGAATGATAACAGAATACGGAGACGATTTCCAGTCTGCAGTGTGTGCTCTTTCTTTATCGTCTTTAACGTCCTCCGAAGCTTCCACCGCCGCTACCGCCGAAGCTGCCTCCGAAACTTCCAGAGCTCCATCCGGAGCTTCCAGATGAGCCATCGCTCGAACTATAACTCTCAACAGGTTTTATGGCTGTAGCAAAGTCATCTTGAATTGCTCTCAAACTGCTGTTAAATGATTCTGTAAAAGCATCAAAGCTCGAGAAATCTGCTAATCCATCTGACCACATAGCAGTATTCGTAGAAGGTGAAGAAGTTACTGCACTACTTGCGCTGGAAGCATAGAAACTATGATGCCATGGCATATACATCCAACTTGTTGACGTATATGGCAACATATTCATATCTTCTTCAGTAGCAGATTGTTGCATTGCCAGTGTGCGCATTGACTTTGCTACTTTCGAACTCATACCGAAGGCTGCAGCATATACGAGGTAGCGATCCCACAGATGCATATCTGCTATGCCTCTATCAGAGAAGTCACTGAAATCATTCAAATAGCGTGCTAAGCCCCACACCTCACCGGCACTGCGCGTATACGGGTCTTTCAAAATAACGTGGGCACCCACAACATCTGTAAAGAAGAGGAAAAATACCCACAGTGCTGAAGCAATCAGATATGCAGCAAAATACGGCGTAGTTAAGCCATAGATAGTTAATGCAATAATGAGTAGGAAAGATAGTGTTCGCGGAATAGCCCTATATACTGCTGTTCCTGACTCAACACGTAATGCGTCATACTCTGCATCAAATTTGGCATACATCAATTTAATAAGCGATGCGCATACTGAACCGCGGGTGCCTGCTATCTCTTTAATATCATCGTTGCTGAGCACAAGAGTGTTTTTCTTATCAGAAACTTCATGCAGTACTGCAAGTAGTTTCTTCTCTGATTGACTCAGATGATGCTTTTTCGCAAAATCATTTTCAAAAGAATCAAGAGACAAAATATAGGTCATATCTGCAGAACGTTGTGCAGCAGCATCAGACACAGCTTGACGAATACTGCTTATCTGATCTTCGCTCACCTGCGTAGTACTCGTACCACGCATTGCTGACTGAATCAAAGAATCTATCTGTGCGGCTGTTGCGTAGTCAAAAGAAACATTCTCGTATCCGCGTGCAGAACCAGGAAGTATAAAAAGCGCATGCTTAGATACGAGCGATAGCATAGTTGCGCTTAATGCACGTTGCTGAATGTGCGCAGATGTACTCTTTCCCTGCTCCATCACACCATACAAGCGTGCTGCAGCTGCTGGTGATATAGCAGGCAAATCACGGAAGTATTCTATATCTCCTCTGTATTTCGCACGTTTCTTGGTACGCACAGCTCCGGCTACGAGCCAGATAATCATAACGATTACAGGCAACATGCATACAATCAAAATGGTTAAACGATTACGTGCAGCTGTGCGCTGCTTCAGCGCCCACTGTTCAGCTTGATTTTTCTCATCGTCCAGAACGGTTTTGACGCTTCGGTCAGTATTTTTCCGAGAAATCTGTTGAACAGACTGAACGTCCGAGCTACGGTACAGTATAACAAAGTCTACATAGCGGCTACGCTGCACGTTATCGGCTGAAAAAGTGAAGGTTTTATTATCTACCTTATGCGTCTTACCTTTGCCTGTATAGTGCATCAACATCCATGACGCAGTTGTTTTGTCTGGATATGTAATAGTTCCGGTCAAATGTTTAATCGGAATAACATTCCACCTCGAAATTGGCTCCCACATTGTATAGACGCCGTCTTGCAATGCCGTGGCAACGTCTTTAAACGTCATAGTAATACGGAAAGTCTGCACGCCTGAACGAGTCGGAGGAATATTCCATCCCAGCTCAACTCCGCGAGTCTTTGCTTTCTCATTGTGCTGAGAAACGCGAAGAGTATCTGTCTGTGTTATATCCTGTTTTGTTACCGGATCTACCAGATACCAAGAACGTGCTGCTACAGTATTCCACTGATCAATAGATACTTTTTCCGTATCGACGAAACTGAAATTTTTGCGACTATACTGCTCGCCAGTAGTCAGATTGGTCACTGATATATCGCTGATATTTGTGAGGTTCGCGCTAGATAGATTGTATTCCTGAAATAACTGACGCCATGGGCGTTTGCGATCAGACATGTTGACGGCAATAGTTTGAGTCATTGTCATATCGCCATTTTTGAGCACTTGCACTTTATAGTCCAAGCTGTCGTACACCAAGTCCGACTCTATAGATTGAGGACTCATCGACCGTATAAAATTGCCAATACCTGCAGCAATGAGGCAATATACAATCACCGCCACTATGCCGTAAATAAGAGCTTTAAGAATTGGTGTACGAGTTTTCATAACTTGTCCCCTATGAAGCCAAAGTTGCTACTGTTAGAACTGAACCTGTGGAACTTCGCGTGCAGATTCCTCTACACGGTAGTACTCAGCCTTCTCGAAATGGAATAATCCAGCAATAATATTGCTTGGGAACATTTCAACGGCATTATTCATCTTCAACGCTACATCGTTGTAGAACTGACGAGCGTAAGCAATTTTATCTTCAAGAGTCTTTAATTGGGATTGTAAATCCATAAAGTTGCTATTTGCTTTCAGCTCTGGATATGCTTCTGCAACAGCAAGAACATTAATAATAGCTTTATCTAAAGCATTTTCTGCCTGAGCACGCTGAGCAATATTTCCGCTATCTGCTGCAGCTTTTACTGCAGAACGAGCTTGCGTTACCGCCTCGAAAACGCTTGACTCATGTGTAGCATAGCCCTTAACAGTATTGACTAAGTTTGGGATAAGATCTGCACGCTGTTTGAGCTGCACATCGATTTGTGCCCATCCGTTCGCCACGCGATTACGGAGATTAATGAGGTTGTTGTAGGTTGAAGCTATCCACGCAATAAGTGCAATAACAAGAACGACAACGATTGCAATAATAATTAGTGTTTCCATAGTTAGATTTTAGAATGCAGCGCAGAGAAAATTTTACGCAAAAATTTACGGCTTGTTCCCATGCGAGGGAACAAGCCGTTGAGAGGATTTCAGTGCGTGTGACTGTTACTTAGTTAACTCAGCTACGATATTTGCTTGGATTGCATCAATGTCACCTACACCATTGATCTTCACGAGCACACCACGGTCAGCGTAGATGTTGAGCAAAGGAGCTGTTTCAGCTGCATATACTTCAAGACGCTTTGCAATAACTTCTGGAGTATCGTCTGCACGACCTTCGATTTCGGCGCGCTTCATCATACGTTCCATAAGCACGTCGTGGTCTGCATCCAAAGCAACAACTGCATCCAAAGGAGTGCCGAGTTCTTCGAGCATTGTGTCTAATGCTTGTACCTGAGATGCATTACGTGGGTAACCATCTAAAATCCAACCGCCCTGAGCATCATCCATAGCTAAGCGATCTTTCACGATAGAATTAGTCAATTCATCTGGAACGAGTTTGCCCTTATCAATAAAAGCCTGTGCCTGCTTACCCAGTTCAGTCTGGTTCTTCAGGTTATAGCGGAAAATATCACCTGTAGAAATCGCAGGAATACCAAAATGCTCGGCAAGCTTTGCAGCTTGTGTGCCTTTACCCACACCTTGTGGTCCCATAATAAGCAAACGCATATTAATCTTCTTTCTGTTCGTCAGCGTCTACTGCGCTTTCTTCTGCCTGATCTTCTTCAGTAGTATCTGTCTTGGTCTCTTCAAGAACTGCAGTAGCAGTCTTCTCGCTCTTAAGCTGTTCTGCTTCCTTATCAGCCTCAATATCTAAGAAGCCTTCATACTGGAACTGTTCAGTCTGAGCACGTGCCTGACGCAAGGTATCCAAACCTACGCCTGCAATAATCAAAATCGTTGTGCCGCCGAATGGCATCTTCGAACCAATACTCAAAGCCAAAATAAGTACTGTTGGAATCAGTGCAACGAAGAGCAAATATACAGCACCAACCGTATTCAAACGGTTAATAATATAGGTGAGGTATTCGCTGGTTGCACGGCCTGCACGGATACCTGGAATAAAGCCGCCGTACTGCTTCATATTGTCAGCAGTTTCGTCAGTGTTAAAGGTAATCGACGTGTAGAAGAAGGTGAAGAATACAATCATTACCGAGTACAAACCGATGTACCACAAAGATGTAGTATTAGCCAGATTTGCGTTAATCCACTTCACCCAGTTGGCGTCAGACTTACCAAATTGTGCAATCAATGTTGGAATAGCCAAAATGGAGGATGCGAAAATTGGTGGAATAACACCAGACATATTCACCTTGAGTGGCAGATATGTAGAAGTTCCACCGTACATCTTACGACCAATCATACGGCGAGTGTACTGAACTGGAATACGACGCTGCATAAGCTCAACATACACAACGAAGATAAGCACAACCAAGAGTGTGCCGGTTACAATACCAAACTTCGTCCACTGCTTCTGCGTGTAACCAATCTCCCACAATTGAGGCAAGAAGCCGGAGCAGATAGAGGTAAAGATAAGAACAGACATACCGTTACCAATACCTTTATCGGTAATAAGCTCAGCCATCCACATGACCAGACCTGTACCACCGGTCATAATAATAATCATGAAGAGCATATTGTGCACAGAGCTATCTGGAATAATCTTTCCCGTTGCTGCGCTTCCAAACAAAGCACCTGTTTGCGCTGTGACCAAAATAGTTGTGGACTGCAAGAATGCCAAACCAATGGTCATATAACGGGTGTATTCAGTCAACTTTGCTTCACCAGACTGTCCCTCCTTATGGAGAGCTTCGAAGCGTGGAATAACTACACGTAACAGCTGCACAACGATGGATGCAGTAATGTATGGCATAATACCCAAAGCAAAGACGGATAACTGAAGCAACGCACCACCTGAGAACAAGTTCACCAGAGCTACGAAGTTTTCTCCACCTGCTGCTTTTTTAACTGTTTCACTCACAACTTTGTAATCAATACCGGGAGTTGGAATAGAAGCACCAATACGGTAAATAATCACAATCATTAACGTGAAAAGAATCTTATTGCGCAATTCCTTAGCGCGCAATGCTTGAATAAGCGTTTTCACTGAAATCCTCCTGCAGTGTCTTTGTTTTGAGACACACTGTTAACCACTATAACAAAAGATAAGGTCCTTGACACTCTTATGTGCCAAGGACCTTGCAAATTCGCGGTCAATCACTGCGATTTAATCGATTTTATTCGATTAATCTTCGGAAATAGAACCGCCTGCTGCTTCAATCTTTGCCTTTGCAGATGCAGAGGACTTTACACCCTTGAAAGTGTATGCTGCGGATACTTCACCATCACCGAGCACCTTAACTGGCTGGTTCTTACGAACAAGACCTGCGTTAATGAGTGCTTCAACGGTTACATCGCCACCCTGAGGGAAAGCAGTAGCAACATCAGCGAGGTTAACTACCTGATACTCTACCTTGAATGGAGACTTGAAGCCGCGAAGCTTTGGAAGGCGCATGTAGAGTGGAAGCTGACCACCTTCGAAACCAGGACGAACCTGATAACGTGCATGCGTACCCTTCATACCGCGACCAGAGGTCTTACCCTTGGAACCTTCACCACGACCAACACGGGTCTTGGACTTCTTCGCTCCTGGAGCTGGACGCAAGTCATGCATCTGAAGGATATCGACGTCATTAGTATTTGCCATTAGTCAATCTCCTCCACTGTTACAAGATGACGAACCTTGTTAGCCATTCCACGGTATACAGGAGTATCTTCACGAATCACTGTCTGGTGAATCTTACGAAGACCCAAAGAGTGAACGTTGTCCTTCTGTACCTGGGTGGAACCTACAAGACCCTTCTTCAAGGTGATCTTAAGCTGCTTAGCCATTATTCACCATCCTTTGCTGCTGCCTGAGCTTCTTCACGAGCCTTGCGAGCTTCTTCGATGCCCAATGCGCGTTCGCGCAGAAGACGATCTGGAGCTACTTCAGACAGAGACAGCTCACGACGAGCTGCAACTTCTTCTGGCTCTTCGAGCTGCTTCAAAGCTGCTACAGTTGCACGCACAGTGTTGATTGCATTACCTGAACCCATGTCCTTAGACAGAATATCGGTAATACCTGCGCACTCGAGTACTGCACGAACTGCACCACCAGCAATAACACCAGTACCTGGTGCTGCTGGACGCAGAAGAACAGTACCAGCGGATTCGTGACCAATTACTGGATGAGTAATGGTACCACGAACACGTGGAACGGTGAACATGTGCTTCTTAGCGTCAAGCTGACCCTTAGCAATTGCAGAAGGTACTTCATGAGACTTGCCATAGCCTACGCCTACGGTTCCGTTACCGTCACCGACTACGACGAGAGCCGCGAAGCTCATTGTACGACCACCCTTGTTGGTCTTGCTGACGCGCTTGATTGTTACTACGCGATCGAGAAGCTCTTCACGCTGTTCGTTGCGGTCACGACGGTTACGACGCTCGCCACGACGGCCTTCGCCACGGTTACCGCGGCGACCTTTGCGCTCTTCAGCTGCTGGAGCCTGCTCGGTTGTTTGAGTCTCTTCAGCCACGTTGATTTCCTTTTCGTTATCGCTCACAGCTGCAGACCTCCCTCACGTGCGCCTTCTGCTACTGCAGCAACGCGACCATGATACTTGTTACCACCGCGGTCGAATACAACTGTGGTAATACCAGCAGCAACTGCCTTCTTAGCAATCAGTTCGCCAACCTTCTTTGCAGCTTCAACCTTGGTACCTTCAAAAGCACCGAAGTCGTTGTGCAAAGTAGATTCGCTCACGAGAGTAATGCCCTTGGTGTCATCAACAATCTGTGCCACCATGTTGCGGTTGGAACGAGTAACTACGAGACGTGGACGCTCTGCAGTGCCGGCAAGCTTCTTGCGAAGACGTGCGTGACGGCGCAAGCGAGCAACGTTCTTGCCCTTACCATAAATCTTTACCGTCATTTACTTACCAGCCTTTCCAGCCTTGCGGATGATGCGCTCATCTGCGTACTTAATGCCCTTACCCTTGTATGGTTCTGGAGCACGAAGCTTGCGGATGTTTGCAGCAATCTGGCCAACAGCCTGCTTGTCGATACCCTTAACCAAAAGCTCATTTGGGTTAACAACTTCGAATTCAATTCCTGCAGGTGCTTCCACATTAATGGTGTGGGAGTAACCCAAGAAGAACTCAAGGTTCTTGCCCTTAGCTACAACACGGTAACCGGTACCAACAATAAGAAGACGCTTTTCGAAGCCCTTAGACACACCCTCGATAATGCCTGCTGCCAAAGAGCGAGCCAAACCATGCTTTGCACGGGTTGGGCGAGCATCATCTTCAGGGGTGAAGGTAACGTGACCGTCTTCTACGGATACGGAAATACCTTCAGGCAATTCGAAAGAATCGGTACCCTTTGGTCCCTTAGCCTGGAAGATGCTTCCATTAACAGTAATTTCTACTCCAGCTGGAACAGCAATAGGGAGCTTACCAATATGTGATGCCATAATTTAAGCCCTCCTTACCACACATAAGCGACGATTTCGCCGCCGATGCCCTTTTCCAGGCATTCCTTCTGAGTCATTAAACCAGAGCTGGTAGAGATGATTGCAATACCCAAACCGCCAAGTGGCATTGGAAGTGCGTCGGACTTAGCGTAACGACGCAAACCTGGCTTGGATACGCGCTTAATTCCCTGGATGCTCTGTTCGCCGTGCTTGCCGTACTTGAGAGTAATCTCAAGAGTCTGACCCACACGTGCTTCTTTCGCTGCAAAATCAGCGATGTAACCCTCACGCTTGAGGATTTCGGCAATATGTGCCTTGAACTTGGAGTATGGCATGTCCACGGTTTCGTGTTTTGCCGCACTCGCATTACGCAGACGTGTAAGCATATCTGCGATTGGATCTGTCATTGTCATTTGGGCTGATGCCCTTCCTCGTCGTGGTTTCCGCCGCCCTGTGGACCGCGGACCTTCAACGTCGATTTACCAACTGGACTTCGTTACGCCTGGAAGCTCACCACGATGAGCCTTCTCACGAAGGCATACGCGGCAGAGACCGAACTTGCGATAAACGGAATGTGGACGTCCGCAAACCTCACAGCGAGTGTATGCACGTACTGCGAACTTTGGCTTGCGAGCAGCCTTGTTCTTGAGAGCTGTCTTTGCCATCTCTTAGTCCTCCTTGAATGGGAAGCCGAGGTGCTTAAGCAAAGCCTTGCCTTCCTCATCACTCTTGGTCGAGGTTACTACGGTGATGTCCATACCACGGCGGTGATCGATGGAATCAGGATCGATTTCATGGAACATAGACTGTTCGGTTAAACCGAAGTTGTAGTTACCGTTACCATCGAACTGATTGCCGTTGATACCACGGAAATCACGGATACGTGGCAAAGCCAAAGTCAAAAGACGATCCAAGAACTCCCACATGCGGTCACCGCGCAGAGTTACGAATGCGCCAATTGCCTGACCTTCACGCAGGTGGAACTGTGCAACAGACTTCTTTGCCAAAGTAATCTTTGGCTTCTGACCTGTAATTGCAGTCAAATCACGCACTGCGCCTTCAATGAGCTTGGAGTCGCGAGCTGCGGCACCGACACCCATGGATACAACAACCTTTTCCACGCCTGGAACGCGCATTGGATTAGAGATGCTGAATTCCTTTTCCAAAGCAGGAATGATTTCTTCCTTGTAGCGAGCCTTGAGACGTGGAGTTGCAGGAGTCTCAATATTTACTTCGCTCATTACAGCTCCTTTCCAGACTTCTTAGCTACACGGACACGCACGCGCTTTACCTTACCGTCACGAGCTTCTTCCTTCACCACAACACCAACGCGGGTTGGCTTCTTGGTTTCTGGATCGATGAGCATTACGTTGGAACGGTGAATAGGTGCTTCCACAGATACGATTCCGGACTGCTGACCCTGGACTCGTGCACGAATATGCTTCTTGACAATCTGTACGCCTTCAACGATCAGACGATCGTTAGGAAGTACGCGCTGAACGGTGCCTTCTGCGCCGCGATCCTTACCACGGATAACCTTTACGAGGTCACCCTTCTTGATCTTAGCTACCATTAGATCACCTCCGGTGCCAAAGAAACGATCTTCATGAAGCGCTTATCGCGCAATTCACGACCCACTGGTCCGAAGATACGTGTGCCCTTTGGTTCGCGGCCGTTACCCAAGATAACAGCAGCGTTCTCATCAAACTTGATGTAGGAACCGTCTGCACGACGACGTTCCTTTACAGTACGGACGACGACAGCCTTAACTACGTCACCCTTCTTTACCGAACCGCCAGGAATAGCATCCTTAACGGAGGCAACGATAACGTCGCCAATTCCGGCATAGCGTCGCTTCGATCCACCGAGCACGCGAATTGCCAAGATTTCCTTAGCACCCGTGTTGTCGGCGACATGAAGTCGCGATTCTTGCTGAATCATTGATTCTCCTTAGCCGAGCTGGTCCTCCCCGCACACCCAGGACTGCCACCGCTCTCGAAAGAGTGCAGCAGTCCTCGGGTGTACACGGAGCCTTGCCGAACTTATTTACTTAGCACGCTCAACGATAGCGTTGAGACGCCAACGCTTCGTCTTGCTCAAAGGCCTTGTCTCCATAATTGTAACAAGATCACCGACATGTGCGTCGTTGTTCTCGTCATGGACCTTGACCTTGCTGTTGCTGCGTACAACCTTACCATACAATGGGTGGGTCGAACGCTGCTCCAACTCAACGGTAATCGTCTTGTCCATTGCGTCTGACACTACGTAGCCAGTGCGAACCTTACGATCGTTGCGTTCCAGCTTTTCAGCCATTTTTACTCCTCAGACTCTCTTAGTCCTGCACTGGGGACTCGGTAATGCCGAGTTCACGTTCGCGAAGAACAGTGTACATGCGGGCAATATCACGCTTTACAGTCTTAATGCGGGATGAGTTATCCAACTGACCGGTAGCGTTCTGGAAGCGAAGATTGAAAAGTTCTTCCTTCGACTTCTTGAGGAAGTCCTCAATTTCTGCGTTAGTCTTCTCGTTCAAGTTCTTGATCGAGTATTCTGATGCATTTGCCATTTAGTTGTCACCGCCTTCACGTGCAATGATGCGGCACTTCATAGGCAGCTTATCTACTGCACGGCGAAGTGCTTCGCGAGCAACTTCTTCAGAAACGCCTGAAATTTCGAACATTACGCGTCCTGGACGAACATTAGCAACCCAGAACTCAGGTGCACCCTTACCGGAACCCATTCGAGCGCCGAGAGCATGCTTCGTCAAAGGACGATCTGGGAAGATTGTAATCCACACGCGGCCACCACGCTTGATGTAGCGGGTCATTGCAATACGTGCAGCTTCAATCTGACGGTTGGTAATGTAAGCAGGAGCAAGAGCCTGGATACCGAACTCACCGAAAGCGATGGTGTTGCCACCCTTAGACATACCAGAACGAACTGGACGGTGCTGCTTGCGGTACTTTGTTCTCTTTGGGATAAGCATTCTCACTTACTCCTTTACTTCTGCAGTTTCAGCTGGGGCTGCAGGAGCTTCAGCCTTAGGGGCTGCTTCCTGGTTGCCACGCTGTGCAGCTGCACCACGGTTGTTACGACGTGGGCGACGATCGTTGGAACCACGACGGGAGCGATTGTTCTGCTGAGCTTGCTGCTCTTCGAATTCCTTCTCCGTCATATCGCCCTTGTAGATCCATACCTTCACACCGATCTGACCGTAGGTTGTGCTTGCTTCGAAGAAACCATAGTCAATCAATGCACGAAGAGTCTGCAGTGGCACACGACCTTCACGGTAGAACTCGGAGCGAGACATTTCTGCACCACCCAAGCGACCGGAGAGCTTAATACGAATACCCTTTGCACCAGCACGCATAGCGTCCTGCTGTGCCTTGCGCATTGCGCGACGGAAGGTAACGCGGTTTGCCAACTGTTCAGCGATGGACTGTGCCACGAGCTGAGCATCGATAGCTGCATTCTTTACTTCGAAAATGTTGAGCTGAACCTGCTTGCCGGTAATCTTTTCGAGCTTTGCGCGAACGCGGTCAGCTTCTGCACCACGGCGACCGATAACGATACCTGGACGAGCAGTGTGAATATCTACACGCACACGGTCACGTGTACGTTCGATAACAACGCGAGAAACGCCTGCACGTTCCAAATCCTTGTTCATTGCCTTACGGATCTTGTCATCTTCGAGAACGAAATCGCGGTAACGTTCGCCCTGCTTAGTGGAATCAGAGAACCACTTCGAACGGTGATACTCGGTTACGCCGAGGCGGTAACCAAATGGATTAACCTTCTGGCCCATTAGCGTGCACCTTCCTTATCTGCGACGATTACCGTGATGTGGGAAGTACGCTTGTTAATGCGACCTGCGCGGCCCTGTGCACGAGCACGGAAACGCTTGAGAGTTACACCCTCATCTACGTAGGTTGCTGCGACTACCAATTCGTTCTCACGGAATGGCTCATTTGCCTGTTCTGCCTTCACACGAGCGTTTGCAATAGCAGACTCGAGTACCTTGAGTACTGGAGTAGACGCTGCTTGTGGAGCGAACTTCAAAATGGTGATGGCTTCAGTCGTCTTCTTACCTCGGATGAGGTCTACGACGCGGCGAGCCTTGCGTGGCGTCACGCGTACGTGACGTGCAATTGCCTTAGCTTCCATTTAGCGGCGTCCCTTCTTATCATCCTTAATGTGACCCTTGAAAGTACGCGTTGGAGCGAACTCTCCGAGCTTGTGACCTACCATCGATTCAGTAACGAACACTGGTACGTGCTTACGACCGTCATGAACGGCGAAAGTGTGACCAATGAAGTCAGGGGTAACCATGGAACGACGAGACCAAGTCTTAATAACGTCGTGAGTACCCTTTTCGTTCTGAGCGTCGACTTTCTTCTGCAAGTGGGCGTCGACGAATGGGCCCTTCTTGATGCTTCGAGTCATCTCTTCGACACTCCCTTACTTGCGGTTCTTACCGTTAGGACGACGACGAACAATCATCTTGTTCGATGCCTTCTTAGGACGACGTGTACGAACCTCACCCTTACCCCATGGGGACACTGGTGGCTTACCACCGCGTGTACGACCACCATGTGGATGATCTACTGGGTTCATAGATTCACCACGTGTATGTGGGCGCTTGCCCATCCAGCGTGCGCGACCTGCCTTACCGAGCTCGATATTAGCGTGTTCGGAGTTACCTACTTCGCCAACAGTTGCGCGGCAGCGTGCGTCTACGTTGCGGATTTCTCCAGATGGCATACGCAGCTGAGCGAGGTTACCATCCTTAGCAACAAGCTGTACAGATGCGCCAGCGGAACGTGCGATCTTTGCACCACCCAATGGGCGAAGTTCAATAGCGTGAACAACGGTACCGGTTGGTATGTTGCGCAATGGCAAGTTGTTACCTGGCTTAATATCTGCCTGTGCACCAGTTTCGATAGTGTCGCCCTGCTTTACGCCTTCAGGAGCGATGATGTAGCGCTTTTCGCCATCTGCAAAGTGAAGCAGAGCAATGCGAGCAGAACGGTTTGGATCATACTCGATGTGTGCAACCTTTGCTGGGATGCCGTCCTTGTCCCAACGCTTAAAGTCGATGAGACGGTACTGGCGCTTGTGACCGCCACCACGGTGACGGCTTGTAATACGGCCATAAGAGTTACGGCCGCCAGTCTTGCTGAGCTTACGCAGCAAAGACTTTTCAGGTGTGGAACGCGTAATTTCAGAGAAGTCTGAAACAGATGCGTTACGACGACCTGCAGTCGTTGGCTTATATACGCGGATAGCCATAATATGTTTACCTTAACTTTCTCGGCTACTGCTTAGTTACCGAAGACGTCAATTGTCTGACCTGCTGCAAGGGTTACGATTGCACGCTTCTGAGAAGCACGCTGACCGAAACCAGTGCGAGTGCGCTGACGCTTGCCTGCGCGGTTCAGAGTGTTAACGTTGGTAACCTTAACCTTGAAGATTTCTTCTACAGCCTGCTTGATTTCAATCTTGTTAGCGGTTGGAGCCACCACGAAGGTGTACTGACCGCGATCGGAATTAGCGTAAGCCTTTTCAGAAACTACTGGCTTAATAATGATGTCATGCGCTGGCTTATGAATTGCGACCATTGTACTTAGGCCTCCTTAACAGCAGTCTTAGCAGCAACGAAAGCTTCGAAGCCTTCCTTGGTGAAGACGACATCTTCAGCAGTTACAACGTCGTACGTGTTCAACTGATCTGCGAACAGAACGTGTACGTAGGTGAGGTTGCGAACGGAAAGCCATTCGTTAATGTTCTCACGGGATACAACAACGGTCGTGAAGCGGTTATCTACTACAGAAAGAGCTGCTTTAGCAGTCTTAGTAGATGGAGTTTCGTTCACACCGAAGTCAACTACGTGTACGCGACCTGCATTAAAGCGATCAGAGAGTACGTAGCGAAGAGCTGCTGCCTTCATCTTCTTTGGAGTGCGCTGGGAGTAGTCACGTGGTACTGGACCATGAACTACTGCACCACCTGCGAACTGTGGAGCGCGGATGGAACCCTGACGAGCACGACCGGTGCCCTTCTGCTTCCATGGCTTCTTGCCGCCGCCAGAGATGCGTGCGCGATTCTTTACAGCGTGAGTGCCCTGACGAGCAGCTGCAAGCTGTGCTACAACAACCTGGTGTACGAGTGGAACGTGTGCACGCACAACATCCTGCTCGATACCGAAGAGCTCTACTGGAGCTTCAACAGAACCAGCTGCCTTACCGTTAGCATCGGTGATGTTCAAAGTTACATTTGTCATGACCTTATGCTCCCTTCACAGCAGTACGCACTACAACGAGAGAACCCTTTGGTCCTGGAACAGCACCCTTAACAGCAATAATGCCGTTAGCTGCGTCGGAGGACACAACGGTCAAGTTGAGTGTGGTGTGAGTGTCGTGACCCATACGACCAGCCATGCGCTTGCCCTTAAGAATACGGCTTGGAGTTGCGCATGCGCCTACAGAACCTGGGCGACGCTCGTTCTTGTGGGAACCGTGGGTACGACGGTAGGACTTGAAGCCCCAGCGCTTAATTGTACCTGCGAATCCCTTACCCTTGGTGGTACCAGTTACATCTACTACTGCACCATCAGGGAAGATTTCTGCGGTCAGTTCCTGACCTGGCTCGTAGTTTTCTACGTCCTCGGTACGGAACTCAACGAGATGACGGCGTGGGGTTACACCTGCCTTGGCAAAGTGACCAGCCAATGGCTTGCTCACCTTAGTAGGGTCAATTGCGCCGAAAGCAATCTGAACAGCCTTGTAGCCGTCAGATTCCTCGTTCTTTACAGCTGTTACAACGTTGGTGTCTACTTCCACCAAAGTTACTGGAACGAAGAAACCGTTCTCATCCCAAACCTGAGACATGCCGAGCTTCTTACCCAACAATGCCTGGCGATTGTTCTTAGATACCATTTCTCCCCTCCCTACAGCTTGATCTCAATGTTTACGTCTGCTGGCAAATCGAGACGCATCAAAGAATCAACTGCCTTTGGAGTTGGATCTACGATGTCAATAAGGCGCTTGTGTGTGCGCATCTCGAAGTGCTCGCGAGAATCCTTGTACTTATGAGGAGAACGAATAACAACAAACACGTTCTTCTCGGTAGGAAGTGGAACTGGGCCAACTACAGTTGCGCCTGCGTTCGTGACCGTTTCGACAATCTTCTTTGCCGACTGGTCGATGACCTCGTGGTCATAGGACTTTAGCCTGATGCGGATTTTCTGTCCCGCCATTCGCCGTCCGCCCTTTCTTGCGATCGATACATTTCCAACCTGTTCAGAGCACTATCCGGCACTTCGCCTCATGGACGAATCCCCATCAGTGCGTAGCTAGCGGCACTTACCGCTGCCACGCTCGCTATTTAAAATATTAAGCATAAAAACATGCGAGCCTAAAACAGGCAACTCATATATTTAAGCATGACCCCTGCCCCGATTTTATCCGGGCGTGTCGAACCCCAGTTTGGCTAAAAAATACGGGGCTCAACGGCTGTCAGCTCGATGAGTACCCCGCCACTATACATGCACCTGAGAATTCGACACGCATAGACTTAAGAATCGATAATTTTTAGAGCCATCCGACTTCGTCTGCTTGGAGGGCAGCTTCCATGCGCGAGACTGTATGCGTTTTCGCTAAGACAACAGAAATATGATTGCGCACTGTTCCAGTCGATATAAACAGTTCGTGCGCGATATCCGCGTCTCGTTTTCCTGCGCGTACCAAGCGCATGATTTCTTGTTCGCGCACGGTCAGCGGGTTTGCAACTGCAGCCATAGCGGCTACCGCAAGATGCGGATCGACAACAATCTGTCCATCAACAACCTTGCGCACAGCATCGGCCAAATCATTTGCCGCCGCGGTTTTAACGAGAAAGCCGCGAGCGCCCGCGGCCAGTGCGCGCTGAACATAACCGGGGCGCCCAAAAGCAGTAACGATAATGCGCGGAAGAGAAGGATACGTGCGGCCGAGCAGCTCCACCAAACTGAGCCCATCCATACCAGGCATCTCAATGTCGAGCAGACACACGTCTGGCAGTTCGTTCTGAACACTGGTAAGAACCTCATCACCGTTCGAGCACAGCGCGGTTACTTCGATATCTGATTGCAATCCAAGCAAAGCAGCTAAAGCATCGCGCACCATCGTTTGATCGTCGGCTAACAGAATTCGAATAGTCATAGCGGCTCCTTTAGTTCGCATCGAATTCTACACGCACGAGTGCTCCCCCAAGCTCGGACGCCGCGCACTCGAGGCGCGCACCTGCTGCACGCGCTTTTTCGCGTAACTGAGCTAAGCCGGTTCCTGAACCGTCAGTACGTTCTTGATAGATATCGCGCGGGAAACCGATGCCATCATCTTCTATGTGCACCGCGGATTCGCTCACAGTTATGCGTAAACGATGCGCTTGAGCGTGACGCAGCACATTCGTTACGCTTTCGTGTACCGCCTGAGCACTCACAGCTTCGTATCGCTCGGGAACAGTGCTAACTTCGCCACGAATGTCGAGCTGTATACGCGCGGACGAGCACAGCGAGCGCGTCTGCTCAAGTTCAGCATTTAAAGAAGAGCTGCGCATATCGGCGACAGCGCGATGCATTTGATCTATACCATCCACAGCGATTTGTTGCAGTTCGCGCGCTTCTTTCTGCACGTTCGGATCGTTGCTAGTTGCTTCCAGAAGTTGCGCTTTGAGGTTGATTGCTGTGAGGCTTTGACCCAGCAGATCGTGAATGTTACTGGCCGCGCGTTCTCGCTCTTCCATACGAGCCGCGTTCTTCTTGAGGTGCTCGATGCGCTGCGTGTTTTCGTCTGAATAGCGTCCTAAAAGAGCAACTGCAACCCAGATGAGCATAACAATAATGTAACTCGTTCCTTGCTGCCACGATACGGTGTGCGAAAACAGTTCGAAAAGAGCAAGTGTCACTATGAATGTTCCTATCGAAACGCGCAACGGCAAAATATGGAGTGCACATCCGATGAAGAAGTTAATGCAGGTGAGGTATCCCCAATCGCCACCTAAAACTACTGCCCCAACAGTAAGTAGAAACAGAAGTGCAAGAACAGCCACCGCCTGGAATATCGATTGATTTCTCGCTGGATTGAGCACATTAAGGTGAATACTGCCGTACAAGAACACTGGTGCGATACACACTATGTCGAGAACTAACGCAATCTGTTGCACAAGCGAAGCCGGCGGGAAAGCGAAAGCGTAATACAGCGGGATAATAAGGAACAGCACCCACACGCTCGCGAAAAACATACCTAAACGGCGACCCTTCGTACGGTAGCGTTCCAACTCATGTACGTCAGTCAATGCGTCTTTCATGGCTACTCCTTATATATAAACCTTATTGTAGAGCTGTGTGGCGCTTTAACGGCGGCGAGCGAGTTTTACGGCAATAACGCTTAAGGTTACGAGCACAACAATCCACACGCTCACGTTAGCAAGAACGGAAGTGAGGTTTAAGCTCTCACCTCCTGGACTTTTGCCGTCTAAAATATGCCACAGCAGCAGACTCTTTAAACCAAACAGCGGCATAAAATGAGCAATCTTAAGCATCGATCCGGTGAGAGGAATAAAGATGTCGGAGATAAAAGCGGCGAGCACAATCGAACCGCTGGCAATACTTCCTGCGGAGTTATCGGGAAGAACACTTCCTACAAACTGGCCGTACCCGGAGAAGAATGCGCTAATAAGAATAATGGCCACATACGTTATAACCCACCACTTGAGCGGCATACGTGAGGTGGTTGCCGCCCCCAGTGCATAGAGAACCGTTGTAGGAATAATACTCACGCACACACTGGTAAGGAAGCGCAATACGATAAGCTTCGTTTCTGTAACTCCTGCAAGGAAGAGTGTGCGCGTAAAATGCGTTTCGATATCGTGCGAGACCATCGATCCCGACATACTGGCTGCAAGAACAGCCGAGTAGAAAGCCATTTGAATGAGAATAATAGCCGACACGTTCGCACCGGATGCCAGTTTATAGCCCATTGTGTCGCTGTTCATCTGCGCAAAAATATTGAACATAAACACAGGCATGAGCACACTAAAGACGATTTGATACGCCGAGAAGACCTGATGGCGTAAATTAATAAGAAAATAGGTACGCATGATATCTCCTTACTGCGCATCTGACACATCAGCGAGAGCAAAAAACGCTTCGTCGAGACTGCTGGCTTGTGTTTGCGTGTAAATGTGTTCGAGGTTGCCCTGCGCAAGCGCGCGACCTTTATGCAAAATCACAATATGATCGGCGTTGCGTGCAGCTTCCTCCATATTGTGCGTGGCAAAAAGAATGGTCGTTCCCGCTCGGTGCAGCTCGTTAATTTGCGTCCACAAATCGCGGCGCGCGTGCGGATCCATACCTGCTGTCGGCTCGTCTAAGATGAGCAGTTCGCTCGGATGAATCAGTGAGATAGCCAGGCGCAAACGTTGCACTTGGCCACCCGAACAGTTACGCACTTTTCGTGTAAGAAAATCGCGCACGCCAGCACGATCGATAATGTCGTTAAGGCGACTGCTTTGACCGCGCAGCGCACACAAAGCCGTGAGAGTTTCCTTCACCGTCCACTCAGGCAGCAAACCTCCTGATTGCATAACATGAGCAACCAGACCGTGCTCTTGGGCGTTTTTTGGTGTTGTACCGCACACGCTCACGCTGCCAGAAGTTGGTACATCGAGGTTGAGGATGATGTTGATGAGGGTACTCTTTCCTGCTCCGTTCGATCCAAGCAGGGCGATACGCTGTCCGCTCTCAACCTGAAGACTCAGGGTATCGAGCGCCTTCACTGGTGTTGATGTTGCACTGTGCGCGTGGAAGGTACGGCACAGCTGCGTGGTTTCTAGAATGTTCATACTTCTAGTATTCGCGTGCGAGCGCGCCCAGAGAAGTGCGGTTATAACGAAAGTGGCTATGACATTCGTCATAGCCACATTATCTTATTGTGTTTTTACCTCGCTAATGAGCACGAGCTGACCGGAATGGGCATACACTTCGATGGCATACACTTTCTTTGAGTCGCTTACCTGTCCAACAGTTTTGTCGAGCATGCTGGGAATATAGGTAACCTCAACTTGCGTTGGATCTTGGAGCACAATTGGTTCCCCGCCCTTCATCTCTGTCCAGTACATTCCAGCGTAGGTAATATTGTACGAGGTAAAACGAGTTCCCCGACGCTGCGTATTTACCACGCGCACTACCCCATGAATACTGCCGTCTCGAATATCTTGAACATACTCTACTAGCGATTGCACGTTTCCTATAGTAAAGATTCCTCCAATAAGAAGGAGTACGACTCCTACAAGGTACTTCTTTATCCCTTTATAGGTCTTATCGGCTTTGAGCTGTTCAGGTGAAAGCTGGCGAATCTTCTCGGAAAACAAGCGAATATCGAACATAACAAACCCGAGAAAAACGAGGCCATGGCCTGCTATCAACCAAGTAATGTCTGCAATGAACGCGAAGCACAATTTCCACGGACCAATAGGCAGAAGAATCCGGTAGATAACGGCAAAGATGAGCCAGATTGCAACAGCCAGCTTCCAGATGATTGTCTTTGTCATCATCGCCTTCCTCGAGAAACGCTTTATTATATCAAGCGACATAAAAAGGTGTCGAGAGATAATCTCCCGACACCTTTACTCGCTATCTATCAGCAAGCGCTTAACAAAGCGCCACACTAAGCCTGAGCAGCGGCTGCGCGTTCTGCACGCAACTTCTTACCCTCAGCCTGAGATACGCCGTAGTAAGCAGCGATAGCAATATCCTTCATATCCTCAATCTGTGGAATACGAGGGTTTGCAGGGGTGCACTGGTCTTCGTATGCGCGCATACCAATCTGATCGAGAACGGACCAGAAGTGCTCCTCATCCACACCCGCTGCCTTAAAGGATGCGTCCATGCCCAGCTTATTGTCGCGGTAATCAGCCACTGCATTCGCAAGGTTTTCTACGGCCTCATCGGCGGTGTCGGCTGGAAGACCGAGCTGCTTAGCGATGTCCTGGTAGCGTTGTGGCGCCACGTACTTGTTGTACTTTGGCCACGAAATTGGCTCCAAAGGAATCTGACCGTTGTAGCGAATTACGTATGGAAGCAAAATCGAGTTGCATCGACCGTGAGCTACGTGGCACAGAGCACCAATCGTGTGAGCCATGGAGTGGCACATGCCCAGGAATGCGGAGCCGAATGCCATGCCGGCCATGGTTGCAGCGTTGTGTACCTTCTCCTGTGCCTGTGGATTTGCCTGACCTTCGTTCACGGAAGGAGCAAGATTCTCCCACAGCAGCTTTACGCTGTGCAGTGCCAAACCATCGGTGAAGTCGTTGGCATACGCAGATACGTAAGCTTCCATAGCGTGAGTAATCGCATCGAAACCAGAGTCGCTAGCTACACGACGAGGCTGAGTGCGAGCCAAAACAGGGTCAACCACTGCCACCGATGGGGTTAAGGAGTAATCGGTTACTGGATACTTAATACCGGTCTTGGTATCGGTAATAACAGCGAACGGAGTTACTTCCGAACCTGTACCCGAGGTAGTTGGCACGCATACGAGCTTTGCCTTCTTACCTAATTCCGGAAGACGGAAAGCGCGCTTGCGAATATCGAAGAACTTTTCGCGAATATCGCGGAATTCGATTTCTGGGTGTTCGTAGAGCAGCCACATAATCTTGGCGGCATCCATCGGAGAACCACCGCCAATAGCGATAATGGTGTCTGGCTGGAACTCGTCGCGCATCATAGCTGCGCCGCGCTCAACAGTTTCGATAGATGGTTCTGGCTCAACATAGTCGATAATACGCCATTCCACCTTGTTCAAACGCTGCTGAAGCTGAGCGATGGCCTTATCGATAATACCGAGATCGAGAATAACCTTATCGCATACGAATACAACGCGGTTTACGTCCACCATATCGCGCAGGTAGCGAATCGCGTTTGGCTCAAAGTAGGTCTTTGGTGGAATCTTGAACCACTGCATATTATTATTCCTTCGTGCTACACGCTTTACATTAATAAGATTGACTGCCTGTACGTTTCCAGCCACCGAGTTGCCGCCGTACGAACCGCAGCCCAAGGTGAGCGAAGGAGCAATAGCATTGTAGATATCGCCGATACCACCCAAGGACGATGGGGAGTTCCAGATAACGCGGCATGCGTGCATGCGCAGACCGTATTCGCGAACGAGATCTTCGTTATCGGTGTGAATTGCTGCCGTATGACCTTCGCCGTGTACCAGCATCTGCTCGCACATAACGAAAGCTTCGTCCTTATTGTTAGCGCGCAATACTGCGTGAACAGGAGCGAGCTTTTCCATGGTCAGTGGCTCATTCTCGCCCACTTCCTTGCACTCTGCAGCGATAATAACAGTATCTTCTGGGATAGTAATACCCGCCTGCTGCGCAATCCACAGTGGGGACTTGCCTGGAACCTTGGAGTTGAGCACTGGCTTGGAGCCATCCTTGGCGTACGCCGTGGTGCCGAACATAAACTTTTCGAGCTTAGCCTTCTCCTCGCCCTTCACGAAGTAGGTGTGGCGTGCCTTGAGCTTTTCGATTAAGGAATCGTAAATATCGGTGTGCGCGATAATAGCCTGCTCAGTTGCGCAGATCATACCGTAATCGAAGTGCTTAGAGAGAACCAAATCGTTCACAGCGCGGTCGAGGTCGACGTTGCTGTCGACGTATGCTGGAGCGTTACCTGCACCTACACCCAACGCTGGCTTACCCGAGGAGTATGCTGCCTTAACCATGCCTGGACCACCCGTTGCCAGGATGGTAGCAACACCTGGGTGCTTCATTAAAGCGCCGGTTGCTTCGATGGATGGGTGTTCAATCCACTGAATACAGTCCTTTGGAGCGCCTGCTGCTACTGCTGCATCACGAACAATCTTTGCTGCTGCCTTCGAGCACTCCTGAGCGAATGGATGGAATCCGAAAACTATTGGACAGCGAGTCTTTAATGCGATGAGCGCCTTAAAGATGGCGGTAGAGGTTGGGTTCGTTACTGGGGTGACGCCTGCAACCACACCCACAGGTTCTGCGATTTCAGTGATGCCATCTACGTCACTTTCGTTAATAACGCCTACAGTGCGCTGGTTAGCGAGGTGATGCGTAATATGTTCGCATGCGAAGATGTTCTTCGTTGCCTTATCTTCGACCATACCGCGGCCAGTTTCGTCCACAGCCATCTTTGCCAGCTCGAGATGAGCGTGCAGCGCATCGATAGAAGCCTTAGCAACAATGTAGTCGATCTTCTTCTGATCGAAGCTCTGATACTCATCGAGAGCGACGAGAGCCCGCTGAACGAGACCGTCAACTTCCTTCTCTGCATCAGACATTACAGGTTCAGCTTCCTTAGCTGGTGTTTGATCCTTAGTAGCTGCTTTTGCCACGAGTGACCTCCTCAATTGTGTGAGAAACCACAACCTTTGTGTGTTCTAGCTCACACTTTATGAGAGAAGTTTGGCGCGCGCAAGTTTTGACCGAGACTTTTGTAAAGTTGTTTTATTAAAGTGCGGTAAGGGTTTGATTTGTTGGGTTTTGGGAGGGACTATACCTTGTGCGGCGGCTCGGATTTTCATATTGAAGCATGGGTTTTGAGATTGGTTTTGATTGTTTTGATGGATAGCCCATTTTAGAAACAACCAAGCAGTTACGGCTTTACATTCTTACATCAGCAATCCTCACGAAGCTTTAACGCTTACAGATATCGTCAGCCGTACGAGATAAAGCAGTTTTAAGAATACAATAGCCGCGTATTCTACAGAAAATCCTGAAACGAACGGTTACGTATCTGCAGTTAAAACGATTGTTTGTCTCGCTCATCGAATACATATACTGGTTCAACGGTTTTATTAGTGGGATTTGTTGGTTTTTTCAGTTGCAGGTGCGTGACTAGCAGCCGTTCCACGCAGTCAGGCTTCACACTGCGTTAAATTCGAGGATTTATTACTCTCACGCATTCTGCTTAACCGATTAATATACCCGATATGCCACTTTTAATGCGGAAAAATGGCTTCACAAGTGGCATATCGGTTGCGCGTATCGACTTCACTCATGAATCCAAACCATACTGCGTACTCAACAGTAAGCCGCATATAAAAAGTCACCCTCACATCAAAGTGAAGGTGACTTATCCGCAATAATGAGGCTCTAGTCTTGCAATTCCAAACCATAACCATCTTTGTGGTAGCTTGATCCTGGTGAAGAGACAAGAATCAAAATGAATTCCACGAAAGCCCAGATACCGCAGATGATAGGAGGAAGAATAAGAATCCAGCCAACTACTGTCATAAGTAGCTGAACAATAGCGCGGGTAGTCTTTCCTAAATAGAAGTTATGAATGCCGAGAGCACCTAGGAAAAACGCTAGAACAGCAGCAACAATTTTGCTTTTAGAGCCAACCATAAGTGGTTGTGCCTGTGGGAACGCACCTAGAACACCCGAAACGCCCGGAGTACCCGCATTTGGCACACCATTATTAAACTGCGGTGGAACATACTGCCCATACGGAGCCTGCTGTTGTGGCTGAGGTTGACCGTAAGGCGCTTGTTGACCGTAAGGCGCCTGCTGTGCGTATGGTGCTTGCTGCGTTGGTTGAGTATACTGCGGTTGCACAGGCTGCGCATACTGTGGTTGCGCTTGAACGTATGGCTGCTGTTCATAGACCTGCGAAGGAGCTTGCGCAGGCTGAACCTGAGGATGTGGCTGTGCATAAGCTTGCGCAGCAGGAGCACCTGCATTTGCATCATTGGCAACTGAATCGCCATTGAATTCAGAATTCACAGTATTGTCAGCATTATGAGGATATACAGATTCATCCTGTCCGAATTGTTCATATGGTTCGTTGCTCATAATAGTACCTTTTCTTGTGAGATAACTCTTCTCTCAATATAACAAGTCCCCTACCTTTAGAAAAGATAGAGGACTTGAAATAAACGAAAAGTAAAACTTAACGCTTGGAGTACTGAGAAGCCTTGCGTGCCTTGTGCAAACCAGCTTTCTTGCGCTCTACGACGCGTGCGTCGCGAGTCAAGAAACCGGCCTTCTTCAAAGCTGCGCGGTTAACATCACGATCAATGCTGTTCAAAGCACGAGCAACGCCAAGACGGATTGCACCTGCCTGACCAGTTACGCCGCCACCATCAACAAGAACGATAACATCGAACTTGTTTTCGAGCTTGAGCAAAACGATCGGCGAGTTAACTTCGCGCTGGTGCAAACGGCTTGGGAAGTACTCTTCGAGAGTGCGACCATTAACGATCCACTTACCAGAGCCTGGAACCAAACGTACACGAGCTACAGCTTCCTTACGACGACCAGTGCCGTAGCCGGGAGCAATAGCAGAAGTACCGGTACCAGCACCTGCATTGGTTTCAGAAGTGTAAGAAGTGAGTTCTACCTCGGTTTCAAGAACCGCGGAGCTTGCATTTTCAGCCATTATGGACTCTCCTTTCGGTCCTAGTTAGCCTGCTGGGAGACCTGTGCGATCTCAACAACTTGTGGCTGGTTTGGGGTATGTGGATGCTGATCTCCTGCATAAACGCGCAAACGACCAAGCTGTACCTTAGCAAGCTTGTTCTTAGGCATCATGCCCTTAACCGCTGCGCGAATAATACGCTCTGGATCCTTCTCAAGAAGCTCAGCATAAGAATCTGCACGCAAACCACTTGGGTAACCAGAGTGGCTGTAGAGATTCTTGTTCAGCTTGTTTCCGCTCAAAGAAATCTTGTCTGCATTAATAACAATAACGAAGTTACCGCCATCTGCATGTGGAGCGAAAGTTGGCTTGTTCTTGCCGCGAAGCAAATTTGCTACCTGTACCGACAAACGACCGAGCACCACGTCGGTAGCGTCTACGACGTACCATTCGTGAGTCAAATCACTTGGCTTTGGAGTGAAAGTCTTCACTGTATAACCTTTTCTTTCATTGTGTTCCAGATACCTTATGGCATCCTTTATCCGTGGGCTCCCTGAAAGTCCTAGTGAGCGAGTGGGAAAGCGCTTTCCTGGACCCCTGTAGGGAAACACAACAATCTGTAATAATAGCGCACATACAAGACCAGGGTCAAAGTGGCCCTTATCCGCGTGCCTGTTGAGTTTCGCGGGCCGCAACAGCTACATCAGGAACGTTATCTGCAACCAGCACGCGCAAGGTTTCGTCATCAACATTCGGGTTCTGAGCCACAGCTCTGCGCACCATCGCCGCCAACACTGCTGGCGATTTACTATCTTCTTCTGTCCCCAAAGCGCCCAAATGAGCCAAAACGGAAGCCGGTGTGCGCGAATCTTGTGCACCTTCCATACGCATACGCCAGGTCGTTACCAGGTTCATCAGCGCTTTTGCGCGCACATTATCATCGCTATCTTTGGTTAAACGCCCAACGAGCCAATCTTTCGAATCAGTATTAGCAGCCACAGCCTCGCGCACGCTAGCCTCGGGATCAGTGGATAGCTTCACCAAAATATTTGGGTACGGCATGGTTTGCGCCAAAAAGATACGATCTTCTAACGGCGTGTGCATATTCCCCGCAACAGCTTCGAGTAAAGCGGTAGCACGCGAGAACGCGGCAGCATCGCTCACGTCCGGAAGCGGCGTATGGCAGCGCTTACTCAACTCAGCAGCATCCTCGGTATGACGCAAAAATTCATACTCCGCGCTTAAAGATTCAGTTTCTGCCATCTCTACTCTTTCTCCATCAACGAACTTTCCGCGCCGGCTATCAGCTGTACAGACGCGTTAAATGTCTGCTGCACCATCTGTTCCATCGAGAGCACGCGATCGGTTGGAATCACAAATTTTACCACGACTTTATCGCTAAAGTCCTCATGATGTACGCGCCCGCTATGTTGGGCGATAAGTCGCTGGATAAGCGAATGCTGAGCGTAGTCAACCGTGCACATAAACTCGCGCGCTGGGATAACGTTACCAAGATTAGCCACGCGAAGTGCTTCGGCCGCAGCCGTCGAGTACGCGCGTACCAGACCGCCGGCTCCCAAAAGTATACCGCCAAAATAGCGCGTAACCGCGATAACGGTATCCGTTGTTTCTGACTGCCGCAGCACGTTCAGTATCGGTTTGCCCGCGGTACCGCTCGGTTCCCCGTCATCGCTCATACGTTCGTTAAACTGCGCTTGACTGGCTCCCGTAACAGCCGCGAAGCACACGTGCCGTGCTTTGGGGTGCTGCGCGCGGATCTGCTCGACAAACTCAACCGCCTCGTCGAGCGAATCGATATGACACGCATCGCCGATGAACTCTGATTTCTTCTCGATATACGAGTAGTGCGCCGGATTGCTGGCAGGGTTCGTAATCGTGCGCATTTAGTTCTGATCGATTTCTTCCGCGTTTTTACTAAAAGGCAGGCTTTGCGACACCTTCGCCACCATCGCTTCCCACTGCGTGATGTACTTGGAGAAGTTGTTAAAGCCGAAAATCATGGAGAACAAATCACGCAGCGCAGTAACCGTAATATCGCGCACAGCGCTGTCGGTTTCTTGCGCGGCTTGCCACATCATCGGTGCTGCAGTACTGATATTGTCTGCAATTTCGGTGAAGGACTCATATCCAGTAGCCTCGAAAATCGCAAAAATTGCGTCGATAACTTTGCGACGTGTAGCCAAGTCGAGCGAATTGGTCCACTCAACGTAGGAATCGGCTATCTTGAGCGCGCGCGACGAAATCTCTTGGTCATACACGAAGTCAGCGCTGTCGAGGTCGACCGCCCACTTGTACATAAAGTGCTGCATAACAGAAGCTTCGTCACTGTGCACAACGCGGTATGGCTCGCGACCGGCAAACATCATGCCCACGAAGGAATCTTGCGGAATAAGTTTCGTAAGCTTCGGCTCAATGCGCTTGTATTCAGGCGAATCCAGAAGGTTGGTAATAAAACCTGGTCCGTCGAAAGAGTAGATCTGCTGGATTGCGTTTTGCACGTTCGCCGGAACTTTCGTGGCCGCATACACGGCCGTGTTGCCACCCTTGGAATGACCGGCAATAATAAGGTTCCTGCCATGTGAATGGCGGTAGATATCATCCACATAGCGCGCGGCAGACAGCTGCGACGGAATATCTTTGTGGAAAGCCAGCTCGAAGTCTTCGCGCCAACCAACGAAAGAGGTTTCGGTGCCGCGGAAAGCGATGAATTCTGTAGGTTCGGGGGTGCTGGTGCCGTTGTCAGGGCTGGCGTTCTCAGGCAGCAGGAAGGTCATCGCCGCGAACTGTTGCTGATGCTCGCGATCGTTATTGAATTCGTAGGTAAACTCCCCTACTTTAATATCGCGGAAACGTGGGGACGCCAAGACAGCGCTGACCAGCTCAATCATCATCTCGCGCGTCGAAGGAGATCGGAAAATGCTCTCGAAATCTTCTGCGCGCCACAACGCCGTGTAGAGCGAGACGAAACGATCTTCGTCGTGCAGGAGCGGCTTGGATTTCTTTTTCGTAAGACTTGCGGTTACTGCGCGCTGGATTTTGCCGGCAGGGGAACCGTACTTTTTCTTATACCGTGCGTGATACTCTCTGCGTGTGCGCACGAGCGACGGCACCTGCTCGCCGTCGAGCTGCGCGTAGGCCAGCTGGGAGAGAATTGCCGCATCCACGTTGTTAAACGGCACGTCGTCGAAGGTGCGCAGCATGGTGTGCGCGTAGGTTATAAAAGTTTCGGCACTCATGAGAACTATTTTAGGCGAGGTTGTGGAGCGGGGCTCTTCTTTCGCTCGCCTTACAATAATCTCATGCCTGAGAATGTACAGATTAGTCCTGTTACCCCTGTTAACCCGTTCGCGCCGAACTTCTCGCTCGACGCCTGTTCCGCTGGCCTGCGCACGCTTATTGAGCGCACTGGTTTATCGCCTGAGTTTCTGCGCGAGATGAACACGTCGTATGGCGAGCAGCTCGATGGCATGGATGCTTTTATCGAGAAGCTGCACGGTTACCGCGATGCGAAGCTGGCCATTTACCCGGATTTCGATATGGATGGCATTACTTCGGGCACGATTTTGTACGCGGGTTTGAAGCAGCTGGGTTTTCAGGTGGAACTGTCTGTGCCCGACTATGAGAGCGGTCACGATTTTTGCCGCGATGACGTGGACGATATTATGCGCCGTTTTCCCGATACCACGGTTATTCTCACCTGCGATAGCGGGGTAAATTCGACCGACGGCATACGTTACGCGCAGTCGCTCGGTTTAGCAGTTTTGATTACGGACCATCACGATCAAGAAATCGATTGCCCAGCCGACGCCATGATTGATCCGTGCTGCCGCAACTCCTCGTATCCGCTGCCAGGCATTTGCGGTGCGGCCGTTGCGTTTTTAATGATTAGTGCGTACGCGCGCCGTTTTGCGAACGCCGAGCAGCGCAAGTATCTTAACCTGCTGCAACTGTTCGTGGGCATTGGCACGGTGTCCGATGTGATGCCTCTGGTGCACGATAACCGCGCTTTAGTGCGCAAGTCGTTAAGCCTTACGCGCGAGCTGATTGCCCGTCCGACCGCTTTGAATTCTTTGCGCGGTGACGCTAGCGTAAACCGCGCGTTTTTGACTGCTTTCGAAGGGTACGCTCAGCTTCTTGAGGAGCTTGAGGTGTCGCTTGCGCAGTGCGACGAGGGTTTTTATGGTTTTACTCTGGCTCCGATGTTTAACGCGCCGCGGCGTGTGGGAACCTCGATGAATGATGCTTTTTGTGTGTTCCTTTCGGATAATCGTACCGAACGTCGCGCTGCAATTGTTCGTTTGATTGCGGCCAACACTAAGCGTAAGAAGCTGGTTGACGAATATATGGATACGCTGGTCGATACGTATGCGCCATACGTGTACATTACGGATGCGCCTCGCGGCATGTTGGGTTTGCTCGCTGGCAAATTGATGCACGATTCTGGACTTCCCACAGCTGTTGTTCATGTAAGCTACGATCGCACGCACGGCAAGCAAGTTGAGGGGTCGATGCGTTCGCCAGATTATTATCCGATTATCGATATGCTCAATGACCGCGATGGACTCAAGATTGTAGGACATCAGGGAGCTGGCGGTGTTACAGGTCCGCTTGATGCTCTGGTTGATGCATTGCACGGAGTGCGCGTTCCTTCTGATTTTGAAGAAGAGCCAGCTTTATTGATTGGCGATGATGGTCCAGATATTGACGTTGCGTGGTGGGATGCAACTGCTCTCAATGAGATTACGCAGTTCTTAGATTGTGTGGCGCCTTTTGGCAAGAATTTTGACTACCCTATTATGGAGATTATTTTCCCGGCCGATACTGAGGTAAGTCGCATCGGTAAAGAACAACAGCACCTCAAGTTGCAGATGCCTGGCTGCCCTCCGGTTTTACTGTGGAACACTGAGGATGTGCCGATAAGTGCACGTGTGCGTTTGAGCTACAACGAGTTTAGAGGACAAAAAACTTTGCAGATGATTGGGATGTGAGTTAGGGTTTCCTTAACATACAGATGAGATACACTCAAATGTCATTTCATCGATGTTTTGCTAACTTCGCATGACCTCTGCGAATAAAAAGAGCCTCCAGATTTGAGCATTATTAAGAGGCTTAGAAGGCTACTGTTACTAGAGACAGTAGCACAGATGAGAACTTTAGGGAAGCAAGAGTTTCGAGAACAAAACCTCACAGATTATTCGTTGAAAAGATCTTCTCCGGTCTTCCGAAGAACATAATAACAGTATGCTTTAAAAGCTGGCGAGTCTTCACCTAATCTTTCATCGAGACACGTTACTTCACTAAAGTATTGAAAACGCTCGAAAAATTTTACGAGCCTTCTCAGTGGCTTCATCTGTAAGAATGTATTCACCGTTCTCATCTTCAGTCCACCATGAATGATTCTTCATCCAATACATCACATCTGGATCTACCATAACCATATGAGCACCCCTGTTGTAATAAATACTGTCTACGTTGACCAGCATCTCAGCACTTCTCAGTTAGATGTGCCTTGGTACGTAATTCTACTCTGACTCAATGCATTCTAGACAAAGCTGAACGTGTGTTATTGAGAAAGCTTTGATGACTCGAAGATATGGGACTACACCCGCGTAGCGAAATATGTAATTCAAGAGAAAAACGCAATGTTCAAACTTGAATGATAATAAAATTGCCCCAGATACACGGTCTAGCGTTCTTAACTATTTGACTATTAGGACGATAAATGAAACAATGAATTGTATTAGGTGAGAGCTACTGCAACACCTCCTTTTTAACAGCGTAAGCTGGGTGTTGTGGGGGGGGGGATCCTCACCTTTTCTCTTCAGTAGGTTTTCTCGGCGAGCATGTGTTTATACTGCGCTCACCACGTGGTGTATCGGTCTATCCATACGCCTTGTTGTTCACGATTGGCAATGCCTGTGAGTTGTTGGGATAAAGCGTAAAGTATTTTGACCGACCTTTTGCTATCACCTTTCCTTTGATTGTTAACGACTCTGCTATGCAGCTGAGCAGACCATACCCGTGGCAGGTTATGGATTTACAAGCACCGTGAGCAAGATTCTAAATTGCGTAGTAATAGTTTCGTCAGTTTTACAGTCAGATGTCTTAGACCGCTGGACTATCACGGCGTTAATCTGTAAACTCAGAGGTGATACCGATATATAAGGGTTCGGAACTGTCCGCACTTAGATATATCGGTCATTACTTTTTCAAATATCGAGAAGACTCATCAGAGTTCATTTGGATTACTTCCTCGATTGGTATTGTATCAATGCGTCGTAGAATTTCATTTGAAAGTTCATCAACTTTAATATTTGTCGTATAACCCGAAAGTTCCCCCTCGAGTTCCCCCTCTTACATGCTCTATTATGCTTTCATATGCTCTCTTATGCAACTAACTGAGAATGAGCACAACAGCCTGAAACCGTTGAAAACAAGCGGTTGACAAGTAAAAATAAAGGCTTTCAGAATTTCTTCTGAAAGCCAGCCGCGGAGACGAGGAGATTCGACAAATACTATTCCA
>NZ_KV812463.1:0-36697 GCF_001813415.1 Alloscardovia sp. HMSC034E08 | reverse complement strand
CAACAAAAACGTGAACAAAAACCAGCCCACATCAAAGCAAAGACTCAACAACATTTTCAACGTACCAAACCACGCAAAATCACAATAGAATGAATAATGTACGGTTTATTTTTAATTTTTCGTTTCACATCTTAAGACTAAAACAAACCAACCATTTTCACACCCTTACCCCCCCCTCCCCAAAAAATGCGACACGCCGACACATCCACAACCAAGATATATTTTCGTAACCCACATCACACTATTTTCAACCGTTCTTCTCGCATTCAACCCCCTGGTTAGTTTATTCATTTAACTAACCGTGCTATTATTAAATTCACAAGCTAAACACAGCCTCTCGAAGCAGCGAAGCTTCGAGCAACTTACCAACAAAACAAAGCATCCGAATAAATAAACAATTGCAACAACTTGAGGGAGACACATGAATATCAAAAAGAAAATACTGGCCGCAATAGCTGCTTCAGCAATGGTGTTAGGAATGGCTGCCTGCTCATCATCTCGTGGCGCGAGTGGTTCAGGCAACTCCGAAGCCTTAGATAAAGGAGCAACCATCGGTATTTCTATGCCAACGAAATCAATGGAAAGATGGAACAAGGACGGTCGCAATCTCAAGGATAAACTCGAAAAAGCAGGATACAAAGTCATCCTCTCCTATGCCGACGATAAACCAGCACAGCAAAATGCAGACATTGAAAACATGGTGAACAACAATGCCAAAATTATCGTAGTTGCAGCAAAGGACGGCACATCAGTTGGCCCTGCAGTAGAAAAAGCTCACGAAGCCGGCGCGAAAGTTATTGCCTACGATCGCTTAATTATGAACACCCAAGCAGTAGATTATTATGCAACCTTCCAGCTGGAAAAAGTTGGCGAACTGCAGGCAAAATATATCATCGACAAGCTTGGACTAGAAAAGGGCGCAACCGGCCCGTTCAACGTAGAGGTCTTTACTGGTTCTCCGGATGATAATAATGCCAAGTACTTCTTCAAGGGGGCATGGAACTTACTGCAGCCTTACTTTAAGAGCGGCGTGCTCAAGACTCTCTCCAAGCATGGCGGCGGCGTGGACGGCAATTTCACTATTGATCAGTGGCAGGCTATTTCCGTTATGAGTTGGAAAACAGAGCAAACTCAAAAGGATATGGAATCAATCTTAGATTCCAGCTATGCACATGACGAAAAGCTCGACGCAGTACTTACGCCAAACGACGATCTAGCGCAGGGCGTGATTAACGCTATTGAAACGAAGCGCCCTGATATGAAGCCTGGAACTGAAAACTGGCCAGTCATTACTGGTCAAGATGCCAATGAAATCGCTGTATCGAATATCGCCAAAGACTTGCAAAGCATGACCGTTTTCAAGGATGTTGCAGAGCTTGCAGATTCGGTTTATGCCATGATTGTGCAGATTGCTGAAGGCAAGAAGCCAAGTAGTATTAACGGCGCAATGAACAACGGTGCTAAAAATGTGGAATCGAGCCTTCTTGACCCGATTACCTTAACAAAATCAAATCTTGATGTAGTAGCCAAGACGGGCTTTATTAGTAAGGAGCGCTATGACCAATTAGTCAATTAAATCTTTCAACTTCTTCTTCGTAGAACGGGTGCCTTGCTCATGAACAGCAGGCACCCGTTTATTTTCAGCGCGTATTAGTCCAACTGCTGACTAACCCAATCAACAATATAAGGAGCTGCTTGCTCAATCTGATCCAAAGCAATCTCGAAGTCTTCCGATCCTCCATACCAAGGATCAGCTAAATCAATACGATATTCCTCGGATTCTGTAACATGCGGCAAACCTGGATCAAAGCTGCGATACATGTGTACCTCAGAATAATCTGAACGAGGGATCTGACGCAGCAATGATTGCTTATGAGAAGATGTCATAGGCAAAAAGAGGTCAGTTTCTTCAATTTCATCGCGAGAAATACGATGCGCAAAATGATGTGCAGGCAGCTCGTATCCGCGAGCGCGTAAAGCTTTCTGAGCACGACGATCAATAGGGTTGCCATGCTCTTCAGAAGATACACCCGAGGACTTAACCTGCACACGGTCAGCAAGACCTGCATCTTCTACGTATTTACGTAACACAATTTCTGCCATAGGGGAACGGCAAATATTGCCCGTGCACACCGTCATAATGGTATACATAAAGTTTTTCTCCTTCGTAGTCTTGCTCTTTTAATCTTGCGTGCGCTTAAGAACGCGGAAACGGTAACCTTTAATCGCACTGGACGAATCAGCGGGAGCGGTCCAGTCCTGAATAATCTCTTCGCTCCACACACCATGACGCCATCCTGTTTCTACATCCGGGGCGTATGCATCAGCTTCAACGGCTAAATCAATATCGGTAATATACACTTCATCAGCAATATTTAGCGACTGCTCATACATGCGAGCACCACCGATAATCCATACTTCGTCTCGGCACACACCGTCATCAGGAATAGGGGGCTGAGTTGCCAATTCTATAGCTGTTTCCAAGTTTTGCACTACCGTAGCTCCAAGCGCTACAAAAGAGGGATTACTCGAAACTACGTAATTATCGCGGTTAGATAATGGTCTAAAACTCTCTGGCAAGGATTCCCATGTTTTGCGTCCCATAATCACCGGATGCAAAATAGTGCGTTCCTTAAAATACTTCATATCTTCACGCAAATGCCACGGCATAGTGCCTTGGAAACCAATAGCTCCTGGCTTTCCCTGAAGATCGTAGGCTTGCGCCCAAATAAGTTTTATATGAGGTCGAGCGGAATCCATGGAATCATCAATGTTTTCATCGTTCCACTCGTCGGCTTCTTCCAAAAATCTGCGGAAGTTATGCCCGGCCGACGCGGGCTGAGGTTGGTGGTAGCCACTGCGACTACTATCGTGCTCCATATCGTTTGTCTCCTTAAATTACTGCAGCACTTTCGCGCGAGAGCCGTAAAACATGTGCTTTTGGAGCACACAACCGCAACGGCTCACTGCGCAATAGATATGAGATACAGTGTAACAAAGCAAGTAGGCAAAGCCTAAAGAAGTGAGCTCACTCTCCTACCCCTATACTGCTACCGGCGCCTTAATCGTCGGATGATACTGGTAGTTCTCAATCACAAAATCACTGTAATCATACTCTTCTAAGCTGGCGGCTTTTTTCAGCTGAAGCTGAGGATATGGGTACGGTTCGCGAGAAAGCTGTTCGAGAACCTGCTCCATATGATTATCGTAAATATGGCAGTCACCGCCTGTCCATACAAATTCTCCAGGTTCTAAGCCAGCCTGCTGAGCCATCATCAACGTGAGCAGAGCGTATGAAGCGATGTTAAACGGCACACCCAAGAACATATCTGCCGAGCGCTGGTACAGCTGGCAAGACAAGCGACCTTCTGACACGTAGAACTGGAACAGCGAATGACATGGCGGCAAAGCCATATCTTCTACTTCCGCAGGATTCCAAGCAGTAACAATCATGCGACGAGAATCAGGGTTCGTTTTGAGTAGGTTCAGCACGTTTGTAATCTGATCGATGGTATGTTCCGGATCATCCTGGGTTGGAGCTGGCCAACTACGCCACTGCACGCCATAAACGGGACCAAGATCGCCGTTCTCATCAGCCCACTCGTCCCAAATATGCACGTTATGCTCAAGCAGCCAATTAATATTGCTTGATCCTTTGAGGAACCAAAGCAACTCGTAAGCAATTCCCTTGAAAAACACACGTTTAGTGGTGAGCAGCGGGAAAGACTCACGTAAATCAAAACGCATTTGACGACCAAAAACAGACACTGTTCCTGTTCCCGTGCGGTCTGACTTTAAATCGCCATCGAGTAAAATATCACGCACCGTATCTTCGTACGGCATTGGAATATCTGTTTGAGGACGCTGCGGAATACGAGCGCGGATTGCGTCAAGCTCTTGCTGTGTTAGTGCCATAGATTAGAGATTAGCACGCTTCGCTTTGCCACGCTTGCAGGTTGTTGCGTTCTTAGAGAAATCTTGCGTAAGACTATGTTTGGTGATTTTATTTGATGATTGCGTTTGGTGATTATGTTTTGTGATTGCGTTTGCTAATTATTTGCGGAAGGTTTACTGAGTTTGGCATACGTTTAGTATCTGTTAGCGATACTTTGTGCACAGAGCCGAGGATTCATTGTAGAGTAGATGTATTAGTACACACATTTTCGGAGGAGATATTATGGCACGCTTGTGGGTTGAGCGAAACAAGGACGGCTCGTGGGACGCTTTCAGTGATGATGGTGCACACATTAAGTTCGGACGCAGCAGCGATAAAGGTTTGTTCTCTCCTGGAGATTTAACAAAACTTGCTTTAGCAGGTTGTGCTGCTTTGTCTAGTCAGTTTGCTGTAGAGTCCGCTCTTGGTGAAGGTAAGGGCGCACGCATTGTTGTTGACGGCACTTATGATCCAGAAAATGATCGTTACTTAAACTTCAACGAACAGCTTGTGGTTGACGCTATGGAGGCAGGACTGGATCAGGCTGCTGCTGAAAAGCTTGCTGAGCGTATCCGCCGTCACGTAGATAAGGGTTGCACAGTGAAGCACACCTACGAGATTGAAACTCCTGTTCGCATGGATGTGGATATTCGCCACTAAAGCTTTATTTAGGCTCTAATTTTTTTCCCCCCCCCTTCGAACTGCTTTGCTTGGTTCAGGGGGGGGGATTTTGTTGTGCAGTTTGCGCGTGGGGCGACGGGTGGGGCTTAGCTTATGAAGTATCCGAGGGTGTCTGGATTTTGTGTAAGTGGTGGGTAGCTCAGTAGGTAGCTCGACGTGTAGATGAGTAAATGTGGTTCATCGGATTTTAGTGGTGGCTGTGAGGTTTTTAGGTTGCAGGTGCGTGGAAGTTGTGAGCGCGCAACGCTAACAACGCTGGAGTCCATTTTCATAGCAACCGAAGTATTCGTTTGTAAATCATGGAATGCTATCCACAGTATGTTTCGTGAACCACTCAAGCTCCTCGTCTGTCACAAGAATAACCAAACAAAATATGCTGTGCCGCACCAAAATCAAACCTGGCAAAAGCTTTACCAGGTACGGCTAAGCTCAGCTATGTAAATGACAACAGACAACGCATACAAAAGCTCCTCTCGAGCATAAACTCAAGAGGAGCAATAAACTATCAACGCGGATCAATTGTCCGTTCGAGGCTTTCAAGCTCGCTCACCTCAGCCTGCTCTACCTGAACAGACTCAACGCCGCCAATATCGGTAAGCGGCTCGTCATGCATCTCGTTCTCTTCAGCCAAAACGTATCGGCGAGGAACAACATACACCGGCTTATCTGAATGCTGTAAGAGCGACTGGCTCACAGAGCCGAAAAGCAAGCCCGTTAATCCGCCGCGTCCACGCGAACCAACCACCACAATATCGTTGTCCGGCAAAGCGGCTTCTAATGCATCAACCGAAGCGCCCACAGCTACTTGCTCCGCAACGTCAAGCTGCGGATACTTAGCGCGCAACGGAGCCAATCGAGCGTGCAAATCGTCGGTATAAGAATCTTTAACGCTTTGCATGTCTTCATCGCTGAGGCTGCCGAGCATAGGAACAGCGCTAATAACCTGCAATCGCGCACCCCAAGAATGTGCAAACTCAGCGGCAATTTCCAGAGCCTTAACTCCCCACTTGGATTCATCAGAATTTACCACAACATGCGTAATCTGATTGTTCAAGTGAACCTTATTGCCCTCATCATCGGTATAAGGAACAACCACAATTGGACAGTAAGCATATGCAGGCAAGCTCGAAGATGTGGTACCAAGCAGGCGCTCAGCAAGTCCACCCTTGCCGCGGTTTCCAATCACAACCAAGTTATAGTTGCGCGACAGTTCAATGAACACAGCCGATGGCTCGCCGGTAACAATCAAAGTCGTTACTTCTACGCCCTGCTTAGTAGCAATCGCCTTAGCGCGGCTCAAAATTTCTTGAGCGTCACGACGAGATGCTGCATCATCCCCTGGCGCAGTAAAAGTATTATCAAAAGATACCGAGGAATAACTTGGCAACGTATATGCAGATACAATGTGTAAGGTTAATCCTGCGTGATGCGCATAGTTAGCAGCCCACCATACCGCTTTATAAGCAGCATCCGATCCATCAACGCCAACTAAAATAGCCTTTTCATAGCGTGACATAGGGAACACCTCCTTGTTCGTTCCTACACCCATTCTAACGCGGAATTTTTTACGCGCGCCACGGGGTTTCATAAAGAGGTGCGTTATGAACAATTGACGGCGAGTTTATTGTTTTTGGGGGAGGGGCTGGTGGGCGGGGGCTAATTGCGCGAGGTTTATGGGTCTCGCGTTTATGCGCTATGCTTATTGCGCGCGACTGCAGTTGAGCGGTTTGAACGGTTATTACGCTTTTTATGGCAAGTAGTGCACCGAAACTATATCAGCTCTCGGACTTAGCGGGGTTTTGAGGTTGAAGGTGCGTGACTAGCAACTAGAACCTACTAGGCAATACTCGCCTCTAAACCCCGCTAAGTTCGAAGAGCAACAAAATACTAAAGTCTTGCACAAAATCCGAATATCGTCACGGAAAAACTATAAATTAAACGAGCTTATCTGTATCAAAAGAATCTAAGAGGTTTTACATAAAGTAATCTTGTACAGAATAATGCCAACGAGTTTTACTCGTGAATAAACTGGAAGCGCGATGGATTAGAGATTGTGCGCGTGTACGTCTTACCGTTCATTACCGCACCGCTTTCAGAAGTAACAACAGAACCGTCAGCGTTAATCTTCTCTACAATGGCCACGTGACCATAAACTGGATCAGCACCTTCCTGACCTGGCAGGAATACCATAACATCGCCAACCTGAGGAGTATTATCCACAGAGTAACCCAGAGCACGAGCAGAGTTTGCCCACTGTCCACCGTTACCGAAGTAGGAGCCAACTGGCAGACCCAGCTGATGACGACGAGTATAAGCCCACCATGTGCACTGGGAGAATGGATAAGCATTACCAGAATCACCAGTGGCATGAGATGGAGCTTTCACCAAGCTTTGCACATCAATGCTGGTAGCACCATCTTCCACATTCCATGGAGTTAAGTCAGATGTGGTAACCGATGCAGTTTCAGACAAAAACTGTGTTTTAGCGTCACGTTCCTCAGAACGAGAAACTGTTGAAGTATTGGCAACATTAACAGCAGAAGAACCGTTATTTTGATCTGCTTCAGCAGCAACTGCAACAGTACGCTCAAAAAGATTACTATTTGTTGCGAAAACAGAAGAAGCTACTGCAGTTCCCATAGTTCCGAGCAAAAGAGTAACAGCACTGGAAGTAGTAAAGCGATTTTTGCGAGCGCGAGCCTGCGCATATGCACGACGTTCACGACGTGTGCGAGGCATTGCGTTAACCTCACGAACAACGGCCTCTTCCAAAGAAACGGTTGCAACAGGAGTGTTGATATGTGCATGCTTTGCAGTACTGTGCTTAGCAGAGCGCTTGTGGCTTACGGTCGCTTTAGGCGCTGCATGCTTCATAAAAATCACTCCTTAAAATGGTCAACCTTGGCTATTCTAATAGAAGCCATACCCTAGGGGAAAACCCTGATAGAAATTTTCGTAAAAAGTGAAAGTGGTGCGAACTGGAGTTTTGTTTGCTAGGAAAGACAAAACTGTTTCTACATCCGTTGGATCGTTTCACAAACTTCTTGCGCCGCGCCTAACAAAGCGCCGCGCCTCCCCAGCCTCTCCCCTGCCCGTTCTCACCTCCCCAGCCCGCCCTCCAAGCCTCTTCCCAACATCCCCCTCCCGTCCCATTGCCCCGCGCTATGAGTATATTGTGAGTATGACTGACACAACACTTCTCGATATCACCATGCTTCCTGCAGACGGTCGTTTTGGCTCTGGCCCTAGCAAGATCCGCGAGGCTCAGCTTGAGTACCTCACGCAAGAGGGCGCGCAGCTTATGGGCACATCGCATCGTCAGCAGCCGATTAAGGATGTTGTTGAGTCTATTCAAAACGGTATTCGCAACCTCTACAAGCTTCCCGCTGATTACGAAGTAGTTATGGGCAACGGTGGCGCTACTGCTTTTTGGGATATGGCGTGCGCATGTTTGATTGAGAAAAAAGCTGCGTTTGGTTCTTTTGGCTCATTTAGCGCAAAGTTTGCTGCGAGCGTAGCAAACGCTCCGTTTATTGACGCCCCAGTTATTTTTAAGGCTAATTATGGCATGTACGCTCTGCCTAGGGCAACCGGCGATGCTTCTGATGCTGATGTTTTTGCGTGGGCACATAACGAAACATCAACCGGTGTTCTAGCTCCTGTTCACCGCGTTACTGGGGCACGCTCGGATGCGCTGATGCTCGTAGATGGCACATCTGCAGCTGCTGGAACAGTGATTGATCCGCGTGAGATTGACGTGTATTATTTCTCCCCTCAGAAGGGATTCGGCTCTGATGGAGGTCTGTGGGTAGCTATTGTGTCGCCTGCTGCCATTGAGCGAGCTGAGAAAATTGAAGCGCGTGCAGCTGAACATCCGGAAGAAGGACGGTGGGTTCCGCCATTCTTGTCTTTCACTAAGGCAGTAGCTAATTCGCGCAAGCATCAAACTCTAAATACTCCAGCTTTGGCTACCTTATTGCTTATGAACAATCAGATTGATTGGCTAATTAAGCAGGGTGGTCTCGATTGGGCTCAGGAACATTGCACCCATTCTGCTTCCGTGTTGTATCGATGGGCTGAGACCAGCGATTACGCTACCCCATTTGTGTTGAATGAAGGTGCACGGTCAACTGTGGTGGTCACCATTGATATTGATGAGGAGTTGTCGGCAAGTGAGATTACGCGCGCTTTGCGGGCTAACGGCATTGTGGATGTGTCTGGGTATCGCGGGCTGGGGCGCAACCAACTGCGCATTGGCGTTTTCCCATCTGTGGATACGGATGATGTAGAAGCGTTGACGCATTGCGTAGATGCAGTGGTTGAACAGATGCGGGCAAACCGTTAAGACACGCTCTGAGATCGTCGAACAGTTTTAAAGTAGGAACTATGAAAATTACACCAATTTTCGATCCTGAACATCGAAAAGCTACGCCACAGGCCGAGCAGGTAGATCTCCATATTATTTTTATGGTCGGTACTGCCCTGTGGCTGTGTGTTGCTCTCGTATGTGGCACGCTTTTCTTATGGAAAGGAGTACTGTATCACGAGTTTATTCTGACCATGTGGGGATTAGGAATTGGCGTAGCTGCAATGATTTGGGAAACCTATAATCGTCATATCTACCGACTGTTAGCCCTCATGCAGCAGTAAAAACCCTTAAGCCAGCGGAATAAAGAAGTTAAAAGTACTTCCCTGCCCAGGAGCGCTCCACAAAGTTACAGTACCGTGATGCGTCAAAGCAACATGCTTAACAATCGCTAAGCCTAAACCAACAGCGTCATCATCGTCAAACGGCTCAGTCGATCCGCGGTAAAAACGCTCAAAAATGCGTGTTTGCTCGGACTTACTAACGCCCTTTCCGGTATCAATAACGCGAATAACAGCAAAAGACGGATCTTGCGCAACATCTACCACAACACTGACCGCAGCATTATCTTTGGAATAATGAATAGCATTTTCTACGAGTTTGCGCACAGCAGCGCAAATTTGTACGGAGCTAGCATGAACGCGAATAGAATCAGATATGCGTGCATGCAGCTGAATACCGCGCGTTGGAGTAATCGCGTTAAGCTCGTGCTGAACAATCTCACCCAAATTCACCAAGTTCTCTTCGCTTGGCTCCACTCTTTCTTGAGCTTTCATGAGCAGCATAAGATCAGAAACTAACTTATGCAAGTGTCGTGCTTGAGCAGAAACAACCTTACCGTCTGCATTCACAGTGTCATCGGGCATTGACTCCCATCGCTTGCCGATAGAAAGCATATCGTCAGTGGAATTGATTAATTGCTGTGCAACGTTTTCAATAAAATCATCGCGGGTTTGGGCGAAACGTTTTGCTTCACTGTTATTCGTAATAAAAACAACAATATAGTGCTCACTAATAGCGCTGACAGTAACAGCCAGCCAGTGAGGTCGCGTAACGGGAACTGACGCTTCATCTTCATGCACAAGATCGTCTGCTGTATGCGTCACAACATTGAATTTTTTCGTTCTTGCTCCAGCACGAATATCGTGAATAGCTTGCAGAATTTCTTTGTTCACAATTTCATCATTGTGAACGATTCCCCAGCGATATGTTGAAGACGAAGCACGCTCCACTTCATCATCACCATCGACCACAATAGTGGCTGTATCCATGGCTGAAAGCACGCGAATAGTCATGGAATCGAGTTCGTCGTCATCATCGTCATCGTCGTCGTCATCATCGTCGATGGAATGGTTAATGCGACGGCGCAAACGTCTACGCCGCACATACTTCACACGCCATCCCAGTGAGCGCAAAGTATGCCAGAAGCCCTTACTATCCACCACAAGCGGAGACAGCCATCTCCACGCTAGGGAGAACAGCCATCCCACGCAAATCACAGCCATCACAATAAAAATAAGCAGTACGACTATGGACGTTACATCAAAACTCATATCTCTATTGTGGCATATGCTGAGCCGAAACATTTGCGCCATCGAAAATGCAGCACGCGACACCTCAAAAGACACGGGCATACTCTAAAATAAGACACAGTAAACGCTACACCACAAGCCATGTGTAAGGGAGCTGCCATGCGCGCACTTTTCAATGAAGAACTGCATCAAGTCGCTACAGATTTAACTACCATGACTATTGCCGTGCATAAGGCGGTAGAACGAGCTGGTGAGGCATTGTTTAACAACAATATTGAAGTGGCTCAAGACGTGATTGATGGCGACGCTCGTATTGACGCTTTGGAGGCTTCGATTAACAATCAGTGCGTTATTTTGCTCGCCAAGCAAAGCCCCGTTGCCGCTGATTTGCGTGTGGTTGTGTCTACTATGAGCATCGCTTCCCTGCTGGAACGCATGGGCGATTTAGCTCGCCATATTGCCGAAACGGCGCGAAGCACGTATCCTGAGTCTCCTCTGGCTCCTCAAGTCATGGATATTTTTGTGAAAATGCAGGCTTTTGCCCAGCGCACCACACAGACTTTGGTTGATTTAATGGATACGCATGATGAAGTTGCCACACAAAAGCTCATTATGAGCGATGATGAGATGGATAAGCTTTTTGAATCTGTGTATGCCATTGCTCGCTCGGATGCGTGGAACGCAACTGTTGAGCAGACGATTGATACTGTTTTGCTCAGCCGCTATTACGAGCGCATTGGAGATCACTCGGTGTCTGTTGGCCGCCGCTTGATCTATATGGTCTCTGGTTTTGATCCAACAAAGGATCCGTCCCACTATATTGGCGTCGATACTGATGGCGATTAAAACTGATTAAGGAACAAGGGCGCAACATCATGTGTTGCGCCCTTGCTTCTTTACTTCTTTTTATACGCGAGTTCTAATCCCAACTTTTTATCTTTGAACTTAGCTTTTTTCAGCGATTTCAGTACTGTTGACGACAAATCAGTTGGTAACTCTACGTAGCTAACCGAATCTTTCAGCCCGATAGCGCCAATAACTTTTCCAGGGATATGCGCTTCGCTCGAAATAATGCGCACAATATCGTTTGGACGAATACCATGCTTCTTGCCAAGGCTTATCTTAAAACGCACCATACCTTCTTCAACCTCTTCATTAACGAGGTGAAGTTTACGGTCTTTACGGTTTTTACGCTCTTTATATTCCTTGTGCTTTTTCTTGCCAGAACGTTTATCGTCATCCCACGGCATAACTTCATCGTCTGTCTGTTCGCGCGCGGTCTCTCCGTTATCTCCCGTTGCATCAAGCGCTAACTTTAAGAAAGCAGCAGCAATATCCATAGCCGTGTAATCAGAAGTATTAACTTGATTATCAATAACATCAATCATGTCGTGAAGATTATCGTTCTCAATAATGCGTGCGATATCATCCATGATTTTTTCAGTTTTAATAGCGTTAACATCAGCTATGGTTGGGATATGCTGCGATATGATTTTCGTTTTGCAGTACTTTTGAATATCTCGCAAACGATATACTTCTTTACCGCGCACAAAACTGAAAGCGCGGCCTGCTCGTCCCGCGCGACCCGTACGACCGATGCGATGCACGTAATACTCAGCTTCGCGAGGAATATCGTAGTTAAAAACAGCTTCTACATCATCAACGTCAATACCTCGAGCAGCAACGTCGGTAGCAATCAAAATTTCTGTTGTTCCTGTACGGAACTTTTTCATCACACGGTCTCGCGCAGACTGCTTCATATCGCCATGCAAACCCTCAGCCACGTAACCGCGCACCTGTAACTGCTCAGCTAAAGTATCGACCATTGCTTTCGTATTACAAAAAACAAGCGATAATTTAGGGGAATAAAAATCAAGTAACCGCGTTAAAACGTCGGTTTTATCTTTGCGACGCACATCGTAATAATACTGATCGATTTGAGGAACAGTCAGCTCTGTTTGAGCAACCTGCACATGCTGAGCATCATGCTGATATTTCTGCGCAATATCCATAATTGCTTGTGGCATAGTTGCAGAAAAGAGAATAACCTGACGGTTCTCTTCAGGCATCTGATCCAAAATCGTTTCGATGTCTTCGCGGAAACCCATGTTAAGCATTTCATCAGCTTCATCTAAAACAACGGTATGAATGCCTTGCGTTTCAATGGTTCCGCGACGCAAGTGATCCATCACGCGACCAGGAGTGCCAATAATAATCTGCACGCCTTCCTTAAGACCACGAATTTGGCGAGCCATATCTGCCCCACCATAGACCGGCAAAATGCGCACACCATGCATATATTTCGAAAGATGATGCAACTCTTGAGCAGACTGAATGACCAGTTCGCGCGTAGGAGACAGCACCAGCACCTGCGCACTGCGCACAGAAGCATTGACTTTTTCAAGAACCGGGATTCCAAAGGACGCGGTTTTACCCGAACCTGTTTGTGACTGACCAATAATATCGTGACCGCGCAAAATAACCGGAATGGCGGCTTCCTGAATAGGTGAAGCTTCTTCAAAACCCATATCGCTCACGGCGCGGAGCATGTGAGAGCTTAGACCTAATTCTTCAAATTTCATGTATGTTCTTTCTGAGCAGACGCGAATATCGCATTACGCCTGCTGATGGAGTGTTTCTGGACAATAAAAAGGAACGCTATACTGTAGCGTTCCTGATTCTGAGATATTCAGTGGGATATTCAGTAAAGTCTACGAGCATTCTTTCGTAGTTCTAAGACTATCAGTATGACTGTATGTCTTTACTTTTCTGCGATAGGTATCTGCGATAGGTAAAAGTCTTCTCGTTTGAGCAATAAGACATGCAATAAACAGAGGAACTGTAGTCATCGCAACCCATGCAATAACCATGGCAGGATTACCCCCCCCATGAAGAAAATGCGAAACCGTAAAAGGTAAAGCAAATCCAACTACTGCCTGCGCAATAGCAAGCCAAAAACTCACACGCAGATAGGTATTGAGCCGAGTGAGGCTGAGTTTCTTATACCAGGCACTAAAACACCAAGCTGTATAGATTACCCATGCAGACAGAGGGATAGGGATGAGCGCAGTGAGACATAGGATTGGAATGTGAATCCACTCATACTCAGGGAATTGTGAAAATTCATCTTGAATAGCTGAAAATGCAGCCAATGTAACCCCGGCAATAGACAGAAGAGTAAAATACAGCACAAATTATAGTAAAAATGCTCGTTATTATTCTTTTATTGAACATGGCAATCCCCTCAAACAATCCCCTCAACTCTGTAATGCATAATGCGCGCCGTTGCAGCGGTGTTTTCATTGGCTTTTCGTGTGAAAAGTGCCTTCAACACTACTCACCCTGCCTAGTAGAAATACGCCACCTCATACTCCTGCACATTTCCTCCCATAAAAACAAAATCGCCTCTGATTTCTCAGAGGCGATTGAAGAAGAGTTTAACTCTTACTTACCCTGGTTCGCTACAGCTGCTGCACCTGCTGCTGCTGCTTCAGGATCGAGGTATTCACCGCGTGGCTTGATTGGCTTAAAGTTCTCATCCAATTCGTAGAGCAGTGGGATTGCAGTAGGAATGTTAACCTGTGCAATTTCGTCCTCGCTCAAGCCGTCGAGCATCTTTACGATTGCGCGCAAAGAGTTGCCGTGTGCTGCGATAAGAACTGTCTTACCTGCAGCAAGCTGAGGCTTGATTGTTTCTTCCCAGTAAGGGGTTACGCGAGTTACCACATTTGCCAAAGCTTCAGTTTCTGGAACGTCTGCACCAGTATAGCGTGGGTCACCGTTCTGAGAGTACTGATCGTTTGGATCAATCTCTGGTGGTGGTGTTGCGTAAGAACGACGCCAAATCATGAACTTTTCGTCACCGTATTCCTGACGAATTTCAGACTTGTTCTTACCCTGCAAAGCACCGTAGTGACGCTCATTCAAACGCCAGTTGCGCTCTACTGGAATCCACAAACGGTCTGCGGAATCCAAAGCAATATTTGCAGTGTTAATGGCACGACGAAGAAGAGAAGTGAAAACGATGTCTGGAAGTACGTTCTTCTCCTTGAGAAGCTCGCCTCCTCGCTTTGCTTCTTCAACGCCCTGTTCGGTCAAAGGTACATCTACCCAACCGGTGAACTGGTTTGTCTTATTCCATGCGCTCTGTCCGTGACGGAGCAATACTAACTTGTAAGTCATGCTTTATAGTTTAGAGCGCGTTGACGACTAGGAAGCCATCAAAAGAATAAACATAAGCAGATAATTTGCTGCCAGAACAAGCATCAGCCGATTCATAAAGATAAAAGCACCGCGATAATACTGCTGCTCGTATACTGCAATCCGCACGCATCGTAAGGCCTTCCAACTTACAGTAATAACTGCAGCAGCCGTCAGAAGATACAGGACTCCTAAATCACTGATTAATTGCGTGCCCATAATATGATATAGAGAAAGCGCATACATAATGTTTACCGCCCATACAATAAACACGCATAGATGAGCGCCCTGTACCGTTTTATCTATACCCCAGCGCACAACGATAGTATTTTTATGAACTTTTTTATCGCTTACGCGGTCACGCATATTATTGATAAGCATGACGAGAGCGCTGACTAAGCCGCATTGAATACTTGCGGCAATACTGTACGCTCCTATACGCTCGGTTAGCATAACGCTGACAGAAAAAACGAGTACTGGTCCAAAAAATACGAACGCAAGAAGCTCTCCAAAACCGCGAGCGCTCAAAAAACTGGAATATCCCCACGCAGCCGCTACGCACACAGCTCCTACCCCAAGAAGCCAATAATCCTGACTTATCCACACAGCCGCACAACCGGCAATAATGCCAATAATCGCAGTGATCCATGCACAAGAATGCGAGATATGCGCTCCACAAGGAAGTGCATTTAAACGCTGCGGCGCATCAGCAGCACGCGATGTATCTACACCTTGCACACCATCGAGATAATCATTAACAAAGTTCGCGCATATTTGCAGACTCAGTGCCACTAAAACAGCAAGACCGAGCAGCACGAGGTCTTTATAAAAGATAACTCGTGGTAACTGCCCGTAATGGTCTCGATCTAAGTATGCGCTTAACCCAGCAATAATTACGGGGCAGACAGAAAGAGCCCATGTGCGCGGTCGAGATCCGGCAATAATCATCCGAACTTTTTCGCACACTTGAGCTCCTTAAACTTCGTGGCGTACATAAAAATATGGTGCGAGAATTACTCACACCATATAATCATGAACTAGCTATTTAAAGGCTTAACGAGAGGGAAGGTAATGGTTTCACGGATAGTTGCGCCCGTCATAGCAATCAACAGACGGTCAATACCCATACCCATACCGCCGGCAGGAGGCATACCCAAGCCCAGTGCTTCAAGGAAGTCTTCATCAATATCCATAGCTTCATCATCACCGGCTAAAGCCATCTTTGCCTGAGCAACGAAACGCTCACGCTGAACAACTGGATCGTTGAGCTCGGAATATGCAGTTCCCAGCTCAAAACCGCGCACATACAAATCCCACTTCTCCACTTGACCTGGCTTCGAACGATGAGACTTGGTCAGCGGCGAAGTTTCTACAGGGAAATCGCGCACGAAGGTTGGTTCCCACAGCTGATGAGGGTCTTCTGTGTAGAAGTGCTCCCACAGATTTTCCACAAGCTTACCGTGATTTTCTACATCTTCACGCTCAACACCCAACTTATCAGCGAACGCACCGAGAGTTTCTACAGTCGTTTCTGGGGTAATTTCTTCACCAAGCTTCTCAGACAGAGACTCGTAAATATCGAGTTGGCGCCACTGCCCCCCCAAATCATATTCGCTGCCGTCAGCCAAAGTGACAACTGTAGAACCGAAGGTATCAATAGCAGCTTGCTGCACGAGAGACTGAGTCAGTTCTGCCATCGTGTCGTAGGTGCCGTACGCTTCGTAGGCTTCCAAAGTGGTGAACTCTGGAGCGTGAGTTCCGTCTGCACCTTCGTTACGGAAAGCGCGGTTAATTTCAAAGACACGGTCAATGCCGCCTACCAGCATGCGCTTCAGGAAGAGTTCTGGAGCAATACGCAAGAACAAATCCATATCGAAAGCGTTAATATGCGTGGTAAATGGACGAGCTGCTGCACCACCACGGATAGCCTGAAGCATTGGCGTTTCAGCCTCCATGTATCCGCGCTGATCGAAGTTACGGCGCAAAGATGCAACAACTGATGCTCGATTACGTACCATCGTGCGCATCTTATCATCTACAATCATGCCCAAATATGGCTTACGTGTGCGCTGTTCCTCGTTCAAATCCTTATGCAGAGCTGGAAGAGGACGTAAAGACTTGCTAGCAATCTGCCATTCGCTGGCGAAAATAGACAGCTCGCCGGTCTTCGAAGCGATAACACGACCTTTAATAAAGAGGTGATCGCCCAAATCAACAAGCTGCTTAAACTCCTTGAGGCTATCTGCTCCCACTTCCTTCTTAGAGAGCATACCTTGGATTGGAGTGCCGTTGCCGGCTGCCAACTGAACGAAGCACAAGCCACCGCCGTTACGCAAGAAAATGACTCGACCAGCCAAAGCAACAACGTCATCCGTTTCTTCGCCAGCTTCTAATTTGCCATCGTAGTTCTTACGAATATCCTCAATGGTGTGAGTAATAGGCAGTTCTGCTGGATAAGGATTCGCGCCATTCTTAAGCATGAGCGCGCGCTTAGCCACACGCATTTGCACCTGCTCAGGATGAGCATGAGGACCAAACTGAGAATTAGACGGATCGATAGCTTCGTCTAATGAGGCATCGTTATTGATATGCTCGGCAATCGCCTCGTCCTGTTCCATTAATAATTCTGCGCGCTCGACAGTGCTCAGCTCATGGCTCTGCTGGGTTTGTTCCGCGGTTTCGGCGATCTCGGCGGTTTCGGCTTGCACGCTCTGTGCACTCTGTGCAGCGTTTTCTTCAATCAAATCAGACATTTTTCCCATACACTTAACGTTTGGAATTCCATATTTCAATAGTCTTAAGGGTACTAAAAGAGTTGTACACGATGGCGTGCGGAGGTTTTGGCATACTTACTCGCACATGGCACAGTGCTATCGTTTCATTTTGCTGTATCGTGTGTTTGATCCTAATCTTTATAGCCATATTCTTCAGGACAAAGTACTGATTGTGTGGCAGGCTTTACATTTGAACTCTAGCGTAAAGGTCACCACATGTATGAACGCTCATAAGACCTGTTTTCTGTTTTGTTCTTTACGTTCGAGTTCAAGCGTGAAGCTTAGAACGTGACTTGACCTCACAATACGGCTCAAGCAGGCCGTATCTTTTACCTATCTGCTTGCGCATAAAACTCACAACAATCATACTGTGTGCAGAAGCACTCTCAGGGTTGTAGCCTTCACGTTGCTCACGAAGCGTAAAGCTTGCCACACAAAAACTGAAGAAGTAATAAATAAATTTCACTTAACCGATTCATGCACCTGTTATGCCACTTTTTATGCACAATATCTGGCATGCATTCATCTGAACAGTTCCTCCATGCAGAAAGCTTAATCAGCAAGTTTTCTATGTAAATCTGCTACGTTATAACTTTTCTTCATAACATACATCTAACTTCTATACTTGTTTACTTGTATATATCAACATGTTTCTTTCTCGCGAAGACAAGAGAAAGGACGGAGTAGCAAAATATTCCTTTAGTACACCCTTTACATCGTCAAACTATTGACAACACTCTGAAAAAGCAATAAACCACGCAAAGAGCAAAAGAAAAATAAATAGCATTTTAGATCAAGTTTTGCACCACAAAGCGCAAAATTAAGCAAATACAGTTGCACTCAGCCAGAATGCAACTCTTCAAAACAGCAACGCAATCACGGCGTGAAAAAAATTCGATAGCCTCAAACCCAAACGACACGCCCACACATTTTCTTCATCAAATTACACGCGCGCTATTTAGTGTGCCACATCACATTATGCACAAAATTATCCCCACACATTCGCACGAAATCATGCCAAAATATCAAGTTATCCACTTTTATCCACAAGACCAAAAACCACTATATATAGTGGTTGTGTATAATTATCCACACTTTATTTAGTTGTATTTAGTCCCGCTCATGGCATATGATTACCTTCCAGTGTTCAGCACAAAACGATAACGCTTTCGCTCTATCGCTTCTGTTCATAGACATCATGCATACGCTTCGCGCACTGTGTAGCTTTGCACGCTGTCATCAGAAACACACAAAGCCAAGAGCATATCGCAGCTTTACATCTTGCTATAACCAGCTGGAGCAAAGCCAACTGAATACGAACCACATACCGTATATCTGCTTACAAAGGAAGGCTCATGATGACTGCATCGACAGCGTCCATGCTTGAAGACATTAACATTTCTATCAACGATATCAAGGTAGAAAAGCGCGACGGTCGAGTAGTTCTTTTCGATCGCATGAATATTATTCACGCCATCGAAGCGGCCTTTCATGCGGTAGGAGAAGATTTAGATTCTCGCAATTCTCGTCTTATTGAAGACATGACAACCACTGTAGAAAGCACTATTGCTGGTCGTTATACAGGCAATGTTCGCATTGACGATATTCAAAATGCTGTGGAGCACACTCTTATTAATAATCATTTGTACGAGATTGCTCAGGCTTATACGTCATGGCGCTTAAATAAAGATATTGCGCGCGCTAAGGCAAGCGATGTGAACGAAGCTATTAAGAAATTCATTAATCGCGATGAAACGATTATGCGAGAAAATGCTAATAAGGATTCCAACGTCTACGCTACTCAGCGCGATTTATTAGCAGGTGCTGTATCTAAGGCGAGCGCGATGAGTATGCTTCCTTCTGAGGTTGCTAATGCTCATATTAAGGGCGATATTCATTTTCATGATGCGGATTACAGCCCATTTACCCCAATGACCAACTGCTCTTTGCCTGATTTTGGCAATATGCTTGCCAATGGTTTCGTGTTGGGTAATGCCATGATGGATTCGCCTAAATCTATTGGCACCGCCGCTACCCAGATTACGCAGATTATTAAGGATATTGCTGGCTCTCAGTATGGCGGTCAGACGGTGAACCGCGCTGATGAGATGTTGGCTACTTACGCTCAGCTTGATTTTGCGAAGAATATGGAGATGGCTCGCACTGTTTTCCCTGATGGTGAGCCTATTGATGTTGCCCAGCGCGCTATTGCTGCTTTTAAGGATCGCGAAGCTGATTGGTTGCACTTTGAAAATCGTGATGCTTTGCCTATGGATGAGCCCTTCCATCATGACGTTGATGAGCTTGAGCAGATTCGCGAAGTGTATGCAAAGATTTTAACGCGCAAGAATATTTACGATGCTATGCAAACCATGGAGTATCAGATTAATTCCAACCGTATTAGCAATGGTCAGACTCCTTTTGTTACTGTTGGTTTTGGTTTGGGTCAAGATTGGTTTGCTCGCGAAATCCAGCGCGCTATTTTGCTCGTCCGCATTCGCGGTTTGGGTAAGGATCGTCACACTGCTATTTTCCCTAAGCTTGTATTTACTGTGAAGAACGGCGTAAATGCTAAGGAAGGCGAGCCAAATTACGATTTGAAGCAGTTGGCTTTGGAGTGTGCTACTAAGCGCATGTATCCGGATGTTGTTTTCTACGAGAACATCGTGAAGATTACTGGCTCCTTTAAAGCGCCTATGGGTTGCCGTTCTTTCCTGAACGGTTGGATTGATCCGGATACAGGTGAAGATGTAGAAGATTCTCGCTTGAATTTGGGCGTAGTTACCGTGAATATTCCTCGTATTGCTTTGGAATCTCACGGTGACAAGAAGCGTTTCTGGAAGCTGTTTGATCAGCGTATGCAAATTGCGCACGAAGCCTTGCAGTTCCGCATTAAGCGCTGTAAGGAAGCTACTCCAATTAACGCTCCTACCCTCTTCCAGTATGGCGCTTTTGGTCGCCTGCAGCCAGGGGATAACGTAGATCAGCTCTTTAACCGTTCTCGCGCTACTATTTCACTCGGATATATTGGTTTGTATGAGACTGTAGCTATGTTCTACGGCAAAGATTGGATGCAAGATCACAGCTGGGATGAGAACGGTAAGAAGTTTGCTTTGGAGATTGTGCAGCGTATGCATGATTTATGTGTTGATTGGGATAGCGCTGAGGGATACCATTACTCCGTTTATTCCACGCCTGCAGAGTCTTTGACTGACCGTTTCGCTCGCTTAGATAAGGAACAGTTTGGTGTGATTGATGGCGTTACTGACCATGATTTCTACACCAACTCCTTCCACTACCCAGTATGGTTGCGCCCAACTCCTATGGAAAAGCTCTCATATGAGCGCGACTTCCCATACTTGGCAAACGGTGGCTTTATTAACTACTGCGAGTTCCCAAGCTTGCAATCCAATCCAAAGGCTTTGGAAGCTGTATGGGATTATGCTCATAACATTGGTATTGGCTATTTGGGAACGAATACTCCGATTGATCACTGCTTCGAATGCGGTTTTGAGGGGGACTTTGAACCGACTGACACAGGATTTAAGTGCCCAGAGTGCGGCAATAATGATCCAAACAAGTGCAACGTCACCAAGCGCACCTGCGGTTATTTAGGTAACCCAGTGCAGCGCCCTATGGCTCACGGCCGTCATGAAGAAATCTCTCATCGTGTGAAGCACATGGCAGGTGAAACCGGTCATGTTACGTTAAAAGATGGCACTGTGCGTCAATGGTGGGATGATGCAGAGTAATATGTTTTAACCACTTGCAAGGGTTTGCTCGATTGCACACGTCAGGTCGAGCGAACCCTTAGTTTTTCGTAGAAAGAAACCAGCATGTCTGATGGGTTTACCAAAACCGGCTCAGTGCGACGTAGCGCTCACCGCGATTTTGCTCCAGAAGAAAAAAACCGCGGACCTTATATTCCTACTGCTCTTGCCAATAATCCTCGTGCCGGTCAATGGGATGGACGCAAACTCTCACGCAATATTGTGGCAGATTACAAGCGTTTTATTGTAACGGATGGTGAGGGAATTCGTTGCTCACTCTATGTGAGCGGATGCCCATTCCACTGCCATGATTGCTATAATTCTTCGATTTGGGATTTCAAAGCAGGTCATGAATATACCCAAGAACTCGAAGATAAAATTATAGAAGATTTAAGCTTAGATTACGTGCAGGGTATTACTCTTTTAGGCGGAGAACCACTGCTCAACACTCCTATGCTCATACAACTGACGAACCGTATTCGCCGCGAATTTGGTTCATCAAAAGATATCTGGGCTTGGACTGGATATACATGGGAAGAGCTTATGCGAGAAGGTGAAACTCCCGATAAGATTGAGCTATTACATAATATTGATATTTTGGTGGATGGTCGATATATCAGTAGTTTGCATGATTCTCTTTTACAATTCCGTGGCTCTTCTAATCAACGTATTCTCGATGTGCCACGTAGTTTTGAAGAAGGTCGAGCAGTTATCTGGGATAAGTTACACGATCAAGAACGTTTTATTCCTGAAATGTATGGAAAAGAACGTGCAGCCAGCGAGGATGCTACCGAAAATAATTAAAAGAACTAAAAGCACAACGCCCCTTCACCTGCATGATGATGAAGGGGCGCATCGCTATATTCTTACAGGTGTGCAACTGCAGAAAGAGAGAAAAACTTCACACACCTTTAGCGCATAACGACTGTGCAAGACTTTAGTGCTTCAGATCAATAACCATACGGCCACGAATCTTTCCAGCTTCCATCTCATCGAAGATATCGTTAATATCTTCCATTGGTCGAGACTGGCATTGTGGAACAACCTTGCCTTCAGCACCGAATTGGAAGGCTTCTTCCAAGTCCTTACGAGTACCAACAAGCGAACCCACAACACGAATACCATCAAGCACCAAACGAGGAATGCTCAAATCCATAGATTCAGTTGGCAAACCGACTGCAGCTAAAGTACCACCAGCACGCAAAGCATCAACAGCGCCGTTAAAAGCGCTCTTACCCACTGCAGTTACTACTGCGCCATGAGCACCACCACATTCACGCTGAACAACTTCGCCCAAGTCTTCCTTCAATGGGTTAACGCACAAGTCAGCACCGAACTTCTTAGCAAACTCGAGCTGCTCGTCGTTAATATCAACAGCAATAACCTTAGCTTGGAAAACATTCTTCGCATACTGCAAAGCGAGGTTACCTAAACCACCCAAACCAGAAATAACAATCCATTCACCCGGATGAACGCCAGACTCCTTAATAGCCTTGTAGCAGGTGACGCCAGCGCAAGTAATAGAGCTTGCTGCATAAGAGTCAAGACCTTCTGGAACTTTAACTGCATAATCCGCAGGAACAATGCACTCGTGTGCCATACCACCGTCAGCAGTGTAGCCAGCGTTGAGCACGGAACGACACAAAGTTTCACGACCTGTTGTGCAATACTCACAACGGCCACAGCCCTTAAAGAACCAAGCTACGGATACGCGGTCGCCCACCTTGAGAGCATCTGCTCCTTCAGCTACTTCCTTAACAATGCCAATACCCTCGTGTCCAAGAACTACGCCAGTTTTGTCGCCATAATCCTGATGCATCACATGCATATCAGTGTGGCATACACCGCAGCATTCCATATCGAGCAATGCCTCACCATAACGTAATGGACGCAATTCCTTATCTACAACAGCGGCTTTCTTATCTTGAGTTGCTACGATTGCCTTCACGACAGAATCCTTTCTACATAAATACTCATCATCGAGAAAACTTGACATCTCCGTCAAGAACACACCACCTAGTGTATCCCTATTCCTCGAAATGGTAAAACGAAACACCATAAACTCACAGATTAATATGTTCGTTTGTGCGCACGATGTTGCCATTTTGTAGGATTTTCTATCATTTCCTCAACGGCGTGTTCTTGACGTGTTTTGTCAAGCATTATTCATGACGCAACCTCCATAAAGTTCGTGCAGCCACCAGCAAACCATAAGCCAACATTGCAGTTGCCGCAGCAGCCGCTACTCTCACTAACGAAATACCCGTGCGTGCCAGTGGTTGGCTTGGTTTTTCAGGAGTTTTCGGCGTATCCGGAGGCGGCTTAATCTCCGTTTGTTCCCCAGCAATCCCCAGCCCATGCGAAGCCAAAATCGTTCCATCCGCACCGCGCAAAGTTGCTTTCCAATACACAATTCCCGGAGTCTGCGATCTCACAGAAGGACTGCGCACCTCATAACTGCCATCATCTGCGCGCATGTCCGGAGTAATCGCCACCGTTTCCTCTTTGATCAAAACCGGCGTCGCCCCCATCTCCCCTCCACTATCGGCGGCATCATAAGCAGTAAAACTCACAGTCGATCCCTCCGAAACAGCACCTTCCACACGTGCAATATCAGCAAAATCTTCGCCTGGCATCACTTCAGACTTGTCAACATGCGTCACTATCGAGGCACTGTGTGGCGTCTTCACCACTCGAGTGCATTCCCACTCATCGTTCCACGCACTGGTCACAGGCATCACGCGGTCATCTACAGCGAAACTGTACACGAAAGCGTAGTAACCAAGCCTGTCAGCATAAATGTGCACGGGCTCACCATGCGCGTCCGGCTTGCCACCTCCCACAGCGAGAACGCCATTGCGCGCTTCATACTCAAACTGTCCAACGAGCTGATGCGTATCATCATCTGCGGGAGCCACCACAGAGTCGGGCTTGTCTGCCGACCAATACACGCGAACCGTTGCCAAGCGCTCATCTGCCTTCCAGCCAAACCTCTCATTACCCGTAAACTCACCGTGATCATCGGGGAACCCAGCAATCGTAATACGATCGGTTAGTGGCGCTCCTAACTCAGCGGAATGCTCCGAAACTGTTGAATCAACAGACACATGCTGTCTGGTCGATGTGCTTTCTTTCACATCCAACAACCCAGAAATCGCATCCTTATCCATCCACTGCCGCGCGTCTTTGCCATCCGCATCTTCACCTTGATCATCGCGCGCAATCGTCCACACCCAGGTGGTGAATTTACTCTCCTCATCAGTAATCACAGAGCTGTGCACATCGCGCGTTTGGCCCGCATCAGTAAACTCTATCTGCTCCGTTCCCACCGATTCAAGCCCTAACTCGCGTAAACGAGCAATATAATCAGCGGCTTTTTCTCCATCCCGCACCTGAATTTTCTCATCTGCGCTCAATTGCGCAACCTTCTCATGCGTCAAACCCGTATACGCGTAACCGGTCGCTTTTAGCGTCACTCCCTTTTCCCACGCATCGCCTGACATAACGCCCACCTGCACACTATCGCTCATCGCATTACCCGCCTCGTCAATCAACGAAGGAACTTGAGTGCGAATTTCTGGCTGAAAAACCTTGCGCACATCGAAGCGAATACCCTGAAAAACCGCCTCATGATTATCGCCTAAGCGCACAAAATTTTGCGCACTATCCACATCATCTAAGGTCTGCACAGAGACGCTCTGCGAGGTACTCACTTCACCCTCACCCGTTGCAACCCATGGCACATCAACCGGATCGGCAGCACTCGTAACAGTAATAGAATCCGAATTATTACTCTCAAAATGCGCAGGACCATGCAATCGCACAGTAACAGGAACATTATTGAGAGATTCACCGCTTGCATTCGTTACACGCACCGACACCCGACCACGCCGCTTTGCCTGCGAATACGCCATCGTAACCTCCGTGCCCGCAACAGCATGCGACGTGCCCTCCGCCCATAATTCGGTCGCACGCTGCTCAACCCCAGGAGCATCCGACATTACACGCGCTCGGCTCGCATTCCATTGCGGACGCGAAGAATCTAAATCAAAATGATCATGAATAAGCGTTGCTAAAGCCGCATGATCCAAGGGATTTGACGAGTTATGATACCTCTCCAACAGATACCCCATTGATCGCGTTTGCGGCGAGTCAGGAATTTGCCGACTGTTGCTAAACGTCCACGTAGAATCCACGCCCCATTGATGGCAGTACAGATAATCGCCGTTCTCACTGACGCCAATCACGCCCAAAACGTACCCTTTAAAGCTCGGCAAAAGCATGAACAGGCTTTTTGACGGTCTCGCCAGATGACCGCCTGCAGGTTTCGCTGATGCAATTTGCGGTTGAACGTTCAGACATAGCACCACGAGCAGCGCAACGCTCAGTAGCATCCCCCACGAGAGGGATAGAATGCGCGCAACCCGCGACGTGCGCAGCATTTGTGCTCTTTCCGATTGCTGCGAGTGGAGCAGCTGCACGCGCTTTACCTGAGAGAAGCGCTTAACCCGAGATGCGCCCAGTATCCGTGCTCTTTCCGATCTCAACGAACGCAGCATCCGCACGCTATTTTCTTCAACTCTATTTTTGACAACGTTATTTTCTGCGCGTTTTTCTTTCGAAACCGCTTGACGCTCTTCTCTCGCGAGCGCGCTATCCGAGCACTTAAGCCTTCTCCTGAATAATTTTTTCATCGTATGATCCTTCCCTATTTCTACGACTACGGTGTCGTTCTTCCAGCATGACTGATGCGAGCGCGAAAACCACTATTGAAATGAATATGTGAACCAATGTGGATAACTCGCCCGGTTTCAGCGAAGACATCTCATGTCTAATGCCACGTAAGCGATATCTTTCACACTAAACACGTCCACCGCTCCATCACCATGCCACTCGCTTATACCACTCGCTTCCCCGGCTCATACCGACTACCCATGCCGCTCGCTTATACCGCACAGCAAGTAAGCTAGACGCTGAGAGTGCTGATTGATCAGCGCTACACACGATCTCTTTGAGGAGAAAAAATGGCAGAAACATTTAATGTTTTGGTGGAAATTCCACGCGGTTCTAAGAACAAGTACGAAGTAGACCACGAGACCGGCCGCATTATGCTCGACCGCACTTTGTTCACTTCTATGGGCTACCCAGATGACTACGGCTATATTGAAGGCACTTTGGGCGAAGACGGCGATCCGCTCGATGCTTTGGTTATGATTCCAAACTCCGTATTCCCTGGCTGCATTGTGGAATGCCGCGCTGTTGGCTTATATCACATGGTTGACGAAGCTGGTGGAGATGACAAGATTTTGTGCGTTCCTGCAGACCCTCGTTTTGACGACATCAAGGACATTGACGATGTTAACGAGTTCCACAAGAAGGAAATTGGACACTTCTTCAACCAGTACAAGGCTTTGGAGCCAGGCAAGGAAGTTATGCCAGGTTCTTACTGGACTACTGCTGACAAGGCTGAGGCAGAAATCGTTGCTGCTCGTCAGCGCTTGGCAGATGCTGAGTAAACTTCAGTAGACCGCTTACTGCTTATATAGCGAGTCCCCGGAACGTCTTTTAGGACTTCCGAGGACTTTTTTATTCCGCAGATATTGCGATTGCTAGTTCTTCAGATTTTAGCGATGTTCCGAGGAGTAAATTGCCCAGTAAGTTCCACTTCGTTCCTCCAGATGGCATGCGTCACGACATCGTTTTGGCGTTTTGACACATTTTGGTTTGACTTCATGACTGAGGTCGATACGCGCAACCGATATGCCACTTTTGAAGCCATTTTTGCGCATCAAAACTGGCATAACAGGTGTATTAATCGGTTAAGCCAGCATGTGTGAGAGTAACGACTCTTAAGACTTGATGAGTTCCGAACATCGTTTGACATAACAGGTTTTGCTTTACTGCTCGGATAAAAATGTCAGCCATGGCAGGTTTCTTCTGCCGTGGCTGGCTGCTTTTTAGACCTAAAACTGGAACGAATTACATTGCCAAACATGACATGCTGCCTGCGTCATAGCTCAAAACACTTGCAGAGGTTCAAGTCATTCAGACCACGTAAAACTTACACCGTTTCATTAAGTCAGTTTTACGAATTTCGCACGCGAGCCGAGAACCACGCCAGCCTAGAGCACACTAAGAACACTCAAACAATAAAGCTGATAAGGAAAATCATCAGTGGCAAAATACCGCTGAGCATTGCTGCTAATCCTGCGTATCTCCAAACAGGAGAGACTGAAAGATTACGCGCTTCTTCAGTCTGTTGCGAAGCCTCGTTCGCTTTACCATCGTTTGACTGTTCACCCGCTTGAGGGGCTTTCACTCCAGAACCACCCGCTTGAGATGCACGCACGGCATCGCGTGACCAAGCTCCCACACTCAGGCTAATGCACAGAATTCCGATAACGATGAAGGCAATAATAGCAACGAAAGCAGTAGTACTGATTGCCAAACCAGCCGCACGCGCAAAACGCGCAACCATCCAGCCTGACGATGCCAACCCTAAAGTTCCCATCAAAATAATGTTTGCCAGCGACTCAATTAACTGAGTGCGTTCTTTTCGCAACATTTCAAATAAGAAACCGCCAGCAATCAAAGCGGACATCAGCATAAACAGAGCCGCACCAAAATGCTGTTCGGCTGCGATTAAAGCGGCAATGACTCCCGCGAGGCTCATAGCAACTGCTGCAATACGTGAAGCATGAGGAGTAGGCGTATACAGTTCAGCAGGGAAAAGCCAAGCCGCAACACCTGCCACCGCCACAATAAACACAGGCAGAGCATACAAAAGAACACCGCCCACATGCCACATGGATGCAATCAGGAAAAACATAAGCGCACATACAACCGCGCTTGCCCCCGCTACATGTACACCAGCCACACGAACACCAGCTACACGCGCACTCCGAGCAGCGCCCGACTCACCCACATTCCCACCCTGAACACCAGCGGCTTGTTCCTTCGACATTTTCACTCCTTGACCGCAAATAGACGAATGCGGTAGATAACGTTTACTATTATTCATAGTAACGGTTTAGCAGGGCATTCTGTTCACGCCGTTGTTTGTTACTTCATGCGCTATCGATATGAACACACAAATCGCAAATCGAAGCGCACAGTATGCGTTTTTCGGAAGGACAGTCATGAGCGATTTCACACTGCTAACAAAATCGACTGATCCCGCTTCCGTGTTGCCTGCTTTAGCTTTACTCCAACATCGTGTGCGCGTTCTGCCCACAGAAATATCCTCGCTTGTGCGCATTCCTGATGAAAGTATTGTGTTTTTAGATGCTCGCGAAGATGTTGCGTCTGCAAAGACTTTCTGCTCGATGGCAGCTGCCTCGGGCGTTCAATTTCCAATTATCGTTATTTTAAGTGAGGGCGGCTGTTTAGCTTTTAACGCTGAGTGGAAGGCTGCAGATTTCGTGGTCAACACTGCCAGCCCTGCAGAAGTTGAAACTCGCGCACGCGTTCTGTCTATGGGCGGCTTGGTTAATCCTAGTCTTATGCGCATGTCAGACACTTCAGACGATGAGAAGAATTCCTCGTCTGCATCGTCTCGAAACGGCGTGATTACGTGCGGTGCTTTGGAAGTAGATACGATTGGCTACACCGCTACGCTGCATGGACATCCGCTTGATTTGGCGTATAAAGAGTTTGAGCTTCTCAAATATTTAGTACTGCACCCAGGTCGCGCTTTTACGCGCACGCATTTACTTCAGGAAGTGTGGGGCTACGATTATTACGGCGGTACGCGCACGGTTGATGTGCATGTTCGTCGTCTGCGCGCTAAGTTAGGCGTTGAGTTTGAGTCTGTGATTGGAACTGTGCGTAACGTGGGTTATCGTTTTGACCCTCCTCAGGGCGCTCGTTCTCATGAAGATGAGCAAGACGAAGAGTAACATGCCTCGCGAGACCAAACAGCAACGCGCACAACGCATTCATGAGGAGTACGCGATTTTATGCGAAGAAATACCGAATCCTCAGCCAGGTTTAGTTTTTCGTAACTCTTTTGAACTGCTGATTGCCACGATGATGAGCGCTCAGACCACGGATGTCCGCGTTAACTCGGTTACTCCTGAACTTTTTGCGCTCTACCCTACTGCTGAAGCGATGGCTGAGGGCAACGTGGAACTGATTGGCGAGATTATTCATGCCATCGGTTTTTGGCGGGTAAAAGCCCAGAGAGCTGTGCAGATAGCGCAATCTTTAGTCCGTGATTTTAATGGCGAAGTGCCTAGCACAATGGAGGAGCTGGTAACCCTTCCGGGAGTGGGTCGTAAAACTGCGAATGTTGTGCTCGGTCATGCTTTTAATGAACCCGGTTTTCCGGTTGATACGCATATTATTCGGTTAACACGTCGTTTGCGTTGGCGCACAGATTGGCATTCATCTCATCCAGATCCCGTGCATATTGAGTCAGAAATAACGCAATATTTTGAACCATCCGAGTGGAAAAACGTGTCGGATCGTCTTATTTTATTCGGACGTTCTACGTGTCATGCGCGCAAACCTGAATGCGATATGTGTCCGCTCAAACAAAGCTGTCCGAGCTTCGGCATGTATACTCGTTAGCCTTGTGACGTAGACTACGACCTATGAGTCAGAAATCATCATTACGTTCAGGTCTTATTTTCTTTGCTACGCTTATTGTGCTCGCTCTTATAGTGACGGGCGGATGGGCAATTGTGAATCATAAAGTAGAGCTGCCTGCCGTCTTAGGTGGAGCGGAAGGAAACGGTCAAACCCTTACAGTGGCAACCGCCCAACCGATCAGCTCTCTTGATATGACCTCTAATACGTCTTCTGCTCTCGATCAAGCTTTACTGCATAATGTATACGATACTTTGGTCGGTCGCGATGAAAAAAATCAGCCTGTGCCCACTGGTTTAGCTAAAAACTGGAGCATTTCTCCAGACGGTTTAACCTACACTTTTAAGCTGTACTCAGGTATGAACTTTTCGAACGGTCATACTGCTAATGCGGACGATGTGGTCGCCTCGCTGAAGCAGACGCTCGAAAAGCAAACGGCTGATTCAACGCGGTTGCAGCGCGTCACAAGCGTGAACGGCAATAATCTCACAGTAAAAATAACGCTATCTCAAGCAGATCCAAACCTTCTATGGGCGCTGAGCACGCGAGCTGGAATTATTTACGACTCACAAGCCACGTATGACGCAGCGAAAACTGCTGTCGGTTCTGGTCCGTATCAGGTTGAAGCCTTCGAAGCTGGCAAATCGCTTACCTTAACAGTTAATCCTCACTATGGTAAGAAAATCAAGGGTTTTTCTACTATCAAGCTAGTTGCATACCCTGATGCGAATGCGGCTGTGGATGCTCTCGAAGCGAAAAAAGTGGATGCGATCTTACCGCTGGCTAATTCCCCTGCAACCGCTAATGTGGCGACTGCTCGTCAAAAGCTTTCCGAGCTCAAAGACGTAACTGTTGCTACAACCGCGAGCACCCATCGCTGGGCTATTGCTTTGAATACTTCTGCGGATTCGCTGTTCTCTGACACGCATATTCGTCAGGCTTATCGCGCAATGCTTAACCAGTCTGAGCTTATTTCTGCGTTGGGAGTAAGCGCGGTTGCGCTGTCTGCCCCTGTTCCTTCTCTCGATCCGGGATACCAGGATTTAACGGGAACATATCATGTGGATATTGCGCAGGCTCGTCAATATTTGAGCTTCTATGGGTATGCGCGAAACTTTACTTTGTCGTATCCGCAAAGCATAGGTGACGCTTTTGCTCAGACCGTAGCTTCGCAGTTGGTTGCAGTAGGCGGAACGGTTACACCTCAAGCTGTTCCAGATAATCAATGGCAGTCTCAGATTGTAGAGGGCAAACAGTTTGATATGGCGATTATCGATTTAAGCAGTAGCCATGACCTCTTAAATATTGCCAGCCCTGATTACATAACTCAGTACACAAGCCCTGACACGAATACCGCTTTAGATAATGCGCGAAAAGCTGCGAATGATAATGAATACACGGCAGCAATGACAGCCTTAGGCAATCAGATTGCTGATGCCTCACCAATGATTTGGGCGTATGAGGAACAGCCGATTGTTGCTGAGCGCACTGGAATTACTGGCATGCCTAAGGCTCTGGCGGATTCATATGTGCAGCTGGAAAATATTGTGAAGGAGTAGGGTTCTCGCATCGGCTTCCCGCTCCTTTAACTCACCTGTAACTCACTTGCAGCTCACCTGTGCTTAGCCTCTGTCTGTGCAAGTTCCTGCCTTCTGCCCCCCCTCGGCGTGTCTTGCAACACACGTAAACTCGTGTGCATGACTAATGAAGCAGATAAGACAAGCATTTCCGCTTCTCTCACCCCTTTGCCAGCTAAGGTTGGCGTTGAGGGTTTGGAAGAGAAGTGGGGTGCCGCTTGGGAAGAACAGCAAACCTACGCATTCCAAGGCAGCCGCGACCGTAAGGCTGTCTATTCTATTGATACTCCTCCTCCAACCGTCTCCGGTAGTTTGCATGTAGGTCACGTATTTTCCTACACGCACACCGATGTTATTGCGCGTTTTAAGCGTATGAACGGTTTCGACGTGTTCTATCCAATGGGGTGGGACGATAACGGTTTGCCAACCGAGCGTCGTGTGCAAAACTATTTCGGTGTTCGCGTAGATACGTCGCTTAAATACGATCCTGATTTTAAGCCTCCTTTCGAAGGTACTGAGGGCAAGAAAATTCAGGCAAAAGATCAGGTTCCTGTATCTCGTCAGAACTTTATTGAGCTGTGCGAGCGCTTAACTACTGAAGATGAAAAGCTTTTCGAGAAGCTGTGGCGCACGCTGGGTCTGTCTGTTGACTGGAAGAACACGTATCACACGATTGGCGAGCATCCTCGTCGTGTGGCTCAGAAGGCTTTCTTGCGTAATTTGCAGCGCGGTCAGGCGTATCAGAAGCAGGCTCCTGGTCTGTGGGATGTTACGTTCCAGACTGCTGTTGCGCAGGCTGAGTTGGAAAGCCGCGAGTACGATGGTTTCTATCACAAGGTTGCTTTCCACTTGGTAGATGACGGTTCACCTATATACATTGAAACCACTCGTCCAGAGCTTCTTCCTGCTTGCGTTGCTTTGATTGCTCACCCTGACGATGAGCGTTACCAGAAGTTCTTCGGAAAGTCTGTGTATTCGCCTCTGTTTGGCGTAGAAGTTCCTGTTGTCGCTCATGCTGCTGCAGAGATGGATAAGGGCGCGGGTATTGCTATGTGCTGTACTTTCGGCGATATGACCGACGTGCAGTGGTGGCGCGATTTGAACTTGCCAACACGTTCTATTATTCAGCGTAACGGTCGTATTGTTATGACCACTCCTGAATGGATTAGCTCTGCTGAGGGTGGGTCTGGTGAAGGTGGATCTGCTAGGGGCGGCTGCACTAAGGGCGTGGCTCTGTTCGAACAGATTGCTGGCAAAACCACGTTCTCTGCTCGCAAGATTATTGTGGACGCTTTGCGTGAATCCGGCGATTTAGATGGCGAGCCAACGCCAACGAAGCGTATGACGAACTTCTACGAAAAGGGTGATAAGCCTTTGGAAATCGTCACTTCTCGTCAGTGGTATTTGTCGAACGGTGGAACAGACCGTGCTTTGAATGCTGAACTGATTGAGCGCGGCAAAGAGCTGGACTTCCACCCTGACTTTATGCGCGTGCGCTATGAGAACTGGGTGAATGGTTTGAACGGCGACTGGCTGATTTCTCGTCAGCGTTTCTTTGGTGTGCCATTCCCATTGTGGTACCCAATCAATGCTGATGGTTCCGTCGATTACGATAACCCGCTGACTCCTGCAGAAGATATTTTGCCGATTGATCCAACTATTGATGTTCCAGCAGGCTACACCGACGATCAGCGCGATGTTCCTGGCGGTTTTACTGCTGAAAAAGACATTATGGATACATGGGCAACCTCGTCCTTAACTCCTCAGATTGTGACGAAGTGGGCGGAGCCAGGCGAAGAGAATGAAGCCCTGTTTAAGGCTACTTTCCCTATGGATTTGCGTCCTCAGGGTCAGGATATTATTCGCACATGGCTGTTTAGTTCTGTTGTGCGCGCACATCTAGAAAATGGTGTGCTTCCTTGGGCTCATGCCGGTTTGTCCGGTTGGATTTTGGACCCTGACCATAAGAAGATGAGTAAATCTAAGGGTAACGTTGTTGTGCCATCTGAGCCGATTGAGAAGTTTGGTGCGGATGCTGTGCGTTACTGGGCTGCGTCTGCTCGTTTGGGTACTGACGCTGCGTACGAGATTGGCGAAATGAAGATTGGTCGTCGTTTGGCGATTAAACTGCTGAACGCTACGAAGTTTGCTTTGGCGATTGGACGCGAAGACGAGAACCATCAGGTTGCTGACCATACTTCTGTTACATGGAATGTTGCTGATGTGATTCATCCACTCGATCGTTCTGTGATGGCTCAGTTGGCTTCTGTTGTTGAGGTGGCTACTGCTGCGCTGAATGATTACGACCATGCGAAGGCATTGGAAACCATTGAGAGCTTCTTCTGGCAGTTCTGCGATGATTACATTGAGCTGGCTAAGAACCGCGCATATGGCACTGCTGATGCGACTGGCAAGTTGCCAACTGCAGAAGAAACTTTGTCTGCTCGCACTACTTTAGGCTTAGGATTGGATGCGTTCGCCCGATTGCTGGCTCCGTATTTGCCGTACGCTACTGAGGAAGTCTATTCGTGGATGCATGATGGCGCTGGGTCTGTACACCGCGCCGCATGGCCTGAGGCGGGCTTGTATCGTGCTGCTGCGGGCGAGGCTGACAGGGGCGTGCTGCTGTGGGCTGGGCGCGCTTTGGCATCGTTGCGAAAGATTAAGTCTGAGGCGAAAGTGTCTATGAAGAATCCAATTATCAGCGCGACTTTGGCGGTGGACGAGAAAGCTATTGCTTTGATTGAGTCCGCTTCCGGCGATATTTATGAGGCTGGTAAGGTAACAGGAACAGTCAATTGGGTTGCTGCAGATTTGACTGCAGACGATGCCAATGCTGATGAAATTACGATTACGGCTTCCGAGCTGGGAGAAGCTCCAGCACGTAAGTAATGCAAAATAAAGCAGAGCGGTTCTCGAAAGAGAACCGCTCTGCTTTATTTTGCAAGTGTGACGTGTCACCTTGCATTTCCAAAGTTGCCAACAATATTTCTGTGAATCACTTTGCAAATTCGATTCGAAATAACTTTAGTTAAGAGATACGAGGTCACTTGCGCGGATTAAAGCTGGGTTCCCGAATGGGAGTAAGACCACAAGGTTGAGAATTCCTTTGCTCCTGGGGTAGGTCTCGTTTATTTTTGTTTTATCCCGCAATGATTTTACGATTGTGTCAGGGTTTTTACTAATTATTTCATATACGAAGTCAACAACGCTTTCTGAGTAAAGGTATGATTTCTTTTCCTCATTTGCTACTGATTTATCCCATGCATATTTAGATTGATTCTTTATGTTATAGACCTTGCAAATTAGACCGAAATGATATGTATTAAATTCTCTAATCTCACCGTTTTGATCTAGAAGTTCTATACCCTTTTTAGCGAGTAACGAGTTAACGCGCGCTAATACATCCTTGTTGCGCAAGTGATATCTATCGGTTAATTGGACCTCTTTGACCATTTTTACGGCGGTGTCAGATTCGTTATCTATACGTACGGGTATTCCAGTCTTTTTTGAAATTACAAATTTTGTTTTATACAGGGCTGCATATTTAATATTCTCTTGGTCTTCTGTTATAGCATCAATATTTTGCTGTGTTTTTAATAAGCGTTCTGCAACGTCTGGCGCGTATCGTGCTCGTATAGTTTCAGCATTTGCATTTGTTTTTCGTATTGAAAGTGCTAAATAGTTGTCCGGGATTCTGTCACTAATCTCTATATTATGATAGTTGCGTAATTTGTCATCAAAATTTTTGATATTTGCTTGAAAAAGAGGAACGTATGTTATTTCGTATTCAGGGACTATAAAATGCGTACTAGTATTTCGAAGTTCGCAGATACTTTCGTATTTTGACGGATTGAATCGTTTTTATTAGTCATGACTTTTTAAGACATGCTTCAAGTGAGAGCGTGCGTTCGGGCTTATCTGGGTAATATATCGCGGCATATCCTTGGTCTTTAATTATGTGTGCTTTGAGCATGAGCTCTCATGCATTGCAAAGGAAGAACGAGCAACCCTCTACTCTATAATTTATCGTTGGACGATTGAAAATTTCGATGGCTAGTATAAAAGATTCCTGTGCTTTATCGAGTAATCTTTTATATGTCTTCTCTTCTTGTGTATTCATTTTACACTCCCCAATTGTCCATATCATGTTCCAACTCCACATTAACGTCAATTATATGCCACTCGCTCTTAGTTTCGGCGCGCCAACGTCCGATACGCAAGAGAGATTTTAGCTTCGCAAATCCTTCTTCTAATCACACGAGTAAGAGTTATTCACCATACTCCGAACAGCATATTTAATGCTTCTATAATCCTTAATCAATATTTGCCGTAAATTTTGCAAAAGAATGAATCATATTGTAAGAGCACTGTGCTCATATCACTTCAAAAATGGACGCGAATGTTGTACGTATAACGCGCTTACAAGTTCTACGCACTGATGAGAGAGGATTTCAGCTCACATTTGTCCGTAGAAATTGTACGCATACCGTGTTCACAACATTCAGGAACAGGCGAGGGCTCATTTTCTTTAAGAAGTGGGCATCCGTCTGGAATCCACGACTTTCCCGTTCTCCCGCCGAATCGGGCTAATCCTCCCGCCCCGCCGCAATATCCGCGTGCCTCTTTTTCGAGGCCGTCACCACAAAATCGCGGTAAGCATGAGCAATTGTCGGGCTTAATCCGCAATCCACTGCCAGCCCACTCATCCTCGCCAACTGACGCTCTTCACGAGCAGCGTCCAAAGCAGCGAACCCAGCTGCAGCCTTCAATCGCCCGACTTTCTCAGTAATCTCAAAGCGCCGTGCTAATAAACGCACAATCTCGTCATCAATAGCATCAATATTCTGGCGCAACTGTTCAATCTCGCGCGTAGCCGCAATCACGGTATCGGAAGCGTCGGTGCTCAACGATGCAGAAGAAATCTCAGTATTTTCCATACCCTCACCATAACAAAAACCGACGCAAAAATGGCGTTTAACTCCAAAAATGTGGCGTATTAGGATAAAATGCGGGGCTATATGCCAAATGTTGCTGGGGTTAGTAGTTGCCTGAAGGGGTACTTGCTGTGCCAGTTTTGGCTGTGGCGTAGGTTTTGCTAGGTGATGGTTGTGCCCACCGCATGCGTGAGGGACACAACCATTTTGATTGATTATTTATTTATGCGTATTGATCAATAACCTGACGGATAGCTTGGCTTGTTGTTAAGTGGTGAGCAAGCGCATATTGGTCAAGACGTCTCTCACGTTCTAAGTCAAGTCGTATCTTGATGAT
>NZ_KV812462.1:0-10924 GCF_001813415.1 Alloscardovia sp. HMSC034E08 | reverse complement strand
CTCTAGCAGTCCACGATTCACGCACAGCACGAAAACTGAAAACACTCTCAACGATGACCGCGAAAGTTGTTAGCGTTGTGCGCTCACAGCTTTCAGACACCTGCAACCTTCACAAACCCCTAAAAAACCGAAGAACCAGCAAAGTCAAAAAGTTAAAGCTGGCATGCCCAACCAAAAGCACACCAGCCCCAACTTAACAATCACACGCTAGGTTATAGAAAGACATAAGGATTGGATTCACAAAGAAATCTTATAAAACCATTAATCCTCAATCTTCTTCATTATTACGCGCCTTCTTACGAGCACTAGCGTGACGATATAAATCACGTGCCGCTACACTGAGCAAAGCTAGGCAGAGAACTGCCACAACAGTTTCCACAGCATAGACACCCCACATCCACAACGGAGTTACCCGAACAATAGTAGAGTCATTCGATAACCCGTTCATTGCGTTAGAGCGGGAAATCGCAAAACTAATATTCTTCGCGGCTCGCTGCATGTGTGCTACTACTCCATCAGTCATATCCGCTTGGTCAAGCTTCCATAACTTAGCATCGGTATTGAGCCATAAATCAGTTCCAGCTTCCAATCCTTCACGCAAATCCTCGTAAGCAAAAACAGAGTAAGATGCTTGATCCGTAACAACGAAGCCTTCAAAACCCCATTCGCCACGCAGCACGTTGGTCATCAATGCTTTGCTTCCACCTGTCCATCGTGATCCAATACGATTCATAGAAGCCATCATGCCCAAAGCACCACCATCGCGCACAGACATTTCAAAAGGCTTGAGATACAAATCTCGAATGCTTTGTTCATTTGCCAGCATCACTCCACCAGTACGATTCGTTTCTTGGTCATTGAGGGCGAAATGCTTCACTGTTGCTATTGCACCTTTACTGCGAGCGCCAGCCACAATTGCAGCATTCATTGCTCCAGAAATGTGAGGATCCTCCGAGAAGTATTCGAAATTACGACCAGAATAAGGACTGCGATGAATATTGGCTGCTGCTCCATACCAGATTGTCACCTTCAAAGTGATAGAATCCTCTCCAATGGCTTCACCAAAGTCACGTGCAAGATCTGTATTCCATGTAGCGGCAACCACCACTTCAGGCGCATACCCCACACCGTTTTCTCCGCCTACCAGAGTGCTCGAAATTCCTGCTGGACCATCCTTATCTACAGTTGCAGGCAACTGGGTAGAGTCCACGGATTTCGTAGCATATCCGCCAATACGAACCAATTCATCAAGCTCTTGAACGCTCATTTGTTCAATCGCAGCAGTCCAAGCTTTATCCGTAGAATCGGTTTTCATTAATGTTGCCATATTGAGTTTGCCCAAGGATTTATCAATCTGACCTGTACGCGGTGTAGCTTTCGGCTGAGTTACTGTTGTGTCAATTTCTAGTGCCTTCACGAAATCATCTGGAGCTGTCCATGAACCATCTGCATATGTGCGTGGCCACGTTCCTTCCCAGTCAGAACGAGAAAGGTACTGCGCTGAAGAGTCGTATGTTGTTATGTCGGCATCGACAAACTGGTTAACTACTGGTTGTCCTGTTGCCACAGATTTTGCATATGTCGTGTCATCAAAATTCTTCTGCACTTTCTTAACCACAAACTCTTTACGACCATCAGCAGTCATACCATCAGCTGTACTCTTCGATTTTGTCGCCAAAATATTATTCACAGCCGCATGTGCATCGGTTGCTGCAGTAAAGTAGAAATCTCCTGCATCCACAATATATGTGCCCTTGCCGTAAGCATCGTAGCTTTTCATTGCTTCTTTCGACACATGCACACTAACAGTTTCGCTCTTACCTGGCTCTATCACAGCAGTCTTAGCGTAACCTACAAGCTCCACTGCTGACTTCTCAATATGGTTGCGCTTATCGTAATCCGTATATGGAGATTGCATATACAGCTGAACTACATCCTTACCCGCAACTTTTCCCGTATTTTTTACGTCAATACTAAAATCGTATCCATCTTTCGACTCAGATTGCGCGAAATTGCTCCATTCAAAACTCGTGTATGACAAGCCATAACCAAATGGGAACTGCACTTGCTTCTCATAATTGAATGCGCCAGCTTTTTCATTGCCTAAAACAGCGTCTTCATAACGTGTTTCGTAATAACGATAGCCCACATAAATTCCTTCTTGATAAGCAATATAGGCATTTCCACGCTCCACCTGAGAATTAGCAATAGAATAACGTCCAAAGTTGTGTATAGATGGTGCACTTTGTGAATCATATGCATAGGTGTCTGGGAGATGTCCAGAAGGATTGGTTTGTCCTGTAAGAACATCTGCAACTCCAATTGCGCCTGTTTGACCGAGACCACCTACCCAAAGAGCTGCATCAACTTTCTTCTCTACAAGCGGTCCTAATTCCACAGCATTTTGAGTATTGAGAATAACCACAACAGTCGAGAAGTTATTGCGTGCCATATCAAGAAGTTCTTGCTCGTCTTTGTCTAGCTGCAAATATGTTGATCCAGACTCCAAGGTCTTCGTTGACAGGTCAGAGCTTTCACTTCCTGTACGACCGATAACAACCACAGCAGCATCTTTATACTCATCGAAAGAATTTTTCACTTCATCGGTATAGAGATTTACTGGCACTTCATTAACCGCAAGTTTTCCTCGACCAAAAACATCAGGAACTGTTTTACGATAATCTTTGCCTGCTCCCGTTTTATAAAACTCAGTAACAGTTGGATTAACCTGTAAACCAGCCTGTTCAAAAGCAGTTTCAAAATTTATTGCTTTCTTTACATCAATCGATCCGGCACCGCCGCCTCCATATACAGGGTCAACGAAACTTTGACCAAGTACAGTGATTTTTGCTGAAGATTTTAATGGTAAGGCATTTTTCTGATTAATCAATAAAGTGCTACCTTCACGGAGAATATCAGAGCCAAATTCTTTCAGTACTTTCTCACGCTCTGCGTCGCTCTTATAAGAGGATGCAAAATGTTGTGTATTCTTATCTCCTGTTGAAACAATTTTAGTTTGAGGCTGATTAAAATACACAGAAATTAAATCTGCATATTGTCGCGAATACATATGACCAATAACCGTAGCAACGCAAAGCACGGCTGCAATAGCAATCATTATTGCTGAAGTTAGTATCGATAACGGTTTTTTACTTTCTTTCCGAGTTTTCTTAACCATTTTCTCTCCTTTGAAAAATACACGAAAAACTACTGCAGTACTTCCTACAGCAATCAGCGTGTTTTCAGTCTAAAACCTATTTTTTCGCCGCTAAACGTAAGAACGTACACAACCGAATTTTGACGCAAACAGCACTGTTTTACCCTCAACTTCGCGTAGACTGAAAGAAGAGAAAAGAAGAAAGGAATTGCTAAGCAATGAGGCTGGCTCTTGTAGATGACGATGCAGAAATTCGCTCTCTTTTGCGCGCTTATGTTCAGCGCTACAACACGGAGTATGGAACTTCTATATCAACATATGACTTCACTCGCGGAAGTGACTTACTCCATAACTATGAGCGTGGCGTATTCGACGTTATTTTTCTCGACATAGAGATGCCGGGTATTAGCGGTATGGAAACGGCTACGCAAATTCGTCGTATCGATGATGCTGTAGCTCTTGTTTTTGTTACTCATCTTGCTCAATTCGCTGTGCAAGGTTATGAGGTTCAAGCAAGCGATTACATTATTAAGCCATTATCGTATTTCGATTTTGCCATGAAAATAACGCGCATATTAAAAACGATTGAGGGGAAAACAAGTACCGTTCTCGCCATAACTACTACTGACGGTTTGCGATCAATTAATCTTGCCGATGTTAGTTTTCTAGAAGCACGAGATCACTATGTCTTCATCTCTACTGTGCATGGAGCAGTCTATAAAGTCCGCGATAGTATGACAAATCAGTCACGTGTTTTTGAACAATATGGATTTTTGCGTGTTCATAAAAGTTTTGCCGTAAATATGAAGCATATCGAAGCAATCTATACAACTGAAATCATATGTGCTGGACGCAGTATTCCTATTGGACGTTCGTATAAAAAAGATGTACAGCCTGCCTTTTTAGCCTACGTGGGAGGGCAATGATGACAGTTATTTTAATCTTTTTTGAATCCTTCCGATTTGTTATTACTCTTTGGCTATGTATGTGGATATTTTTACGACGCAGTGTTCCTCACTCACAATCCTACGCTTTTGCTCTACCCCTATCTGCAGTGTGCGGATTAACCATTACGTCTTTAAACCCCATCTTTTTCGTGAATATTGCCACTCGCCTGCAGCCCTCTGTTAATCTAACTCTTGCTATGAGCATGTGGATTGCAGTTGTTTTTATTGCGCCGCTTTTTCTTATTAAATGGTGTTATGCAACGTCATGGACGGATGCCATGTCTCGATGGATCCTCGGTATTTGCGTAGAGCGTTTTTTAACATCTTTTATTCGCAATATTTTATTTAATATTATTATTCCTGACTTTATTTCAAGTCATCCTTTCGCTGCCATGCTTATTATTTGTGTGAGTTATGGTTTAACTATTTGGACTGCAAGCGTGTGGCTTAGTCCGTTATTTGACAAAATTATGTATCCTCTATTCAGAGAAAGTAAAAGACTATGCGTTCTCTATGGCATAAGTTTTGTTGTCATCTATGTTACGAGTAATTATGCTATTGAGATTGTAGAATACCACATACCACGCATTACGAACACATATAACGTGCATATTCTTTCTATTCTGAGCTTTACCAGCTCAATGGCAGGGCTAATAGCTGTCGTTATTTTTCTCTTTCAATATGCATTGCACTATATTACTCAGCTTCAGCAAGAAACAGCATTACTCGAACTGCTCAGCGCGCAACGCTCTAGCCAGTATGAAACAATGAAAACAACTATGGAAGTGATGAACGAGCATATTCACAACTTCAAACATCAAGTGCTCGCCTTATCTTCCCCACATAATCAGTCTCAGCACGACTATGTGCAACATACTCAAGAACTTATCGATCGTTACGATTCCATTATTCGCACAGGAAATGAAGCCTTAGATATTATTCTCAACCAGCATCGCATTGAATGTGCACGAGATAATATTCGTTTTAGTTGCATGGTTGACCGAGTGAACGTAGAGCGTATTCATATGGTCGATTTATATACGATTGTGGGAAATGCACTTGATAACGCGCAAGAATACGTAAAACGCTTAGACGATGATGAGAAAAAAGTTATTGCTCTAACCATACGTGAGCATGGCAATATGGTTGTTTTTCAATGCGATAACTATTTTGACGATACTCACGATGAGTTAACTCTCCATGATGGTTTACCAGCTACAACCAAAGATAATTCATGGGCTCACGGCATCGGCTTAAAATCTATACGAGCTCTTGCCACACGTTATGGTGGCGATATGATTGTGCGCACGCATGACCATATGTTTTCACTCACTGTTTCCGTGCGCTCTTAACTCTACTCGCCCCTGAGGGTCACGTTGTGAACATCACAGCATCTAAGCTACTACCTGCTCCTAGTATGTTTGTTGAGAGATGAACCTCATACAGTCAGAAGGAGAGAGAATGAGTAAGGTTAAAGCCGTTGCTACATGGCTGACGAAATGGTTCACTGCTATTGTGCTCGTATGGGCAGTTTTTAATTATTTTGTGCCGAACACAAGTTTATGGGCAAAATCTTATACCGGTTATTTGCTGAGCATTGTGCTTTTCGGCATGGGTTTAACTTTATCTGTTGATGATTTTGTGCGTACAGCAAAGCAACCATTTATGGTTATTGTGGGAACTGTTGCGCACTACGTTATTATGCCGCTTATTGCTGTTGCTTTATGCGCGCTTTTCCATTTAAGCGGACCACTTGCTGTGGGCGTTATTCTCGTTGGATGCTGCCCGTCAGGAACATCATCGAATGTTATGAGTTTTCTTGCCCGCGGAGATGTTGCTTTAGACGTTTCTATCGGTATCTTGTCAACATTATTAGCACCATTCCTCATTCCACTGCTTATGCAACTTCTTGCGTCGCAATATGTAGCTATTCCTTGGCAATCATTGTTCTGGAGCGCTGTAAAAGTTGTGCTTATTCCTGTAGCGTTGGGAGTGCTCTGTCATATGGTTTTCAAAGAGAAAATTGAGATGGTCACTCCTGTGCTGCCTATCGTATCTCAGGTTGCTATTTTGCTTATTATTGGTGTGGTTGTAGCTGCTAATCATACGAAGTTATTCAGCTCAGAAAGTCTGTTAGCTCTTCCTGTTGTTATGTTGCATAATCTGTGTGGATACGCTTTGGGATACGGTTTTTCTCGCGCTATGTATGCAGTTTATCCTCACGGGTTTAAGTATGCCCAGCAGAAAGCAATTACTTTTGAAGTGGGAATGCAAGACTCTGGTTTAGGTGCAACATTAGCTCTGACCTCTTTTGCAGCCGCACCGCTGACTGCGATTCCATCAACATTCTTTAGCGTTTGGCATAATATTTCCGGTTCTGTGCTGTCTGCATGGTGGCGCAACCGTGATGATCGTTTAGGTATTCCAGCAGATTCAGTTGATGGGAAACCTGCACTCGACTAAAGAGAAGCTTATAAGCAAGCAGGCCTACACTCACGTCATGAGGAGATGATTGCTATAACTTAGCTCATAGATGTCAAAACCTATCAATAATCAGTTCTCACATTTTAAGAAGATACAGAATGACGAACATTCCTGTTCTTGAGTTATCTCATGTTACTCGTACATAATCTAGTAACAGGACTTAAACGGACAAAACGAACAATATTACACGCTATCAATCTTCAGGTTCTATTCCAACACTGTATTTGATACAATTTAACGCTGGTGCGTAAGTCATGTGTTTAATCTCGAAATCCCTTGATTTACAGGGATTATCGCCTTTCTGCGGAGCTTCCATCACTGCTTTCCGTGGCGGTTTTTGTATGATTTTGAGGCTTTCCTGTGGCTCTTGCCGGTGTGTCTGTTTACGTTTTTCGTACCCCTTGGCGAGCAATCGTTAAAAGGTGTCAGCAATCGTTAAATTGTTTGAAGAATCGTTAAAAGGTTTACAGATTGCGAATTATCTGACTAACACTCCAATAATGAACGCCTGGATTACTGATATGATTGGTATTAGCAAAAAGGGTATAAATAAAAAATGTTCCCAAATCGCCAAGTGCTTCATCCAATTCTTAAATTCATAGTCCTTGTGCTCCTCTGTGCCGGGAATAACAATTTTGCTCTTATATTTTCCTTGAAACAACAAACAATCTAACAGCAAAAAATCTCCTGCATTTAAGATGCTCCACTGAATATAGCTCATCCAAAACAAGTTCCAAAAACCAATAATTGGGGAATGCATAAGGCTCGCAACTGAATAAACAAAACATATCCCAACGAGGCCAATAGTGAATATGAGATTTATCTTTTTCTCTTGCTTTGTCATTGGTAAAGGAGCTGCCTTTTGAATGGCTTTTGGATAAGAGTCCAAAAACCATCTTGGATTGATCAGTGCCAAGCTTGCGACAGCCCCATTAAAGATTGCGGCGATCGCTACGCCGTCAAGTATTGCTCGTAGGATATCCATAAACCCATATTCTCCTTAATCCATACATCCTTTTACAAAAGCCATATAGGCCTCTGTGTTTTGTGTCATTTCTTCGCAGTGTCCATAGCCTTGCCAGATTTTTAATTTTGCCTTGGGATAATGTTTCTTGATGCTTCTTCTTGCATGCCCGACATTCGAATCCTTATCCCCATAAGAAAAGATGGCATCTTGCTGCCTATCTTCCAATAAGCGCGGGAAGCGGATGTGCCCGCAATCGTACACAATGTTTCTGATGCTCTGCTTGTCCATCGTAACAAGCGTATCAACCAGCAGCTTCGCGTGCTTTCCATAGCGCTTGGCGACCTGACTGATCGCCGCTTGGGGATCTTGCCGTGCTTTCTTTTGTTTACTCAGAAATACATGCCCCAGCATTTTTGAGATAAGTCCTGCTTTTCAAAAAAGCTGGTTCCTTCAAAGAACAGTTTTTGAATGTGCAGGTTTTTATCCTTGACCAGTTCAAGGAGAACTCCTCCACCCAGGGAAGCGCCAAAGGCCATCTTTATGGTACAAAGATCATGCTCCTTTAAATAACAGGCAAGCGTGGCTGCTTCCTCAGTTGTGCTGATATAGAGATTGTCTTTTGCCTTCCCATGCCCGGAAAGGTTCGGAACGATATAGCGATACTCGTTTCCCAGCTTTTTTGCCATGCTATCCACCATCATTTTGCCGAAAAAATTCATCGGATGGATGAGGAGGATAACTTCTCGCTTGTTCTGATTGATGTCATGAATCATCATGATCACACCTCTTTGAAATCGCTCCCTTTGCCCATAGTGCCATTGATTTTTCTGGCCACTAAAAAACACTCTGACCAAGGACTGGCCGGTAGAAGTTCGCATTGCAGGAGTTCAAAACCGTTTTGGCAGATAAATGCTTTAAATTCTGCAAGTTTCCAGCTGTGAAAAACACGAAATCCGATTCTTTTCATCAGCCACAGCTTGAGTCGATGGATCTTTTCTTCAGCGACAAAGGTGGGTGCGATCAGTAAGCCATCTGTTTTAAGAACGCGATGAATTTCTTCTAAGGCCTTTTTTGGCTTTGGCATAATGTGCAGCGTATTAGCTATAAGCACAACATCAAAGCGATTGCTGTCAAAGGAAAGTGCTGTCGCATCTTCCACGAAAAAGCAAAGATTTGAAGACTTTTCCCTTTTCTTTGCCTCTGCAATCATGCATTCTGAGAAATCTGTAGCAAGCCATGTTTTTGCCTTTGGCGCAAGCGGAAGGCTAAGCTGTCCAGTGCCACATCCCAGCTCCAGCACAGATTGCTCATCCGACAAATGTGCTTCGATTTTCTTGATTAATGTCTCATAGAGTTGTTTGTTTCCTTTTTCCTGTATTCGCGTATAGAGCTTGGCAATGCGATCCCAGAAGCTTTTATTATCCCGATTTTCTTTTTGTTTCATGATTTAAGTTCCCTTATTGAACTCACACACATAAGCCCGCCAAGACAGCAGAGCCCACAAGTATAGCGATGACATGGATGAGGTGATCTTTTTTGTTGTAGCCAAAAAGCTGCGGATCCAACAAGGCTTTGACTTCCGAATAAAAATGCGGAAAGAACGTAGACCTACAAAGCAAAAACCAATCAAAGAAGAAAATATAAAAGGCTTTCAGCAAAAGCATCATCACGGCAAAGCGTATATAAAACTGCAAGAAGGTAAAGCCATTCTTGATACCGTCTACTGCACCGACAATAACGGCTCCCGCCATACAAAGCATCGCCAGCAGGGCTAAGCTCCAGCCGAGGATATGTTGTCCGCGAAAACGTTCTGGTTTTTCCTCGACGGCTTCATAAACGGCTTTGGGTGCTGGTGTAAAAAACTTCTTGTCCTGAATAAAACCTACGCCCGCCAATAAAAGTAAGAAAAGCCCTGCCATCATAATCGAAGATAGGAAAAGCGTCAGAATCATCGTTTGCCTCCATACTGTGCAGCTTCCAGCAAAAAACCACCCTGCGCACCTTCTGGGGTGTCATCGCTTTCGTCGTAGCTGTCATAGGGCGCCGCAGGATCAACGGGTTTTTGTTTACAAAAAGCATTACACGCTTTATCGGTATGAGCAAAGACAAAGTCGAAGTCGCGGCTGTAACCGGTATGTCCGGTAATGAACATCGGACGCGAGTTTCGTTCTTCAAGCTTTGCCTTCAAAGCGGCAAGAGAGCGAATGGCGAGCTTGTTGTTTTCCGCCAAGGCATTGATAAAGCTATAGCCGCCGTCGTAGCCAAGCCAGATGGTATCGCCCAAAAAGAGATAGGCATTATCAATCAGATAGACCAGATGTCCCCAAGTGTGCCCCGGCACTAAGAAAGCCTCTATGCGGATGTCGCCGATCTGAAAGACTTCGCCGTCTTTCAGCAGCGTTTTTTCGTTTTTAATCATGACCTGCGGCAGCTTGTAGAGGCCAAAGCTCACCTTGCGGCGCACCTCACCTGTAAGATAACGATTTTCAATTTCTCCGATATAAAGATGGGCATACCGGAAAAGGCCATCGTTGTCTGCCTCAACCGCACCCACATGATCGGTGTCCTGATGCGTGATGAGAATATCTGTGATCTTTGCCGGATCCAGATCCAGCCATTTCATCTTCTCTTTCAAGCGTGGATAGTTGTAGCCGGCATCCAGCATGATGGTCTGCTCTTCTTTCGTATAAAAGAAGACATTGGCAGCGTATTCCCGCACACAGCACACATGTTCATCAATCAAGCCGGTATTGAGCGGCTTAAAGATACCTTTACCCCGATAGCCGCGCGACATGATTTTTAGTTGAAATTCTGTAGCTTTCTTAGACATAACGATTGTTCCTTTCTTTATCTCCAATCAGCAATCAGCAAGCATGGATAACATCTGATGTGAACTGGTTTTTGTTCACATCAATCCCCAAGCAACATATTTTTTAAGCAAAGTTTTCGTTTTATCCATGTTTAGACCTGCTTCTTTATACATATTAAAGAAAAACAACTAAGAGAAGTTTATGCTAATTGTTTTCATAGCATATTTTCTACTCAAGTAATACCTTTCTGTTATATCAAAATAATTTAGATATGTGCTTTCAACAACCATCAATCATTTTGGCAACACGGAGTTTTGCAATCGCTCATCGGATGTGCTATTATGCCGTATGTTGCCCCTCTAGCTCAATGGTTAGAGCAGCGTCCTTTTAAGTCGTGGGTTCAGGGTTCGAGTCCCTGGGGGGGCACTCAAAGAATCGTCAGAATAAACTAATGTACGAGCAACAGTCGCTCCAACTTTTTTGGTAATGCCGCATTAATTACATCGTCTGATATGGGTTGGTTTTTGTTTCTGGTGGATTCTCGTTTTTTAAGGGGGGG
>NZ_KV812461.1:0-37339 GCF_001813415.1 Alloscardovia sp. HMSC034E08 | reverse complement strand
AACGCTCTACCAAGTCACGCTTCACGAACCACCCTAGGGCTCCTACACACCGCAATAATAACCAGATAAGCTAAACCAAAACCCCACGAAAACCCCAAAAGTCACTTTGCTGGTTTTATAGGTTTTGTTTTGGGTGAGGGGGATGCTTTGCGTTCTGATTTTGCGAGCTTGGTTGCAGATTGTATTCATAGATACACTTGTTATGTCACTTTCCGCTTAAAAGTGGCATAACAAGTGCGTCACTCTTCATATTTCGTATATGCGTGTTCCACGTGAAACACTGCTGAGAAGATGCTCACAATAATGTAAGGCTCGGTTACCGCGCGATATGCACAGCAACTGAGCCTGGACAATTGGTGGAGTGAGGCGTTAGAAACTATGCCAAGTTTTCAGAAGCAATCTTCGCACCCTGAGCCAAGGATTCCAGCTTTGCCCAACCAATATGGGAGTGAATACGTCCACCCATACCGCAGTCGGTAGAAGCAACAACGCGGTCAGCACCCACGATAGAAGCAAAACGTTCAATGCGTTCTGCCACGAGTTCAGGATGCTCCACAATATTTGTAGAGTGGCTAACAACACCAGGAATCAAGTACTTCTCAGCAGGAAGCTCAATATCCTTCCAAATCTTCCATTCGTGTTCATGGCGTGCATTAGCTGCCTCGAAAGTCAAACCGTTAGCGTTAACGGACAAAGCCAAATCCACAATCTTCTTGAACTCCAAATCTGTGGAGTGTGGACCATGCCATGAACCCCAGCATACGTGATAACGCACGAGAGCAGGGTCAATGCCTTCCAAAGCGGAGTTCAAAGCCTCAATGCGCACACGAGATAATTCACGGTAAGCATCTAAATCAGGTTCAACCTTGAACTGATCCCAAGACTCAGTCAAATCTGGAGCATCAATCTGTACTGTTAAACCAGCATCGGTAATAGCCTTGTATTCTTCGCGCAAAGCCTTAGCCCAAGCCCATACGGATTCTTCATCATTATCATAGTAGGCATTACCTACGCGGGCTGCAGAAGCAGGGGATACGCTGGCAATAAAACCATCAGAAACAGGCTTACCTGCCTTCTCTAAAGCGGCCTTCAGTGCGTTAATATCGCGCTGAACAGTTTCCTGACCTGTATACTTAATCTCGCCAGTAACGGTTGGGAACACAACACTTTGCCCATCGGCAATATGAATGCCTGAGGTTGGGTCAGAATAAGCATCTGCAAACTTAACCCAGTCGCGGCGGTCAGTAAATGCATCTAACTCGAGCTTGCCTTCAGGAGTTGGCTTATGTGCAGGTGGATTATCAAGAACTTCCAAACCGCTAAAACGCTGGAAAGAGTAGCTCCACCAAGCGCCGTAATCTACCTTGGTAGTCATGGCATGACCATACTCACCATCGTTCACAATATCGATGCCGATATTCTTCTGCTTTTCAACCACCTGATTTGTTTCATCAGTAACAATCTGAGCAAATTGCTCGTCGCTCAGCTCGCCCTGCGCGTGTGCTTCATTAGCAGCAAGCAGGCTGTCGGTACGTGGAAGCGATCCAACGTGAGTAGTACGAATACGTGCCATGTTTTTCTCCCCTCGAGAAGTAGAACGGATGCAATGTTCTTCATTTTAAGGCAGAGTAGAGTAAAACGAAGTAGTTTTAGCAAAGTAAGGTATAGCTGAAACTTATAACGCGCGTGATAATTGCGTATTCTATGATGTTTAATGTATTTTCAGCTAAGCGAAACAAGCTAAGCAAAACAAGCGAAACCAAACAGTAGAGCAAAGCGTCAAACCGCGAAAGCGCCTGTCGGCGCGCAGGCCGCTCGCAGCGGCAAAAAATGAAGCCCGGGGCTTAAGCACGGCTTGACGCGACTTATATTGTAACGTGTTGAGGGCTCGCGACACAAGTTAAGCAGTCAGAGAAAACTTAATGAAGTTCGCCGCTTCTCCACAGTTTCGCGCCCTGAGCAAATTCTTTTGCTGTGCCCGCTAAATGTTTCGCGTTCTTTATAACCGCAGCGCGATGTGTTCCAGGAGCTAGCTGTGAGGTGCGTTCAAACAAAGCACGCGCTACTACGCCACAGAAGGTAGATGATCTTTCTAAAGCGATAGAAAGATCACCGGTAAAAGCGCCAGACAGAATAGAATCAGCAGTTCGCGCTATATCCGAGGCTTCCGGTGAAATATTAACGCCGGTAATAGCGCTGGCAGCGGTGGGTGGAAGCTCGACTTCGGTCCATAAAACAGCTAAAGACTTCTGATTGCGCTGCATCCACGTGCGCATGGTGTACAAGCGCCACAGAATTCCTGGTAAAGATTCAGCTTCTGAGTTTGCCCATAATTCTGCAATAGTATCCACGCCCTCGGTATCTACGAGGGTAATAACGCGTTGCACAATCTGTTCATCTTGAGTATGGCGAACACGGTCGAGCAGAGCTTCGGCAGTGGAATGTGCTAGCTCACGCAGTGCCTGCGGATCGGCTCCGCCAGCCATATGGTCGATGAGTGCTTGATTGAGCTGCATTGGCCGTGAAAAACGTTGCGCTCCGCTACGATGTGCTGCAAAAGCAGTACCTGCATGAGAAATTCCGGTTGAATTAGAAGACAATAGGTTCTACTTTCTGGACGCTTGTAACAGTGCAAGGATTTGATTCTATGGTAAGAGCTACTGCTTGTCCAGGAGCTAAAGCTTTCTTACCGCGTAAGATTTGTATAAGTTCGCGCGAAACTGTTGGATCTGCTGCTAGAGGAGAGAAAAAATCTGCTGTACTGCTCAAATGCTGCTTGGCAACAATAAGAGCTGCGCAAGGCAAAGATGACTGCATGATATTTTCCATAGTCTGTTCCAACTGCGATACAAAAGGATTGTGTTCAGTTGCATTACTTCCGCGATGGCTATGTTTAGAAGCAGATTCATCAGCGTGACTTAAAGCTCGCACTGGAAGATGAGTGAGATTATGCCACGGCTCTGCTGTGCGCTGGCATGCAACCGTAGTATCTGTATATATTTCGTGAGGCATATAGCAACTTAACTCTGTGACAAGAGCATGTGCTTGAGCAGCTCCCAGAGGAGAGAGCGGACGAGATGGCGACGAGCCGCCCCATTTTTTCTTCGATATGGCGCTTGATTGGCGAGCAATAATAAGCGTGCAGCTATGCTGTTGATGCGCTGAAACGCGGCGAGAAAAATCAAGTAAAATATTTTTATCGTCTGCTCGCGTCAGTAAATTTAAGGCATCATCAATACTGAGCCAGCGTATCTCATCTGTTTCGTTGACGGTACGATGGATTATCTGACCAAAGCTCGCTGAACGCGCGTTGAGCATATGCTCAGGAATATCGCGAGCTATCCAGTAACTGACATATTTCTTTACGCCTGTGCGAGCTTTTTTGTTTGAGACCACGGCATCAGAATTATCAGCACCTAGAACATACGATATACGCGCCAAAGGTGCTTGAAGAACAATATGAACACCTGTTTCCTCAGCAGTTTCACGCACAGCAGCATGAATTAAAGATTCATCAGCGTCGAGCTTCCCTTTAGGAAAACTCCAATCGTTATAGCGCGGACGATGAATAACGCATACGCGCAATTGACCGAACTCGGTAGTGCGATAGACCACCGAGCCAGCTGCTTGAATACTTCGTGATGCCATATTGTTTATGAACGCTTACGACGTGTGTGTTGTTCGATGAGTAATGATTGGCTATCTTGCAAAGGATTGCCTTGTTCATCTGTGCTGTGACGCTCATACGAACCGTCTGACAACATGTGCCACGAACTTGTTGCATCAGACATTTGCGTATCGATATAGTCGAGCAGTTCCTGAATTTGTGCAGGATCTGTGATGCGAACCAATGCTTCAACTCGACGGTCGAGATTGCGGTGCATCAAGTCTGCAGAGCCAATCCATACTTCAGGACCGCTCATAGGACCTTCACCAATTTGCGGACCTTGAGAGTTAGCAAAAGCAAAGATGCGACTATGCTCTAGGAAACGCCCCAAAATGGAGCGTACACGAATAGTGTCGCTAAGACCAGGAACGCCAGGCTTTAGAGCGCAAATGCCGCGTTCAACAATATCGATTTTTACTCCTGCTTGGCTAGCGCGATACAAAGCATCAATGCACTTTTCATCGACAAGGGAATTAACCTTAATCTTAATCCATGCTTCTTTACCGTCGCGGGCTGCCTGTTCTTCGCGCTGAATGCGCTCAATAAGGCCAGTACGAATGGTTCGAGGAGCCACAAGCAAACGATGGAAACTCGATTTTGGAGCATATCCAGACAGCTGGTTAAACAAGCGTGTTAAATCTTGACCAACTACAGGATCGCAGGTGAGCAAACCCATATCCGTATACATACGTGCGGTCTTTGGATTGTAATTACCCGTTCCAATATGGCAGTAACGGCGCAAACCATCGTTCTCGCTGCGCACCACCATCGACAGTTTGGAATGAGTCTTCAAACCCACAATGCCATACACCACGTGTACGCCCGCGCGTTCAAGCTTACGAGCCCACGCAATATTGGCTTCTTCATCAAATCGAGCTTTAATTTCTACCAAAGCCAAAACCTGTTTGCCAGCATGAGCAGCGTCAATCAAAGCATCAATAATCGGCGAATTACCGGAGGTTCGATACAAGGTTTGCTTAATAGCAAGAACCTTCGGATCGTTCGCGGCTTGCTCTAAGAATGCCTGCACAGAGGTAGAGAAGGAGTCGTATGGATGGTGCAGCAAAATATCGTTTTCGCGGATTGCAGCAAAAATATCTTGCGCACGACTGGTCTCTACCTGAGCAATCTGTCGATTCGTTGTTGGAATAAAGGACTTATACTTCAAATCTGGACGGTCAATGCCGTGTAATTCAAACAGGCAGGTTAAGTCCAGCGGAGCTGGCAAACGATAAACTTCAGATTCATCGACCCCCAGCTGAGTAATGAGTACCTTACTGAGATAAGGGCTCGTAACATCCGAGAGCTCCAAACGAATAGGAGGTCCAAAACGACGACGCAGAAGCTCTCGCTCCATAGCATTGAGCAAGTTTTCTGCATCATCTTCTTCAACGTCAATATCTTCGTTACGAGTTAAACGGAAAGCGCGTGCTTCCTTAATCGTCATTCCTGGGAAAAGCGTTTCGATGTGGCTGAGCACAAGGTTTTCCATAGTAATAAAACCATGGCGACGCTTTGCCTGATCATCAAGTGGTGCATTCTCATTGGTTAAGCGGTCTACTGGGTAGAGACGAGGTAAATTATCTGGAATTTTCACGCGAGCAAAATGAGTTTTACCGCTTGCTGCATTCTCTACTAATACAGCCAGATTCAACGAATTACCGGAAATATAAGGGAATGGGTGTGCTGGATCAACCGCCAAAGGAGTAAGTACCGGGAAAATATAGCGGCGATAGACTTTAGTAAGTTTTTCTTGCTCAGAAGGAGTAAGATCTGCCCACTTGAGCATGACTATATGTTCCTTCTCTAAAGCAGGAAGCAAAGTGTCTTTGAAGTAGTGTGCATGCTCGTCTTGCAGACGATGCGCGCCCTCAGTCAGTTCTCGCAACTGCTGACGAGCGCTTAAACCACTTGCACTTGGCACAGCAATACCAGAATTAATGCGGCGTTTGAGACCTGCTACACGCACCATAAAGAATTCATCGAGATTGCTAGCAAAAATAGCTTCGAAATTCGTGCGTTCCAGTAAAGGAAGTGTCTCGTCTTGAGCTAATTCCAAAACGCGCTTATTAAATTTAAGCCAGCTGAGCTCGCGATCGTAGAAACGATCGTCGGGCAGTGGTTTGTAATCCGCGGTAAGAGCGGAATACTTATCTTCTTTTTCGGTTTCTGCAATATGCTCAGCAATTTGATTGCGAAGTATTTGCTTGCTCGGACCAGTAAATTGTTGCACCATAGCTCTAGTTTATTAGGTCGCCTGACTTTTTAACTTTATGAGTTTCTTTATGCGTTCCTTTATGAATCCCTTGATGAATTTCGGAAGTTGGTGTGGGGTGAAAACATAAAAATACCGACCCCCGAAGGGGTCGGTATTTACCAAGTACTTAGTGGAATCTCTGCACAACTTCATTGTTCTGGCGGTAAAGTCTGTTCGTCCGCCCTACTCATTCAGCTCTTCCGTGGCTGCTACATGTGTGGGCCCCACTCTTAAGTTTTGTTCTTGGTACTTTTATTATGCACTCTTTACCGTTATTTTGCCAAATATTTTGGCTATTTTTTATGAAGAAAAATGGGAATCTTCACAATTGAAAATTTACTTCTGATGTTGAGCGAAAGTATGAATATTTTTGCTCACTCTATGAGTGAAAAAATCTAGAAATGTTTGATTCTGTGCAGTTCATAGAAGAGTACTGAATTTATGTGGATAACTCGGCGTGTTTTCACATTGGTTCACATATTCCTCTCACATGGATTTCTGAGTTTATATGCTCCACAGTAGAAATATGACTCACTATTATTCGCCACAACACTCAGTGTTCTCAACGTCCTCAGCGCGCACGCAGGGCGAGGAGCACAAACTGACTATGCCGCCTACAACGGCGGCTCCCGCAACGGCGGTCTCATCGGTAATCCTTCTTCCTATTGTGGGTGCTAGCGGGGGCTTAGGTGCAAGTACTTGTGCCCTGCAGTTAGCTCGACTGTGCGCGCACGAAGGTTTACGCACATGCGTTATCGATGTGGATTTTTCCGGTGGCGGTCTTGATGTGCTTGGTGGATGCGAAGAACAGGAAGGTCTGCGCTGGCATAATATTCAAGCGCCACTGGGGTCTATTGATGCTGAAGGTTTTCTGAACGAACTGATTCAATGGGACGGCATACCTCTTTTACCGTATTCCCCGTGGGAAAATCGAGATACTCAATGGTGGGAGATAAAAGCAGTTTTTGAAGCTGCCAGTGTGCACAGCGATATTATTATTTGCGATTGCGGACGCACTGTGCCCGATAAAGTTATTGCTGCGTGGAAATCCACCCGAGCTCAACTGACCATTATTCCCATTATTCTTATGCAGTGCACAACCTTAGGTATTGCTCGCTGCTCTGTGCTGTTGGAATGTATGCGCCACAATATACATCCGCATTTTTCCGACTGTGAGTCTGCGCTACTATTCGAATCCGCATGCTCAATAAATAAGTTAGTAAGTAAAACACGCAAACGAAATAGCCATATATCAGTTGCACAAGTAGAAGATTTTCTTCACGCTCGCATATATGGTTCTCTTCCCAGCGATCCCCGTATAACTCGTAGCGATGCTCAGGGCTGGCCTCTTCCACAAGCAAAGCCTGAATATGAACGAGTATTACAAGCATTCATCCGCGAATATTGCCTGACGAATAGCCCTGATAAATCTGGTACCACATACAGAAATACGCGAGGAAGGAGAGTGGCATGACAACTATGCTTCTAGGTCCGCTATCTGTTTTCGCTGACGAAAATGGGGTAACAGATATTGCCGTAACAAGTGATGGGCGAGTATGGGTAGATAAAGGCTACGGTATGGTTGAACGCAGTCTCGACATTGGCAGGCTCAGTCCATCTGCTGTACGTGATTTTGCTATTCAACTATGTGCTAGCTTAGGAAAACGTTTAGATGATGCCTGCCCTATAGCTGATGCTTCTTCTCACGATGGAGTACGTGTGCACGCTGTTTTAGCACCTATCGTTCCTCAAGGAGCATCTTTATCGATTAGATTACCCCATAATAATTTGAGCACTCTGGAGCAACTAGGGGAGCAAGGCATGTTTCCTCGTGAATGGATCGTTCTTTTCCATCGGATTATTGCCAGCAAAAAATCTATTCTTATCTGTGGAGGAACAGGAGCGGGTAAAACCACTTTTGTAAAAGCCTTACTATCCGCTATTCCTGATGATGAACGTGTTGTTATGGTCGAAGAAATTCACGAATTAGAACACAGCACGCATATGAATAGAGAATCACTTGTTGTGCGAGACGCTAATGTGGAAGGTGCTGGAGAAGTAAGCTTAAGCAGTTTAGTACGGGCAACAGTGCGTATGCGACCCGATAGGATTGTGCTAGGCGAATGCCGCGGAGAAGAAATAGCTGATTTATTGCGTGCCCTCAATTCCGGTCATCGCGGATCAATCGCTACCATACATGCAGATAGTTTGGAACGGCTTCCCTCAAGACTGTGTACTTTAGGTTTACTCGCCCATATTTCTGTTCCTGCTATGTCTTTATTAGCTGCAGGAGCCTTCGACCTCGTTATTCATATTGAACGTACAGAAACAAGACGACATATTTCTCATATTGGACGGCTGTGCGTCTCGGATGAGGGGAAACTATATGGAGAGCGCCTCAGCTCTTGGGATGGTAAACATGAGCCGCACAACAGTAAAGATTTTGAGCAGTGGTGCGAAAACCTAGTGCCCGCTCTAGATGAAGATAGTCTTAATGTGGATTCAACCATCGAATTCTCTCGAATTGGAGCAACCTTACCATGAAGAGTACGCAATACTGGCGAACTTGCTATGCGCTTCAATCAGTCGAGCAAGCGTCTTCTCCTCGTTATACTCCTACAGAACTTATTGTTAGCCTGATAGCAATACTGAAAGCAGGAGCATCACTGTATGAAGCCTGCGCACAGCTGAGTCATAGACCGCATACCCAAGTAACGATTGATGATTATTTAATGCGCAGACTAGTACACACAACAGTGTATCCAAGCTCTTTTCGTCAGTATGTGACTGAAGATGCTTTTGTACATCAGCTCTGTGCTGTATGCAAGCTCAGCGAAATGGCAGGCTGTTCTACTGCTCAGTGCTTAGAAATATTGTATGAAGATATTCGACGTCACGAGCAACGCAGCCAACGAAGAACAGATGCCACTGCTGTTGCTCGTATGACTATTCGTGTTTTGCTTGCCTTACCTCTTTTTACCTTCTTGGTGAGCAGTCTAAGCGGAGTAGATAGCTTTGTTTTTATGACGTCTTCGCCTCTGGGTTGGGGATGTATCGCTCTGTCTGTGACCTTATATGCCGCCGGTTTAGCGTGGATGAAGGCTTTGCTTAAACGTTTTGAGAAAGCTACGCAGCCGTCACTTATGCCTCAATTTATGATGCTTCAACGAAGAAGGAGATGATGATGTTGTTCATTCACCGAATCCATCAGCTGGTTAGAGGCTCTGACATTGACCGCGCGCATGATTTTAGCCCTGAACTCGTGCTGGAAATGTTGGAAAGCTGCTTGCAGCAAGGAGCATCTTTACCCGCGGCTTTGCGCACAGTGGGATGTGTGCTGAGCAATGAGCAGGGGAAGGCTCTGCAAGATATTGCGCAAGGCTTGATGTCTGCACAAGATTGGGATTATGCGTGGAAGCCGTATCTTACACCGGGATATAGTGTGCTCAGCATTATGCATGATGTTTTAGAGCCAGCATATAAACGAGGAGTATCGCCTTCACTGCGTATTGAAAATGCAATAGAACAATTGCGTGATAACGAAAACTTAGTCGTTAGTTATGCCTCGCATGAGCTAGCTGTAGGTATTTTGCTGCCTCTCGGTTTATGTTTCTTACCTGGTTTTGTTCTGCTCACGGTTATTCCTCTGCTCTCTTCATGGTTTGGTTTGAGTGGATAAGGGTGGACAAAGAAGTAGTTGCGACACGGTTATTCACATTGGTTCACATGTACATTGTGATACCTGATTTTTCAGTTTCACATTCCACAATAGAAATTACAAACTCTTCAGAGTTTGATCTTCACTTAACGAAACAAAGGATAATTATGAAAGACATTATACAAACTATGATGATTCGCTCATTCCTCCATTTGCAGTCTTTCCTGCAACGCAGTACTCGTGCTCTGAGTGTATCCGATGATGGAATGGCTACAGCAGAATATGCAATTGTTCTTGTAGGTGCAACAAGTTTCGCAGGAATTCTGGTTGCTCTGCTCAAATCAGATGCTATTCGTTCCCTCATATCGCAGTTGATTACCAATGCGCTCTCTATGGTATAAAGCGCACTACGCAGTGCGTGCAGCTTTTCAGCAGGTGACCCATGTCATCACTGCTCATGATGGTGGCGCGGTCACCGCTGAATTTGCTGTTGTGTTTCCGACTGTCGTAGCAGTAGCCGTACTTGTGCTAAGCATGACGCGAATTGTTATGGTGCAATTGGATTGTCATGATGCTGCCCGACAAGCTACATACAGTGTTATTCTGTCTGAACAAGCTGGTGCCTCTACAAGCACAGCACAGCGAGAAGCTATTCGCGTTGCCCAACGTAGCGCAGGCGTGAATACTCAGGTGAAAGTGCTATGGGCAAAAGAATCTTTCGACATTCGCACAACCTGTCCAGTAGCTGCGTTGGGGCATGCTCATCTTCCTTTTACAGTTGTTGGTCAAGCCCAAGGAAGTCGTCATGAATGGCTGGAATAAAAATCGATGTGTGAGGTGGTTAAAACAAGCAGATTCTGGTTCAGGCACTGTGCTCGGTCTTGTTATTGTGGGACTTGTGGGCGTGTTGGCAAGCATAATTGTGTGTGCGGGAAGTTATCTCATTTGTCAGTCCCAAGCACATACATATGCACAGCAGATAGCACTAGATGCTGCTTTTGAGCAGCAAATACGTACTTTATCTGAATCAGCATCTTCACGAGGCTCACCATGCGCACAGGCAAGCGCAAAACTGAATAATGATGATTTTAAACTTGCATCGTGTACCGTAGACGGTGAAGATGTGCAAGTTGCAGTAGAAGGAATTCCGCGGGTGGAGTTTCTTCCTCACCCACGTGCGCTAGCGCGTGCAGGTCCAGCACAATGTGTCCCAAGAAATAGGTAGCCTAGAGCCATGGCATTAGCACTGTATCGACGTTACAGGCCTGATACTTTCGATGGAGTTATTGGGCAAGATCATGTTACGCGACCATTATCTCGCGCATTAGATGAGGGTAAGCTTACACATGCCTACCTTTTTTCGGGACCTCGCGGTTGTGGTAAAACGTCATCAGCGCGTATTCTGGCACGCTGTATTAACTGTGTGCACGGTCCAACCTCACATCCATGCGGTGAATGCGAGAGCTGCAAAGACTTATCGACGAGTGGTCCAGGATCTATTGATGTGGTGGAAATCGATGCGGCTAGCCATGGCAGTGTTGATGATGCACGTGAATTGCGTGAACGAGCAACTTTCGCTCCAGCACGTGACCGTTACAAGATTTTTATTCTGGATGAAGCTCATATGGTAACTGGAAGCGCATTTAATGCACTGCTGAAAATTGTGGAAGAACCACCTGAGCATGTGATGTTTGTTTTTGCCACAACTGAGCCAGATAAAGTTATTGGTACTATTCGTTCACGTACACATCATTATCCATTCCGATTGGTTCCACCAGAGGTGATGGGACCATATTTGGAAAGTGTGTGTGAAAAAGAAGGTATTCAACCGGAAGCTGGTGTGCTCAAGCTAGCCATGCGAGCGGGCGGTGGATCTATGCGTGATACCTTGTCCGTGCTCGATCAGCTGATGGTGGGCTCCATTGATGGAACTATTACCTATTCTGATTCTGTTGCACTGCTTGGTTTCACGCCTGATGGTCTTATTCGCGATGCCATGAACGCGATTATTGAGCGTAATGGTTCAGACCTGTATGGCGTTATTGAAAAAGTAGTAACGGGCGGTTTTGATCCACGAAAATTTGTGGAAGATTTACTCGCCTACGTGCGCGATTTGCTTGTTTTAGCTATTGCTGGACGAGAAGCTGAATCAGCCTTAAATATTGGACAATCTGAGCAGGTTACTCAGGATATGCAACACCAAGTGGAGCGTCTTAACTTGCATCAGCTTGACCTTATGGCTCAGCGCATTAACACTGCTTTAGCTTCTATGAGCGGAACTATGTCTCCGCGCATGCGTTTGGAACTTTTAGCTGCACAGCTTCTGGTTGCTGAACAACCGATGCACACAGTAGCAGCATCTGCAGCTCCAAGTGCACCGGCGTCTAGCTCAGCGCGACTTGCTCAATCTGAGCAAAATCAACAAGCGCTGTCCCCACGTGCGAGGGCAAGAGCTACTCAGCAAGCGCAATCTGCGCCGCAATCTCAAAGCGTTCACGAGTCTCCTGCTGAACAGATTGTATCTTCTTCAGTACAGCAGAATCAGGCTACTGAAATTCCTGAAGTACAGGTGAAACCAACGCCAGTATCAGCGCCAGTGCCAAAACCTGCGCCATCAGTCAGCCTCAATCCTGACGAAGCTCAAAAACAGTGGGATATTCTCATACAATGCTTACCGCAAAAGATTCGCTCTGTGGTAAGCAGCGAGCACATTCCACAGGTGCAGTTGCAGGAACGCACAGGACGTCATCTTATGATGCTGACCTTTGCTAATCCATTAAGTCAGCATGCCTTCGGTCTAGCCGTATCGAGTGAACCAGTGCTGGGCGAAACAACATTGCAGAAAATTCTCAATGCAAAACTTGCAGAGCATTATGGAGCTCCGGTAGTTGTGGCTCCTGCGCCGCGAACAGCTGACGGTCAAACGGTTACGCCATTGCGTAATTTAACACCGGCTCAGCGTGCACAGGTAAAAGCTCAAGTAGCACAAATGGCTGCCCAAGCAGCATTAGCCAATATGCGCACTATGAGCAATGGCACACATGCAGGAGATAGTTCAGATAAGCCAGCGCGAGGTAACCAGGATGCTGACGCAGATAACTCTGACCATGCTGCTGAGCAGAATGCTTCACCAGTAGGCACGTCAACAGGCAACAGCATAGATCCTTGGGCTAACGAGGTTAGTAATCATTCCTATGGTCAAGAAGATACAGGCTTAGCACAAGAGCAGAACGCTGCTGCATATGCGCAAGCTACACAGACTGAGGATTCTGCTAAAAAAATGGCTGATAAGGCTGATGATGCCTCTCTTGATTATTTTATGCATGGGGACAGCTCAGTTCTCGCTGAGGCGCAGGACGTGTCTCAGGAGCATGCGAGTGTGGGCAACACTAACGCTGTGCATTACGCGCGCAGGAATAATGTCGGGAATAATGAGGAAGCTGCTGTTGTGCGCGCAGCTGAGCAAACCGAGAAGCCTGCTATAGAGCAGACCTCTGCTGCCCATCCTGAGCCGCAAGTGAGCGCTGAAGACGATCAGTATTCTATGGATGATGAGCAATTAGAATCTCAAGCTACGCTCAGTGTTCAGGATATTGAGAAGATTTTTAACGCGAAAAAAACCGTTGAATTTGCTGCAGACGATGAACGCAATCCTGCCAAAGCGCAGTAAAGCAGTATAACGCTTACCGAGCAGAACCTCGTCAAAAGCAAACGCAGCACAAGAAGCATGAGAGAAAGAATACAAGAGGAGAAAATACGTGCCAAGCACCTATGATGGAGCAATCCAAACGCTCATAGATGATTTTGCCAAGCTTCCAGGTATTGGTCCAAAAGGAGCGCAGCGCATTGCTTTTCATCTGCTGTCTGTAGAGGAATCGCAAGCTCAAGAGCTCGCTCAAGCCATTATCGACATGCGCGAACGCGTGCGTTTCTGCGAAATATGTGGCAATGTGTGTGAACAGAGTCCTTGCCCAATATGTGCGGATCCTCGACGTGACCATACCACTATTTGTGTGGTTCAAGAGCCTAAAGATGTGATGAGTATTGAACGCACACATGAATTCCGCGGGGTGTATCACGTTCTGGGTGGTGCTATTAACCCTATGGCTAATGTTGCTCCTCAAGATTTGAATATTGCTGCTCTTGTGCGTCGCATGCAGGAGGCAGAAAATGCTGCACAAAGTGCTCATAATTCAGAGGAAAATGAGCAGAACTTAAGTCACGCGCACAGTGAGGCAGATAATCAAGGTATTCAAGAAGTGATTTTGGCTCTCAACCCAGATATTGAAGGCGAAGCCACAACAACATATTTGAGTAGACTGCTTGAACCAGTGAGCATAAAAATAACTCGTCTTGCCAGCGGTCTTCCAGTCGGAGCAGACCTTGAATATGCCGATGAAATAACCTTAGGACGCGCGCTCGCAGGAAGGCGCAGCGTATAAGCGTTACGTGGCGTTGGTCTATCGCAAACAGTAAGCGCTCGCCGAGCGAACTAAAGTCCAACGGTGCCGAGCGAACTATGATCCAGCGCAATCAAAAGTTGCTAAAAAATATGGCGTTATCTCACCAGCTGGCTATAGCACATGCAAAACACGGGAGAAATCAATACAGTTGCGTAAGATAAAACTACCAACAGATTTCAATCACGGTTTCAATCAGATGGGATTGATGTGGATCTTATAGTACAGAAGTATGGCGGTTCTTCCGTAGCGGACGCAGAATCTATTAAGCGCGTTGCTCGCCGTATTATCGAAACTCAGAAAAAAGGTAATGATGTAGTAGTTGTGGTCTCCGCGATGGGAGACACCACAGATGAACTCATTGATCAGGCTCTGAGCATCGACTCGAATCCTCCTGCACGTGAGATGGATATGCTCATGACTGCAGGTGAGCGTATTTCCATGTCTTTGCTTGCAATGGCTATTCACGCACAAGGCGAGAAAGCGCATTCCTTTACAGGATCTCAGGCTGGTTTCATGACCGATACTCAGTATGGAGCTGCTCATATTCGTGCTGTTAAGCCAGACCGTGTGAAGGCAGCGATTAGCAATGGCGAAATTGCTATTGTCGCAGGCTTCCAAGGCGTTAATTCACGAGGTGACGCTACTACTTTGGGGCGCGGTGGATCCGATACATCTGCAGTTGCTTTAGCTGTGGCTTTGGGTGCAGATGTGTGCGAGATTTACACGGATGTTGACGGCGTGTTCACAGCAGATCCTCGTATTGTGCCAACAGCTCAGCGCATTGAATCCATTACGTATGATGCGATTTTGGAAATGGCAGCATCGGGGTCGAAAGTTTTGGCTTTGCGTTGCGTAGAATACGCTCGCCGTTTCCAGATGCCTATTCATGTGCGCAGCTCCTTCTCTAAGCGTAAGGGAACTATTGTGCTGGGCACATATGCAGATTTAGATTCCATTCCAAACCGAGATTAGTACAAGGAGATCTCATGGCAGAAACATCAATTGGTGATATTTTCCCAGACATGACCGGACCAGAGGCTCCTATTATCTCTGGTATCGCTCATGATAGCAGCGAAGCAATGGTAACATTGCGCGGTATTCCAGACCGTCCTGGTCGCGTAACCGCAGTGTTTAATGGTTTAGCTGAAGCTGGCATTAATATCGACATTATTGTGCAGGCCTTGGCAGCCACAGATCCCGATCATGCTGTGGCAGATATTTCCATTACTTTCCCTGAATCGCAGCTGCGTAAGGTGCAGGAATTCATTGACACACACAAAGACGAGTTGGAATACAAAACTGCTGACGTCAATACGCAGATTGGTAAGATTTCGCTGGTAGGCGTGGGCATGAAAACACATTCGGGTATTACCGCTCGCTTCTTCCAGGCACTGTCTGATGAGTCGATTAATGTGCTGATGATTTCCACCTCGGAAATTCGCATTTCAGCTGTTGTTCCACTGGAAGACTTAACCACCGCTGTGCGCAGCGTACACACAGCATTTGGTCTGGACGCGCAAACTATTGAAGCTGTTGTTTATGGAGGTACTGGTCGCTAATGGTACAGATTAACGAAAAAGGCGTAAATATCGCTGTTTTGGGAGCTACCGGTCAGGTGGGCATGGTGATGCGTTCCATCTTGGCTGAGCGCAGCTTCCCAATTAAAGACTTGCGTTTCTTGGCATCTTCTCGCTCAGCAGGTCAGGTGTTGAACTTTGAAGGCCATGATGTGGTAGTAGAAGATGTGGCTACCGCAGATTTAAGCGGCATTGATACTGCTATTTTTTCCGCTGGTGGTGGCACCTCTAAAATATGGGCTCCTCGTTTCGCTGAAGCTGGCGCCTACGTTATTGACAATTCTTCGCAATGGCGTATGCATGATGATGTTCCTTTGGTTGTGGCTGAGGTTAATCCAGAAGATTTGAACGATGTGCCAAGCCGTATTATTGCAAATCCTAACTGCACCACGATGGCGGCTATGCCTGCGGTGAAGGTATTGCACGATAATTTTGGATTGAAGCGTTTGGTGGCATCCTCGTACCAAGCTGTTGCTGGCGCGGGCCGTGATGGTGTGCTGCAGCTGGTTAATGAGGCTAAGGCAGCTCTTGACCAAGGAGCAGACCAGCTTGTGTTCGATGGCTCGGCTATTGCATTCCCTGAGCCTACTAAGATTGTGAAGACAATTGCATTCAACGCTGTGCCGTTTATTGGGGCGATTGTGGATGACGGTAGTGAGGAGACGGATGAGGAGCAGAAGTGGCGCAATGAAAGCCGCAAGATTCTGCATATTCCAGGCCTGCTTGCTGCATGCACCTGTGTGCGCGTGGGAGTCTTTACGTCTCATGGCATGAGCATTCAAGCTGAGTTCGAACATGATGTTACTCCAGACATGGCTCGAGAAGTCTTAGCTGATGCTCCAGGTGTGGAGCTTATGGATATTCCAACACCTCAGGAGGCTGCGGGTAAGGATCCAAGCTTTGTGGGTCGCATCCGTCAGGATCAGTCTGTAGAAGGCAAAAAGGGCTTAAGCTTCTTTATTACCAACGACAATTTGCGTAAGGGCGCAGCATTGAATGCTATCCAAATTGCTGAAGTCGTTGTTTCCAAGCACTTCGCAGATCGCGTGTAAAATTTATTGCATGGCAATTCTTAACGTAGTAGCTCGACAGACGGTTCAGCAATTGAACCGCCTTGTTGAATTAGGATATGCAGATGTTGCAGATTTGAGCCACGCAGAGTTTCGAGCTTTAGCGCAGCCTCTTATGGCGCTACTTAATACGGATCAGTACGAAAATTTGGGCGAAAATATTCTGTTGGTTCCTACCCGCGAACTCGTTTCCCCTGAATCTTTGATTGCGCGCACTGCTGTTGGTCGTAACGCTGGTTTTACTACTATGCCTCCGCGCGATATTGCTAGCTTTTTACCTCAAGAAGGCTGTGAACCTCCTGAAGGGCCTTTTTATATCGTCTGCGATCCGCATACAGGAACTAAGTACGTCAACCGTGAACCAGACGTTGCGCGTAAACTGATTGACTCTGATAATAAATTGCCGCTGACCTTAGAAGAAGGTTTAGCTATTGCCACCCAACATCCTGATTGGTTGACAGATAAGAACGGTTTTAACCTTATTGGTTCGCGCAGTGCTGATGGGCGCGTGCCAAGCGTATGGATTAGCCAGAACTCTCCTCGTTTAGGAGCTGTATGGCCAAATTCGCGTCATACCTGGTTGGGCAATGCCTTCTGTGGAGGACGTTTAGGAAGCCCGTTATCGCATTTTATGGCGTAAAGCATTCTCATAACATTGCGAAAAATATTTCTTATGTCGGAACACGACGGTCTTTTTCCTAGCCTAGCCCGTACAATGGAACACACAATTTCACGTAACATATGCATGAAATTGCGTACATAATAACCATATAATTACTCGTTATTCGTAAGGTAGGGCAATGACTAATTCAGTATTTGACTTAGCACCACTGGCAGCAGCTTCAAATGGTGGGAATAACGATCCTCGATTGCCCAAGCAGCGTTATGTTGGCTGCCCTCAGCGTCCAAGTCGTATGCCATACACCAAGTATGTTTCTTACGATAAGCAGGTTCCTTTCGAATATCCTCAGCGCACATGGCCAGATAAGAAACTGCAACGTGCTCCTCGCTGGTGTTCAGTCGATCTTCGCGATGGTAATCAATCTCTGGTTAGTCCAATGGATTCAGAACGCAAACTGCGTTTTTGGAACCTCCTAATCTCTATGGGATACAAGGAGATTGAGGTGGGCTTCCCATCGGCATCCGAAACCGATTACAACTTCATTCGCATGCTCATCGAACGCGATCTCATCCCCGACGACGTCACCATCGCCGTACTCACACAAGCTCGCGAACATCTCATCCGCAAAACATATGAGGCTCTGCGCGGTTGCAAGCGCGCCATTGTGCACTTTTATAATTCCACATCTGTACTCCAGCGCGAAGTAGTATTTCGCAAAGGAAAAGAAGGCATTAAGCAGTTAGCAGTGGATGCTGCGAAACTGTGCAAAGAACTTGAAGGCGAAGCCGATAATATCGATATTTCCTACGAGTACTCACCAGAATCTTTCACCGGAACAGAACCTGAGTATGCTTTGGAAGTCTGTGATGCCGTTGTAGACGTTATTCAGCCAACGCCAGAGCATCCTATGATCATCAATATCCCGGCCACAGTCGAAATGACCACACCAAATGTGTTCGCCGACCAGATTGAATTCCTCGACCGCAACTTAGCAAACCGCGAGTCTATTGTGCTCAGCCTGCACCCACACAACGATGAAGGCATGGCAGTAGCCGCAACCGAGCTGGCTTTGCTGGCTGGCGCAGATCGCGTTGAAGGTTGTCTTTTCGGCAACGGTGAGCGCACTGGTAATGTGGATCTGTGCACTGTGGGCTTGAATCTGCTCGTTCAAGGCATCGATCCTCAGATTGATTTCTCCAATCTGCGCGAAGTACGCAAGATTGTGGAATATTGCAATCAGATTGAGCTGTCTGAGCGTCATCCATATATTGGAAACTTCGTGTTTACAGCCTTCTCTGGTTCTCATCAAGATGCAATCAAGAAGGGTATGGAAGCTCGCGAGCTTGCCGCTGCCGAGCAGAACGCAGATCTGGATAGCTTCCTGTGGCAAGTTCCATATCTGCCTATCGATCCAAAGGATGTGGGCGGCACCTACGAAGCAGTTATTCGTGTAAACTCGCAGTCTGGTAAGGGCGGCATGGCGTACCTGCTTAAGGTTAATCACAATCTTGATCTGCCTAAGCGTTTGCAAGTCGAGTTCGATCGCGTTGTTCAGCGTTATGCTGATCAGACCAAGCGTGAAGTGAAGGACGAAGATATTTGGCGTCTGTTCAAGGACGAGTATCTGCCTGTGGAGGAGAGCGGTAAGCATGCTGCCCTCGCCGATACTCAGGCAGATGATGGTCTGAAGGTGTGGGGACGTTACCGTCTGCTGGGCGCTAATATTATGTCCGATGATTCTGGCCCAGATACCGTAATTAAGGTGAAGATTCAAGATAACGGTTTGCCAGGAAGTGAAGACGAGCCAACTATACGTCAGATTTCTGGTGTGGGTAACGGTCCAATTGCTGCTTTTGTGAATGCGATTTCTGTGCTGGGCGTTACTGTGTCTGTGCTTGATTATGCAGAACACGCTTTGAGCGCTGGTGGAGATGCTGTAGCAGCTTCGTATGTTGAATGTCAGATTGGCGATGCTCCAGAAGATCGCATTATTTGGGGCGTAGGTATTGATTCCTCAATTACTACCAGCTCGCTGAAGGCTATTTTGTCTGCTGTGAACCGCACGCTTCGATAAAAATTACAGATTCTAAAAGAAAGGTCGGCTTCTCTAGTGAGAGGCCGACCTTTTTCTATTTAATTATTTGTTGGCTCGCCCGTGCCAGGCGTTTGATTTTGATTCTGTTGATTTTTATTTTGATTTTGTTGATTCTGCTGGTTTTGCTGATTATTATTCGACTGCTCGTTCTGTTCAGAAGAGTTACCGTTATTATTCGAGTTTTGCGAATTTTGTGGCGTATTGTTCTGTGGAGACTTTTGTGTCGAGGAGTCATCGTCCTTAGTGTCTTTAGAGTCATCGTCTCGACGAGCCTCCTGACGTTGCACAGAACGTCCTAATCCCCAAGAACCATCAGAACCGCCCACAGTTCCTTGATTTTTTGGAGTAGGGAAGGCTTCATCAGCAACACCAGATAAGGCTTGCTTCATATAGCGAGCAAATAATACAGCAGGGTAACCGGTACCGTTTTCATAAGCGCCGAAAGTTGGCACCACTTCATTCGTTTGACCGTCATCACTTGGATTCCAAATCGCAAAACCGGTCACTACATGACGGCTAAAACCAACAAAACTTAAAGCAGTGCTGTCATTTGCTGTACCAGATTTACCTGCTAAAGTCTTCCCCACGCTTAGAGCAGCGCGACCTGTACCCGATGTAATAACGGCATGTAAAGCCTGCGTTGTTACTGCTGTTGTATCGGAATCAAAAACTTGACTTCCTTTTGTACTTGCTGCATAAATCGTATCACCACTGCTAGCGGAAGTAACAGATCGCACAATGTGCAAAGTATTTTTTACTCCATCGTGAGCAATGGTTTGATACGCCTGAACCATTTCACTCACATGCACAGCATCAATACCCAAGGTATTATACGGAGAATCTTTTTGAATACTTGATTTTATTCCTGCTTGTTGTGCGATTTCAGCAGTCTTTTGCGGTGTTATTTTTTCATTGAGATCGACAAAAACAGTATTCACGGAGTTCGCCGTTGCCTGGGTCAGCGTAATATTGCCAAAACTCTGGTTTCCATAGTTGGATACAGGTTTAGATAATCCTGCAAACGAACGTGGAGAATTACCATTAAACATGGTGTTCAAGCTCACGCCTTGTTGCACAGCTCCAATAAGGGTGAAAGCCTTCATAGTAGATCCAGCTTGATAGTACGCTTGCGTGGCGTTATTCAACTGCTTCGTATTGTAATCGCGACCGCTATAGATAGACAAAATCTCGCCTGTATCGACGTCCGCGCTCATACCTCCTACTTCAACAGTTTCAGGAAGAGTTCCATCACCATTGCCCACAGTTTGCATTTGCGCTTGCTTATCTTTATCAATCGTAGTCGCAATCGAATAACCACCGGTCATAATCTGATCGTCAGTAAATTTACCGGTGTTAATCAACTCATTTTTCACCATAGTCAGCAGATAGCCTTTATCGCCAGCATATTCATCTGTTGTTGAATTAGTAATGGTTTCAGGGAATTGAGCGTTCTTCGCATCCTCGGAACTAATATAACCGTCTTCCTTCATAATCTTTATAACGCGGTTAAAACGTTTCGTTGCTGCGGTTTGATCTACAGCAGGATCCCATATAGAAGGAGCAGGAATAATCCCCGCTAACATAGCTGCCTCGGAAGAAGTTAAATCTTTAGCGTTCTTTCCAAAGTATGCTTGAGCAGCAGCCTGAATACCATAAGCTCCACGACCCCAATAAATCGTATTTAAATATCCGCACAAAACAGTGGATTTATCTTGAGTCTGAGCAATTTTCAGAGCGAGTAATGCCTCTTTGAGCTTACCCATATAACTTTTTGTTTCGCCTAAATAATAACGTTCCGCATATTGCTGCGTAATAGTTGAACCACCCTGACGCGAACCTGTGGTGATGTTGTTGAACAGAGCTCGTCCAATACCCTTAAAATCGATACCGCTATCGGTCCAGAACGTGCGGTTTTCGGACGCAACAACAGCATTGCCCACATAATCAGGCAGAGTAGAGCATTGAATAATCTGACGGTTTTGCTGCGAAAAGCTGCCAATCGGCGTAGTTCCGTCATTGTAATAGACGGTTGTTTTCTGACTTAACGCGACTGATTCAGGGCTAGGAATTTTAATCATGGCATAAGCAACGCTTAAACCACCTATGCCCAAAATAAATAATCCTAAAAAGCTAAAAAGAAGATATTTAAGAATAGGGCGCTTTTTGAGCTTTTTTGCTGCCGTACGACGATGAGAGCGAGGACGAGAGCTGACCGCTGTAGAGCGGCTACCTGCTGTAGAGCGTGTAGAACGAGTACTGCGCGTGCTACGGGCGCTGCGAGATGTCTTATCGCTTGATTTCTTACTAGCCATTCATCTAAGGCTAGTCTTCATCCGTGAATTCTGTTGATAAAATCCGCTAAATGCGCAAGACGTTTACGCTACTTTTACACAAAAACATGCTTTCTGAGTTTTTACTGAGAACTTTATGTATACTACGGCGATAATGTATGAAAGAGCGGTGGTAGGGCGCCGATAAAGCGATGGTTGCGTGTTGAAAGATTGGTAATAGCGCGGTGATAGCGCAATGATAAGCACACGATAAACGCATGAATAAGAGTATTTTCATTGTGTTCATTCGGTGAATATATTGTGCTAAGCCGTCATCTATAGTGGCACTCTCATACAGTCCTAGTACTCTTTAATAAGGGTAGTGAGTGTACTTGTACTTGTGAAGCTTGAAACTAGATTGACGCTAGCTTGCTCGTTTTGAGTGATGTGAAACTGGTGGCTCATAATATCTAGTGGAAGCTAGAATATGGCAAGTTTCATGAAGAGTATTGTTAATGTAAGGAAATTGAATGGTCATTCGCGTAGCCATTGCGGGCGTGGGAAACTGCGCGTCATCACTTGTTCAGGGCGTGGAATATTACAAGAACGCTCAGGATGATGAGAAAATCCCCGGCATTATGCATGCTAATTTCGGAGGATACCGTATTCGAGATATTGAATTCGTAGCAGCCTTCGATGTGGATGCCGCCAAAGTAGGCTCTGACTTAAGCGAGGCAATTTTTGCTTCCCAAAACAACACCTACACTTTCAGTCAGGTTCCATCCCTGGGTGTAGAAGTGCAACGCGGTCCAACCTATGACGGTTTGGGCACGTATTACCGTGAAATGATTGATGAATCAAGTGCAGCAGAAGTGGATGTGGCACAGGTACTTAAAGATAAGCACGTTGATGTGCTCGTCTCCTATCTGCCCGTCGGCTCGGAAGAAGCCGATAAATTCTATGCATCAGCAGCAATAGAAGCCGGATGTGCTTTTGTTAACTGTTTGCCAGTATTTATTGCATCTGATCCGCAGTGGGCGCAAAAGTTCCGTGATGCAGGCGTTCCTATTGTGGGTGACGATATTAAAAGTCAGGTGGGTGCCACTATTACGCACCGCACTTTAGCTCGCCTTTTCGAAGACCGTGGCGTGCGCGTTGACCGCACATACCAGTTGAATGTGGGCGGCAATATGGACTTTATGAATATGTTGCAACGCGACCGTTTGGAATCTAAGAAGATTTCTAAAACACGTGCTGTAACCTCAATTGTTCCTCACGAGATGGAGGAGCGTAACGTTCATATTGGTCCTTCCGATTACGTGGCATGGCTTGACGATCGTAAGTTTGCTTTTGTTCGTTTGGAGGGAACGACCTTTGGTGATGTTCCTTTGAGCTTGGAATATAAGCTTGAGGTATGGGATTCTCCAAATTCCGCTGGCGTGGTTATTGACGCTATTCGTGCGGCAAAAATTGCGTTGGATCGCGGTTTAGGAGGCCCTATTTTGGCTCCAAGCGCTTACTTTATGAAGTCTCCAGCAGTACAGTATGAAGATCATGAAGCACGCGCACTAGTAGAACAGTTTATTACTGGTCAGGTAGAAAATACTGCAGCTCAGCTTAATGCAGACATTGCTCAAGCACAGGCTGAAGGTAAAGATGTGTGGCACGCTTAGCTCAGTGTGCAACTAGGGTGCAGGGCAGCATAAGGAGCCTGTCCTGCACTTTTACATACACAGCGGGAGTTGTTGAGAAAACCCTTTGAAGTTTAGGTAGAATATGGTGATTGTATGAAAAAGCGTAAAGAATCAAAAAATAGTATGATTCGTGCATTATCACGTGCATTTTCGCGTCATGATTTTAGCTCATGGAGTTATGCCGCGTGGTTCTGTCTAATCAATCTTTTTGCCATCGTAATTTTGCAGTGGGGTATTAACGATACCAACGCTGTGAGTAATTCTTTTGCATTTGTTGGTAAAATTTTCCTCGGTAAGTTTGAAGTAGTTAATGAGTTTCTTCTTACTGGTTTGGTGTATTTTATTGTGATTATGCTGGTGAACCGTTTTTGGCTTGCCACACAAATTTTCCTTGATATTTGTATTTTTATTACTGTTGTTGAGCGTTTTAAATTAGAGTCGCGTTCTGAAACGATTCTTCCTTCTGATTTGGGTTTCGTGACGGGCGGTAAAGCACGGAACTTAGCAGGATGGATGCCTGATGATGCTTTATGGATTATTGTGGGCGCTGTTATTTTAGCCATGATTAGCACTGCTTTGTTCTTGATTATTGGGCATAGAGATACGAGAAAGAGCGTTGTTCGTAGTAAGAAGTTTCTTGTGCGCTCGGTGAAGCGTGTGGTTGCTGCTGTGGTGGCTTTTAGTTTCTTGTTTGCTTTTGTGATGTCTATGGCATCTGTGGGCTCGTGGTCGAATTCTATGTTGGCATTCTTTGGTGACTCACCAAAGTTGTGGGATTCTAAGATTGATGCGCAGAATAATGGTACGGCTGTGGGTTTTGCTCGTTTGCTTAATCCGAAGGTGATGGATAAGCCTGCTGGGTATTCTGAGAAGACGATGAAGCAGATTGCTTCTCGTTATGCGCATAATGCGCAGGAGTTGAATGTGCATCGCAGTGCTCGTTTGAAGGATTCGACGGTGATTTATATTTTGTCGGAGTCTTTCTCGGATCCCTCTCGTGTGCCGGGGTTGAAGGTGAGTAAAGATGTGATGCCTTTTGTGCGTGAGCTTAAGTCGAAGACGACGTCTGGTTTGATGTTGTCGTCTGGTTATGGTGGTGGTACGGCTAATTTGGAGTATATGGCGTTGACGGGTTTGTCGATGAGTAATTTTGCTCCGTCTTTGAGTTCTCCGTATCAGCAGTTGGTTCCTACGCAGAAGTGGTCTGCGAGTGTTAATCAGTTGTGGGGTGAGCAAGCTTCGTTGGCTTTTCATCCGTATCAGTCGAATATGTATTCGCGTAATATGGTGTATAAACGCTTTGGATTCTCGCAGTTTAGTACTTTGGATGGTCCTTTGTTTATTTCTCCAACTACTAAGTTGGGTACTTCTCCATATGTGTCTGATAAATCAACGTATATCTCTATTTTGGATTCTTTGGAGAAGGTTGATCAAAGCCCTCATTTCTATCAGGTTGTGACCATGCAAAACCACATGCCGTATAAGAATTATTATGCGAATAATGAAATTAAGGCAGAAAGCACTACGGGTACACCGTTAGAAGATAGCGAGAAATCCTCAATTGAAACCTATGCCAAGGGCATGGAATATACTAATGGATATACTAAGGAATTCCTCGAACAGTTGGATAAGCTGAATCGTCCAATTACTGTGGTGTTCTACGGTGACCATCTGCCAGGTGTTTATAAGAGTGCTGCTAAGGACGATAATAATTCTGTAGCTTTGCATGAGACTGATTATTTTATTTGGTCGAATAAGGCTTCTGGTGTGGATAATGCTCAGGCAGCTGAGAAAGCAACGAATAGCGCGTATACCTCGCCTAACTTCTTTACTGCTCAGTTAGCTGAACACTTGAACGCTAAGGTGAGCCCATATATTGCCTTCTTAACAGCACTACACGCCAAAGTTCCAGCAATGGAACCTCCAGTAGTGAATAAGATTCAAGGATGGAGCCGTATTCCTGATGGTCAAGCTCTGTACTTGGATAACGAAGGTAACTATTTGGACGTATCACAGGCTGATGCGCAAACCAAGCAGTTGTTAGAAGATTACAAGTTTGTTCAGTACGATTTTACAGCTGGAAAGAACTACTTAAAGAATACGGACTTTATGAATATTTCATAGACTCGTGGTGTAATTCGCGAGGGTCGTGTATACTAGCAAAAGCTCCCATGTGGCGATATGTCACCCAACTCCCCCAGGGCAGGAATGCAGCAAGGGTAAGTGACCTCTGTCGGGTACGTGGGAGTTTTCTTTTTCTCCTGATGCGCTGTTAGTATCTTTCTGCGCAATCGGGGCTTTACACTGTGTTCAATTCGAGGGGCTTTTACTCTCTCGCATTCTGCTTGCTATGACAATTAAAGATGGAACACGGTGTTTTGAATGCTCGGTAAAAGCTTTACCAAGTAGAGTAACTGGTAGGTACGAACGATACAGCACATGGGAACGCGCGTGCGATAATGTTTGTAGTTAGGCTTAGCGCAGATGACCCTCAAATCTCAAGCTTCCTAGACCGAAAGCATGAACCATGAGCTATACACTTGAAAATCTAAAGAAAGAACAAAAAATCTCACAACACAGCTCCCCACAGTCAGCGGAACTATGTCGTAAGACATGAGCTTCAGTACCATACTGTATATCGTATGTTCATATTCAGTGCTGATTTTCAGGTCTTCCTGCGCACATCGAAGTAATCGAGTACTGTGTACTCACATGGCAGACGAAATGAATAATCAGAACGCAGAACACCAAGGCGCAGGCGAGACCGTCAATCCAACGATGGCAATACCTGCTCCTCCGAGCCAAGTTAGCCAGCAGAAAAACGAGATATTGATGCCTTCTCATAGAGAGGAAAGCAACAATTCCAACGAGCAATCTTCGAACGCGAGTGATGATAACGCGCTCAATACTAAAGCATCCACAGAAGCCACAGCGAAGTCTGCAGCCAACATCAGCTCTCGAGATCGTGGTTCCGACGAATATTTGGCCACTCATCCGCGCGTCAGCGCTGTGGTATCGAGCATTGTTTTTGCCGTTCTAGGATTAGTAGCATCAGCTGCAGTGTTCTATGCCGGCGTATGGACTCTGCCTGGTCAGCGTTTCGATAGCTGGATGTGGTCAGATATGTCTCGTCTCTTCCCGAGCATTGAATCGCTGGCTCCATCATTATTCACTGATTCGCGGTGGATTATTGTGGCAAGCGTTGTGATGATTGCTCTTGCTCTGCTCGTTGCCGTTGTGCGTAAGCGTTTTTACACCTTCGCTCTCACTGTTGTTTTTATTATTGCCGCCTTTGTGAGCTCTTACGGTTTGAAGCGCGTGCTACCACGCCCAGTTTTGGATGCATATATTCCTGATCCTGCGAACTCTGCGCCGTCTGGACACACTGCTTTGGCTACTATTGCCAGCGTATGCCTTGTTTTGTGCGTGCCTCGCGTTTTGCGCGCTATCTGTGCTGTATGGGCAGTTATTTTTACCACGTCTGTGGGAATTATGGTGATTTACGATAATTGGCACAGACCAACAGATTCCATTATGGCCATTCTTTTAGTTGTTTCTTTGGGACTTTTAGCTATGGCATTTACGCGCGCCTCAGGTATGGATGAAGTAGGAACGCGAAAATCCAGTGTGAGCATTCAAATTACTGCAAGCGTGTTGATTGTTGTCGGAGCGTGTGCTATGGGTTACGGAGGTTATGTGTTAGCACAGATTTATCCTGTTGTTCAGTACCGTCCTGACGCGCTCTCTCTGTATGGCGTGTACGCCACGATAGCACTGATTGCTGGTTTTTCGTCCTTTATGTTTGGATTACTGCTTGCAATGCGTCAGGCCACGGCATCTCCATTAACACGTTTTGGATTGCTGGGCAAACCTCCTGCGCCTCCCCGCGCGTAACTCATAAGAGGGAATAACACTCAACTCGGCGCGTCTGCTTGCGTATAAGCGGTGAAGATAAGACACCGATGAGGCGCTTTTGTCGAGGCGCGTGCATAATAAAGAACTGAGTGTGCAATGCGTGGCACACACATAGCGAATCGGAAAGTGGAGCAGAAAATGGCTAAAGGACAAAAGCTCGTAATCGTCGAGTCGCCTACCAAAGCGCGGAAAATTGGCGGTTATTTGGGTGATGACTACACAGTGCTCGCATCTGTGGGTCATATTCGCGACCTTGCCCAGCCTTCTCAGATTCCTGCATCCGATAAAGCTGAGTACGGTAAGTTCGGCGTGAACGTCGATGATGGTTTTAAGCCGTACTACATTGTGGACGATAATAAGAAGAAAACTGTTAGAGAGCTTAAAGCAGCTTTGAAAAAAGCTGACGAAGTTTTCCTCGCAACTGATGAGGATCGCGAGGGAGAAGCTATTGCATGGCACTTGGTAGAAACGCTAAAACCAAACGTGCCTGTTAAGCGCATGGTTTTTCATGAAATTACCAAGTCAGCTATTGTTGACTCTCTCGAACATACCCGCGATGTAGACGCACATATGGTTGATGCTCAGGAAACTAGGCGTGTGCTCGACCGTTTATACGGTTATGAGCTTTCGCCAGTATTGTGGCGCAAAGTAGGACCAGGTCTGTCTGCTGGTCGTGTGCAGTCCGTTGCTACACGTTTGATTGTGGAACGTGAACGCGAACGTATGGCTTTCGTAAAGTCAACCTATTGGGATATCTCTGCTCAGGTGAGCGCTGATGCTTCCCAAGACGCTTTTACAGCACGTTTAACTCAGCTTGACGGTACGCGCGTTGCTGGTTCGAAAGATTTTGATGAGAACGGCGTATTAACTGCTGCAGCAGAGAAAGATGGCGTGATTGTTGTAGACGAAAAGACTGCGCAGAACTTATCTGAGGCTCTAAAAAACACTGATTTTGTTGTGGAATCAGTAGGTTCTAAGCCATATAAGCGTCGCCCTTTACCTCCTTTTACCACATCGACCTTGCAGCAGGCAGCAGGTAATACTTTAGGAATGTCTTCTCGTGCAACCATGCGTGCAGCTCAAGGGCTGTATGAAAACGGTTATATTACCTATATGCGAACCGATTCGGTGACCTTATCGAGTGAAGCAATCTCTGCTGCTCGTCAAAGTGTGGAAGAAGAATGGGGAGCTCAGTATTTATCTGAGAAGCCTCACCAATACGCCACTAAGTCTGCCGGTGCACAAGAAGCGCACGAGGCTATTCGTCCAGCAGGTTCGCATTTCCGTAATCCTGCTGATTTAGCAACGAGTTTGCCAACTGATCAGCTCAAGCTGTATACGCTTATTTGGCGTCGTACTTTGGCGTCACAAATGGCAGATGCCACAGGCTTTACCGCTACTGTAGAAATGAATGCAGTAACCGCAGATCAGGGCACAGCTACTTTCCATGCCAGCGGAACTGTTATTGAATTTCCTGGTTTCCTTGTGGCTACACGTCTATCAACGAGTAAGAAGGATGAGCAAGAAACAATTCTGCCTCCACTATCTCAAGGTGATGTGCTTGCGGCACAAGAGGTAGAACCTCAGTCGCACGAAACTCAGCCTCCAGCGCGATACACGGAAGCCTCCTTAGTGCGCACTTTGGAAGCTAAGGAAATTGGTCGCCCATCTACATATGCCAGCATTATTTCTACGATTATTGATCGCGGATACGTATATGAACGTGGACGAGCTCTTATTCCATCATGGCTTGCTTTTGCTGTGATTAAACTGTTGGAACAAAACTTCCCACAATATGTGGATTACGCCTTCACCGCTCAAATGGAAAACGGTTTAGACGGTATTGCCCAAGGTCAGGAAACCGGTAAAGCATGGTTAACGCGCTTCTACTTTGGTGATGGTGATGACTCGGCTTATTCATCTGAGCAAGCTCATAAAGGTCTGCATGCTCAAGTCTCTCAATTAGGTGAGATTGATGCGCGCGAGATTAACACTATTCCTGTGGGCGATGGTCTTGCTGTGCGCGTAGGACGTTATGGTCCATATTTGGAAGATACAGACAATCTTGATGCAGAAGGTAAGCCAAAGCGTGCAAGTCTGCCAGAAACCATCGCTCCCGATGAACTGACTCAAGAGGTTGCACGCGATCTTATTGATAATAATTCAGGTGGTCCTCGAGTTCTGGGTGTTCACCCTCAAACAGGAGGAACGATTGAAGTGCGTAACGGACGTTTCGGTCCTTACGTTGCTCTCATTGCCGTGCCAACGGGTGACGAAAAAGTCGATAAAGCGAATAAACCAAAAATGGCTTCGCTGTTCAAAACAATGACTCCTGATGCTATCAGTCTGGACGATGCAGTCAAACTGCTCGATCTGCCGCGCGTTGTGGGAACTGTTGAGCAGAAAAACGAGGAAACAGGCGAAACTCAGAAGGTCGAAATCCTTGCCAATAACGGTCGTTACGGTCCATACCTCACGAAAACTGGTGTAGACGGTAAAGCTGAAACGCGCTCGCTAAACTCGGAAGACGATATTTTCACCGTAACAGTTGAACAGGCTGAAGAGTTATTTGCTCAGCCAAAGTATGGTCGCCGTACTCGTGGAGCTGCCAAACCTCCTCTGCGCGAACTCGGTCCTGATCCAGATACAGGTAAACCAGTCGTTATTAAAGATGGTTTCTATGGCATGTATATCACGGACGGCGAAACAAACCGTACCGTACCAAAGCAATATACGGCTGAATCCATAGAACCAGAAGTTGCTTTCCGTCTTCTTGCAGAAAAACGTGCAGCAGGTCCGCGCAAGCGTCGCAGCACAAAAGCAAAGTCTTCCGCAAAGAAAACAACTACAAAGAAAACAACAGCGAAGAAAACTACTGCTAAACGCACAACGAAGAAAAGCACAGCCAAGGAGTAATAAACAATGACGAAAGGTTTGTTTATTTCCTTCGAAGGCGTGGACGGCGTGGGTAAAACCACCCAGCTGCACAGACTGCGCGATTATATTGAGTCGCGAGGAATTAGTGCAGTAACGACGTTTGAGCCAGGCGGCACTGAACTTGGAAAAGATTTACGTCGCATTCTTCTGCACGGCGAGGATGTGTCTGACCGTGCAGAAGCGTTGTTATATGCTGCAGATCGCGCTCAACACGTAGATCGTTTTATTCGTCCAGCACTCGAACGCGGTCAAGCTGTGCTAACGGACCGCTATATTGATTCGTCGATGGCGTATCAAAGCGGTGGGCGCGAACTGTCTCGTGCGAACGTGCTTGAGCTATCTCAGTTCGCTACAGCGGGGCTATGGCCGCAGCGCACATATGTGTTGGATATGAGTTTTGAACAGTCACGTGCTCGTCTCACAGGTGAGCTTGATCGTTTAGAGTCTGCCGGCGAAGACTTTTTTGAACGTACACGCGCAGCTTTTCTTCAGATTGCAGCTGAGAATCCTGAACGTTGTGTGGTTATTGATGCCTCTCGCAGTATTGACGAGGTGTGGAACGATATTCGCTGCGATATAGACGCTTTGCTTGCTCAGCGCGGGACTGATCATGAGTAGTGGCGTTTGGCAATCCATTATTGGGCAACAGCCTGTTGTTGAGTTATTGTCTCGCGTGGCACGCTCACCAGAACATATTACGCAATCATGGCTGATTTGTGGACCTGCTGGTTCAGGACGCTCGAATGTAGCGCGTGCTTTCGCGCAGGCTCTCAACTGTCCACAGGGCGGATGTGGTCAATGCGATACGTGCAGACAGATTGATGCCGGAACTCATCCGGATGTGACCACGCTGACCACAGACCGCGTGAGCATTACGATTGATCAGGTGCGCGAGCTGAGCGCCCACGCGGAACAGATGCCTGCGCTGTGCCCGTGGCGCATCATTATTATTGAAGATGTTGACCGTATGAGCGAGCGCACAACAAATGTGTTGCTCAAAGATATTGAAGAGCCAAGTGACCACACGTTGTGGATTCTGTGTGCTCCATCAGCCCAAGATGTGTTGCCAACTATTCGTTCACGCACGCGCATTGTTAATCTCGCTGTTCCACCAGTGGATGCTATTGCTGCGTTTTTGCAGGAGAGCACAGGTGTGGATGCGCATAAAGCTAAGCAATTTGCGCGCTTGGCTCAAGGTCATATTGGCATAGCACGTCTGTATGCTACCCAGCCGGAAGCTGTGCGCATGCGCAATAATATTGTGGATAATCTCGTTTCCATGACGCGCACCTCTCAAGCTGTTTTGCTCGCTCAAGAGCTGTGTGCTTCTGCACAAGACCAAGCGCAATCCAGTATTGATGCGCAAGTGGAGGTACAGCAGAAAGAATTTCGCCGTTCTCACGGTTTGGCTGATGATGATCTGATTGATGCTTCTGTGCGCTCGCAATATAACGCTATTGGCAAAAAAGATGATGTTAAACGTCGAGTAACACGTTTAAGTCGCGATGTGGTAGACCGTGCTTTAACTACGATTGCCAGCGTATATCGCGATATAGCAGTTATTCACAATAATGCAGAAATGGTTAGCGGTCTTATTAACCAAGAGTTTTCAGAAGAAATTGCTGTCATGTCGGTGCGCGTATCTCGTCAACATGCTGTTGATGCTATACAACGCATTGATGTAGCGCGTCGCCGTATTCACGGCAATACACCACAGTTATTGGCTATAGAGGCTTTGCTAACTTCGCTGATTAATGCGTAGTGGGGAGCGTTATAGCGTAATGGAAGCGCGTAAAAGTATTACATACATCGCATACTCCACGTGTTGCCTAGCGCATTCCGTGCCACGTGGCATACTGGAGATATGAAGATTTCTGCCGATTTTACGCTAATGCCCGATACTTATGGCAAGTTCGCTTCACAGAATCATAAAACGGATGGATACCCAACCACATCATTTCCGTTTTATATCGATCAGTTAAATCCTGCTGTACGGTATTTGCACTGGGAATTTGTAGATGATGATGCTATTCCTGTCTGTGGTTTTCAATGGATTCACTGGGCAGTGGCGAATATTCCGGTAGACGCGCTTATGTTTGATTTTAATGATTCTCACGCTCTACAAATACCTGAAGATTTCTCACGTCAATTACCATCACTTATTCCTGAAGCTGTGCAAGGTCGCACCTCAGCAGGCAGTAAAATTGCTCAGCAAACTAATCCTGCAGTTATCCATCGCTATAACGGTCCGCAACCTCCTGACCGCGATCATGATTATAAGTTATGCGTGTACGGAACAGCTCAGGCTTTCGAGGGTTTTGAGGACGGTTTCTATCTTAATCAGTTACGCAATGCTGTGTTCCGCACAGATGCAGTCATTGATTATGGAGAAATATATATTCGCTCTCGTGCGCAGTAAAGCGTATCAGCAGAGCGTATCGAGTAAAGCTGAAAGACGCAGTGCTCTTCAATCAAAAAACGTCATACTCACCGAACTAAATAAAACAGAGAAGTAAAAGCCAAAAGTAAAGCAGCCGCTACAGAAAGGAATTCTATGCCTTGCACCACTATTCTTGTCGGTAAGAATGCAAGCTATGATGGTTCAACTATTATTTCACGTAACGAGGATTCCTCGAACGGTGAATTTACCGAAAAAGAGTTTAAGGTTGTTCAGCCAGACGATCAGCCTCGTCACTATAAAAGTGTTATTTCTCATGTAGAGATTGATTTGCCAGATAATCCGATGCGCTACACTTCTGTGCCAGATGCCTTACTGAAAAATGGTTTGTGGGCTGAGCATGGCGTGAACGAGAAGAACGTGGCTATGAGTGCTACGGAAACATTGACTTCTAACGAGCGCGTGCTGGGTGCAGATCCGCTTGTTGAGCTTGTTCCTGCTCGCGATGGACAGCCAGAAATTCCTGGTGGTATTGGTGAAGAAGATATGCTCACCATCGTTCTTCCTTATATTTCCTCGGCACGCGAGGGTGTGGAACGTTTGGGTGCTTTGCTCGAAGAGTTTGGCACGTACGAGATGAACGGCATTGCTTTTAGCGATGCTGAAGAAATCTGGTGGCTCGAAACAATTGGCGGTCATCATTGGATGGCTAAGCGTGTGCCAGATGATTCCTATGTGGTCATGCCAAATCAGTTGGGCATTGATGAGTTTGATTTAGATGATGCTTTCGGTGATCAGGATGAGCATATGTGCTCTGCTGATTTACGTGAGTTTATTGAAGAAAATCGTTTAGATTTGGCTGTAGAAAACGCTAGTGCGTTTAATCCTCGTTTAGCTTTTGGTTCTCATTCTGATTCTGACCATGTGTATAACACTCCACGCGCTTGGTGGATTCAGCGCTTCTTTAATCCTTATGACGAAGATTGGGATAGTCCTCAAGCATTGCATACGCCTATGAGCGACGATATTCCATGGGCTCGTCAGCCAGAACACAAGATTACGATTGAAGACGTCAAGTATGCTTTGAGCGGTCATTATCAGGGCACTGCTTACGATCCGTATGCAAAGAACGGTTCCGAAGCTACGCGCGGACAGTTCCGTTGCATTGGTATTAACCGCAACTGCGATTTGTGCATTATTCAAATCCGTCCATATGCTCCTGAAGCATCGCGCTCTATTCAGTGGACTGCTTATGGTTCAAATCCATTTAATGTATGCGTGCCTATTTTTACGAATATTGATACGATTCCTGCATACTTGACTGGTACAACCGAAACAGTTGATACAGCGCATAACTTCTACTGGGCAAACCGTGTGATTGCTGCTTTAGCTGATGCTCGCTTTAATGAGAACAGCGCGCATATTGACCGTTACGCGCAGAAAACTGGGGCAGCAGGAGTAGCTACAGTTATTGCTGCTGATAAAAAGATTGCTGCTTTTGCCGCTGCAGAAGGCTCTGCTGCTGTTGAGAACACAGAAGATAAGCGTGCGCGTTTGATTTTGGAAGCTGCGAACCAGTCGATTTGCGACATCGTTGAGAAAGAAACCAACGATTTGCTGTCTAAGGTGCTGTACACCACAAGCATGTCGATGCACAACGCTTTCTTCATGTCGGATAATTAGGATAATTAGAAACGGCGGTTAGGCTGACTGATGGCGTAGGGCTGACTGATACTGAAACTTCTCGGACGGCTCAGCGCTGACGGTCGGTTACTGGTCGATGGTCGGCGTGTGGCTGAGACGGATAGCGGCGGAAAAACGCGGTTCTGCGCCTTCGTAATCAAAATAAAAGACTTGCAACACCTACACCCACACAGAAAGGTTGCACGATGTTAACGGGAAAGCTCTCCTCCTATTCGAGTGCTTATGGCGAACTCATGAAGATTGATGCTTTCGCCTTCCTCAAAGAAGTTCAGGGTCATCCTGAGCAGTTCAAAAAGGGTAAAGTTGTGCTGGTTACAGCAGCAACACCTTTGAAAGCTTCACGCGGTGAAGGAAAGACCACAACCACCATTGCTTTGATTGATGCATTGCGTCAGCGCGGTATTGATGCGGCTGCAGTACTGCGTCAGCCAAGCATGGGTATTACTGCCGCTGGCTCGAAAGGCGGTGCTTCGGGTGGCGGTAAGTCTACACTGTCTCACCCAGAAATTGCTGACTGGGGTTTGACCGGTGAAATGGCTCGCATTGCAGATGCGCAGAATCTGTTGGTTGCTTTCTGTGAGAAGGCTGTTGACGATGGCATTCTGTCTGAGGTTTTGATTCCTCGTGTATCTGAAACTCCAAGCCGTTCTTTGCGTTCCGTGAAGACAGATGGTGGCAAGTTGGCTGAGCGTTTTGTGCTGACGCCTGCTAGTGAAATGATGCAGATTGTTGTGCTGTCTCGCTCGGTAGATGAAATTGTGCAACGCATTGGCAATATGACTGCAGGTTTAGCTCCTGAAACTGGCAAGCCAGTGCTTGTTAAGGAATTTGTAGATATTGAGCGTATTGTACGAGTTATTGGTAATGCTGTAGATCCTGCTTATATGGAGAGCTCGGAAGGCTCGCCTGTCTACATTCATTGCGGTCCATTCGGTAACGTATCTCTTGGTATTCCGGGCTTGGTTGCTGTGGATATGGCATGTGCTTTGCACGATGTTGTTGTGGTTGAGGCTGGATACGGCGCTGATGCTGGTGGTCAGAAGTGGCTCGATGTTGCTGCGCGTGAGTATGGCGCACAGTGGCCAGCTGCTGCGGTGGTTGTTACCCGCGCTACCACATGGCAAGACGATCCGGCATTGCAGTGGCGCTACCCATTTGCTGTAAACCGACTCGAGGATTTGGGTATTCCTTCCTTCCCTATGATTAACTTGTGGGAAGGCGAAGATGATGAGCTTCCAGCGCTGCGCCAGACTGCGGCAACACTTGGTTTCCGTGAACCTATCGCTGGCAATTTGTGGCGAGACGGTGGAGCAGGATTGGCTTCTCAACTCGATGCGTTTATTGAGGCTGTGTCGGCCGCAGATCCGGATGCTCGTCCAGAAAGTAAGAGTGGCGAGGACTTCCTCGATACCGTACGTTGGGTAGCTGAGAAGGCTTACGGCGTTCCAGCTGACCGCGTGATTGAGAAGGACGGTTTCGCATCGATTTTGGCTGCCGAGAAGGATCGCGCTGCAGCTTTGGGTATTGATTTTGATGCGCTGGCTGTGCTTGCTGTGAAGTCTCCAGCAACCATGACCGATAACGATGCTCTGCCAGAGAGCGAACGCACGGTTACGCTCAAGAAGGTTGAGATGCATACCGGTGCAGGCGTGGTACACATTAACTTAACGACTTCTTTGACCACTCCAATGCCAAAGATTGTCTAGGGCTTGCTGATTGATTGAGCGCAAATGCGATGCGAAAGTTTTCCTCTTTCGGCGTGTCGTATTTGCGCTTGATTATTTTCTGAGTATAGTAGTTACTCGTTGCGATAAGCAGCGCCCCTTTAGCTCAGTTGGTTAGAGCAGCGGACTCTTAATCCGCGTGTCCAGGGTTCGAGTCCCTGAGGGGGCACAAAATTTAAGGGCTTCTTCTTTCGAAGAAGCCCTTTTGCTTTATCTAGCAAGCACGAACTCAGTGGAACTGCATACCGCCATCAACTTCCAAAGTGTGGCCGGTAACGTAATCGGAATCAGAACCTGCCAAGAAGGAAATAGCAGCAGCTACATCTTCAGGCTCGCTCAAACAACCCAAAGCAATATCCTTCGAGAAGGTGCCCATACCCCACTCGTCATCCTTACCAGCGTTTACAGCAACCTGGTGAGCGATGTCCATCATCATTGGAGTCTTTACGATACCTGGAGCGTATGCGTTAACCAAAATGCCTTCTGGCGCGAGCTCTCGAGCAGCTACCTGAGTAATACCGCGGATAGCGAACTTGGTGGAGCAGTAGAGCATAAGGTTTGGATTACCCACAACACCTGCCTGAGATGTTGCGTTAATAATCTTTCCACCATGACCGAGTTCACGGAACTTACGTGTTGCAGCCTGAACACCCCCACATGGTTCCTGCAATGTTAACCTTCGTAATCAGCTCGAACTGTTCAGGGGCAACCGTACCCACTGGAGTTGTTGGAGCCAAGCCTGCGTTGTTAACGATAACGTTAAAATCGCCAAGCTTGTCTGCAGCCTCATCCACAGCTGCATCTACAGCAGCCTGATCGGATACATCCAACTTAATAGCCAAAGCGGTGCCGCCGTTAGCGTTGAGCTCGTCGGCCAGAGCTTGAGCACCTTCCAAGTTGAGATCTGCAATAGCTACAGCAAAACCATCTGCGCTTAAACTACGAACAGCAGCCTCGCCAATTCCTTGAGCTCCACCTGTTACCAAGGCAACTTTCTTATCTGCCATATGTGCTCCTTTGTGAAAACACTTGTGTTACCTGTCTATATACACAAGTTGTATGCTTAGCGGTTCGTTCCGCTTTTACTTAGTTTAGTCCTTAAACTTAAAGAAGCTGGGTGTGTCCATAATCTGTTCAAACGATTGACGCTGGCGTTTAAGGATGTGCGACACGCCGTTGGGGGGTTGTGTTTGTTGGGTTGTGGGTGTGTGGGTTGCGTGGTTTGGTGTGGTGGTGTATTGTTTTTATTCGCTGCCTGATGCGGCTGATTCTCTTCGGTTTGGGGGGG
>NZ_KV812460.1:0-68055 GCF_001813415.1 Alloscardovia sp. HMSC034E08 | reverse complement strand
ATGTCTTAACACATAACATCCCGAGGAATCAACTGGAACCTACTGGGCAATGCTCTCCTCTAAACCTCGCTAAAATCACAAGAGCCAGAAAAACGAGAGAACGAACGAAGTAACGAAGTCGTGAGAAAACGTAACAGAAAAGTAACCGAGAAAATTCAATGGAGAAAGATTGCGTGACTTTCGTATAATTGTGTCAGCTCAAAAAATCGTGGGGGAGAACGTATGGCAACACCTGAACTCGTGCATCATGCTACTGGAACGCGCACCAAAAGTTCGGATTATCGTTCTGTTCCTCCTCAGCGCAAAACGGAAGATGATAGCGCAAAACCTACATGGCGTGAACAGCTTCGCCGAACCAGCATTATTGTTGCCATGCTTGTTGTCGTTGCGTTAACAGCGTGGAGCGCACTCACCTATTACAATGCGCGTAGAAACTCGCCATCAAGCGTTTTGGCGCATACTGTTGAGCGTATTTATACAATCGGATACCAAAAACGAGCTAGCGCTACTCTTGAGAAGAAAAAGAAAACAGGCAATTACACGGTTGATCATATGCTTGTTGAGGCGAACCCCTTCGGTACGAATACCACGTCTCTCTACGTATTTTTTGTCACTGATCAGCTCATGAGTGTGTCGTACACGGTTAGTGCTCCGGAAACGAATTTCCCTGATTTCACGCGGGTTGTTACCACTCAAGCTCAGCGTGGTCGCACCCATGAATTCCAGGTTACAGGGCTGATTCCTAGCGCGAAGAATGTGGTTACTTTCACCCTCGCCGATGTGGACGGACATACTATTACACGCCAATACACATACACCATGGGTGACGTATTAGGCAATGAGCCTGTGCGCGTGAACGCTACGTTTTTTGCCGATAACAGCACTAAACTGACCAATGGTCTCTATGCGGTTATGCCTGAGGCTGCTGAGGGAAGCTCCACACATTTTGCTTTTTTGTATGACAGCAGCGGCATTTTGCGTGGGGAAATTCCTTTGAAAAATGTGAGGGGAACGCGATTTATTACTATTGGTCAGCAGACGTGTTATGCAGTGAGCACTACCCAGTTTGCGTGTGTAGACAAGTTAGGCGCTGTGAAAAACTTCTTTAATTTTGATGAACGCTACTCTTTATTCAGCGATTACACCACAGATTCAAACGGTAATATTATTGCTATTGCAACCAACGGTAACGCTTTCGATAAAACGAAAGAAGTAGGCACATATGTGGTGCGCATCAATATTTTGAACGGTAAGATGACGGTTTTGGCTAATCTTGCAAGGTTGCTTAATTCGTATCGCACTACCACGGTGGCGCGCGCGTTGACGGCAGATGGAGGTTCGTCCGATGGTGCGTGGAATTGGCTAAATTTAGATTCGATTAGTGCACTTGACAATAATCGCTATTTACTCTCCTCGCGTGAAACCTCCTCTGTTATTACTCTGGATGTGAATGATTCGCCATCTATTACCTCTATTATTGGCCCGGCAAACCTATGGAATGATCCAAAATACTCGTATCTTGTTATGAAGAAGAACGGGAACTTTGCAGATTTTGCCGGTCAAAATGATATTCGAGTAAGCAATGTGAACGCAACAGGTTATACCTTAACCTTATTCAATAATAATTATGCGTATTCTCCTAGCAATCCTACTTTCAACTGGAGTAATGCATTACCAACAGCATCTCAACGCATACAAGCTACTAATTCTGAAGCTCGGTCATATGTATACACATATGCAGTTAATACACAAGATAATACGTACACACTCACATCGTCTATGAGCACCCCTTACTCCCCTCTCTACGGCAATGCTCAGTTTGTTGGTGATGCTGTTGTTACAGTTGATTCTCAGGCAGCAACATGGTCGGCATGGAATAATCAAGGCACTCAGTTAGTCAAATTTAATGGTCACGAAGGCACAAACGTAAACGGGGCACGCGCTTCACTCGGAACAGTATATAAGGTTCAATACTGCTTCTAGACGCCCAGTTACATTCCTTAGACTGGGCTGGATCATCTAGCAGCTCTGTCCATGATTCAAAACTTACAAAGAAATCAAAAAATTGAGACTACCATAACTGTTTACATCTTTCCAGAGAATAAAAGAAGATAGTCACGGTAAAAATCTCCGCACAGTATCGACGATCCTTTTCTGTTTGCTCATAAAACATACATATTCACGCATTCGAACAGGTTCATCATGCATCATATTTCTCATCCCACATGGCTGAATGCATCTGTTGTCAAGCTAGCTATTACTCAATCACTTCAAGGGCTAGCTGGCGTCATGTTTTCTATGGGACTTGTTTTCACCAGTACCCAAAATAACGGTGCCGCAGGTCTGGCTCTCACTTTACCCACCCGCACTCTGCCCACACTTATCTGCGCGTTTATTGGCGGTGTTCTGGCTGACCGTTTTAGTAAGAAACGTATTTTCTGTAATCGCTGCTGCAATATCGGTTGTAACGTATAGCGGCTTTGCTGTACTCACGTGGCGCTATGGTTTAGCTTGGCAAGTTCAGCTTTTCTCTTTACTTACTGCTTTTATCTCTGCTCTGGGCTCGCCTGCCCTCTATTCACTGCTACTGATGGTTGTTGAGCATGATTATTTAGTTCAAGCCAATGGTTTTGTGCGCACATTACGCAATATTGCTTATGTGGGTGCTCCTGTTTTAGTAGGACTTATTGCCGCCCACTTTTCTGCTCAAGTCCTTTTTGCTATTGCAAGTTTGAGCGGTATTGTCACGATTATTCTTTTGACTCTTGTTCATGTTCCGAAAAGCTTTGACGACACGAAAGACGAGGATCAACAGCAATCTCTTGTAGACGCACTCAAAACAGCTCCTCACCTCTTTAAGGAATATCGCTGACTTCTTATCGGTGTTATTTTCTGGGCTATTACTCTTGCCATAGATAGCGGTGTTGGAGATGTTATTTTGCTTCTGTATGTCATCCCGTTATCATCAAAAATCACATGGTCGTATGTTTCTGCCGCTCTTTCCATAGGATATATTGCAGGTATTGGGTTTGAGCTGGGAGGAGTAACATGCGGGGGGGGTCTGCTCTGCAGCAACGTTCACCTGAAAAATATTTTGGGACGTATCAGTTCTCTTGATTATGCTGTGAGTTTTGGTTTTATTCCTTTTGCTTATGCAGGATACGCGCTTATTGAGAAACAGTATTATTCAGATGCCTTGATTATAACAACGGCAATTATTGTGATTATGGCTTTGATTTTTTCTGCGCTTATGATTCGTTTAGAAAAAAACCTGTAACCTATGGGGTGGCGTATTGTAATACGCCACCCCCAGCAATTAAAGCTCGAAACCTAAGGTTTTGGATGCTTCTTGAGGAACTGCTTCGAACACCCAATAATCTTCAAGATTATCGTAGGTAGTTAAGCTGCGAGTTTCAGCTTTATCAATGTACACTTCCCCATTCAAATGATCAGTTTCATGTTGGAAAATACGTGCCGGCCAGTAATGCATAAGTTCTTCATGCTTATTGCCAAATTCATCCATCCACGTAGCCTTAATATGCACGTAGCGTTTACGCACAGCTTGGTAACCATCAAAACTTAGGCAACCTTCATAGAAGCTTGCTGTTTGATCGTCAACTGGCTCATAATGCGGATTAATAATCGTGGTAAAAGGAAGTTCTCCTATACCGCGCGGATCATCAGCATCATCGCGCACGTGGTCTTCGAGCACAGCAATAGCTAGTCCTAAACCAATCTGAGGCCCTGCTAAACCTACTCCTGGAGCGGCAAGCATGGTTGAACGCATCAACTCAATCAGTTTTACCAATGTTTTCTGGCTTAACTGGCCGTCATACTGCTCGGTTTGCATGCGCAAAACTGGTTCACCCAGCTGCACAATAGGCAAATTACCATCTTCATCAGTATCTGCGAGTAGAGCACGCACTTCACGGTCAAATTCTTTGTCTATATGTGCACTATTCCACGCCATAGTATTCTCCCTCTATAATGCAAGCTCACGAGCTACAACAGCTGCCAAACGTTCGCAGACTTCATCTGCCTGTTCTTGCGTTGAAGCTTCTGCCATCACGCGAACCAAAGGCTCTGTTCCCGAAGGACGCAAAAGAACACGTCCGGTTTCTCCCAACACTGCTTCTTCTGCGCGTACTGCTTCCTGTACAACAGGGTTCGTGTAAGCAGCAAGTTTATCGACATTCGGCACGTTAACAAGCTGTTGAGGAAGCTGAGGGAAGTCTGCAGCCAACTCTTTCAAGCTCTTACCGGACTTCATCACTTCATTAGCTAAGCACAACGCAGTTAATGTGCCATCACCTGTGGTAGCAAATTCCCTATTAATCACATGTCCTGACTGTTCACCGCCAAGCGTATATCCGCCCTGAAGCATGGCTTCAAGAACATAGCGATCGCCCACAGAGGTCTGCACGGTTTTAATACCCATGTCCTTCAACGCTAAAATCAAGCCCAAATTACTCATAACGGTAATAACAAGAGTATCGTCTTTGAGCTTTCCTTCACGCTTATAGGCACGAGCTAAAATACCCATAATTTGGTCGCCATTAACCATAACGCCATCTTCGTCCACAGCTAAGCAGCGGTCGGCATCACCGTCAAAAGCTACGCCCATAGTAGCATCGCTGGCTTTAACCATCGCCTGCAACTGTTCAGGATGCGTTGAACCTGCATGATCATTAATATTGTAGCCGTCTGGAGAAGCATTAATCACAATCACGTCGGCTCCTGCGCGACGTAAAGCTTCAGGCGCAACTGCTGATGTTGCACCATTAGCGCAATCAACCACAATACGCAGTCCCTTCAAAGGCTGTGGCTGAATCTTATCTTTACCCACAGGAGCAATAGAGCTGACCAAATGATCAATATAGAGGTTGCTTGCCGTAACATTATCGTGAGAAATACGACCCACTCCTGCACCCGTTGGTCGATCCCAATCTGTGCCAAGAATTTCTTCAATCCCATCTTCCTTCGCATCTGGAAGTTTGAAACCTCCCCGAGCAAAGAACTTAATACCATTATCTGGCATAGCATTGTGGGAAGCAGAAATAACAGCTCCCATTTCTACGTTCAAAATAGAAGTGAGATATGCCAAACCTGGGGTTGGCAAAATACCTACGTCAATAACATCGAAACCGCCAGCGCTCATACCCGCAGCTAAAGCTGAAGCCAGGAAATCACCGGATACGCGAGTATCTCGACCGATTAAAGCACGTTGACGTCCATGAGCGGCATCTGCTCCAAAAACGCGCACAGCTGCGTCACCCATTTTCAATGCAAGGTCAGCAGTGAGCAAACCATTTGCTAAACCGCGCACACCATCAGTTCCAAAAAGACGAGGCATTGTCTCTCCTTTGTTATAGAAAACCTGCCGGCTTCCCATTGTAGTAGCACGGCAGGTTAAGTGTAGATGGCGTGTAATACGCAGATGTTCTACAAGCTCTCGTTGTAACGCTGAACGCGCAGAACACGCTGTGAACTATCGAGATTTTCCATGACAATACGACGCAAAGCTGCAGGCGCATCAGCATGGCTGTTCAACCAGTTTTCGCCTACTTCAACCAAGCGCGCAGCATCAGAAGCACTTGGATACAAGCCTGATCCACGTGTTGTTCCTTGCAATAATGCTTCAGACATGTGGAAGGTCTTATTCTCCCATACCCAGTCAATAATCTGAGCATACTTGTCTACGTATTTTTCGTACAAAGCTGGGTCAGAATTCATAGAGAAGCCACCAGCCACGTTTTCCAGCTGAGAATTGGTCAACTCATTGTTATGCAATGCCTGATCCCAAGCCCATGCCTTAGCTTCAGCAGTTGGAATTGCAGCCTTAGCCATAACAGCGAACTGACGATTTTCCTTCGTATCGCGAGCAGCAAGCTCTGCATCAATACGCTCATTATCAATAACGCCTGCTGCTGCCTGAGCTACGAGAATAGTCCAACGCATATTGTTGTCAATCTCTAAGCCATCAAAAACAAGCGAGCCGTCTAACAGAGCGGAAGAACGTGCAGTAAACTCAGGGTCGGTACCGTTGTTAAGGTATGCAGTAACAAGCTGGAACTGTTCATCGGAACCAGCTGCTGCTTCACCTGCCAAGCGGAAGAATTCTAATCCAATATGCTGCTTAATCTCATCGCGACGCGCATCAGGCACATAATGTGCAGCTGTGGTAGCAATCTGTCCCAAAGCATAACGGAAGGTTGTGGATTCCTTCTCAGTGCTCAATGCCTTCAAGGATGTGTTAATAAAATCAACAGCTGGAAGCTGAGCATCACGAGTCATATCCCACAAGCTGAGCCATACTACTGCACGAGTTAAAGCGCTGTCGAACTTATACAAGTTCTTCTGAGCAAAATCCAAAGACTGTTCATCAAAACGCAATTTGGTGTATGTTAAATCATCTTCATTCACCATAATGAAAGCTGGACGTTTCTTGCCCTTCACAGCCTCTACAACCGTGCGCTCTCCCGTAACATCAAGGTCGAAACGCTGCGTGAGCACAATCTTGCCATCAGCATTTTCATCGTAGAATGCTACTGCCAAACGATGGTCGCGCAAAACTGGATACTCTTCAGATGCTGTCTGCACCAAAGCCATCTCTTCAATCGTGCCATCAGTAGCAGTGCGCACTTCGGAGGTAATAGTATTAATGCCAGCGTGTTCCAGCCACTGCTCAGACCAGCTCTTTAAATCGCGACCAGAAGTTGCTTCCAACTCGGCGAGCAGATCTGCCAACGTTGCATTAGCATACTGATGCTTGCGCAAATAGTTATGAATACCTTCGAAGAATTCCTTGCGTCCCACATATGCTACGAGCTGCTTAAGCACGGAAGCGCCCTTAGCATAGGTAATACCGTCAAAGTTGACTTCGGTATCGTGCAGATCATTAATTGGAGCCACGATTGGATGGGTAGATGGCATTTCATCCTGAGCTTGTCCCCAGCTTTTCTCGCCCGAAGCAAAGGTTGCCCAAGCATCATGCCACTGGGTGGTTTCAGCAGTCGCCAAGGTGGAGGTGAATTCAGCGAAAGACTCATTGAGCCACAAATCATTCCACCACTTCATAGTCACCAAATCGCCGAACCACATGTGTGCCAGTTCATGCAAAACCGTTACATCGCGACGTTCAGCCATAGCGTCAGTTACCTTGGATTCGAAAACATAAGAATCGCGAATAGTTACAGTTCCAATGTTTTCCATAGCACCAGCATTATATTCTGGCACGAAAAGCTGATCGTACTTTGCGTATGGGTATGGAACACCCCACGTCTTATCGTAGAAGTCCATACCCGCCTTAGTCACGTCGAATAAGTAATCAACGTCTTTTGCCATAGCTTCTTTCAAAGCCTGACGAGCATAAATAGCCATAGGAACTTCGCGACCATCAGACAGCTTATGCGACGTATGCCAGCTCGCGTAAGAACCAGCTACGAAAGCAGTTAAATAAGAGCTCATCTTTGGCGTGGTTGGATACGTCCAACGGTTCACACCATCAGCAATCTGCTCTGGCTCGTTGGCTGGCATAATGGAAATAACTTCCCAACCCTGTGGGGCATCAACGCTAAAATCAAACTCTGCTTTAATATCTGGCTGATCAAACACTGCATAAACGCGGCGTGCATCAGGAACCTCAAACTGTGTGTACAAATAGACATTGCCGTCAGTTGGGTCAACAGAACGATGCATACCCTCACCTGTGCGTGAATACTGTACAAGAGCATCCACGGTAACTGTATTATGCGCAGCCAGATTGCTCAATTCAATACGGTTATCCACAAAAACTGTAGCAGGATCGAGCTTTTGACCGTTCAGTTCAACGGAATTAACCGTGTTAGCGATTAAATCGAGGAAGGTTGACGCACCTTCAGTAGCATCAAACTCTATAGTGCTAATAGAGCGGAAATCAGTATCTGATCCAGTTACATCTAAATGCACGTTGTAGCGCACATTCGTCACGATTCCTGCGCGTTCTTCCGCTTCTACGCGGGTGAGATTTGCTCCTGGCATTTTTCTCCTTTACTTCATTACTTACTGTTTTGGATGCACATCTTGTGCCACGTCTGCAACGACAGGCACAATCATTGGACGACGGCGCTTGAACTTGCGAGCAATCCAGCCTCCCAAAGTGCGACGCATGATTTGCTGCAACTGGTGGGTATCGCGCGTTCCGCGGATTAAAGCATCTTCTACATCTGTAACGATGCGTGAGCGCACTTCCTCGAAATCGCTTTCATCTTCTGCTACAGCATTCAGATAAATTTTTGGACCGCTAATAACTTCTTGTGTATCTGTATCGACAACGAGGAAAGATGATACGAAGCCCTCTTCTGAGAGAATACGACGCTTTTCGAGTTCTTCTTCGCCGATCTCGCCGACTGATTGACCATCTACATATACGTATCCGCAAGGCACAGAACCCACAACAGCAGCATGACCTTTATACAAATCGACCACATCACCGTCTTCTGCAAGAACGACGTTATGAGGATCCACACCTGTTTTCACAGCGATTAAACCGTTAGCCACCAAGTGACGATGCTCACCGTGAATAGGCATTGCTGACTTTGGCTGCACGATATTGTAGAAGTACAGCAATTCGCCTTCATCGCAGTGACCAGACACGTGAATAGCAGCGTTATCCTTGTTAACTACGCGAGCACCTAAGCGTGTGAGCTTGTTAATAACCTTATACACTCCGTGTTCGTTACCTGGAATCAGGGAGCTTGCCAAAATAACGGTATCGAATTCTCCCACGGAAATATCTGGATGATTGCCATCAGCAATACGTCCCAAAGCTGCCATTGGCTCACCTTGAGAACCTGTACACATGTATACAATCTTATTGTCTTGAATATCATGTGCTTTCTTGAGATCTACAACGGTATCTTCTGGCAAATGCAGATAGCCCAAGTCGGCAGCAATACCCATATTACGTACCATCGAGCGTCCCACGAAAACAACCTTGCGCCCATGCTTATGAGCAGCATCAACAACCTGCTGTACGCGATGAACATGCGAAGAGAAGCTTGCCACAATAATCTTGCGGCTTGCTTCAGCAAAAGCACGATCCAATGCTGGACCAATCGTGGTTTCTGGCTTCACGAAACCTGGAACTTCTGCGTTCGTCGAGTCAGACATAAGCAAATCAACGCCCTGCTCACCCAACTTAGCGAACTGACGTAAATCAGTAATCTTATGATCCAAAGGCAGCTGATCGAGCTTCATATCGCCCGTATCAATAATATGACCTGCAGGGGTTTTCACAGAAACCGCTAAGGCATCTGGAATAGAATGCGTAACTGTAATAAATTCAAGGTTAAAAGCACCCACCTTCATCTTATCTCGCCCCTGAACAGGCTTTAAGATTGGGTTAATGCGATGCTCATTGCACTTTGCTTCAACCAAAGCCAAGGTAAGCTGAGAACCGATAAGAGGAATATCTTTACGTAAACGCAGCAAATATGGCACACCGCCAATATGATCTTCATGACCATGGGTAAGAACCAAAGCCTCAACTTTATCGAGACGATCTTTAATGTAGTTGAAATCAGGCAAAATTAAATCAACACCTGGCTGCTCTTCTTCAGGGAACAGCACACCGCAGTCAATAAGAAGAATATGACCGTTATATTCGATCACATTCATATTACGACCGATTTCTCCCAAACCGCCGAGCGGAACAATGCGCATAGAGCCCTTGCGATACTTAGGAGGAGCAATTAATGGCTTGCCATCCGACGTGGTATGAGGATTTGCTTGCGCATTAACAGAACGCACTGGACCGTTGTTCTTGCGGTTAGTGCGTGGGCGCGTGCTCTTCGCCGTTGATTTAGCTTGAGCGCGCGTAGACGTTTTCTTTTTTGCTGTTGTAGACGCTGAACGTGAGTTTTCACGTTGCGTCTTCTTTTCTTGTGTTCCTTGTTTTCCTTGAGTGGAAGGCATTATGAACCTTTCGTTTTATGGTGAGTTCGTCTCGCCGAACTCGTTGTAAGCCTAATCCACTACCTCAAACTACTTAATGTTCTTGTGTACGGCTCTGGCTACCCTTTTAGATTTACATACTGGGTAGCTTGTAGCCGCTACTATGGCGAGCTATGCTTGAGCGCTATGCTTTGAGAACTCCTGCTGCACGCATTCCTTCGCGTGCCTTCTCCAACTGTGCCTGATGAGGACCCACATTTGGCAAACGCATAGCAGTGCTATCCATATATCCTTGTACATGGCAAGCAGCTTTAGCCATAACTGCTTGGAAACCGTCACCGTTCAAAGCGCCAACAAGAGGAGCTAATTGCACAGCAATACGCTGAGCTTCTAGAATGTGCCCCTCATTAAAAGCGTTTGTTAAATCGCGCAATGGTCCTGATGCTACGTGAGCAATCACAGAAATAATACCCACAGCACCAATAGAGAGAAATGGCAGATAGACGCCATCATCACCAGAATACCAAGCTAAGCCTGTTTCCATTTTCTTGACCACCGCAGCAGCCAAATCGCCAGTCGCGTCCTTTACAGCTTTAACTTGCGATAATCCTGCCAAACGTACGTAAGTTTCCGTGGAAATACGCACGCCGGTACGTCCTGGCACATCATAAATAACTACTGGCACGTCCGAGGAGTCATTTACAGCCTTGTAGTGCTGATAAATGCCTTCTTGGGAAGGACGAGAGTAGTATGGCGCAACAATGAGCAGAGCGTCTGCTCCAGCTTCCTGAATATGTTCAGCCATGCGCACGGAGTGAGCGGTATCATTTGATCCTGCTCCGGTGAGGATAGGAACCTCCACTACTTCTTTTACCGCACGCACAAGGTCAATCTTCTCTTCAAGGTGCGTGGTTGGAGATTCTCCTGTAGTTCCATTAAGTAGGATGCCATCTGCCCCATCTTCAACGAGGTGCTTAGCTAATACTTGAGCAGCTTCGTAATCAACAGTTCCATCCGCCTTCATTGGAGTAACCATAGCTGGGATTACTCGTCCGAATGGCGCACTTTCTAACAGATGCATCTCGGTAGTCATGATATTCAAAGTACCCTTTGGCATTGACTTAACGCAATAGTTTCTTCTCTACGTTTATAAATCTAAGTAGTTATCCAAGCCGACGCTCAGCCCCGGCTTTTCGCCTGCATGACGTACAGCCAGCAAAACGCCCGGCATAAAGGACGTACGGTCGAAGGAGTCAGCACGAATAACTAACTGCTCTCCCGCATTTCCAAACAGAACTTCTTCATGAGCGTTCAGACCGCGCAAACGCACAGCATGCACATGAATACCTTCAACGACTTGACCGCGTGAACCGCCATCTGTCTGTGTATTATCTGGGATTTCAGGCATATTCGCAGCCTTACGTGCTGCAGCTACTTTGTGAGCTGTGTGCAAAGCTGTTCCGCTTGGCGCATCAACTTTATCTGGATGATGCAGTTCAATAATTTCCGCTGACTCGAAATACTTGGCTACTTGTGTGGCGAAATGCTCGGCAAGCACTGTGGAGATAGCAAAGTTAGGAGCAATAAATACGCTGATATTTGAATGCTCTTCGAGTGCTTCGCGCACAGTATCCATTTTCTCTTCGGTCCAACCCGTAGTACCCACCACAACATTCACATTCTTGTTAACCATGGCAAGTACATTTTTCAAACTAGCATCTGGAACAGAAAACTCCACAACGACGTCTGTATTATCTGTGCTGATGATGTTCAAATCATCGTCGCGGTCGAGAGCATGAACCAATTGCATGTCTCGCGCAGCATTCACTGCTGCGACTACATGACTACCCATACGACCTTGAGCGCCAATAACAGAAACACGAATCATTTTATCTCCTTGCTTTTGCTCAGTTTTGCTCGCTTTTCTTTTGATTGCATTATGCAATTGAAGTGCGACACATGGCGGTGGATGTGGGCGCGGGTGCGGGAGCGTGTGCTGGTGGAGTGCGCAGGCGATATGCGCAACCGTTACGCCAGTTTTGAAGCCATTTTTGTGCGTCAAAAGTGGCACAGTAAGTGTATTAATCGGTTAAGTTGATTATCGGATGATCAACTACATCAGTCCTGGTAAAAGCGGATTGGAACAGAAAACCGCATATGACACCACCCAGCCCCCCCCCAAGAGCGCGCACATAAAAGGTGGGTTTGCCGCTTATATAGCAGCAAACCCACGCACAACAACCACTTGAGCAGCTGTTCCAGCCATCCCAGTTACTCTAACCTATCTTCTGCACCCGCAGCTAGAGCGCCGTGCTTCTTTTCGAAAGAACGCACTTGGAGGTATCCGAGGAAGAAGAATGGTATAGCCAAAACAGCACATAACCACAAAGTGTGTAAGGTGGCATTATTTCCCAAATTGTCGAGGAAAATACCGCTCATTGCCGAGCCTAAAGAAGCACCTACTGTTCCACCTGTAGATACCCAGCTTAATCCTTCGGTCAGCTTATTAGCCGGAGCAATTTCTCGAACAATCATATTGGCAGAGGCATAGGTTGGTGCTACGAAAAGTCCTGCGAATACTCCCCACAGGGCTGCAACAAACAACCATTGCACACTAAATGCCACGCCCGAAATGCCGGCAGCAAGCAAGATCATGAAACCAATCATGCGCATCCACGGATTGTGTGTATGCGAGCGTGAACCGAAAATAAGCGCACCAATAAGCGAACCAATAGCAATGGTTGCAAGCATAAATCCAGTGTAGTGGTATAGTCCCACGCTCTTCATAACAGCAGTCATCGTTACGTCAAATGCCGAGAAAGTGGAATTGAACAGCACAATTGCAATGGTGAGCATGAGTACGCCTGGATAGAACAGAATATTGCGATCGCGCAGCACAGCAGACATATGAGCCGATGCTGGTTCAACATTATTCACATCCACATTACGCATGGTCTTCACAGCTGGAGGCGTTGAAGATTTGAGGTTGTAGAAAATGAGCGAACCGATAAAGCTGATGCCGCCGAAAAGTATAAACGGAATAACGGTAGATACTGGCGGGAAGCTTGTTGCGATGGACGCAGCCACAATAGGACCGATAATAAAAATCAGTTCGTCCACAGCAGATTCTAAAGCATAAGCAGTGTTCAAATACGCTTCTGGTTTATCACGCAAAACCCATGCCCAGCGTGTTCGCACCACTGCTCCCACCGAATACATGCTCAGTCCCACTACTACAGCAAGTCCGAAGAGCAGGGCTAAAGGTGCACGCATATACGCTGCGACTGCAAAGGTGAGCAGAGCAGCAAACTGTGCAGGTGCAACGATTAATCCCACACGTTTTTGCCCAAAGGTATCGAAAAGTTTTGCGTAAAGAGGAGTAACCACTGCTGCAGAAATAACATACACAGCACTCATAATGCCAGCAGAGGTCCACTCGTTATAAATATTGTTTAAGCACAAAATCATGCTTAAACCAATGGTTGACATTGTAGCGCGCGCCATTCCTGCGGAGACGCAGAAAGCGGCGGCGCCAGGAATAGAGAAGATCTTTTTATACACTTCTTATCCTAGCTTTCACTCTTTGTGTCACCGATGAGTCTGCGCGTATGAAAACATACCGTGTTACATGCGCCTCAAGTCGGGCTACAAGTTTTGCATATAAATATATTTATCTACAATTTTTCCTCCAGGTCCTGGAACCTGAAGAGCTTGTGTGGCTCGAGTCATTCCACGATGATCGTAGAAGCTGTAGTCACATTCACTATCAGTATACAGATAATAACGCTGAGCGCCACTTAGACGCATGGAACTTTCAGCGCTGCCGAGCAAACACTTCCCAACTCCGAGCCCTCGAGCGTGTTGAGCAATCATAAATAAGCGCAGTTCTGCGCCACTGGATTGAGCGGCTGCCTCAGCAAGCTCTAGTGTACGTGCCGCATCTGCTTCAAATTCTTCCATCATCAGGTTGAACTGTGCAGACGAAGAACGCAACTTCGCAATAGCATTGAGGTCATTGCTCACCACGTCTTTTTGATTAATCCCCTGCTCCCAGTCAGTATCGTTGCGCCACATAGCTACACCGAGAATATCCATATCAGGAATATGCGAGTCATCATCTACAGCAACCATGACGTGCGTAGATGTTTCGCAGTAGTGTGCAACGTCGAATAGTGCCATGGAATGTAACAGTTCTCGCTGCTGCGCAGTTGCCTCTTGACTATCCTGCGCATACCACGTGTCAAACATGATGGTAGCTAACTGTGCAATATCACTCGAACGTACTGCACGCAGATGAACGCTATCTTTCATAAATCACACTATCCTCATCCTCGCATTGTTTTTAACAATGTAATCAAATCACTTGCCGATATCTGTGGCAAATACGCATGACTAATTGCTAACGATACCTGTAATAGTTTCGCAGAATCAGGATACACAATAAATACATGATCTTCTTGTGGTTGGAATTTCTTCTTAAAGAAGAATAAGGAGCTGAAACCGTAAGCTGGTTCAAGCAATTTACCCACTAATTCCAAGGTATGCGACAGAAGTTCAGATTGCCCATCATGCACAGCCATCCCCGATAACGGAGCAGCCGACAAGCTCAGGAATTCAACAGTGCTATTCTCGTCGTCATGCAGCCGTTCTGCCATACGTGCAATCAGGTACTCCATAATACCCTTCATGCTGTTATCGCGGTGACGCATGAAATCAAGCGTCCATCCCACAATAACTCCGTCACGGTAAGTTGGCATCCAACTGGTTACGGCCTGCACTACTCCTTGTTCATCGATAGCATAGAGAATTTTTACGCGCTCATCCATCAGTTCTTCTACACTGCCGAGCGTAAACTTCATTTCCGGCAGAGCCTTTTCTTCCGTCCATTCCTCAGAAATATCCATGATTTGCTGACGGATTTCGATCGGTTCAGCTTTAAAAGTAGATAGAACGTCAGTAATACCTTCACGTTTTGCTTTATTAATAGCCGTGCGAATATCTTGCCACTTCTTTCCTGTGGTTTTCCATTCACGCGGATTAATAATCATTTCCGTACCCACGTCTAGAGAGTTCCATCCCCAGTTTTCGAGGATTTCTCGCTGATTATTATGCACACTGTACATAACAGGAGTCCAACCGTGTTCTTCACAGAACTGAGTAAACTCTTTAAGAGCCTGCTCGTATGCGCTTGGAGTACCGAAAGCGCCTGTTACAGCAATAGCAATATTGAGGTATACGCGGTAAGCAATAGCTGTGTTTCCGTCTTTGCTGTACCAGTAACGGTTCCCGTCCCATGTTGCCATAAACGACATGGATTCACCGCCCTTGCGCAATACTGCATCCACGTGAGCGCTCTGTTCGTTCTTACTTGCTGTTACAGTGCTAAACCATCGCAGGAAAACGCCTTCAACAATCAGCCAGAAGATTAAACCACTCAGCTGAATCATCCAAATACCAGTAGAGGAATTGAGCACACCATGTTCCATTCCCCAGGTGTGACGCAAGAAGCCCATAGGGAAGAAATGCAACAAAATATTGAGGCACAAAGCAATACAGTCGAGCACAATGCGACCGAAACTTGTTGACCATTTCACAGAATCACTCGAAAGCATAATGCACAAGCCAATAAGAGTGACAGCCGAAAAACCAATAATACCGCCGCCATTTATGAGGCGTGAACGGTTAGTGGCATAAGGGAAAGATTCAAAGTTCACAACAATGGCAATAATAAAACCAATAGTCATAATTGCCATAAGTGCGAGGTTAAAAAGACCTCCATTAGATACAACAAACTTGATACGTTCAGCGAAGGACACATCTACAGCAGTATCCCGCGTCAGAGGTAAGAAAATATAAAAACCTGATGTTGTCAACGCAATCATAGCGTTCAAAACAATCGCAGACCAGGCTGCTACTCTTAATCCTCGCAATAATCCCCAAGCAATAGTAAGCATAACGAGAAGTAGCATAATACTTAAGGTCATGCTCAAAACGCGGTCAGCGCCCAAAGCACGATGGAAAATAAGACAGTCTGCTCCCAAAGAATTATTCTCACACGTAATATGATGCGATGCACTAACGGAATCAGCGCTCAAAAGCATACCTAAGGATGAGAGCGGCCCAGCGTGCACGCGGGAGAAAGCTGCTACCAGCGGACCAGTGGCAAAAACCGTATACACAACAGCTAAAATACGGCGACGTTCAACCACACCGATATAGCGGTATGCAGACACAACCTGCGATAAATTATTGCTCGAAATCATATAGCCAAACATATGGCCAATAAAAGCGCTCAAAATAATAGCGTAATCAATAAATGCTCCACGATATAAAATCAGTGTGATCATGACGGCATAAATCACAATAGAAATACGACGCTGCCACAGAGCATTCATCGTTGATGAAGCAGCCATAAAAGCGCCAATAACCAACACAGTAATACCATAATTTAACGGGAATCTGCTCAGCGCTGCCCAACGATGAGTGCCTGAATACGCGGCAAAATATAAACCAAATGCTGAGGATAAGCCGATAGTTGTGCTCACCACAGACACAGTAAGAGCTTTAAGCCACCCCAATTTGGATTCTGCTACACCAAACAAGGCAATAATCACGAAAACGCCTACAACAAGACCGGTCACCGTGTTCACAATAAATATTGTGCCTAAACTGCGTGCCCATCCATAACCATGCAAATCACGCAAAGTTACGTTAAAGAACTCTCCCGGGAATTTATTCACCTTCGAGAACGGGCTAATAACGGAATCGTATTTCGGCCCGATAATACTGGCATCCCATGCAATACGCATAGCGATATTAACAAGCACAAACAGACCTGCCATACACAAAGTCAGTGGGCGGTCGGTAAGAAACTTAATTACGTCCAAAAGGATTGTGCCCACCGATTGAGCAATACCGCGGCTTTTACGCTTCTTTTTATCGCTATTATTACGACTATCGTGATTACTGCGGGCGACCTGTTCTTTTTTCTCTACTGTGTCCGTCATTCTTTACTCCTAAGTATCGAGCATCAGTGTTGAGTATTGCGTGATGTATGCGCATGATGCGCGGTCGGTTCAATACCTGCAATATGCGTTATGCCCTTGAACGAACTGAAATCAGGTTTATCACCCAAACCGTTCATATACCCAAAATCAGCAAGAGCATACGTCGTAACTGCGCGAACAGTCGTCCAATCATGTGCTGAACCATACGACATAACGGATTGAATAGACCACCCGTTTTGCCGAGCGTATTGACTGACATTACGGCAGTTTGCCTGACCTAAAGTATCGAGCTGTCCTGCGCCGAAAATAATGCGCTGACCTTGATATGGATGAGAAGAGAAGGTATTTTTTGGCAGATGACGCTTGTAAGCAGCTTTATTACCGCCGAAATAGTTCTCAATCATGTTTTGAGCGGAGCCTGCATGAGGCCCATCTTCACCGGCAACATCAATAACGTAATGGAAAAGATGCGGATATGCTGGACCTAACTCTACTGAGCAAGTGCCTCCTTGAGAAAATCCTCCAATTCCCCACTGCTTATGATTTGTGGTGACTGGAAGTTTCTTTTCCATCCAATTAACCACGTCTTTCATGAGGTACGTTTGTGCTTTCCCGTATTTAATAGTGTCTGCGCACAAAGTGTTATGGAAGCGGTTGCCCAGCTGATCAGGTGAAATAATAACCGGCGCTAAACCATGATGTTTGGATGCATAAGCGTCAGCAATCTCCCCCATATGTCCTGCCGTGAAAAACGTGCTTGGATTTCCTGGCTGACCTGGCAAAAACATAAGAACAGGTAGGAACGGAACATCCTTCGTTAATGCCGCTGGAGGAATATATACTGTTGCATGGCGGGCTTTGAAATGTGATTCAGTAGCTGGAATAGCTACACTATGAATGCGACCATGCTTGGGAACTTCAATGCTACCTGCTTTTACTTTTTCCAGATAGTCATCAACACTTGTGGTAGCGCGAGGAAAGCTGTGTGCTTCAGTAAAATGTGGCATGCCAAGCACATCACGAACAGTCGAGTATTGACCATACGCTGCATTGACTTGCAGAGCACTTAAGACAATTGCTGCTGGAATTAAACAAAAAGCTATTGTTCTGCGCCATCCTCGATACATAACTGCGGAACTGATAGCGTAGCCCACACCTGCAAATCCGCATGCCACACGCATAAAGACTTTGTCTCCCAGGCCTACGCCAAAAACAACAAAAACATTGGACAGTAGATACACAATAATCCATCCAAGCACACCCATAAGAACTGTCCAAAAGACTTGCGCAGCAATAATTGTATACCAATGGCGTTGCCACCATCCTGATTGACGCGCATGAGCTTCTTGTGCGTTATTTGCTTGCTCATGCTGATGCGCGAGAACTACCTGCTTATGTCCGATAGGAAGAAGGAGAAGAACAAGGGCTGTTGTGATGGCAATAGCCGTCCACATCACCCACCCTCTGTCAATATAAATATTCAAAAACCAGTTATTCATTCGTGCCTCTATATATTGTTCAAACTCACCACACAATACTCGCATAGCGACGGGTTATCAAAATCTTTATTGAAATGAATAAAAATTTAGGGGTAAACTCTCACAAGAATCAGGAATACCCCTTGATGCATTTCCATCTGCACTTTCGCATGACGAACAACGTTAATCGTATTGTGAAACAGTTTTATTGTCCGCTTTATTGTCTACTTGTGTTTGGAAAAGCTCTTCTATCTGCTGTGCACTCTTATAGTGAGCATAAAGCACTCTGTTACTCTCATCAGCTTCACTTACATAGTACAAGGCAGCGTCCACTTGGTCTACACTTATGCCTCGCAATGTAGCCCAAATTTCACGATACATATCTATTTGCAACAACTTCTCATCGCGTTCTTGAGCAGTTAAAGGCTTATGCCCTGTTTTCCAGTCAATAATCGTGTAGGAAATTGTTGTGTTATTCTCGCGCGCATGTTGAGAAATTGGTGAATCGTCCAGCACTTGTCCTGCAAAAACAGCATCGATAATGCCAACAACGGTCTGCCCTGTAGAACGCACTGCATAAGCAAATGGAACTTCTGTTCCCACACAGTCTTGCGGATCAAAAACACTGCTGATTAACCGCTGTTTCCAGTCATGCATCTGTTTATCTAAAGCGCTGTCTGGCTGCTCAGTCGCTACCTCTTCACACATAGAAGCACGTAGCTGCGCAAAATCATCGTCCCTCTCCTGCTCAGGAGTAAAGTATCGTTGAGCAAAAGCATGGAAAACAGTACCTAAAGTAGCGGCCGACAGCTGAGCATTACTCTCATAAACTGCGCGTGATGGCACAGGTCTCATAATAGCGCGAGCGCGTTGAAGCTGTTGGAACGCAGACGATGTATTACTCTGTTCTCCCAGCTCGCGCTGTACTGCGGTAACTGAGGTATTGCGTGATAACTGAATACGCTTGGCTTGAGCAATAAGTTGATCGTCTGAACTTGGCTTATTGTGTGCGTTCTGTTGATTGCCAGTTGCTTCAACCTGAGCGCTGTGCACATATCCTAAAGTGCTGATAGTTTCATGCACACGCACGGCTGTATCAAGCAGACTCGTCGCACTCTTGTGCTGCTCGGCGTGTGCGTTCGTCTGCTCACCAGCATCGTCCAGCGAGCGCGTATGTGTATGCTGCTCAACAGCTTGTTTTGTACGTTCCAGAGTCTGTCCTATTGCACTATTCAGCATGCGAGGATGCATATAAAGCTCGCCCTCCGTGCGCTGCTGTGCAGAGCAAGCGGCTTCCAAAGCATTGTAAACAGTTTCATGCGCATAATAATCTGCTAAATCTCCCACGAAAAAACCGTATGGAGTATTATCAAATTCAAAGTTCTGAGCTAAGCTGCTCGCTTCTATCTTCGTATCTCTCCACTGTTCATCGCCTAAAGTTTCGGAAGCGAGATACTCATGGCATTCTGCAAGGAAGATAGAAATACCGTTCATATTTTCAATATTTTGCTGGGTTTTCGGATCTCCCTGACCTTGCGGAGTAAAACGGACAGGTGCAAACGCATCGAGCGCGTCTGACTCCTTCTCTACATACCCGAGCATAATGGCATCTCGTTTAGCGCGAGTGAGGGCAACGTATGCTAAACGACGTTCATCTTCCAACACAGTTTGAGCGCTTTCCTCACGAATACTCATCTTTTCGCTCAGCTCTTCGCGCTTTGGTAGACGAATCTGATTATAAACAAGTTTTTCTAAAACGGCTGCGTTTGGAATGAACTGATTAAATTCTGTAGCATCTGCAAAATGAGAGACAGCATCTTTATCGCTGCGCACAGGATTTGGCACTGCAGAAGGATCAGAGAGCCACGTTTTCGCGGACGCATCATATTGACCGAAAGGAACAGGACCTTCAGGCAATGCCTGCTCTATTTTGAGACCACTGCCTTGGCTAGAAGGGAAACTGTTTTGTTCCATTGAAGGAATAATCACACTATCCCATTCCAAACCTTTGGCGTGGTGAATAGTACATATAATAATGTCTGCATTATCTGAACCAATAATTGTTGGATTCTTTGGTAAAGCAGAGCCCTTCTGATTATGAAGCCATGCGAGAAAACCCGACAGACTTTCGCTTTGCCCATCTATCAGCTCGTCAGCATAGGTATGCGCTAAGTCTACTAAAGTGTCGATACTGGAGAGTGCAGCAGCTTCCTTAGTCAGTTTTTTCGCTCGAGACATTGCATATGCTACTGCAATATCAATATCTAATCCTAGTTCTTCGCCAGCAACTCGTATGCACTTCTCCACCCCCATATTCTGGGCAGCTTCTACCTTACGCAACATGGCAGCACATTGACTAACGCGAGTTCGAGCGCGCTCACTGCCGTGGAAATGGGTGTCGAGAATCCATGAGAGATTATCGCTTAACAACACATCTACCAAAGTCATGATTACTGGCGTATCGTGATTGCGAGAAGATACTTCCTGCTGATGCAAGCCAACATGTGCGGCTAAACGCTCAGAAATAGACGTATTATAGGCGGATGCAGCACGCGAAAGGGACTGCAAATCCTCGGTTGTCAACGCATAGCGAGTGCTAGCAAGCAGATTGACTAAAGCTGTAGATTCTGCATGATTGCTCACACAGTTAAGCACATACAGCATGTCTTGTGCATCTGGACGGTCAAGAACACTGTTGATGCCATCGACCTGCACGGTTAAACCAGCTTCAGTAAGCGCTTGCGCATATTGCGCCATATGAGTTTTAGCGCGCATCAGAACAGCAACATAAGGACCCGCTTGAGCCTTCTGACCGCGAGCAATGCGCTGATTATTTTCGCTTTTACTGCGTTCGATTGCAGCCTTTGCATAGCGCACTACCCCGTCTATTTCTTGACGTTTCGTATGGTATATGAGGGCGGCGAAGCTGCCTTGGCGTTCGGAGGTTTGCCTTCTCTCTGAATCTACGTTTTTCGTGTGCTGTGGGGTTTGGGTTGCGCTGTGTGATGCTTGGCTTTCGGCGCGCTGCGATTCCTGGCTTTCGGCGCGCGTCTCAGCGGATTTTGCGCTCTGCGGCGTGAAAACGGATAGCTTTTTGACGTCCACCTCATGCAAAGCGATGCTGCCTTCACGGTTATACACATCTTTATGACCGATACGTAGCGGATTGGTGAGCATATTCGCCATATCGAGCACAATGAGAGGATTGCGCATACTGGCACTTAAAGACAATGGCGATGGGGCTTGTGTGGCTCGTAGGAAGTTCACGAAAGCGCCTGGGGCTGCGCCACGCCATGCATAGATGGCCTGATACGGGTCTCCTACTGCAGTGAGAGCACTCGCAGATGGTGCGTGAACACCTTGTGGTGCGAAAAGGCGGGCTATGAGGTTGGCTTGAACAGTTGAAGAATCCTGATATTCGTCAAGAAAGACGTGAGTAAATCGGGAGCGATAATACTGCCCAATCCAAGGGAAACGTTCCACTAATTGCATAGCTGCAATCGTAAAATCTGCGAACTGTGCCACATGTAATTCTTGTTTTTTCTGGTGAAACAGTTTCACATATTTGAGCAATAGTGAGCGTCTACTTGTATTTTTTCGTAAATCTACGAGAAGGTATGCAAGATAATCACGGCTCTTCTCATCAATCCACTTTTGAAAACCTCTTTCAGTTTTCGCTCCAGATAATTTGACCTTCTCACCGAAATTAGGAAGATCTTTTTCCGCGGGGTACTCGTTATCAATAATCCCATTGATGTGCTCAATAAACGCACTATCCCAGCTCTCTACACGTTCAACAGCCTCATCAATACTCGTGCAATCAGAATCAATCATGCTAGCGCTAATAGCATCCGATAAACTCAAAACTTCAGAAACAAATGTCCCGTATGACCCTATATCTTCAGTGTCATCGTCTAAATCAGTGCTTTCTGCATCTTCTATAGCCGTTAACGCCTCACGAATATGTTCCTGAATAACGCTATCGATAAGCTGATATGTTCCAGCTTCACTCAGCGGAACAGTCTGAGGATCCATTCCCACAAGCAAACCGAATTGACGCACAATCGACTGGAAAAATGCATCGTACGTATAGACTTCGGGCTTAAGAAATGCAGAATCTGCATCAGTTTCCTCATCTTGGCGTGTATGAGCGCGGTGAACATAAACCTGGGAAGATACGCGCGTGAGCAGTTCTGTTGCAGCAGCCTTCGTAAATGTTAAACCTAAAATTTTCTCAGGAGATACGCCCTGCTTAATCAGCGCAATAATACGCTGGGTCATGGTAAAAGTTTTTCCCGATCCAGCTCCTGCCACAATCAGCATACTGGCGTAAGTATCTGCCGAAATAACAGCATTCTGCTCAGGAGTATATGTAATCTCTGTCATGCTAGCCACTCCTCCATAACCGAAATATCTCCTCCTGCACACGCCGAACATACATGCTTAAAGTTGCAGTACTGTACCTTGTGTATTGATCGCGGACCATCTAAAAGAACAACATTAGATTGCAAAACCGCGGCAGCATAAAAAATACGTGCCACCAAGCTCAGCGAGATAAGAGTGCGATCTACAGCTTTCTCTTCCATTTCTTTTTCTACGCGCTCTTTTACTTCCGCACGCCATGCATCCATAGCATCAGGATCAACCAGAATACTTGACGTATCGCTCATCATGCCCCAATGACTTGTATTATAAGAACGTGTTGCAACCTCATAGCCCAGATGTCCATTGACAAATAATGCGGGCTGATACTTTCCAAAAGCTTCGTGTCGAGTTACAGCTGGAGAATTTTCATGCTTCACATCAAAAAGAACAGACATGGCAATATTGGGAGCCTTGTCGAAAATCTGCGCTCGCTGCTCGTCAGTCGTGTGCTCCTGCTGGTCAAAAAGTATGCCAAGCTGATAACATGCTAACTGCAGATTACTAAACTGCTGTGTAATATTATGAGGCTTCGCAACTGTTTTATAATCCACAAGATACATAAGGTCTCGCCCATTATCTTGACCATGCCATTCCACACGATCAATAACACCTTTTAATCGCACAGTCGTGTTATAATCAAAACCTTCAGGCATGCCGTCGACCAGCATACGTATAAGTTCTTCGAACTCTTCTCGATTTATATGCGGACGGTCAGGAATAGCATTATAAGCAAAACGTATATCTTCCAATGTAATATCCGCACAGAAAGCCTTCTCTGCTTCTGCATGTTCAATAGGCATATACGGTGGATGGAATTCTGTTTTGCTTGCCAACCCTGCTAAACCTTCTGTATGCGCATGCACAAAATACGTAGCAATATTATTTAGGATTGACTCAGCTAGTTTATCGTTATTGATTTCCTTCAGATAAGCATCTGCAACGTTATCAATATTAGGCTCTGTTTTCAGCCGCGTATACTGCTCCATCATGATGCTAGTTATAGCGTCTATAACTGCTTCATCTGAGCCAAGCTCCTTCAACTTTCGAGCGTAGAACTCCTTACTATCACACTGCTGTTCTTCGCTCGCCCACTGGGCGATGGTATGAATAAGAGTACCGAAAGACGAGGCCGCTGTGGAAGCCGTTGGACCTCCAAAACGGTTCTCCAAACGATAACAAATAGGGCATCCCCACAGTTTTTCTACGCTTGACGGAGATAAATTAACGGTTTCGCCCTTACTAAAGTTTGGTAGCTCAACTGCTTCTTCAGCATCAGTAAAAGCCCATTGTTCAGGAACAGCACTGCGATACCCCTTATTACGCGCATAACTAAGAGTATCTAAAGCATCACGTCCGCGCTCGCTTAAACCTTCGGGATTGTCTGCAAGCTCTTCGCTCAGAATAACGCGAGCTTGACGAATAACATCCGTCATGGTTGTGCTAACCAGAGTATCGTGATTTTCCGAACCGCTGGTAGCAAGCTGGACGAGAGGAACGTCTGTAAAGTTTGCTTTATCTAAAGCATCAACGCGAGGGAAACGTTCAGGAGCATAGGTATAGAGAAAATCAGATGGAGAGGTTTCATCATTCCATACTGCACTCATATGAACAACAGACTGAGCGCGCGTAAGAGATACTAAGAAACTGCGTTTCTCGGTGTGTAACACTTCAATCATGCGGTCATGAGGAGATTGATGCAGCCGTCCCGTCATAATAATTTCTGCTAAATTATCTGCTCCGAGCATGGTATTACGCAATGTAAGATTTGGCCATACTCCAGCTTGAATGCTTGGCATCCACACCTGTTCCCACTGAGCACCCGCAGTAGACGCCGGCGTAGTTACCGTAACTGCTTCATCTAGCGGTGCTAAATGAGCCAAAGAATCCGCAGAAATATCTAAATTACGCACGCGCTCTATAAACGCATCTATACCGACTGATGAAGCTTTCTGATTCGCATAATCAAACAAGCGCATGGCTCCATCCAACCACTCGTTATAGCGTAATCGTTGGGAGAAGTCCGAAAAATCAAGAGCTTTTATCTGCCACTGGTCAGAGACATCAGCAGCATCCCATGCTGCCCACAAAATCGCAATAATATCGTAAACGCTCGCACTCTCTACTGCCTCACGCACAGCATCTATCATGCGTATCAAGCGTTTCAAGCACTTCATATCATTGGAATACTGCGAATCCATAGCTTCGAGAAGACTGAGAATCTCGGCACGCACACCATGCGCATCCGTCACAATCAAAGTCCCTAATGCCGAAGCATGCAATTCTTCGTTCCGCCCCTGCCCATCATGCGCACACACACTATCCCATGCTTCACGTACAGCCGAAAAATCATAGTCCACCTGCACTTGCGCAGTCGAAGCTGCATGAATCAGCGTGCTCACTGCCTCAAGTAAAGCGTTCACATGCGAAAGATTCATCGGTTTATTATCGTCACCAACAGCAAACGGACTAGAAGCAAACTGACGCATCAACTGTCCAACGCGACGATTAAGCATATCAACAGAACCAGCAAACCCAGCAACCGCAACAATCCCAGCAGATCCAGCCGAATCAGCCAAATCAACAGAATCAACAGACAAGCGAGCTAACTCGATAGCAGCGAACAAGCCCACAGTAACCGGATCTTCTCCAAGCGGCTTCGTAATAGAGGAAAATCGCACAGGAATGCCCTCATCTTGCAGACGTCGGCCAAAAGCGCGAGCCGTAGCATTATCGTGCACAATAATTGCCATAGAGTTCCACGAAGGCTTCGGAGTGCGCATTCGTTCACGCATAATCTGTTTGAGAATATAACTCATCTCATCGCGTGGTGATCGGAAAATATGCGTGTGCACCGAAGAATCTTGAGAATCTTGTGTATTCTGAGCATTTTCGTCAAAAATATCGCTCAAGCGATTTATGGAATCAGGGAACTTATGCACACGCTGAGTCAAAGGAATATCTGTGGAGTATGTGGCAGGAATATTCAAAGCAACACGCGAAGCAATACGTGTTTTATAGTCCATGTCTTCTACGCTTGGCACACTGCTAAGCAAATCAATGCGCTGAGCCTGGAAACAAGCGAAATCAGGTGCTAAGAACAGATGCGCTTGCTCTGATTCCTCATTATCCACTTGCGTTTCACACACACGATTGAAGAAAAACTCTCCAAAAGCGCCACGGAAACCCAGCACGGATTCATCTGGATTTCCCAAGAAAATAATACTTGCTCCCGCCTTATACAGTTCCTGCAGAAGGAACATAGCAGCCAAAGTAAGCTCTTGAGCATCGTCCACCACTATAAATCGCGGATAATGCAAGTTTTCTGAACCATCATGATTGCGAACTGTTAATGCCGCTTCGCGCAACAATCTCGAAGAATCAAAACGCAACTGGTCTGAATATTGTTCTTGAACCAGCTGAGCATATTCCTTACGCAAAGCATATGATAGCTCAATTTGTGTGTGAGCATGGCTGAGAGCACTGGCAGACATCACTTCAGTTGAGGTAGAAGATAGAGCTTGGAGGATTTTGTCTTCCATTGTGTGCGAAGCTCCCAGCTCATTCATGCGGGCGAACATATCGCGCAATTGCAACAGGAATGTAGGGGTTATATAGCTTTCAAAAAGGCTGACCGTATCGCGCGTTGCGACTGAGTGACGCGTTACGTCCGCGTCACACATATCGCGCGTTGCAACCGTATGATTACTTTCTTCACTGCCATGAGCAGCTGAATCTCCCAAAAAATACGAGCGTAACAACATGCAGGTTGAACATAATTCACCCAACCGAGCATGTTCAATATGAGCATCCAAAACAGAGCGAAGTGAAGCAGTTTGTTCAGCTCCGTTCAGCAGCTTAGGAGCAGGACCTCCGACAAGAAGCTGACGCTCCTCAATAATACGGAAAGCTAAAGCGCTTAACGTCGTAGCTAAACGGCGCTGTCCCAGAACGGTCAGACGTGTAATTAAAGCGCGGTTTGCATCGTCTGCAACTAAACGATTAGTAACAATATGGCTCACTTTATCGGAACCATACAGTTCAATAGCATGGGCAGTTAGATCGAGAGCCAAGCTCGTTTTACCACTTCGAGGCGCACCAGTAATTAACCATGCGCGCGCATGGCTCGCAGCATCTTGACCGCTATGACTGCTTTCTACCTGCTCCCTCATCTGCGCTGACACCGTTACATATGCTTGTTCCGGTGAAACTCTGGCCATGTCTACCCCACTTACCGTGAATTAAATCTCTACTTCGACGAGCTCTACGCCATTTTCGCGTAATATATCGCAGGCGGCAATGCCCTGTTCTGGACTTACTGGCTCACTTAAATTCGTTAATACACGGGTTTCAAAGCCTAAACGACGAGCATCAAGAGCTGTTTCCTTCACACAGTGAGACAATGCTAATCCACACACATCAACCTCAGAAATAGATGCAGCGCGTAAAGCATTTTCTAGGGTGCGTCCAGCAGATTCAGCAGCCTCGACTGCTTCGCGACTTTCTACGGCATTATTATTATCTTCTATACCTTCGAAACCCGAATATGCTGCGCTATACTGACCCTTCTTAAAATGGCGAGTAATTCCGAGATATTGAATATCTTGATGCAGCGCTGCATGATCACTACCTGCTACTCCATGAGGAGGCCACGTATCAATAAAATCAGGTGTTTTACTAAAATGATTGCCCGGCTCAATATGCCAATCCTGAGTGGTAGCGAGGAATGTATAGTCCTCTCGATGCGCGCGCACATACTGAGCAATACGCTCAGCTACCGCATTCCCGCCTTGTACAGGCAGTTCCCCACCTTCGCAAAATGTTGGTTGCACGTCCACAATAATTAATGCACGCATGAATCTCCTTCGAACCTCATTTTCTCACTTCTTTATTGTAATCACTATGTATGATGGACTGCCGTACTCATAACCGCCGCACTCATAATTTCCAGAAGAACAACCGCACTTGCCATAGAGCCGTCATGACTGGCAGATATATGGCATCGCACACTTTGCCCAGCACTTACAAGGCCACGATTTCTCAAACTCGCATACAATTTCTCCTGCACGTCGTCTGTTATATATACAGAAGGTCTGCGAAGCGAATCGCTAACAATTTCAACAGATGCCCAGGGGAAGTCCTCAATAGTATACGGCATTATTAGTTCAGGACTTAGCGCATGCGACCATGCTTTAAGAAAAGCTTCTTTTCCAGCCCAACGCACAGCCAGATGACGTGCGTAATCATCTTTACTACCGCCACGCATGCGACATTGCAAACGCTCACGTGAAGAAAAAAGCTGTTCAAAACGTGTTCCCGGCTGCTGCACTTGCTCACTAAATGCTACACAATCAACAATGTCATGCCCCATACCCGCAATACAAGCCATACTCTCCACACCGTCTAAACACGTCATAGGAGTAAATGTAGCACTGATGACCTAAAGAATTTGCATCTATCTCATCTCTCGTCACCCGCCACCCAACAGATAAAAACCAACCTCATCCCCGTCTGATCCCTATCTCAACCCAGTAAAACCGCTATTCGTCATGCACCCGTCTGCCACTGCATACCGGGACAAAGCCAATCACAGGATTTTAGCTTAACTCGGTTGAATATGCGCGTTATCTAGCGGTGTTACTTTTCGTGCATCACACGCTTGACTAAAACAGGTTACCGAGCCTGCTCTGCAGACAATAATCGAAAGACTCAAGCTTTCGTATTTTTGTTGCATCGCACACAGTCAAAAAACACGGACGACCACAGACTGCTACTTTCAGGGGTTTGACTGCTGTGAGAGAGAACACGTTTAACACGTCATCAGATACAACATGCGGATTGACAGAACTTAGATGTGTACACACTTTCCAAAGGGGTAAAACATAGCACGAATCATGCTGTGTTCTAGCATTCCATGATTCACACACAAACGAGGACTTCATTCACCCCTAAAACAGGACGCCAGCGTTGTTAGCGTTCCACGCTACCAACTGTCACGCACTCCTGAGCGCTCATTTCACCGTAATTATGGACGTGAGCGTTGTGTGCGTGTATCGCTAGCAACTTTCAGGAACGCAAAAGAGCTAATATCACCTGAAAATCGGACGCCAACGTCGTTAGCGTTCAGCGCTCACAATGCTGACGAACCTGTAGCCCTATTTTTGAATCAGATTCAGACTCCAGCATTGTCAGCACGCCACGCTCACAGCCTCCACGCACATGCAACCGAAAAACCTACACAAGTCTGCCAACCCCGCTAAGTCCGTCAAGCTCGACGAAACCCCACCACTAAATCCAGGAATTTTAGCAAAAGTATATATAGCTGCAATGCACACGTATAACGGCACAATAATTCCAAAAGTCATAAAAATGCCTGGCCAATGCATCCATACCCACAGCGTAATTGCAAAAAAAACAATAATGCACACAGATGAGAGAGGTCGCGCAATACTCATAGCAATGCTCATACGCACAATCCGCCATGTATTCTCTTGAAAATGCGCGCGAATAAGCCAACTCATGATGGCAAACAGCCAGTAGAACATATTTACCACAAGAAGAACACCTGATACCGCCACTGTAAAAAGATGACCAAAGTTATGCGTTTGCACCAGATAATAGTCCCATCCAAGAAAAAGACCTATCATCACTTGCATCCATCCAAAAAGATTCGCTGCACCACAATCTGTTTTCCATACGTCGTGAAAAACTGTCCACGCTGTGCGCCACGTCCACCGGTCATCATCATCGAGAAACCATGTGCGTATCGTAGCGTACGTTGCCGCTAAAGATGGAAAGAAACCAGCAATAATCAAGCCCATCAGCGTATGAATCAGAAAACACATATGCAGAACAAAAAGTATCCATATTATTCTGCATCGTTTTTCGTATCCTAGTGCAGATTCACGTATAGCAATCACTGCTATCCTTTAATTGCACCAATCATCACTCCTTTATTGAAGTACTTTTGCAAGAACGGATAAATAATCAACAAAGGAAGAGTAGATACAATAATCACGCCGAATTTAATTTGATCAGCAAAGTTCTGAGATTCCAAAGCACTCATAGAAGCCGCGCCTTGCTGGGTTTGGTTAGAAAGCAAAATCATCTGCAAAATATTTTGCAAAGGCTGTTTATCTAAATCACGAATATAAATTAAACCCGTAAAGTAGTCATTCCAATGCCCAACAAAATAATACAAACCGATAACAGCAACTATTGCTCCAGACAGAGGAAGAACAACGCGCATAAAATACCCAAAATAATGTAATCCATCAACCTGAGCAGCGTCATACAGTTCTTCCGGAATAGAAGTTTCAAAGAAGGAACGCGTAATAATCATGTTATAAACATTGAAAGCGCCAGGAATAATAAATACCCACATAGTATCGAGAATACCTAAATCTTTCATCAGAAGATAGCTCGGAATAAGCCCTTCTCCAAAACATCATATAAAAACAATGTTGTAAGAAAAGATAACAACTTTTTCACATAAACACGATATACATGTGGGGTCTAACCAGATTCTGATTAGACCCCACACGCAACTAATCTAAATTATTTTACTTCTCGAAGTATCCGCTCTCACCTAAGCGAGCTTGAGGATTGAGCAGCATAGCCTTCTCTACTTCGTGAGCATTGTATCCGCGCTTATCCTCGTGATAACGACGGTTATCAATCTGCTCGAAGAGACTTACCTGACCACGCATAGCCTTCTCCAAGTGCTGATGACCAGCAGCCAAACGAGCGTTCGCACGGCTCTTCCACCGCTCTACTGCGTCCTCGCCTGCAGTGTTGCGCACTGCTGCTTCGAAAGCACCCGGATGAACAACAGCAACAAAACCAGACACGTGACCGAAGCCCAAGGACGTAATCAAACCAGCCTTAATATCGTGCTCATGACCGATATGCAGTGGCTTGGTGAACCACACCATGTGATCATCGCGTTCCAAAGCAGAATCTACAACATCCAAAGATGCATTGGCAGGAATAATTCCCGTGCGGAATACATCGGTTAAGCCGTGCATCTGGAAGATTGCAGCACCACCCTTAGCGTGACCAGTCAGACTCTTCTGCGAAATCACATACAGAGGGTTGCCCTCACTGCGCCCAATCGCCCTCGCCACAGTATTGTGCAGTTCAGACTCGTTTGGATCGTTGGCGTTGGTGGAGGTATCGTGCTTGGACACCACGGCGATGTCGTCTGCAGACACACCCAACTGAGCCAAGTCGCGTACGAGCTGAGAATGCTCGCCACCCTGAGCTGCCGCCAAAGCACCCAAACCTGGAGCTGGAATCGAGGTGTGAGCACCGTCTGCGAAGGAGCGAACGTAAGCAATCACACCAGCAACTGGCAGACCGAGCTTCAACGCGATGTCACCGCGAGTCATCAAAACGGTACCACCACCCTGTGCTTCCACGAAGCCGCCGCGGCGACGATCGTTTGCACGGGAGAAGAAGCGAGCTTCAATACCCTTGTCGTACATCTCCTGCGAGTTTGCTGTAGCGTTCATGTAGCCGAAACCGTTCACAGATTCGGTACCAATATCGTCAATAGCACCAGCTACCACGAAATCAGCCTTGCCCAACTTAATCTTGTCGAAGCCTTCTTCGACAGATACTGCTGCGGTTGCGCATGCAGATACTGGCTGAATCATGTTGCCGTAACCACCAATGTAGGACTGCATCACATGAGCGGCAACCACATTTGGCAAAGCTTCCTGCAGAATATCGCTTGGATAATCCTTGTTCAGGTAGCGATCCAAGTAGAGCTTGCGCATAGACGACATACCACCAAAGCCTGTGCCCTGCGTGCTGGCCACCTGCGATGGGTGAATCGACTGCAAAATCTCTGCCGGTGTGAAGCCTGCAGAAATAAAGGCATCTACAGCTGTCACAATATTCCACAGTGCAATCTGATCCACATCTCCCACCATGGAGCTTGGAATACCCCAACGAGTTGGGTCGAAGCCTTCTGGGAACTGACCACCTACTGTGCGTGTCATGGTTGTGCGGCGTGGAACGTGAACGGAAGCACCTTGTATGCGGGTAACAATCCACTCGCCATTTTCTTCATCAAACACAATGCTAGTATGTGTTTCGTCTGCATCCACATATTCACGCGCGGTCTTCTCATCAGCCACAGCGAAACTAATGTCGTGGTCGAGGAAGACTTCAGCAGCATCTTCATTCGTTCCGTGAGTAAAATCATTGCCCATACCGTCATCGAATGGTCGAATACCGCTTCGAGCCACAACCTCGTCATGGAAGCGTTCGTAAATATCTCCTTCTGGAACAATATTGCCGTCCACATCGTACCAGCCTGGTTCTGGAGCGTCTGCCCAAGAAATCAAGCCCATATTCCATGCTAATTCAAGAACACCAGTGGAATTCAAATCAACAGAACCATCGGAGTGAATACCCAATTCAGCTTGAACACGGGTGCGGCCAAAGCCCCAAGGACCCAACTCACCAATATTCACAATCACCACTTCATCTTCAGGGCGAGCGCTTACCTGCGTCCAATCCGAAGCATGAGAAGCAGTCTGAGTTGGAATTTCTGGCGTTGGCAGAGCCTTAATCACAGTACCTTGTGCGCTCTGCGCAGTCTCAGAAGCAGCGTCTTGAGCAGCACGAGCCATAGCTTCTTCGCGCAGTTCAGTAATATTGAGTGGCTCATTACCTAAGCCACCGGTCAAGTCCACGCTCAGTGGAGACTGAGCTGCCAAACGACGTGCTTCTGGAGTGGACAGATTGATAAGTTCTTCTGCCATCTCAGCTGTGGTGTAGGTGCGTACTCCGCGTGATTCAACAACTTCTACGAGTGGATCATTTCCACCCATAAGACCAGTTCCACGAACCCAACCAATACGAGGATGAGCAAAGGTTACGTGCTGTGACCAATCAGTTTCTGCATGTGCACGCGTTACGATGGCGTCGAAAGCAGACTTCACTTCACCATATGCACCGTCACCGCCGAAAATACCGCGGTTTGGAGAACCTGGCAAAACAACGTGCAAACGATGAGCCACATTTGTTTCGGTGCCCAGTGGAGCAAATCCTGCAATAGCACGCTCCACACCCCACAGCATCAGACGAGCTTGAGATTCGAAGAGCTCACCCGAATCAGCCAACGTACCGTGTACTGGAGGAGCTGCGAATGGGAAGAACAATGTTGGGCCCAACGCTGGTTTCACCACAGTTGTAGTTGCACCATGTGTTTCCTTCTGCTCAGTGCCCACCCACTGTACAAGAGCATCCACATCGCGGAAGCTCGACAAGTTTGCTGGTACGAGCCACAGTTGTGCGCCAGCAACTGCATGCGTACGATATACATCCTTCGCCCACTGCTTAACGCTTGGCTTAAAGCTGTGGCTGGTTGCAATAACTGTTGCACCACCTGCGAGCAGAGCTGCCACTACTTCACCTGCAATTGAGTGAGAAGACACGCCCGTTACTACTGCTACATCCGATGCAAACTGAGCATGTGCAGCATCTAGAGCTGAGCTGGCACGCTGAGCAATCTGCTTGAATGCGTCTGCCAGCTGACCGTTGCCATCTGCTTGAGCACGCTGAGCATACCATGCTGCTTGAGCAGCAAGAGCAGAACCTGCACCTTCGAATGCATGAGAAGCATACGACATATCTGCCTGAGCATACATATGTGCCAAATCTTCGCGAGCGCTTGCCCAGCGATCATCAATCAACATAGCTTTACGAGCGTCAAAGCGAGGCTCTACCTGCTTTACCCAGTTACGACCCAGCTCAGTTTCTACTGCTTCAATAACAGCAGCGTTTTCATCGCTGTGAAGTGCAGCTGGTTCAGGGGTAGCGCCAATCTGCTGCAAAAAAAAGCGAGCAGTTTGAGCCAAAACGCCGTTCTCGCCGGTCAGTTTGTCAGCAAACTCGTTCAAAGCAGCAGAATCAACTACTGCTCCAGCAGAACCTGCTCCTGCGCTAGCCATTGCTACTGTTACGCCTCGAGAGGCTGCTACTTCTTGTACAGCAGCGTCAATCAGAGCGTCTGCTCCGGCTGCATTAGAAACAGCTTCGGTTGGTAAGCTAGCCAAATCACCGCCGCGAGAGCTAGAACCTTCGCGCGTATTTAGCACGATATCTGCTGTAACGGCAGATACCCAGCCATCGCCTAAGCCCCATGCTCCGTTAACGCGCTTAGCAATCTGTGTTGGTTTTACGCCTGCAGCGCCGAACAGTGCGTGCAAACGTTCACGCACAGCATCGCTCAAAACTGGACCGAAAGCCTTATAGTGAGGAGCTGCTACATTAACAATACCGTACAGCGAGCCGACGGTTGCTTCTGCCGCACCTTCTACGCTGGCTACAGACAGTTCAGAGCTAATATCCATAAGCAGCTGATTGCGCTTGGATGATACACCGTTCGTTAAGCTGTCGGTTGTATCTGTGTCTCCAATTTGTTCTGGACGCAGTTTTGCACTGTATGCGAGCAGTGTAGCGATAGCATCAGATGCTGTGAAAGTAATATCTTCTGCAGGTGCGGCTCCCGCAGCAGCTACAGGCGCGGAAGGAACAGAAGGAACAGAAGGAGCGGCAGCTACCGGAGCAGCAGAAGCAGGAGTAGGAGTTTCCTCTACTGGAGCAGCGCTCTTAATAAGGGAGTCAGCGTCGTTATCAGTCAGATATACGCGAGCTTCATCGCGACCTACGTTATATACGGTTGTTTGTAAGTGAGCAAACTGAGGCAGCTTCAAAGTGCGCGCACCCATATTCGCCAAAGTTGGAGCGTTACCCAAGCCAACTTCAACATAATTGTCTACTCCCAAACCGCCAAGCTCACGAGGAGTAAAGAGCAAAGCCTGAGTTTCAATCCAACGCACAGGAGAAGCAAACTGCCAGCTGAGCAGCTCAGTTAAGAGCAAACGTCCGAGCTTTTGGTCATCAGCAGCATACTCGTTCCACACAGCATCATCATCGAGAGCAGCCTGCAAACGCTCAGAAGGCACAACCTCAAGAATTGAGCGAGCGAAGTCCTTCGTCATCTCGAATGGACGAGCTACAAGGTTAGGAATATAGCGGCCTTCCAAAATGGAGTAGTCAATGTGTGCTGGCAGCAGAGCATCTAGCTTATCGCGGAACTCTGGCACGCCTGAACGTAACTTTGAGGAATGGAATGGCACATCAATTCCTGGAACGTACATGAATGGACGCTTACCACCTGCAGCCTGAGCACGAGCTGAAGCATCGCGGTTGAGGTATTCCAAACCGGCGATAGTTCCAGCAATAGCGTACTGGGATCCAGCCAGATTGTAGTTCACAATCTCCAAGAATTCACCAGACTCCTTCGCCACACCCGCAATGTAATCCTTCACCGTCGCATCGGTAACGCCGAATTGGTTTGGTCGCAACGCTCCCATGCGATAGTTGGAACGACCCTTCGCATCACGTTCAATGAGGTGATGCATAGCCGAACCGCGATGGAAGACGAGTTCTACCACAGTTTCCAAAGGAATAATCTGGGCAAAAGCACCCAAAGCATTGTATTCACCTAAGGAGTGTCCAGCGAAGTATGCAGGCTCAAAGGTTACTCCTGCTTCGCGCATGCGAGCGCTCTGAGCAAAAGCTACGGTAGCCAAAGCCACCTGCGTAAACTGCGTCAAGTTGAGCAAACCTTCAGGATGACGATATGTTACGCCCTTTGCCGTCAATTCGGTTGGGTTATCGCGTACCATAGCCAAAATGGAGAATCCAAGCTTGTCGCGCGTTACTTTATCTGCACGTTCCCACACATCGCGAGCTGCTGGTGAGGATGCACGCTCATCAAGCACCATGCCTTGACTTTGCACACCCTGGCCAGGATACACATATGCGCTTTCTGGAGTGCGCACAATAGCCGTTCCCACAGAAACAATTTCTTTGTTCACACGGCTGGTTACTTCGAGAACTAAGCCACCGCGACGCACCTTGCCCACGCGCTCAATAGAAATTTCTACTTCATCATTGAGCTGTACCATGCCATACATGGTGTAGGTCCAGCCTTCAATCTCCCAATGAGCACCCTTGCTATCAGTGCTTTGCACAGCATGCTGAGCTGTTGCAGACAACCACATGCCGTGAACAAGCGGAGCAGTCAAACCACTCACACGAGCACCTCGCACGGATGTGTGAATTGGGTTAAAGTCACCAGAAGTGCGAGCAAAAGCGGTCATATCGTCTGGAGCTGTTACATTCACGCGACGCAATAGGCGGCGAGGAGTTTCTTCTACCTCTCCTTCTACCCCACCATAAGCTGGCACGGTTACAGGCAAAGCGCTGGAGTATGCGCGTCCGCGAATTGCAAAACGCTCAACTTCGTCTGCCAGCACTGTTCCTTCTTCTGTGGTGTGCTGCACGTGAATGGTCACCACACGTCCAGATGCCGATTCAGCGTATTGTTCTGCCCAACTGGTCAAGTGAATAGTTTCACCGGTATGAGAAAGCAGTTCGCCTTCACTTACGCGCAATGCCATCATATGATCCAAATGAACTGCATTGAGCAGACCTTCAATAATTGGCATTGTGCCAATATATACGGAGCCAAGAGCAGCATAAATTGCTGGCCATGCTGGTCCCACCAAAGCATCTGGAGCAATAACACTGGTTACCAGATCGCTTGGTAACGCGCCACCTGTTGCTGCCTGATGGTCGAAACCGAGGTTTGCACTCAAGGTGTAGGAGCTGTGAGCGGTACCGAATGGTCGCTGAGCCTTCTGTTCTTCACTCGATGGCACAATCTGAGGCATTGCTTCGAGCTTATCGCCTGTAATAGCAGTATTTCCAATACCTGCAGCGGCTGCAAGCATAGTGTAAACATGCTGAGATAAACGCTCACCATCCACAATTGGCATACGTCCAGGCTGCGATGGGTTCATATTCAAAGGCACCACAATATCGCGCACTGCATGCTTGCTCAATCCGCCATCTGGATCGTTATCCCAGAAAGTATCGAGATGAATATCTAAGTCAAACTGGAGCCAACCGTCTTTCTTGCCTACTGGCTTAATCTCGTAGTAACCATCGCTTTCCACAGACTGGTAGGCAGGGTTATCCATCACATGACCTACCCACGAGATGGTTGGAGCTTGGCGAATAAAGTCTTCTGGGCTATCAGAATCAGCCAATCCTGAGTAGGCGTTGCGCGCATCATCCGTCTTTTCAGCGGCAACACGGTTAATGCATGCGTTTTCAAAGCGACCTAAAATATCAGCAATTGGTTCATCTTTAGTGGTAATACCTGCCACAGAAACTGGTCCAGGAATAATACGCACAGAATCAGCGCTGTATCGAGCGTCTTCTGACTGCCACAGCTGATCTTGACCCCACCAGTGCAATAAATCACCATCAATAACTGGAACGAATGGCATTGGCTTTGGATATTCACGGCACAAGCGTGGAAGCCAAGCAGCATCAGTAGCGCTAACCTTCATATCTGCTGCCTGTGGGTATGCTTCTACCAAGCGCTCAATAGCTGCAGCTGGTTCGCGCACATCATCTACGCCAGCAAAAATAGACTCAAACTCACCATGATCCATATCAATAGTTCGTGCCTCTACGCGCTGGAGTAAATGCAAGAAACGATCCACATAGGTTGAGTCTGCCCATGGGTAGCTCAAGTCAGCAAAACGCTGCACCATCTCAAGGTAGGTCATCTCCTCTACCTCACCAAAGAATGGCTTAGACGTTTTATTAATAGCCTCAATAATCTCGTCACGGCGCGTTACAAGCTCTTCAGGGTTCTTATCAACGTGTGCAATCAAACGTCCTGCTTGAGCAGAAGAGTTTTCAATCTCATAAATATCTGCATGCAAATGAGACAGACCAGAGGCAACTCCACCCACATGTCCGCCTGCTGGAACCCAACTTTCTCCGCGAGGAGCGAAAGGAGCATCGTTCTTCTCAAACTCGGTAATACCAGGAGTTTGAACAAGGAAATCCTTCACCTGTGGGCTGGTATGTGCTTCCTTCGCTGTCATAGCAGCAGTGCCAACAAGCACACCGTCTACTGGCATTGATGGCATATCGTATGCATGAGACCAGCTACCCGAAATATAATCTGCAGCACGCTCAGGTGCGCCAATACCGCCACCCACAATAAGCACAATATTGTTATTTTCACGCACACGAGCATAGGTGTTGAGCAGCAAATCATCCAAGCTTTCCCATGAATGATGACCGCCTGCAATACCGCCTTCAACCTCCATAAGAATCTTGGTTTCTGGAACAGCCTGAGCAATGCGAATAACCTGCTTAATCTGGTCCACAGTTCCTGGCTTAAAGCCCACATATGGGAAGCCATCAGCCTGCAGGTTGTGGATTAAGTCAACGGCTTCCTCAAATTCAGGAATGCCTGCAGAAATAATCACACCATCAATAGGAGCGCCAGAAGCACGCTTCTTCGACACAATACGCTGAGAACCAAACTGCAGTCCCCACAAATAACGATCCATAAACATGGTGTTAAATTCAATTGTGCGACCTTCTTCGAGAAGCTGCTCTAAATCAGCCATATGAGCGTCGAACACAGCTTCAGTTACCTGACCGCCGCCAGCCATTTCTGCCCAGTAACCAGCATTTGCTGCGGCTGCAACCAGTTCAGCATCTACTGTGGTTGGCGTCATACCTGCCAACAAAATAGGAGCGCGACCTGTTAAGCGAGTAAAGGATGTTACCACCTGCTTACCGCGACCGGTTTCAATAACTTCTGGTGCAAAATCAACCCAATTGGTAGTGCGCTCATACTCAGTGCCCTCAGTAATAAGAGCTACTCGATCTTCTGCTGTAGCAGCGCTAATCACGCCAGCACCAGTACCATCAATAAGAGCAGTAGCCAGCTTACCAATAGTAGAGCCAGGACCCATATCAACGAGCCATAACTGAGCAGCATCCACGCCTTCAGAGCGCACAATAGAGTCAATATCTGCAGCCCAATCAACTGGATCTACTAATACTTGCTGAGCCAAAGTGCGAGCGCTGTTCACATCCAAACCACACGCCTGTGCCCAAGTTACGACCTGCTCAACAGCATCAGCCATTAATGGGCTATGGAATGGAACAGATACTTCCAAATATTCCATCTGAGGATTGAAAACGCTACCGCCGCGCACTTTAGCCGAGCGCAAAGCGTCCTGATGATTATGTTCACGCTGTACTTGTTCGAAAACGGTCTGCAAATCGCTTGGATATCCAGACAATACCCAGTGGCTAGCAGAGTTCTTCACGGCCACAGACAATGGACCGCGAGCATTCTTTACGCGAGCAATCAGCGCGTCAATCTGTTCACGGGTAGCGCCCTTCACAGAAAGCATTTCGGTGGCTTCGCTGGCACTGTTCATATGAGCGTCACTAGCTGTGCGTGCAGCTGCTAGCCCAATCAAACGCGCAATAGCAAGCAAAGCAGCCAGTTTCTCGTCTGCCTCGTCTTGGCTCAGCGTTCCTGCTTGAGCGGCAGCAAGTACGCGCACAAGCTCCACAGCAATAACACCCTGAGAATGACCATGAACAGAAACAAGCGTTTTTGAGTTGAGATTAATACCCAAATCCATCATATCGAGCACAACACCAAGTTGAGAGGCAGCAATACCTGGCACAGAAACCTGAGCTTGAGCTGCTACTCCAAGTACAGGAGAGGAGCTTGCATAACTAAGCACATCAATACGACGACCTGCAATAGCGAGCGCGTCTGCTGCTACTGGGCTGATTAGCGTTTGAGAAGCGTCAACCACGCGCGCAACACGTTCAAAGATATGAGCGTTCTGAGATAAATCATGTAGAGCTGTGGTCCATGGTGTAGATTGTCCGCCAAAGAGCAGAGCAAAAGCTTCTGTTTCTACACGCTTCATCCATGATTGAGACATTATTATTCCTTTGTTTCTATCTTTTTCGAGTTATAAAAGTCTGTAAATTTTGTTTAGAGAGGCTGATTACCATGACGGCGATGATGAGGACGTTCTGCTTTTTTATCAGACAGGAGAACGAGAGATTTTTCAATCATGTCTCGGGTTTGAGCAGGATCAATCATGGCGTCTATCTCCCCTTTTTCGAGCGATAGATTTGCGTTGACTGTGCTGTCCTCGTACTGCGCAACCAGTTGAACACGCAGAACGTCTACATCGTCCCCGTTATCGCGCGCTTTACGCAGCTCTTTACGGTGAATAATATTGACTGCTCCTCGAGCGCCGAGCACAGCAATTTGCGAGTTTGGCCATGCAAAATTGAAATCTGCACCCATTGATTTCGAACCCATCACAATATATGCGCCACCAAATGCTTTACGCATAATAATGGTAATCAAAGGCACTTGTGCATTCGCGTAAGCGTAAATAACTTTAGCTCCACGGCGAATAATTCCAGCATGTTCTTGATCGCTTCCTGGCTTATAGCCTGGCACATCGACCAAAGTGATAACTGGCAAGTTAAATGCATCGCATAAGCGCACAAAGCGAGCTAATTTTTCTGAAGAATCAACGTCTAAAATGCCCGCGCGCACTGCTGGTTGATTAGCCACAATACCTACGCTTTGTCCTTTAATACAGGCGAAACCGATGACTACTGACGGAGCGAATAGTTCGTGCACTTCAAGGAACTCACCATAATCAACGAGGCAGTGAATAACATCAACCACATCATAAGGTTGACGATCATTATCTGGCACAATCGTGCCGATACGTTTAGCTGCATCATCTTCTGCATGACCGTTAGAATACGGGTACACAGGAGGTTTTTCATCACAACTATTTGGTAAGTATGCCAAAACGGTGCGCACATAATCAATGGCATCGGCTTCATCTTCGCCTAAATAATGTGCTACGCCTGATTGCGCGTTATGCACATAACCGCCACCCAAATCATCCATAGAAATGCGCTCGCCGGTAGCTTCTTTTACAACTTCTGGACCGGTAACGAACATATATGAGTTTTCTTTGGTCATCACAATCATGTCGGTTAATGCTGGGCAATACACAGCCCCACCCGCACATGGCCCCAAAATCAGCGAAATCTGAGGTATATACCCCGAAGCCTCACACGTCTTTTTGAAAATGCGGCCATACTGGGTAAGCGCAGTTACGCCTTCCTGAATTCGAGCTCCACCCGAATCAATCAAAGCAATAACAGGAACCTTCATATCCATAGCCATATCCAGCAGGTGGCAGATTTTCTCACCCTCAGCCTCACCCATGGTGCCGCCGCGCACAGAGAAATCTTGCGCATAAACTCCCACTTTACGCCCGCGAATCATGCCAAAACCAGTCACAACCGCGCTGCCGGCCACACCCTTATTAATATTGCCGCCTGCGAATCGACCAATCTCCATAAAAGTGTTGGAGTCAAACAATAAGTCGAGACGCTCGCGAGCCGTGTATTTTCCTTTAGGATGCTGACGTGCGCGCGCATGGTCTTCGCTATCGTACGCCAATTGTGCTGCACGGCGAATTTCCGTGCGCAATGGCTGATGCGAATCTCCGGCAATAATCGATGACGATGCCCATGCCAAGGAATCTAAGCTTGCAGAATTAACCATTTACTTCTCCTCCTTGTTTGCCGATTTGTCGCTTGCGCCTGAGATCGCTACTGAGCTTGCACCTGAGACTGCGACTGAGCTTGCACCTAAGTTCGCGCCTTCTCCAACCGCACCATCTTTGCTCTCCTCATTGTCGCCAGACTCTGCACTCTTGTTCGCAGCATTCATATCGACCTTGAGCAAAGATTCTCCCGCGTCAACGCCATCTGCTGGCCCCACGTAGATTTCTGAAATTGTGCCGGCGATAGGAGAGTACACGTAGTTTTCCATCTTCATAGATTCGAGAACCACAAGCAGATCACCCTTAGCCACTTGCTGGCTCACAGCCACATTCACACGTGTGACCACAGCCTGCATAGGTGCTTTAATTTCACCATTAGAACCAACTAAGCTACCGTGAGTATTCTCACTACTCGATGCCGTGATGTTCAAACCAGCACCACGCAAAGGCTGTGTCTTGCGGTTTGCAATAGGCCTATGCGATGTCGATACAGCAGCAATCACATAATCTGGTACGGAAATCTTCATGCGACGGTCATCTACTTCCACCACAAAGGTGGTGTTATGCACATCGCGAGAACTTCCAATCTGGGAATTTGCACGCATAGAACCAAGTTCGCTTGGCTCCACAGAATTGACCGAACGGTCAAGCACACTATGTGGCTGACCTGCACGTGTAGCCTTGGCGTGCTCATTCATAAAGGTGTTTTCCAACCACTTGGTAGTCACATTAAACTGCGCGGAACGTCCTTTAGCTGTAAAATCATCATGCGCAAAAATCTCGTCATACAAAGCAATCGGAGTTGGCACGCCTTCTAACTGAAACTCAGAAATCGCACGATGCACACGAGCAATAGCCATATCGCGCGTTGCTGCCGTCACAATAATCTTGCCCATCATGGAATCATATTTTGGAGAAATAGTATCTCCCTGAGCCACACCAAAATCAACGCGAATACCAGGACCTAAAGGCAGAGCAATCTTCTCAATAACTCCCGAACCTGGAGTTAAGTTTTTCTCAGGGTCTTCGCTGGTAATACGCAATTCAAAGCTATGTCCGCGCATTTTATCTGGAACAGTTAAAGAACCGCCAGATGCAATCGTCAGCTGCTCACGGACCAAATCAATACCGCATACTTCTTCCGAAACGGTATGTTCCACTTGCAAACGAGGGTTTACTTCCAAGAAGTACACGTCATCATGAGGGGTAACCATAAACTCACAGGTTCCTAAACCCTCGTAACCAGCAGTATCGAACAAACGTTGCGAAAAAACGCGCAGTTTTTCTTCTACTACATCACTCAAAAACGGTGCAGGAGCTTCTTCAATCAACTTTTGATTGCGGCGCTGAACCGAGCAGTCACGTGTAGAATACACAGTAAAAGTGCCGAAAGAATCACGTCCGCACTGTGTTTCCACGTGTCGAGCTTCGCTAACGAACTTCTCAATAAAATACTTATCGAGGTCGCCGCCTTGCAAAGAGTCATGACTCATAAAGAAGGTACGCAAATCGTCTTCTGTGCGCACCACAGTAATACCGCGGCCGCCACCGCCATCAGCACGTTTCATCATCGCTGGGTAACCATGCTCATCGCAGAAAGAAATCAGCGTATGCACATCGCTTACAGGATCAGAAATTCCAGGAACAGGAGTTACCTGCGCACGTTCAGCAAAACGGCGAGCAATAATTTTATCACCCAAATCGTCAAGAACTTCTGGACGAGGTCCCACCCACACAATGTCTGCGTCCAATACTTTCTGAGCAAAAGTAGAGTTTTCCGACAAAAATCCATATCCAGGATGAATTGCGTCCGCGCCACTGCGCTCACATATGTCCACAATTCGATCCATATTCAAATATGTTTCGTTATATGTATCGCCAGGCAAGTGGAAAGCTTCATCTGCACGGTCCACGTAAGGAGCGTTGCGATCTTGATCAGAATAGATTGCCACAGTGGCAATACCCATTTCGCGCGCGGTACGAATAACGCGCAGGGCAATTTCACCGCGATTAGCAATTAAGAGTTTTTTCATTATGTCCTCTTATTTCCTTTTCTACTCGTTCTGATTGATGGACAGTGTAGGATTCTCGCCTGAAGCAAGACGCGCATGGAGCACATCGCCTACGTGAATAAAAACTGAGTGTGGATTATCTCCGATTGAATTGGCCGCATAATTCTTTTGAATATCGCCATGAGCAGCAGACACGGGAAGAACTTCCAAAGCACCATCGGCAGCAATATCAATTGCCTGAGCCTCATACTGACTACCATCTACAGACTGCACAATAATATGGCGGCCTATAGTTGCACTGTATTCTTTAGCTAGCTCATGCATTGCAGCAGCATCATACTGAGCTAAATGATTATTGAGATAATACGCAATGCGTTCTATTAATGCGCACGTCAAGGAATCGTCACAGACGATGTCTTTACTCGCCCACTGTGCCAAAGATGTTGCAACATAAGGAACATCGCTGTGAGCATCCAGATTAGGAGTGGATTGAAGATTAATTCCTATACCCACAACAACATGCACAAGCTCAGCCTGCTCATCGACGATACTTTCGCACAAAATACCGCCTAGTTTTTTATCAGTGATATAAAGGTCATTAGGCCATTTCAATTGAACCTGCACACCGCTGAGTTCGCGAAGAGCTTCCAATGCGCCTATTCCTGCAACCGTAGACAACCATGCGCCATGCTGATCGTAGAAATTGCGAGACATCACACAGATATAACTGGCATACAGTCCTTGATTGCGCTTACTTACCCAGTTTCTTCCCATACGACCACGCCCACGAGTTTGCTCGTTCGCGCTGATTATCGTATGTATTTCTGGCTTCTCGCCCGCACTGCTCAGATACAATGCATCTGCTTTGCGCAGGTAGCGTAAAGCCGCTAGATTCGTAGAATCTATGGTTTGGTAGTGTTGCCACTGTTTGACCGATGAAACAGTAACCGCACTCATGTGTTCACATAAGTCCACATAGTCTCCTTCACAACTTTATATAAAACTACCAATAAAAACTGAATTATCCTATGGATAAAATCACAAAATTTCATGCGCGTGTTTTGTGGATTATATACAAATACATTTTTTCTCTTCACCTCTTATACATAAATAGAATAGATAATATCGGCTTATTTCCAGCATTTTCCACGTTTCGACTTGCAATTCGTCTTTAATGTTTTGTAGCATGTCTCTAAGTCATTCACCTATGACTTTCCCTTCGTCTTAAGGATAAAAATTGTTCACTTCCTCAAATTTATATGCTTTCGTTACAAAGGCTTTTAAGAACTTCTCTGTTACCAAGTACGCTTTGTTTACTCTTCTCTTTATTGCTGCAGGCTTGGCTGGCAAGGTATCTATTCCGGGCACACAGGTTGGCATTACTATGCAGACCTTCGTTCTCATGCTTGTGGCACTGAATCTTTCTCAGGTAGAAGCTGTGAGCGTTGTTGCCTCATATATTACTGTAGGCGCTTTGGGAGCACCTGTTTTCTCTGGCGGTATGAGCACTGCTGCTTTGCTTGGACCAAGCAGTGGCTTTATCTGGGGATTCCTGCCAGCTGTTGTTATTTCTCACGCTCTGATTAGCGCAATCCGCTCGCTAATCTCTTCTTCTGTTCTACGCACTCTCGGATATTTTGCTGCTTTAATTATTGGCTGCATGATTTTCCTCTACAGCGTTGGCGTTTCTGTGCAGTCCGTGGTTACCGGCATGTCGTGGACAGCTTTGATGACCGCTTCTCTCGGCTTTGTTACTTTCGATATTATTAAAGCTGTGATTGCTATTGTTGTTACCTTGGGCATCGGTTTTATCAGTTCTGCTCGTAAGCATTAATAACACTGTGTTTTTTCTTATAGAATGGTAAGCGTGCGTTCTTATAGCGCACGCTTACCACAACAAGGCAGAATGGAGCATATCTTTATGACTGGTTCACCTCAGTTCGATACTCTCGATACACAAACGCGCGAAGCCGTTGAGTTTATTGTTATTAGCTGCCTTGACGTATGTTATGCTCAGACAGATTGGTACAGAAATCTAGGAGCAAAAGAAGCAGAATATTTACGCATTATTCTGCTCACTGCTGTTACTGATTACGTAGAATACACGCGCACCCATGCTTTAGATAAAACTCATCACGAACATATTTCTGCCGATAATTTATTTAACTTAGCTCCGCTCGAAACTACCTTCGAGATTACTTTAGAAAACGTGATTGATGCTATTCGCATTGTTGTAGATATTATCGAAGATCATATTGAATTATTTGCTCCTGCAGGCCAGGAAGCAGCATATGTGCGAGCAGCTATGTATTTTTCGCGCGAAGCAGCCTTTTCTGCAGCACGTATTTACGGACGAGTTGCAGCTACACGAAGTATTTGGGATACACGCGATGAAGCATTTATTATTGAGTCCCTACTCAATCAGGACTACTCCCCTTCTCTTCAATCACGTATAGCCAATTTTAAATGGCAACCAGCTGAACGTTTCTTTGGAGTGGTGGGTAATTTTGATACCTCGAACAGTTTACATTCCAGTTTTATTCAAGCTGATTTTCGTAATGCTATTTTGAAGCTTGGCGGACAAGCCTGCATTACTTCTCATGACTCCTACACTATTCTTTTAATGGGAATGGGTGAAGAATCTTCTCGTCAGCCTTTCTTAGAAGTGATGACTGAGCTCTTCGAAAAAATTCCTGCTGTATGCTATGGTCCTGTACGCTCACGTTTGGAAGGAGCTTCGGCATCTTTGCGTGCTGCGGTGAATGGTTTTAAGGCTCGTTTTGCTTACCCTGACCATCCAAATCCTATGCGTGCAGAAGATTTACTTGCTGAACGTGCGCTTTTCGGAGACGTTGATGCTCAAGATGAGCTCTATGATAAGGTTTATGCTCCTATGAAGAAAGAGGAGCACAAAACGCAGATTCTTTCTACACTGAAGAATTATTTATTCACTAGTTTTTCTTTGGAAAAAACTGCTCGTGCTTTGAATGTGCACCCTAATACAATTCGTTATCGTCTCAAAAAGTCCGTTCAACTCACTGGATGGGATGCCACCGATTCTCATGAAGCGTATGTTTTATTAACCGCTATTAAGATTGGCCTGCATAAGGATGCTTTAGCTCTTATGCATCAGTAATTGGGGAGTTCTTCTTTACGCGCGTCACCTGAACTCCTGTCCCCCCCTGCTCCATACCCTTCTCCCCCCCTACTTAACCGATTAATACACCTCTTATGCCAGTTTTGATGCGCAAAAATGGCTTCACAAGTGGTATATCAGTTGCACGTATCGACTTCACTCATACAGGCAAAACAAAAGTCTCGCACAGTTCTCATAAACTGCACGAGACTTTTTATATTAGCTGAATTTACTCAGTAAAATCAGCAGAGCCACCCAAGTTCAGGTCTCCTCCGTCAGTTTGTCCTCCGAAATCGTTGAGGAAGTCATCTGGATTAAATTCCTGACCCAAGTCGAGATCAGCAAGGTCAATGTTTGCGAAGTCAACATCAGAGAAGTCTGCATCGCCCAAACCAGAGAAGTCACCGTTCATATCATTATCCAAACCGAAGCTTGGGTAAATAGTGTCACGGATAGCCTTATCTGGCTCTACCTTAATATTGCCGTAACGAGACAAACCGGTACCTGCTGGAATCAGCTTACCAATAATCACGTTCTCCTTCAGACCCTTCAAATCATCAACCTTCTGGCTCAAAGCAGCCTCGGTCAAGACGCGAGTAGTCTCCTGGAAGGATGCGGCAGACAACCAGGATTCGGTAGCCAAGGAAGCCTTGGTAATACCCATCAATACTGGACGTCCTACGCCTGGCTTGTTACCAGCGGCCACAGCAGCCTTGTTAGCTGCGCGGAAGATTTGCTGATCAACCAATTCACCTGGCAGATACTTGGTATCACCGGATTCGATAACGGTAACGCGGCGCAGCATCTGGTGAACAATCACTTCAATATGCTTGTCGTGAATATCTACACCCTGGCTACGGTATACATCGTGAACACCTTCCACAATGGATACCTGACCTGCACGAGCACCGAGAATATCAGTAATCTTCTTAGGATCAACAGAACCTTCGGTCAGCTGGTCACCAGCTTCAACATGCTGTCCATCCTGAACGATAACTGGGTTACGACGAGATACTGGGTATTCAATCACATCGCTACCATCATCTGGGCTGAGCAGAATCTTACGCCCTACTTCGTTATCTTCAATGCGCACAGTACCTGCATCGCTAGCAATTGGAGCTTCACCCTTAGGATTACGTGCTTCGAAAAGCTCAGCAACACGAGGAAGACCCTGCGTAATATCAGATGCCGATGCAACACCACCGGAGTGGAAGGAACGCAGCGTCAGCTGAGTACCAGGTTCACCAATGGACTGTGCTGCCACAATACCTACTGCTTCACCAATATCCACGAGGCGATTAGTTGCCAAGGACCAGCCGTAGCACATTGCGCACACACCGTTGGTGGATTCGCAGGTCAGTACGGAACGACCGGATACCTTTTCTACACCGTGAGCAACCAAATCGTTGAGCACGTCCATAGACAAAGCATCGCCGCGCTTGTACAGAACGGTTTCGCCATCTGCTGGATCAATCACATCTGCAGCCAAAATACGGGAGTATGGACCACCATCAGCGTTCTTAACCAATACGAGGTTGCCGTCAGCATCGCGTTCAGCAATCTGCATTGGCAGACCCTTCTTGGAACCGCAGTCGTGAGAACGAACAATAACATCCTGAGATACGTCTACCAGACGACGGGTGAGGTAACCAGACTCTGCAGTACGCAATGCGGTATCTGCCAGACCCTTACGAGCACCGTGCTGAGAAATGAAGTACTCGAGCACAGACAAACCATCACGGTAGTTAGACTTCACTGGACGAGCAATAGTTTCACCCTTAGGATCTGCCACAAGGCCTCGCATACCAGCAATCTGACGAATCTGCATCCAGTTACCGCGAGCTCCAGACTGAACCATGATGTTCACATTATTATCGTCATGGAAGTTCTCCTGCATAGCGTCTGCTACCTTATCGGTGCACTCTGTCCACAGGTTAATCAGCTCTTGCTTACGTTCTTCTTCGGTCAGCAGACCCATATCATACTGGTCGTTAACCTTACGAGCTTGCTCTTCGTAGGATTCTACAATCTCCTGATGATTGCTTGGAGCAACAATATCGGAGAATGCCATGGTCACACCAGACCATGGTGCACGGGTGAAGCCCAGATCCTTCAAAGCATCCAGAGTTGCTGCCACCTGCTGCGTAGAGTAACGAGCAGCAATGTCATCAACAATGCCAGAGAGCTTGCCCTTAGCTACCTGTTCATTGACGAATGGGTAGTCTACTGGCAAAGTCTCGTTAAAGAGCATACGACCGTAAGAGGTTGCAAAGAGCACAGAACCATCTGCAAAGCGCTCTTCCTGAGCAACAGTTACATTGCCGTCAATAGGATCAATAATCTCTACCTCGCCTGGCTGCCAGTTCTTTGGCAGAACGAAGCCTTCAGGCTGACGAATCAGTACCTTAGCCTGCATATCAATCTCGCCCAAGTCCAAAGCCATACGAGCTTCAGCCATGGAACTGAATACGCGACCCTGACCCTTAGCACCGTCAACAACAGTAGACAAGTAGAACAAACCAATAATCATATCCTGAGAAGGCATGGTTACGGTGTGACCGTCTGCTGGCTTCAAAATGTTGTCGGAACCCATCATCAAAGTACGCGCTTCAGCCTGAGCTTCAGCAGACAAAGGCAAATGCACTGCCATCTGGTCACCATCGAAGTCAGCGTTAAATGCTGCACAAGCAAGTGGTGGAAGGTGGATTGCTTTACCTTCTACGAGCACAGGCTCGAATGCCTGAATACCCAGACGGTGCAAAGTAGGTGCACGGTTAAGAAGTACTGGATGTTCAGCAATAACTTCTTCAAGAACATCCCACACCACAACATCACCGCGGTCTACAAGACGCTTTGCGCTCTTCATGTTCTGAGAGTAGCCCTTATCAACCAAACGCTTAATAACGAATGGCTTGAACAGCTCCAGGGCCATAGACTTTGGCAAACCGCACTGGTGCATACGTAAGGATGGTCCAACCACAATTACGGAACGCCCAGAGTAATCTACACGCTTACCCAGCAAGTTCTGACGGAAACGACCCTGCTTACCCTTGAGCATATCGGACAAGGACTTCAGTGGGCGGTTGGATGCACCTGTTACTGGACGACCGCGACGACCGTTATCGAAGAGCGAATCAACTGCTTCCTGCAACATGCGCTTTTCGTTGTTCAGCATGATTTCTGGAGCACCCAGTTCAATCAGTCGCTTCAAACGGTTATTACGGTTAATAACGCGACGATACAAGTCGTTCAAATCAGAGGTTGCAAAGCGTCCACCATCAAGCTGAACCATTGGGCGCAAATCTGGTGGAATAACTGGAACAACATCCAGAACCATAGCTGCTGGGGATTTGCCGGTATCTACGAAGGAACGTACAACCTTCAAACGCTTCAAAGCGCGAGCCTTGCGCTGACCTGTACCGGTAGCAATAGCATCTTGAAGTTCTTCAGTTGCAGCCTGCAAATCGAAGTCGAGCAAGCGCTGACGAATAGCTTCAGCACCCATGCAACCTTCGAAGTAATCACCGTAGCGATCTTCCATCTCACGCCACAGATCTACATCGCCTTCCATATCGCCAGGCTTTAAACTCTTGAACTTCTCCCATACAGCACTGCTACGAGCAATTTCGTCATCGTACTTCTGGCGAATATTCTTGAGTTCTTTTTCTGCGCTAGAACGCAATTTTGCCTTAGCTGGAGACTTTGCACCGTCTGCTTCGAGCTCAGCCAAATCTTCTTCGAGCTTCTTCGCGCGAGTATCTAACTCGTTATCGCGACGCTGAGTCAAACGGCTAATTTCTACATCAAACTCATCTTGAAGATCTGGCATATCCTTATGACGTGCATCCTCATCTACCTTAGTGACCATATAGGCAGCAAAGTAGATAACCTTTTCGAGGTCCTTTGGAGACATGTCAAGCAGGTAGCCCAAACGGGATGGAACACCCTTGAAGAACCAGATATGTGTTACTGGCGCAGCAAGTTCAATGTGTCCCATACGTTCACGGCGTACGCGGGAGCGGGTTACTTCCACACCACAACGTTCGCACACAATGCCCTTAAAGCGCACGCGCTTGTACTTTCCACATGCACATTCCCAATCGCGAGTAGGTCCAAAAATCTGCTCACCGAACAGACCGTCCTTTTCAGGCTTCAAGGTACGGTAATTAATGGTCTCCGGCTTCTTCACTTCACCGTGGGACCAGCCGCGAATCTCTTCGGCTGTTGCCAAACCAATTCGCACTTGATCAAATGCGTTTACATCAAGCATTTAATGTCCTGTCTTTTCTGTTTGTTACGTCTACTTATCGGCTTACTTATGGCTTCAGCGAGCAGCTTAGACCTGGAACTCAGATGCTACTGGCTCTTCATAACCAGCAGATGCATCTGGGCGAGATCCAATATTGAAGCCGAGATCATCAGTAGCAGAAACTGGGTCTCCGTCTTCTTCCTTCATATCGATAGCAACGCCTTCAGCGTTAAGCACTTCAACATTCAGAGACAGGGACTGCATTTCCTTGAGCAGAACCTTGAAGGATTCTGGAATACCTGCAGATGGCAAGTTATCGCCCTTAACGATAGCTCCGTATACACGTACGCGACCGTCTACGTCATCGGACTTTACAGTCATCATTTCGTGCAAGGTATGTGCTGCACCATAAGCTTCCAGAGCCCATACCTCCATCTCACCGAAGCGCTGACCACCGAACTGAGCTTTACCGCCCAATGGCTGCTGGGTAATCATGGAGTAAGGACCTGTAGAACGAGCGTGAATCTTGTCGTCTACCAAATGGTGGAGTTTAAGCATGTACATGTAGCCCACAGAAATTGGCTTGCCGAATGGTTCACCGGTACGTCCGTCGAAGAGCTGAGCCTTACCATTCTTACCCACCATATGATCACCATCACGGTTAGGTAAGGTGGTAGATAACAAACCGTTGAGTACGTCTGGCTTTACACCGTCGAAGACAGGAGTTGCTACTGGAGTACCCGGTTCACCCTTTTCTGCACCTTCTGGAATGTAGTTCTTCCATGCAGCTTCCAAATCTGGATCGATGCTAATGTCCCAACCGGACTTAGCAATCCAACCCAAGTGGAATTCGAGAACCTGACCAACATTCATTCGAGAAGGCACACCCAATGGGTTCAACATAATGTCCACTGGAGTACCATCTGCGAGGAATGGCATATCTTCTTCTGGCAGAATACGGGAAATAACACCCTTATTACCGTGACGACCTGCGAGTTTATCGCCCTGCGTAATCTTACGATGCTGGGCAATATACACGCGAATCATGTGATTTACGCCAGTTGGAAGTTCATCGCCGTCTTCTTCGGCATCTTCGCGAGTAATTTCCTTAATACCAATAACAGTACCATTCTCACCGTGTGGTACGCGTAAAGAAGTGTCACGTACTTCGCGGCTCTTCTCACCGAAGATAGCGCGCAGCAGACGCTCTTCTGGAGTCAGCTCAGTTTCACCCTTAGGTGTAACCTTACCTACCAAAATATCGCCTGGCTCTACTTCGGCACCCACGCGAATAATACCGCGGTCATCGAGGTTAGCCAAAGCATCTTCACCTACGTTTGGAAGATCACGAGTAATTTCTTCTGCGCCGAGCTTGGTTTCACGAGCATCAATCTCGTACTCTTCAATGTGAATGGACGACAATGTATCGTCCTGAACCAAACGCTGAGAAATAATAATTGCATCTTCGTAGTTGTAACCGTTCCAAGGCATGAAGGCTACGAGCAAGTTCTTGCCCAAAGCCAATTCACCCTGATCAGTTGCAGGACCATCAGCCAAAACAGATCCAACTTCAACGCGGTCTCCTTCGTTGACCAAAGGAACCTGGTTGTAGCATGTGGTCTGATTGGAGCGCTGGAACTTAACGAGCTTGTAAGAAGACTGAGTGCCATCGTCGTTGAGTACGCGAATTAAATCAGCGGACACATAGATAACAACACCATCTTTATCAGCCTTAATAACATCACCAGAGTCAACAGCTGCACGCCATTCTGTGCCCGTACCAACCAATGGTCGTTCGGACTTAATCAGAGGCACAGCCTGACGCTGCATGTTAGCACCCATCAATGCGCGGTGACCCTCATCATGCTCCAAGAACGGAATCAAGGAAGCACCCACAGACACCATCTGGCGTGGGGATACATCCATGAAATCAACCTGAGAAACAGGAACGTCCTCTGCTTCTGCGTTCGCATCTCGTACCAGAGCTTCCTGGGTTAAGAAACGACCTTCAGCATCGAGCTTCTGGTTAGCCTGTGCAATGAAGTGCTCGGATTCCTGATCTGCAGTCATGTATACCACATCGTTGGTTACCTGACCGTCCACAACCTTGCGGTATGGAGTTTCAATGAAACCGAATGGGTTCACACGACCGAAGGTTGCCAAGGAACCAATCAAACCAATGTTTGGACCTTCAGGAGATTCAATTGGGCACATACGTCCGAAGTGGGACTGGTGTACATCTCGAACTTCCATGGAGGCGCGGTCACGAGACAAACCACCAGGACCCAAAGCAGAAAGACGGCGCTTATTGGTTACTCCTGCCAGTGGATTGTTCTGATCCATGAACTGAGACAGCTGAGAAGTACCGAAGAACTCCTTAATAGCTGCTGCTACTGGACGAATGTTCAGCAGAGACTGCGGAGTAATTGCTTCAGCATCCTGAGTGGTCATACGTTCACGCACAACACGTTCCATACGAGACAAACCAGTGCGCAGCTGGTTCTGAACCAACTCACCCACCTGACGGATACGACGGTTTCCGAAGTGATCAATATCGTCTACGTCAACGCGCAGTTCAACATCTTCACCATTGCGCTTTCCTGGGAAGGTCTCGCTATCTGCATGCAAGCTGACCAAGTACTTAATGGTAGCGATAATGTCTTCACGAGACAAAGAACGATCGTTAACATCAGCTTCCAAACCAAGCTTCTGATTAATCTTGTAACGACCAACGCGAGCCAAATCGTAACGCTTGGTATTGAAGTAGAAGGAGTCAAGCAAGTTACGGCCAGCATCTGCAGTTGCAGCATCGTTTGGACGAATCTTGTGGTACAGCTCAACAAGAGCTGTTTCCTGGCTCTCTGTCTTATCCTGCTCCAAAGCAGACATAACCAAAGGATAATCCTTGAAAGCGGTAGCAATCTCGGAATCAGTCATGCCAATGGCCTTCAAGAAGACAATTGCAGACTGCTTACGCTTACGATCGATACGCACGCCCAAAACGTCGTTCTTATCGATTTCAAACTCAAGCCACGCACCACGGCTTGGAATAATCTTTGCGCCGAAAACTTCCTTATCGGAAGACTGCACGGCTTGACGATCGAAGTACACACCTGGGGAACGTACTAACTGAGAAACGATAACACGCTCAGTACCGCCAATAATGAAGGTACCATGAGGTGTTTGGAGTGGAAAATCACCCATGAACACGGTCTGGGACTTAATTTCACCAGTCTCATAGTTAGTGAATTCCGCATTCACATACAAAGGAGCAGAATAAGTGTAATCCTTTTCCTTGCACTCCTGCACGGTGTGACGTGGATCTTCGAAGTATGGATCGGAGAAGGTCAAAGACATGGTCTGAGCGAAGTTCTCAATAGGAGAAATTTCGTTAAAAACCTCGTCAAGACCGGAGATGTGAGGAACAGTAAAAGTACCGTTCTGTTCATCTTCAGTAACACGTGCCTGCCAGCGTTCGTTACCAATCAGCCAGTCAAAGCTGTCGGTTTGTACGCCGAGAAGATCAGGCACTTCAATTGGCTCACGGATAGAGCCGAAATTAACACGGTCAGTTGCCTTACGCAGTTTGATGTCATTCTCATCTGCGCGTGCAATTACTGCCGTTGCACTATTGCTTTTCTGAGCAGCCAAGGGGAATTCCTTACCATTCGCTGTAATTACATTGTTTTCGAGTTATTATCGAAAGCGATAGCAAGAGCCGCTATATACACTTGCATCACCGCTTTTAGCCCATGCCCGCAATATGACACAAGTCAGAACATGTCAAGTATATTTATTCGCAGAAGAAAAGTCAAGTTTAAACTGTTTATTTTTGTTGTTTTCTCTAGGCGTGTCGAGATTGTCCATATAGCCTGAAGGTGCTCATTATATGTTCAGAAATGAACGCTTATTCGACTTCTGTCGTATTCGTAGCAATACTCCTATAGATTCCTATGCATGCAATCAAATGTATGCGCTTAATAAACACACAAAATTTATGCAGGGTAATATTACCTACCCCGCATAAATTTTATAATTTTATTATAAGTACCATAATCAGAACAAAAAGAAGTACTGATAGCACATAAAAAGCACCGTATATCTGTCTTACTCGCAGACTCCATTTTCTATTAAAAATAATCCACGGAATAAGAAGAAGTATGCTCATAATCCCAAAAGATATCAGTTGAATATTCATAATATTACTTCCTCGGAACTGCAGTATAAGCTAGCCATATTTTTGTCTCGAGTATTACCCCATTTCCAGGCTGACGAGCCGCCCATCTCACGCTATTCTCAACTGCACTCGCATATGCGACACTCAAACCTGTTGGTATCGCCATACCCGGGAACAAGAGTGCTGATAGCGCAAAAAGATTACTTATAGTAGCTGCTCTATTCATCTCATCAGCATAATCTTCAGCAGCAGCATCCGTGTAGAAAGTAGTTCTAGAACCCCACCAGAACATCTCCGACTTGACGTTAGGTTTTGAACGTTTAGAACGAATTCCACTTTTTTCATGGATAAGACCTGTAGGGTAAATCTCTTTATTGCCACTCTTCAAAATGCTATTTGCTGAAGTGATAGTTTCATAAACACTATTGACAAATTGTTCAGAACTTCCTTGATACTAATTTTCTAAGAAAAGCTCTTTCTTGTTTTCTTGAACAAATTGGGCAATCTCACCACGAGAAATACCAATGCGGTTCGCTGAAGTATTAATAGTACTATTGACTAAAAATATCAATCTGTCATTTGCTGAACGCTCATGTGCATATACTCGAGGGAGCAAAGCTATACACAACATTAGAGCAGTAATAACAGATAAACTAATGTTTATTATTTTGCATTTTTTCATTTCACCCTCTCTCCATTGAGATCCTTAAGCTCATTCCATCATTGAAATAAACTCATTACCAATTGTACTCCAAAATGTGTGTATACACACGTGTCATGTGAATATACACACAGCAATCATGCGTAATACAAAAAACCCTGAACTAAGCTTGTCTGCCAGACCCAGTTTTACAACAAGGAGCAGAAAGTTCACGTAGTTCAGGGCTTGGGCTTGTATCGCGCTCTTTAACGCTCAATAACGATAGCGAGCAGAGGCAAAAGCTATAATGAAGAGGCAAAAGCTTTAGTTATTCGCAGCCGCAACATCTCCCGCAGCATCGACCACTGATTGAGCAGAAGTTTCAGCTGTCCAGCGCGTTCTAAACTTAAGAAGAGCCATAACAGCCCATGCCGCAAGAAGAAGCGCACAAATACCGTCAACAACAAACAAGATAATCTTCCACGTGTCTATGCGAGCGCGAGGTTCTCCATTCTCATAGCGCCAAGAGTTCACCGTTGTGTACAAAATATTGCGCGTTGCTCGACGCATTTCAATAACAGCAGTAGCACTGAAGTCAGTGACATAATTCGTGGTTTTTGCTGTAGCAAGCATAATATCTGTTCCGCCGCGAATAAGCTGATCAGTATTTTGGTACCCGTAGTTTGGACCAGAGAAGTAGTCTGTTTCTACCATTCCTCTAAAGCCCCGCTCGTCACGCAAGACGGTTTGGTTCAACGGCAAGGAAGCACTGGCATAAGTATTACCAATATAGTTGAATGCTCCCATAATCGCCATCGAGTTCACACCTGCATTAAGATTTGCTTTGATGACTGTTTCAAAAGGCTTCAGATAGATTTCTCGAATAGCCTGCTCGTTAGACCATGTTGTCAGCTGCCCGTTACGCTGCGTTTCTTGTTCATTTAGCGCGAAATGCTTAGTAAAAGCATATACGCCATACTGAGCAGCGCCCAGAACTTGTCCCGAAGCTAAAGAGCCTGTGAGTAATGGATCTTCAGAGAAATATTCAAAATTTCGTCCTCCAAATTCGCTGCGGTGAATATTAATTGAAGGAGCATACCATCCTGCAATATTGAGTTCGTGAGCCATCACACCAATGTTTTCACCGAATTCACGGGCTAGCTGTTTGTTCCAGCTATTGGCTAACACAATATTTGCTGGCAGACCAATAGAAGAAACACCTGTGAAATTATCTTTGAGTGCTGCTGGACCGTCTACATCTGCTAAGCGAATTTTGCCAATTGAATCAATCGCCGCATTCGAGTACCCACCATTGGCAATCAGATTATTCATCTCATCAATGCTAAGCTGGTCGAGAAGCTTGTCCCATAATTTATCGTCATAGGCTTTTCCTCGAAGCTGAGCCAAGCGAATACCATTCTTGGCGCCTGTTGTTGGCATCTTATCATCAGCTTTATCGAACTTGTGCGGATCATAGTTTCCGTTATTGTAAAAGGTTGATTTAGCTTCATCTGACATCTCAAAATTCGTTGGAGCCGCCACAGCCTGCGCATAGTTTTCGAAACTATTGTGGCGAGACAGATAGGTTACACCACCTTGTACGTCATCAAAAACATTCGTCGCTACTTTCTGATCTTGAGAATGCGTATGCTCAGCAGTATTGTACGTTATTGTTGAATCCACAGTAATATTCTTCGAGTCAATAATATGATGACTATCTTGGCGAATAGAAATATTGTAATCGCCTTGCTCAAGCACATACGCACGAGCATTCTTGTAGTCATACGATGCTAAATCATCTTCAGCGAAAGAGATCTTGACTGTTTGAGATTGTCCTGGAGCTAGTTCCTCAGTTTTGTCGTAGGCAATCAGATTTGCTGTTGCTTTTTCAATTCCTCCTTCAGTATAAGGAGGATTCGAGTAGACTTGCACAATATCTTTGCCTGGCACAGAACCCGTATTTGTAACTGTTACGTCAAAGCTGACTATACCCTGTGCATACGTTATATCGCCCATCGTTTGCTGGAAAGTCGTGTAGCTCAAACCGTATCCGAACGGGAACTGAACAACGTCATCATAGTTTATAACACCTAAGTCAGATGCTGTTTCAAAGAAACGATATCCAACATAAATACCCTCTACGTAATTTACAAAACGAGGAGAACGCAGTCCTCGAGCAGATTCAATCTCAAATTCCTGAGCATTCACATACTTAAAGTCTCCAAAATTATTGAAACTTGGAGAGGCAGTGAAATCTTTGATAAATGTATCTGCAGTTTTACCAGATGGATTAACTGTTCCTTTCATAATCTCACCGATAGCTTGGAATCCGGCTTGACCAGGATGAGGTGCCCATAGCACAGATTTAATCTGCGAATAATCCTGCAGGAAACCCATTTCAAAAGCATTTGCACCGTTATACAACAGGATTACTTTATTAAAAGAACGTGTAACAAGGTCAAGCATATCTTTTTCTGTATGATTCAGCTCGAGATAATGCTGCCCCTCTTCAAAATCCTTATACTGCGAAGAATTGTTGGTATACACCACATCCGAAGCATTCATATTTTTAGGCAGGTCAAGACCTTCTCCACCCACGCGACCAATGACTACAACAGCAGTATCGGAGAATTTTTGTGCTCCATCTATCAGTTGCTGTGAATAGTTAGTTGCTGGAGGTTCTGGCAAGGTCCAGTCTGCTTTAGTCACAGAAATTTCGCCACGTGTTGTGGAATAGTCGGTATAGAACTTCTCTAAATCTTTGTTGGTAGTAAAACCAGCAGATTTCAATGAGTCAAGAATAGATGTGGTTGGGTACGCATCAGACAGTGCTCCGGAACCAGTTCCTCCATAAATCGGATTTGTAGATGCCCACCCGAAAACATTAATTCGCCCTGGCTGAGAAATTGGTAGCGTGTTCTCCTTATTTTGTAAAAGAACTGCACCTTCACGTTCAAGATTAACAGCAAGAGCATTCGTCTTATCGACAGTGCTGTGCGTAAGAGCTAGGCGCGCACTCGTAGATAACGTCAGCACGTTACTCAAAGGTCCCAAAAGCATCATCGACATCGTTACCACTATGGTCGTCAACGCCACAATCCACGTACCCGAATGACTCAATTTACGCACGCTACGATGAGCAACCAATTTTTTATTCACACCAATCGTAAGCAAAAGCGCAATCAAAACTATAACGCCCGCAGTAATAAGATATGTCCGTACTGAACCGAGCACAGCAAGAACATCATCTATATTAAGTTCAAGCATCAGTCATCCTTTCTTCATATCGCTTTCTTCATATCGCCTCCTTTCACCAGTGAAAAGAGTCCTCGTTGCGACCCTACGAGCATATATAGAAAGCCATAGTGTGCTCAATGACCACATACGAAATAATTGTGGCATTGCCACACAATAAGGGATAATGGGTATAAACTCGTGATTGGGCTCACCCGCTTTTATCGCATTACCCGCCTAAAGCAGCGCGAAAGGATATTATGAACACGGCTCACAACAAACATTCTTCACGCTGGATGCGCACTCACCACGCCATTGAACGTGCTTTTGTTGAAATGCTATCGAACCACAGCCCAGACGATATAACAGTTTCCTCGTTAACGCAGCATGCAAGAATTCATAGAAAAACTTTTTATTTGCATTTCACCAGTATTGATGATGTATACGAAGATTATGTGCAAACCTTAGCGCACCAATACAGTGAGATAATTCGCGATCTTCCTTTGCCATACGATTATTACACTTTATCGCGTATTATGTTTGATTTTTATACGCAGTCCAAGCAGGTAGAAAAAATATTTACTCATCCACGTTATCGTGCTCTTGCTGATCAATTTATTATCCATACGACGAAATCAAATAGATTACGATACAATCCGTATAAAAATTTTACTGAGGATGAGCAAGAGCTTATCAACACTTTTGTTGTGTATTCTTCTGTTAATGTTTTTCGCCGCTGGGCTCTTTCAGGAAAGAAAGTACCTCGAGAGCGCACTATACAAATTTTAGGAGATTTACTTGAGCAAGGCGTTGCTCCTGCGCGAGCGCCATACACGCCATCGAAAGACACGAACGAACAGTAATTGCACTGTTTTTGAAAATACTCGCTTGCGCGACAAGCTCTAGCAGCATTTTATGAAAGTGCTTTTATATGATAGCGTTAGCTCATCATGAGAAAAACTTTTCCCTCGTCAGCGCAGCTGCTTCAACAGGTTCAATCTGGGCAGACCTTATCTGCTCGTCGTAGCATATATCTGGTTGCTATTCTGTCTTTACCAACAATTGCAGCGCAGTTATCGTATATTGTGATGCAATATATTGACGCTGGTATGGTTGGTCATTTAAGCACGCATGCGTCGGCTTCTATTGGTCTCGTTTCGCCTGTAACATGGGTTTTTCAAGGATTATGTTTTGCTTTAACCGCTGGGTTTAGTGTTCAGGTAGCTCAAGCCTGCGGATCGCAACACAATGCTGTGGCTCGCAATACAATGAAACAAGGTTTGATTGTTGGATTGTGTTTTTCTGCCCTTTTATCTGTGCTGAATATTTCTTTATCTGCTTTCATACCTGTATGGCTTGGCGGAGACCCTGAAATTCGTTCTGATTCGACTGCATATATCTGTATTTTTGGTGCGTCTTTGTGCGCGTTACAGATTACTTCTTTGGGTAGCGCAATGATTCAAAGCACTGGAAATATGAAAATCCCCAGTGTTGTTAGCATTATTATGTGCTTGTGCGACGTTCTCTTCAACTCTATGCTTATTTATCCTGCTCACACATATAGCTGGGGGTATTATTCTGTGCTGTGGCCTGGAGCCAATTTATGTGTAGCCGGCGCAGCATTAGGAACAGCTCTTGCTGAGCTTGTGGGAGCACTTATCTATCTGTGGTATATGCTTCTTCACAGCCCATTTTTGAAACTGCACTCTCATGAACGTTTGCATTTTCATCGTTCAATTTTATTGACTGCGCTGAAAATTAGTGCGCCTGTTGCCGTTGAAAATGCTGTGACTAATTGTGCACAAGTGGTGAGCACACGCATTATTGCGCCTTTAGGAACCACAGCAATTGCTGCTAATGCTTTTGCTGTAACTGCTGAAAGTATTTGTTATCAACCAGGTTACGGTATTGGTTCTGCTTCTACAGCCATTGTTGGACAATCTATTGGAGCAAAGCAACGTATTATGTCTCAGCGTTTCGCTTGGCTTTCTATTGCACTGGGAATTGTCACTATGAGTATTGCTGGCATAGTGATGTTTATTGGAGCGCCTTATATTATTGCTTTGCTCTCCCCTGATAAGGATATTCAGTCCGTTGCTTCGACTGCTTTGAGGATTGGCACTCTTGCTGAGCCATTTTTTGCTGTGTCGATTGTAGCTTCTGCTGCTTTGAGAGGAGCTGGGGATACTTTAGTGTCCAGCTTCTTTAATGCTGGAACTATCTGGGCTATACGCGTGCCTCTTGCTATATTTTTATGCCCATTATTGGGAGTGAATGGTTACTGGTTAGCGTGTGTTATTCAGTGGTGGATTTGCGGAGCTTTGTTCTTATATAGGGTAAAAAGCAATGTGTGGCTTAACAAGCTCTCACGTGAAAGTTAAGCCACACATATTTATTTACCAGCGATCATGCACATACTGACGAATATGCTCGTTATACAAATCTTCTAAAGCCTCACGTAATTGTGCTGGTAGAGGAGCAAGATCAGCAGCTTGACTATTGCTCTTCACCTGTGTGGTATTACGACCTCCAGAAATAACAGTGCTTACACCTTCTTGGTCTAAAATCCATCTCAATGCTACTTGCGCAGGGCTGGCTTGAGGAACATATTCGCGTGCGAGCGCGCTAAATGTTTGAGCAGCTTCTACCCCAACATCAAAAGGAACACCTGCAAAAGTCTCTCCCACATCGAAGGACTCATCGTGACGATTGTACGTGCGATGATCTGTTGGCGCGAAAGTGGTATCTTTCGTATATTTTCCGCTCAATAATCCTGATGCAAGAGGTACGCGAACAATAATCGCTGTTCCTGTTTCTATTGCTCGTGGAAGCACTTCTTCTAATGGTTTTCTGCGGAAAACATTCATAATAATTTGTATAGATGCCACATGGTCACGTTGCATAGCTAATAAAGCTTGCTCGCATGTTTCTACGCTCACTCCATACCGAGCGGTACGACCTTGCTCTACCATATCATCAAGGAAATCATAGGTGCGCTGTGCAGTAATCACACCCGTTGGAGGGCAATGTAACTGCACTAAATCTAAAGTATCCATCTGCAAATTAATGCGTGAACGGTCATTCTATACAATAAAATTATCTCGATCGTACTCATCGAAAAATCTGAGACCCTCCGCGTCCCATTTTCGTAGCAATAAAAAGTTTCTTATCCAGATGATTCTTTCTGAACTGACCTACAAACTGCTCACTTCTGCCATCGCCACATACACCGGCGGTATCAATAAAAATAACGCCTTGCTCAACCACGGTCTCAAGCACTGCATAAGCATCCTTTGGTGTAGCTTCTCCCCCAATCGGTGCCTAATTGCCACGTACCTAATCCAATTTCCGATACAGGCGTCCCTAAACGTGATGCGTGTCGCGTGTGCATAAAATACTCCTTTGTATGTGTGGTGCAATGTTTTTATTGTACTTGATGTGAGTCGATTGATATGTGTTCTTTAATGATTCTACGGATCTAATAAGCGACAATATGTAGACTCCAGTGACATCACTCTATGCGTGCAACTATGGCTTTTGGAAGCTGCTCGTATCCGCTACAAAAGGTAATGGCGGAGTATTGACATCATACTCATGACATTTCGCTAAAATTGATTCTCGTATCACCGGCCATACTGGAACAACAATCTGAGAACCAGATTCTATATGTTCGTCCGCAAATTTCACTCCATAATCACACGTTGTTGAGAAAAACCCTTGTTCTTCACTATCGATATCAGAAAGTATGCTCATCGTCGCTCTCACAACGAAATCAATAAACCCATTATTTTTCTGCTCATCCATAGAGAAGTGTAGCGTAAATCTACTATTGAGAATAGACGTATTATCAGCAGGAAGAATTTTGTGGCTGGTATCACTAAGAAGGGTAACTCGTTCAATGTCCATCAGTTTTCACCTTCTTTAACTGAAAGTCAACACTGGAGTTCCCCACTGATGCAAAGATCGCTACATAGAATTTTTCTTCATCTCTGACTCTAAACTCAAGGATGTTGATGTACCACTTTTCTCGTCTTCATAGTCATCGGAAGCAATAATTTCAAGTTTCAAACGCCCATTAACACCTTGCACATAATCGACAAGGTTGTCGAGCATACCAGTATAGCCATTTTTAATCTGAGAAATATATGTTTGCGTCACTCCCATGCTCTCTGCAAGCTGCCCCTGAGTCATCTTACGCTTTCTACGCAATTCAGTCATCTGCATAAGAATATTATCGACAGCTCGATAGTTTGCATAGGCGTTACGACGGCGTTCTCACCTCTGCCCATTTAGTTCATTCGGCATAATCCGAACCTTGCCCAACAGAAAATTGCTATATTTAATATTATTGCAACAAAGTACTATACTGACTACTCTTAAATAGACGAATCGCAAGTCGAATACATTCATTTTGCTCTTCACGAACAATTTTGTCGATTTTATGCGGTCACGGCTTCATATGAATCACTAATCCTATAATTAAATGAGGATAATTGGTTCACCAACATAATGCCTAATCTGTAAAGTTTTCTGCGAAGGCGGTAAACTACTTTTATACAGATTCGTAAAGTATCGCCATCGATGTTCAAAGATAGGTAGCTTTTCCTTTTGACAGAGCCGAGGTGAATCAATATACCAGTTAATCTGGCTGCCAGAACACAGTAATTCAAGTTTTGCTAGGAAGAAACAGAATAAGTCATCTTCATATTTCTCTTTATTTGATGATTTTACTGAACCGTCAGCGAGCGCGTCTCCAGCAAATTTCGCCGCCAGATTATCTGCTACTTCCTCAATCCCCTGTTTGGGATTACTTACCCACTTATACGACAGGATTTGACCTTGACCACATCTTGTTTTATATGATTTCATATTGATCTTCCGCTAGTCCCAATAACATCGGCACATTATCTGTGTCTGGTAACACGGATACTAATACGCTAATTCTTGAGAGAGTATCACTCTATGTATTGATAAAACGTGTTTTAGGACAAATTATTAGCGGATGAAGTGTGCTGCACGTCTAAATGGACAGTTATTTGATAACTCTTTCTATAAAATCATTCAAACTCGTATGCTTCGAAGAACGTGACTCATAATAATGTACGTCATAATCTGACGCAGACAGATCCATAGTCAAAGCATCCCACTTACGATTATCATTCATATTTACAGCTACAGCTACTTTATGCTGATTCCACTGCACCCAGTATTCGTTAGCAGAAAAAGGCGCGAAACCATCATCAGGCAAAACACGGCATCGGGTATTTCTTTCACAGTTAAAACACTTGTCCGTTCATACAAGCTTGCCGAACCAAGCAAAAGAAATGAGTGTTCTTGCGCGACAAGAGTGTGCTGACCATCCGGAGAAGATAATTCTGTATAACTTGCTCCTGCATGACTCATTAGCAAAACAAAAGAGGCAAGAAAAGAAATCAGCATAATTGGAATCCATCCCAGTAAAACAAGAAGAAATCTAGCTATACGCTCAGATATTTTCCATAGGCGTATAAAACCGTAAAGGATCCAAAGCAGCGGAATAAAACCTAAGATGTAATACACATCCCGCGCAGTTATATGAGCTACATAAAGATTAATCAGAACATTTTGATGAGGAACACTGTCTAGAAAACAGACGATAACCGTGAAAACAAACCAACATAGAGTGAGTATAGCGCATAGCCAATGTGCTGGAATTTTCTTTTTCATGCTGACCTATTTCTGCGGTACCGATAGACACTATTATAAGACAGCTGGGAAGGCGAAGTTTTAGGAAAACTATAGACACGTTTAAAAGCAAATTTCGTAGAAGAAACTGGTACTGTATGTCCTGTTGCAGCGTAATGGCAACGATTGTGCAAGCTCGGTAAAATCCGCGTATGATTGGGCTGTTTGCGTCGTAGTCGATACTGATTTCTTGGAAGTAGTTTGAGCACATGGTTGCCTGGTTACCCATTGACAAAATTGAGTAGCTTACGTACTGTTCTCTCGATAGTTTACGGTTCATCCACTTATGTGTAATCCACCATAACTTTTCATCGATTTAACTGTTTTTAACATTGTTACAAGGAACTTATTGAGACTGAAACATCATCGGTTATCTTGTGGAATTGGTGGTTCTTGTCCGGTCATTTTGTGGTCTTCCCTATTTTTATTGACCACTCTGCCATGCAGATGCACAGACCATATCTCGTAGCGGAGAATGTTTTTACAAGCAGCGTGAGCAAGAACCGAACTTGCGTAGTAATAGTTGCTTCGGTTTTACAATCTGGCATTTTTGACCACTTGACTGTCACGGCAACAAATGAGATAATCTGAGAAAGGCTAAACGGTCACTCCGTATTGGGGAGATTGGTTTAGCCTTAATCATTTTTGAATCTCAAAAGTTTTTTATCTTTACCGACGAGAAGGCACTCGTTTATACCTCTCTCCTTCATCTTTCTCTGAATGAGCCCAATAACAATGTCATCTGATAAACCTGTATTCAAATTATTAAAAATGACACGAACTGGCTGATTTGGTCGTTGAAAATATTTTTTGAATTGTTTTTTTGCTGTTCTGAAATTGTTCTCTACAAGTTTTTGACTCTCACCTATTGGGCTCTTAATTTCCCAAATTTGCGAATTCATTGCTGCGTCTATGTCAGAGCCTTTCGCACCATTGAGACTCTTTAATGTCGCGATATCTTTGAATCCGTTCTCCGAAAGTATCTTGTAGACATCATAATCCCGATGTTCCACGCCATTTTTTATCTTCTCCTCTGGCTCATTCCACGTAACACTGCTGTTTGTTCCATTGTTAAGCCATGCGCGGTCTCGTGTACGCATTTCAGCGAGTATCTGGTTACGTTTCCATACATCGTAACCCGGAATCGTAGTATCTTTAAGCTGTTGTAATACCCATTGATGATATCGATCACGGCTTGCATATTGTTCTACAGCATCGCGACACTTCGCGTACTGTTCATACAGCCTGTCTGGATTATAGTCGGGCACAGACTACTTACCCCACGACGGGATAATCAAACAATTATCATGCAAATGAAACTTATGTGTTTCTCCTGCAGTATCTTCAGAATGGCATACGAAACCATGAGAAGCAATAATTACACACCATCCACAGGCTATATCTTGAGGAACACGCGCACAGCGTACAGCGCGTGAATCTTTCGTAGCTGTATACAATGTGGTTAAATTCGAGGTACGATGCGCTACATCATATGCAAGATTAATCTACTGCAAAGAATCATTACGATTGAACTGAGCAACTGCTTGCTCCCACATATCTTCAATGGTTAAACGCGCACAATCATATCCCGTATATACCTGTTTCCAAGTTAGGTCATCAAAATTCGTATGAGAAGACCAATGTAACGTATCATATAAACCTTGGTCTGCTTGAACAATGAATTCGTTATAATCTTCAAGTTCTATATCCGATGCAGTAGCCCACAATTCGCGACTAGCAGCGTAGTAACGAGCAGCTTCTTCGCTCAACTGTTTTGCATAATCAGTGACGATATTACGATATAACTCAATTTGTACTAGAAAATCGTCTGAACCCTCAAGCTGGATTATACGTTGATTAAAAACAGTATCAATCTGTTTAATCATTTCTTGATGCTTCTTATATAACGCATCTAGATTAGCTTGCAAACTGGGACTAGCATCTTCATGCAGTTGAAGAATCAAAGAACGATTCGTCTTGGACTTATCCGTCACAATTCCCCTCCCGCTTTTGAAGAGATGATATTGTTATCAGCGTTGCTCACTCTAAGGACGCTCACGCCTTAAACGGCTTATCATATGGCATCCGAACTTTCATGCGCCTTAAACCTACACGCCCGTTAAATTCGAAGAGCTGTTGCTCTCGCGTATTCTACTGAAGTGTACTGGGTTTCAATTTCTAGCCGGATGCAGTACCCCAGTTTTGTGTGAAGCTGTGAATCGTTCCACCATGAAACCCACAGGAATATCACGATTCCAAGGTCAATGACATCACCTTGGTGAACCAGGATGAGTCAGCTCATTCTTATACGGATTCATCAACATTCTCGTCTAGCGTATTGCCAAACGAATCACCCAGTAGCCTGCACTGTGAGCAAGACAACGCTAGGCAGGACTAGCATAGTCGAGCCAAAATGTCAACACAATCAACGAATAACACCCCACCAACAATTTTGTCGTATAACCCTAAATCTATATATAATCAGGAATTTTTTAATAACAACTTATTAACTGCAGGACGATATTCATCTCTATCTTCTTGCTGAAGTAAACCATAAACATCAATAAGCACGTTTCTAGGAATCGCGACTTGATGCTCAAGAATCGATGCAAACAGCCAACTTAAGCTATAGTACTGCTCACCTGCATCAGCCCCCTCATCTAAATCGACGAATTCATCAACAACAGGGGTACCAGCACAATATTTTTTTAACTGCTGGTATGCTTCTTCATACTCTCTATCTGCCCCCATATAATCTCCTTTTGTTGTTCAGTAACAGGATGCACTCTATTAACCATAAACCGACCGCAAGTATTACGTCTTTTCTGTAACCAAACTCGAAGTAACTGATTACCGACCTTTTTATAACAGAATTTCCGATTCTCGCCTTTTAATTCTGTATAATCAGGATTGGTAACACTTTCCATTACCGCATATTTAATATATTCTTCAGTCCACTCTTCAGGGAAACGTGTTTTATTTTCATCATTTGAATTATAACCATGATTAACAAAAATATGGTTCCATACACTCTCTCGAGGCCGAACAAAATCTTTAGGGCAGGTGCGAGATAAATCATAAACACCATTTTTTACTTGCCTAGGGAACAAGTGGGTCATTACACGAGTCACTTCAACAGGTGTGTGGTGTCATGGCATAATTCCGTTTTTATCCGTGCGTGTCGAACTCGCACATCAAACCAAAACGCACTCATTGATTACACCGGCGTATTCTACCTCACAAAACGTCCTAGGGACCTTAGCAATATGCAGACAGATCCGTTGCTCTTAGCTCATCGCACAAGCACACAATCCCCAAGGAATACCCTAATACCAGTCCCATAACATCGTTCCTGCAAGAGATAGTACAGCTCTGGAATTACTTCAACACACGATATAGCATGGAGGAAAATAAACAAAACATCACACCACAACACATGAAAACAAAAAATCTCACGACACAGCCAGCGGAACTATGTCGTGAGACATGACAAAAGCGGATGATAAGGGA
>NZ_KV812459.1:0-30737 GCF_001813415.1 Alloscardovia sp. HMSC034E08 | reverse complement strand
TGGAATAGTATTTGTCGAATCTCCTCGTCTCCGCTTTTAGGGTTTTCAGATTTTTCTGAAAACCCTTTTTTCTTGCCGTTTTCCGCATAATATCAACGCTCACACGGATACTATCCACAAAGAAGTGAAGTACATGAAGGTACATAGAAGAGCATAAAATAGCTTGTCACATAGGGGACGAGATAAGGGGAACAAAACAACCACAAATGTTCCCCTATCTGACAAGGAGAAACAATGCGCAGATTCGGATACATACGCCCAATAACAAAACGCGGCAAAGCATACCTAGAAGCCTCCTACCAGCCACCACTCGAACTACTCGCCAAATACCCCAACCTCAAAAAACGCTACACAAAAACAATGCAACCCGAATACCGTCCAGAACTCGAAGTATGGTTGTATGAAAACGAGCAAGCAATCAAACAAGGCATATGGACGCCACCGGTACGCCTTAACCGCAAAGACCTCCTCAAAGATGCGATAACGCTTCGTGAATACGCTGAAAAATATGTGAACGAACATCGCAAGCCAGACGGCAGTCCGCTCGCACCGACAACGATCGCAAAACATCGAGAATGGCTCGACAGGTACATTTACCCCACGCTCGGTGATAAAGACATACGCACCATCACAGAGAAAGATATTCACGCGTGGTGGGATAACTTCGGCGTAGACGCGGCAGGCAACGGAGCAGTACAACGATTCAACACATACAAGCTCCTACGCTCCATATTCCGCCACGCAGCCACCACACGGTTGGACGAGACAGGACGCACACTCATACCCTCCACACCGTGCACGATACAACCCGCACGACCGCGCACTAAACACGAAAGCATCGTCGCAAGCTACAAAGAGCTAGACATGCTCGCCAATCATATGCCACCATATTTAGCCGTGAGTATTTACCTTGGTGGCGTGTGCGGGCTACGCGAAGGCGAGATTTGCGCTCTAACGCGCAAGGACATCGACCTTGAAAAAATGCGCGTGAACGTAGATAAAGCAGTAAAACAGGTGAACGAGGTGGGTAAGGCTCGAAAGCTTATCGTGGGAGAGCCGAAAAGCGTGAACAGTGTACGGAAAGTTCCTATACCCGCGTGGCTTACTGACACGCTGGAAGAACACCTTATAAAATATGTGGCACCTGGCGAGGATGCGCTTATTATTAAGGCGCCACGCACACGCAGTGTGCTCGCCCCTCAACAGTTGCGTGCAAACTGGTATAAAGCGTTGAAACACGTGCCGCGCCTTGAAGGAATGCATTTCCACGACCTGAGACACACGGCCCTCACTCATTACGGTGAGGCAGGGGCAAGTCTTGCGGAGTTGATGGAGATTGCGGGGCATGCGGATATTAAAACCGTAACCGTCTATCAGAATATCAGTAGGGAGCAGCGTGAGCGTACCGCTGAACGGCTTGATAGTCAAATGCAAGCAAGTATCAGTAGTAGTGAAGTGGAACCGTTAGAGGTGGCAAAAACTAGTGTTACTGACCTTCTTATCGGTGTGCTTGGTAATCTGTCTGTTAGTGCGCAGGTGGATGTGTTGAAGAGTCTTGATAAGGAACGGCAGGCTCGTATTATTGCAGCGTTACCGCAGGATAGGCAAGTAGAGTTGCTGTCATTACTCCTATAGGCTTATAAAAGGTAGGGGCTAGCACTTTTCACGGTACTAGCCCCTCATCATGTATTATTTTAATTTTTTGAGTATGTCCCAAATACTAAACGTTGTACGCTTATAAATCCTATTTTTAATACTGCGCTTAGGATTACGAATAAACCCCATACCCTTACGCCCGTAAAGCGGGTTAACCGCTTTCTTCAATGCTCGTTTCGCCCTACCGGTCGTGCGAGCTTTTAAACTCTTCTTCAAGCTTGGCTTTCTTAAACCTACACGCATATTAACGCCTCCTACAACATAGTATACGCGGGCACTATTCACGGTCGAGTCGTATCGTGTCCGAATCCACACTCCAATACTGGCCACCAATCTTCAATCCACGAATCGTCCGGTTGCGGATAAGCTGACGCACATGGCTAGCTGTGAAACTTGTCTCGTTCACCATGTTTACAATCTGCGTCAACTGTTTCAAACTACCATACAAGCTGCGATTCTTGAGTAATTGTTCGCGCTGATTTTTTAATTCTGCGCGCAGAGTGGTTAAATCATTGAGCATGCCACAATACTCACAGTGCGTTTCCAAATCGTGTTTTGCAGCGTAGACTTCGCGCCCACATTTCACACATTTCCCTGCTAGTACGCGGTCTTCTGGCCGTGCGAGCGCCTTACACAGTTTCGCGTTCAAAAGAATAAACCGCGCATACAATGGCGGGAACCCGTCTTTAACGACAAGCCCGTCAACATGCGACTGTAAATAAAGCAGATTATTCTCCCATTGGCTGTCGTGATGCACTGTGCACAGTGTAGCCATGTTGGACAGCAGGAGGCTGCACTGCTCGTACAATTCGTCCAGGTTGAAATTGATTGGTGTTGGCGCGTTTGCTTTGTTACCTGAACGCATGGCAGGAGTGTCAAGTTTTGCCTGCTTATCAGCAAGCATACGAAGCTCAAGAAGCATACTCCAACCCGCCAACTGTCTCGCAAACTGCTGTTTTTCCTCATCGTTAAGAAAACTATTATCCATATTTTTTAACTCCATGCTTCTGTAAAATCTTGAATTTCCGTCTCAGTTGGCTCCGCACCCTCATACCAGTCACTCACTGGAATACGAGTAGAAGTAGGGAACGCGTAATCGTCTGGCATACTACCGACGGGCGTTTTGCCACACTCATGCCATTGCAAATAAAACTCTTCAATATCATTCACGACCATTACGGTTTTCAAACTCGCCTGACGTAAACTCTCATTCCATGCCACACGTGTAAGACCCTTATTCAAAACGATTGCAAGCATAAGATCATCCACCCCGTGGATGAGGCTAATACTGTAGTACTCGTATATGGGTTTGCACTCGTCTACGAGTATCGGCTCACTGCAGAATGGGCATGAGATTTTACGCATATGAAGCGCGTGATTATCAATAAGCTGTTCTGCCCAGTGGGGGAGGATAATATTGTCCTCCCCAAACAAGGCAGGCTCACTATTGTGCGTTGAATTGTCCATCATGAGTGTCCATCTAGTTGATGCGACTCATTACGCTTTTAAAAATCGTGTCCAATTCCTTGTCAGGTAAACCTGATAAGCGTCCACGTTCGTAAAAGTCACGCGTAATTTGCTCAATATTTTCAGGATGGTTCGCTGCACGACCATATAACCATTCGAACAAGGTACGGTTACGCTGCCCTTTCGGTATGACTGTCATATCGATAGGTGGCTCACCGTTCGACGAATGATTATCACCATACGCGCTACTCAGCAGACGCTCTAAAGGCGTTAACACTCCAGGAGACGGTTGCGTAGGGGCTGTTTGCGCGGGTGAAGATAAAACAGTAGATGGTGCGCTTGTCTGTTCGCGGATAATGCATCCGGCACGGTCAAGCCAACGTATTAACCCATTCGACAATACTGGTACACTGTCACCGTCAGGTAAGTCAACGAGCTGATAGTTTCCACCATTCGTATGCGAGCCTGCACCAACCACATAGCCTAAACCGTCCACGCGCAGATCAATGTTTGCCCCACCTGCGTGGACCTTGTTGAGTATGTGGCCGGATAAACCGTCAGGCATTCGATAGTACGCGTGCACACCTCCAGATGGTGTTTTTACAAGGTATGTTTTTGGAAACTCTTCGCTACCGTATTGACCAACAGAGTATTGCAAGGACTCCCACCCATCCTGCTCATCTTCACCGTGTGCTTTGTCCATGTCGATGACCATGAATCCAGGTTTCGGCACAACAGCATACGCAGCACTGTCAGGAACCACGCTTGTATCAATATTCGAGTTCTCTGCTTGTTTCTTCCAGTTGAGCGCGCTCTTGTCAGGGCGTGCGGGAACATAATCCGCATGGAAATCAAGCTCTGCAAGGCTGACTGGTTCACTGTTTTCGATAGGCTCAGGGACGGGGAGTGGTTTCGATGCTTCTTCGAGCTGTTCTTGGTCTTTCTCCCAAGCTTCACGGTATGGGTGGAATCGGCGTTCGTCAGCAACAACAAGCACACGGATGGAAGAGTTATCCTTCCATCTATATCCGCTTTTAAGTCCGAGTTTACTGATACTGCTCTTATGTTCACGAGCCGACTCACTATAAGGGTTATCGCGACTAATCGCATAACCCTGCTCGCAAATCATATCGACAAGCCACTGTTCAGCCTCCGACAAGTCCGACGCGGAACCCACAGAAACGTCATAATACGGGTCATCACCATGCTGCAACCATGTCAAGCATGATGCCATCAAAAATGGGGCGACACCATACTGGCGTCGAAAATCCAACAAGCTCGCAAACTCGGACGGCTTCCTACCGTCCTTCATACGCACGTACACGAAACGGCGAGCAATAGCATTCGACATGGTTGTAATAACAGGATTGTTCGTCGCGACGATAAACGTGCAGCGAGGAGCAAACGATACTGCATTCTCTTGAATACGGCGCGCAGTCACACTGTCGCCCGTCGAAATTTTCTTCAGAGCGGTCAACTGTTCCAAACTGATAGTGTCCGCATCCTCATCAAACGCCCACAAAGCGCCAATAAGCTTACCCATCTCCTGCTGAGTATCAAAACCACCACTACCACGCCTGCCGCCAAGAATCTTCTGCGAATCCACCGACGCCGTCAGGCCAGGCAACGATGCAGCCAACGTGTTCAACAAAATACCCTTGCCATTACCACCATCACCATAAAGAACGTATGTTAAATGCTTGTATGGTTCCAAGAGTGGGGTAGCGAACATGCGGCACAAGTTCATTCCACTCTTATCGTCAACAGTCACATCGCGAAGGAATTGGACTGCCTGACCGGCAAGACCATCATCAAACCGCACATCCAACGTCACCTCAAACGGTTCACTAAAATATGGCGAAGAAGAGTCAATGTCAGCCATCTGACCGTTGAAACGAATGAACGCACGATCAGTAAACTTCACACCATGACGCACACGCTCAGTCTTTTTCGCACACTCCACACGCAACTGGTCATTCCATGGCGAATACGCGTCACGCCCTGGAACATGGTACTCGTTTTCTAGATTGCTGATTGCATGCCACGAATCAAGACGCATGTTCGCCCCACTACGGTCAACATCACGCACATATAAAGTCTTACCGTCCTCACCCAAAAGCATGTCACCGTTCTTAAAATCCCACACAGCCTTGCAGTAACCTTCCGCAGCAATAGGTTTGATGGAACGTTTAGACGCGGTTGTTGGTATAGCGATTGTTTGCCCGATACGGTCAGTAAAACTAAAATCAGTAGTGAGAATGTCATCAAGGTCGGAGAGAACGCGCACATTATTGTATACACGTTCAACATTTTGCGGACCATCTGGAATCCGACTAAAAGTGTAACTAGTATCAGCCTGTCGCACGATACACTCCTAAAAAAGAATAAAAAAATAAGGTAAAAAGATTAGAAAAGGGGTGGGGTAGAGGTGGAAGAAAAGAAAAAAAGAGCCTCTACCCCAAGAATTTATTTAGAATACTGGGTTACCGTCTTGCCCCATGGTCGGAGGCAACACAGCCTCCACCTGGGCGGCAGTCACTCCAAGGAATCCGGCAATATCCTGCACAGTTTTACCCATATTCAACATGGACTGCACTTGGCTAGCACTAATAGCAGGAGCCTGTGGCGCCTGTACTGGAGCCTGCTGAACTGGCTGCTGCGCCTGCTGCGGCATTGCCTGCTGCTGAGACGCTACAGGCTCGTCCAGTAAACCAGACACTGCAGCCTGCGACTGAGGAATAACACGATACTCATACATCTTAGGAGGCTGAGGAGCATTACCACGATCACCATACCCAGCAAAACGAGCAGCAAACACATCACCCTTAGAAGGCTCCTTCACACCGGCCTGACGGCAAGCCTCACGCAAAGCCTTCAACTGAACACCCCAACCCTTAATCCAAAGGGAACGACGACCATCATCCTCATCATCAATAGGCGGAAGAGACGTCTGTAACACAATATGAATCTGCTGTTTTGCCTGACCGTCCTGCCATGTTGCAGGCATCTTAGTCTGAAAATCACGCATCTGTGACACTTCAACACTAACAATCTCACCCTCAACCATGTCGCCAGGCTTACTATCAGCAGTGAAAAACGCTTTTGCGCCACCGCCCTGAATCAGCGAGCCAAGAGATGCTAAGCCTGTAGCCGGTGCGGCAGCCTGCTGCACACCAGAATTACCAAAACCATTACTGTTAAAACCAGTGTTATTAAACCCAGTATTAGTCTGACCAAAAACCATCATAAACTCCTTAAAAAATATTGGAAAATGAAAAAATGAAAACTATGCGAGCATGGGAGCAGTAGAAGGAATCAAATCAATAAAACCCTCATACTGTTCAGGCACACTCACATTGTTTGAATTGAACTCTTGAGCCAAGCCACTGTCTGGCCATGTGGAACAGTCAAAACAGTGAGATTCAGAGCGTGGCAGCATACTAATCCACGCGTCACGCACAGCCACGCCACTATCTATCTCAATCGTGTCCAACAGTATGACCAGTAGTTGGGCTCGCTGCAACGCCCACTGTCCAAGCTCAGGTTGGAACTCATGCTCCCAAATAAAAGCATCATTCAAACTCATCGACGCGCGAGGAAGATAGAATACGCAGCTACGTTCAACCGTCTCACCCTCAGCCACCAGGCCAAGCCCATACAAGGACGCTTGCACCTGATACTGTTGCGATGGCGAATGCACGCGAGCAGAACGTAATGTTGTCGAGCCGACAATCTTCCAATCAACCGTCGCATGTTCACTCTTATCCCACAAATCAATCGAGCCGGAGACGTCATAACCGTCAGACAACCCCTGAAGCCGGCCAACAGTAACACGTTTCTCTGTCTCGAACCTGTTTTCAAAGGGCGACCCCACCGTCTTAGATAGTTCAGTGAAATAGTGTTCGAAATGCTCATGCACACACGTGCCAATAAACGGCAACCATGCAACGCCCTGCGACCGTTGCCAGCCCGCCAGTTTCGCAGCTAAACAGTGCACGCAATCTGTACCAAGCTCACTCGGCCCGATACGTTTCTGTAATGAGCGTGGAGCATTCACAATACTGTTTTCGATAATCTGCCGAATCGGCGGCCAAACGGTCAAAACCGGCTCGGTAGAAGCAACGGTAGGCGTATCATCATATTTACTGTTTTGACCGTTCAACACGGCGAGAACATCATCAGACATACACGCCACCACCATTCACGGCTTGTTCGCGCCGATATTGTTGGACTAGTTGATGTTTCTTTACACGGTCACGTTCACGCTTATCCTCAACCCTGGCACGCAGCACACACTCATCCAAAGCAACATATTGAGGATGTTTCTCTAAGTCCAATCTATTCAATCGAGCCAAATGAACAAACCTGACAAGGTCGGGCTGAGTGCGAATGAAGTCAAACAAGCCAGTGTTGAGCTGGGCTCTCATTTAACCACCACCGACCTAGCGCCAACAGTCTGATAATCCTCCAACTGGAGCGGACTGAAATGAGCTTTCACAGCCTTCGAATCCAACGCAACCTTATACAAGTCAGGATGCTCAGCAGCAGGATAATCATGCTGCAACTTCGCAGAATCCAAACGACGCACACCAGCCTTCACGATAACTTTCACCCCGTCAGCCGGATACGTTCCAGGCTCATGAGTGTCAAGAATCTGCTGCTTAATCTGCTCAGCTTCCAACTCCATAGACTGGATAGCATCCTGCAAGTCAACAAGACGCTTCGCCTGCAAAATCAGAAGATTCTGCTTACTACGCTCATCAACATCCACAGGCTCATCCTCTATGAGTGGAACGTCGACAAGCTTATGTTTTGTTTGAGTAGTCATAACAAACCTCTAAAAATAAAAATGAAAAAATGAAAAATGTTAGAAAGGCAAGCTAGGCGGGGGAGTAGGAACATAAAACACACGCTTCATATGCTTAGGCATATTCCGCTTATGTTCCTCTATAACCTGTAAAGCCGTCTCCACGTCACACGCAGGAGCCAAAGCCCCACACGTGCGACATTTCGGCAAACACCAACGAGTCAAATAAGACACGTTACGCCTCCTCACCATCATCACTGATGAGGACAACCTCCGTGTGTGGATCATAAGGCTCACCAGTATCCGGGTGGGTCAACACGTCACCAGCACGACGATAGCGAAGACGACCATTCCGCCCTGGCACCATGCGAGACGGGTGAACCTTACTAGCCACCAGACGCGTAATCTGCGAGTCATCAACAAACGCGACACTATTCAAAGCATCCTGCACAAGCTTCGCCAGATTATCTACATCCACACGCCTAAAATCACCCAGATAGAATGTCATGAGAATCTTCACACCACCCGAAAACGGGACAGCATCCGGAAACTCTGCAAGATACGCGTCACGAATAGCCCGCTCGTTCACTACATTCTCTTTCGGGTTCACACCCCTGCCGTGAAATACTTTTGGACGTTTCTTCGGCCTCGGCTCACCCGCAACAGTAAACTCACGAACCGTCACAACGTATCCTCCATCGCAAACTTCTTCAACGATGAATAATTCACACGAAAAGTCCGTCCAACATTCTTTGCACGAAGCTTCCCTTGACGGATAAGCCCCCGAACAGTACGCGTATCGCAATGCAATAATTCAGCAGCTTCAGGAGTAGACACCATCAACGGTTCACGAAAACAACGCTCACTCACCATCAGAAGACTCCTTACTCTCACGCGAATCAAGCAACACCACTACAAGCATGATGGGCGTAAACGTTGCGCATATGTATACGATGAAAGCGAAGATACTATTCAACGGATGATCATTAGCATTCGTCAACATGAGATAAAAGAACGAACCCAAGCTCATTACACCACACGTGATAAGACCAACAAGAGCCTCCATGTGTGCGAAACGTTCAGCTTGTAACTCTTTACGAGCCTGAAGAGTATCAACAAACACGATTTACTCCTCTCCCTTACCCACAACAACAGGCATGTAATCACGTTGAAGAATCCGCTTCGTCGCCGTACTATTCTCACCAGTCGAAAGATTATGCAAAACATAATCAAACGGTTCAGCCTGGCACACGGAGCTCACAGAATTATCAATCTGGATAGAATGCGCGCCAACGTGGCGGATGCGCCCCGTGCGCATCAAATCCAACAACCAGTCAGGGTAACTATCAAACTCAAAATCACCCTTGTATTTGACTGCGTCAACAGTACGCGGCTTACACATAAAAACAGCCACAATAAAACTCCTTAAAAAAATAAAAGTAGAATAAATAGAATGAATAATTTGAACATGGTCGACTGGCTCACACTCATCTTCAGCATGCTCAGCGTCGTACTCGCCTTCTGGCAAATAATCAGAACTGAAGGAATGCAACCAGCAGAAGGAATCAGCGTCGCATATCGATTGAAAGACATTAGTACTGAGACCCGTACACGAACATTACATATAACCGCGCAAGCATTAACAGACATGAAAATCTATGCACCGCAAATGGTCATCATGATCAACGGAATACGACAGTCGGCACGTGAAAACGATAAACTCACAGCAAACATGATGTCAGTAGAAAACGGTGAAACCCTCGAAGCTACAATCGTTCAACACGAAAACGACGAAATCACCATCATTATTCAATGCTTAAAATCATAGCCAATACGACGCAAACCAGTAGCATGGGGTTGGAAATACACCATCAACACATTCAATCTCAATACTTACGGATCACATCCCCTCCTGGAAAACTCAGTATGGAGATGGTACTCATGCTCGAAACTGATTCATCTACTGAATCAGCTTCTACAGCATGCTCATCTGCACTATCGTCTGCCTGTCGGATATTGGAAGAAGCCGAAAGAACAGTGGAATAGTCTCTTGCCTGCTCTAGAACCGTCACACGATCCTGCAAACGCACATTCCCCACAGCAAGCAGAATAATCGCAATACCCTGGAGAATAAGACACGCATTCACAAACATCAGTCACTCACTTTCTTACTGCAATGCCGCAATATCAGATTTGTTCGTATCGTTCTTTGAATTGGTATTCAGGGAGAACGTGTATTCGCTGTGTGCGTGGATTGTAGATGATGAAGTCTGTAGGTTCGATAGTGTATAGATTGTTGCCAATAATGCGTATAGTGCCGTCCTCGCGTACTTGTACTCGTTTATCTCTCATTGCTTTTATAAGCCAGTCAGGATACTCATCGAATACAAGACCACTATCGTATTGGATTGCTTCCACACCTCTATCAGACTTCAAAACATATCTAGACATAACGTGTTTTCCTCTCTACCTTTTGTTTGCACGCTTTTCACGCTCAGCAGCAAGAGCAAACAATTGACTAACGTTGACTAAATGCAAAAACTCTGCAGTCTTTTCAAGCTCAGAAACCTTCCAATCGCATTCGCCAGCGAGACGTGCAACAACAGAACGTCGATTTTCAAAGCCTAAATACGAAGCTAAATCGGTTTGACTTAAGCGTTGAGCGGCAAGCTCTCCGCGAATCACAGCATTGATATCTTCTCGAGAAGTCATAAAACACCTCCTTTTTCTCACACGAGAATAAATGGATAAATAAAAAAGAACTTAAAACACTTTTCAATTTTCAAACTTCCTTTGTATACTCTCGTACGAGAATAAACAATGAATATACTAGTCATTTTGAAACAGAAAGCAAACTCGTACGAGAGAATGGGCGTGTTGCAAGACTTTTTAACGTTCTCGATTGAGATATACTTACATTCATGGCAAGAAACGATGAATTACATGAACAAAGTGAACTCGTTCAACAGCTATCCGCATTCGTCAAGAAGCGCGTCCAAGAATTAGGCTTCACAACACAAGATGTAGCAGACCGTATTAAACATGCAAACTCATATGCATATCTACGATTAAACGGTAAAGCGCAGTTCACGCTAGACGATCTCGTAGAACTATCACCATTCCTCGGATACAAAGACATATTCGCATTCTGGCGAGCATTCGACACAGATCAACGATACCAAGCCGCCAAACAACACGATAAAATCAAAGCCTCTTCTGCTCATTTCTCTGTCACCGATTTCAAAGAAGAAACACTCTACGATATCAACGACGATACCACCCCAAACACAAGCGAAATACAACTCGCAGCACACCACGACAAAAACAAGCATGCCGAGCAAGAACTAGACAACTACGGAGCATAACCACACTGACACGCCACAAGAACACTGAAAAATAAAACTTATCCACATTTTGTGGATAAATCTGATATACTATTAATACACGACAAGTCATATCCCACGGATATGAATTGCTGTCCCGCAAGAGGTCACCGCCAGGTGGCCTCTTAGCATATCAAAAGAAATGCTCAACCGTCCTACGCAACATTGGATAATAAACGGCAGAATTACGCAAACAAGGACGAACAATATCAGCAATCTTCACCACGACACGATCAGACCTCCTCAAAGGTCTAAAATAATCAACAGTAGCCGCACGCGCAACAATAAACAAAGCCATATCAATCATCTGCAAACAAAAATAGTCCCTCGAATCCTCCCAATAAAACGGCACGCGAATATGAGAAAGATTCGAATTATAATACCCCTCAGTATTACCTTGAGACTGATACAAACGAATACGCCCCTCCTGTGCAGCAGGATCAGAAACCTTATCAGCAACCACCGCAATATCGACAGATTCACTCTCGCCTATAAAATTCACACGCTCCAAACAATACTGCAAAGCAACAGAATGCGGACTATGAGCCCACAAACCATAACGCTCCTTCAAACCCGAAACATGAACACCGCGGATAACAACTCGCGCGCCAGACTCAGCAAGAATACGCATAGCAGCACGATAAATACCAGCAGACTGCGTATGCTTCCCACGCATACACTCCCAGCCATCCTTGTACTGAAACATGCAATGACCATGAAACTCAACATCAGAAGGTACGCCAAAACGTTGATGAACACTATCTCTCAACTCTGAAAGCTTCGTATCAATGAACCGCACCTGAGAATCATCAACAAGTAAAGCACCAATATAATAAATATCCCCACCCTTCGGCGTACCAGAGGCGGAATGAGATTCATCAACATAAGCAAACATAACGCCTAATATACAGCACCATAAGCACACGGAATCAAACATCACAACGCAATAACATGTCCAGACAAAGAAGTATAGAAATCTCACTAATACAAAAATCATTGTCTACACTACCTGTCATCCTGAAATGCTCACCCTCAAAAAACAGGGGGAGGTGAAACGGTGGGCATAACACTCAACCAGCTATACCAAATAGCCGAAAACGCAGGAATTAACATCATAGAAACCCCACTCAACGATGACGAAATGGGATACTACGACGACTCCACACATACCATCCTGCTCGACGAATCACTCAACGATCGGCAAAAGAAATGCACCCTCGCACACGAACTCGTCCACGCCAAACACCACGACAGCAACCACGATAAGCACGCCGAGGCGCGCACTATACGAGAAACAGCCAACTGGCTCATAGACCCACTCGAATACGCAACCGTAGAACAACTCTACGAAGGCAATGGCACACTCATGGCACTCGAACTCAACATCACCATGCAAGTCCTCGACGACTACCAACACATACTCGCAAGCAGATTCTAAAACTAAAGGCGTCGAATTCGACACCTTTAAAAATATCAAAAACACATCACACCTCTCACACGTCCTCACGCCAGTGGAGTGAGGACGTAAACCATTGAAAACGCTAGCCTTAGATACTATTCCTCACACCATCACACCACTTTACAGAAAATACATGTAATCAAAAGAGGGGGAAAGTAAAAAGGTGTGAGGAATTAAAAATAACACCACTCAAAGCCAATAATTCCAACCCCTTACACACCTCACACCTATATGTGAGGAAAGGTGTGAGGAACAATAAAAACTCTTCACTCCTCCTGTTTGACAAAATCCAGTCCAACAGGTACATTAGTAGAGTAGCCATTCGTATAAGCGAGTGGTTTTCTTCATATTCAGAACGTTTTAAAAACAACTATTTCCAAAAAAGAAACAGTTCCCATCATGCCTGCAGCCCCACAGTTGTCACAATAAATTTGACAACTCAACCATTCGGAAAATCCGAACAGTTTTCAATCGTGCTTGCAAATTCCAAAGAAGGACAACAAAATGAGTAACACTCTCAAACCAGCAGTAGTCGAACTCCACATCGACACCACACGAGTACGAAAACTCCTCGCCGACATCATCCACTTGCTCGACGAATACGACGAGGAAACCAAACAAGTTAACCAAAATTAATCTTGATTCATGCACTCGATGTGTACAGCAACAGTGCCTTCAGGATTATTCGACTGGTCTAACGGTTTGCCACAAACAGGGCAAGTATTGTGAAGTGACTTAGCGTAATTCTTACGCACCTCATCTTCCAATTGCTTCAACCCCGCCTCGTTAATCTTAATATTCGTTAAATGTCCCATACTTGAATCACCTCCTCACCATTGAGACAATTCAAGTATAAAACCCCGTTTTTCAAAAAAGGCTCAATCAATCATGCCCGCAAAAGACCCATGGGCAAGCAGCCAAGGCAAGAACCTCCGCAAAGCCTGCTACCAACGCGATGCCCACAACAATGAACCCTGCTGGATCTGCCACCTACCCATCGACTACACACTCGGCATGTACAAGCCAGGCAAAAACACAAACGCTTACGAGCCAGACCACGTCAAACCACGAGCAAAATACCCCGAACTCACCCTCGACCCCACAAACATTCGAGCATCGCACGCCCACTGCAACAGGTCAAGAGGCAAAAAAGCAGGAAAAAACGAGCTCGGAACCCCCACACGACAATGGTTTTAAACAAAAAATAGTATAAAACCACAAAACCACAGCATAAAATCGTGCAAAATTGTAGAAAAGTTAGGGGAGGGGCTTCAAAAAGTTGACGAAAAAGGCGTCAGACTTGCTACGCATTCCCACTGGCAGTGTTTTCTCATTCGACACGAATTTGAGGGGGTACCTCACTGTAGAACCACAATATTTTAAATTTTGAACCGTCAAAACGATTGTTTTGGCGGTTTTACTGTTAAAGGAGCGTGAAATATGGCTGTACGAAGTGTGAAAGAGCCTGAAAGTATGCTCGAAGCGGTCAACATGAGCGTAACCGAGGCAGTAAAAACGGGCAAACTTGACCGGAAGAAGCATGCTGCAGCAATTAGAGCACTCCGACTGCTTGCTCGGACGGCCGATGAAGGTCGCCCGAATGACAATGTGACTCTTCCCACGATGCTGAAGTTCCTTACTACGTTGAATCTTGTTCCTGCACCTGAAGTGGTGGATAAGAAGCCGGCGGTGAAGGTATCATCTTTGGATGAGATGCGCGCGAAGTTGAAGGTGCATTCGCATGCTTAAAGGTTCGACAACCCCGCGCATTTATACTCCAGCTAAACGAGACCTCACTCCCGAGACTTCGCTTGGCTTCGCAGTCACAGAGTTCGCTAAAACCGTGCTGAAAGAACCTTTATTGCCCTGGCAGGAGTGGCTTGCTATTCACGCTCTTGAAATTGAGGGTGACTTGCAAGGCTCGTGGCGGTTCCGCTACCGCACAGTCCTCGTGCTTGTGGCACGTCAACAGGGCAAAACGCACTTGTCGAAAGTTATCGCCTCATTCTTCCTGTGGATGTTGGGCGTAAACCTTGTAATAGGCACGTCCACGAACTTGGAAGCCGCTGAAGAAGTGTGGGAGGGGGTTGTCGCGCTCGCTGAGGATGTCCCTGAACTGTCGGAAGAGGTTGAACGTGTTTACCGTAGTGCAGGCAATAAGACTCTCACATTGACTGACCGTCGCCGCTATAAAGTGACGACATCGAATCGTAAAGGTGCTCGTGGTAAGTCTGGTGATCTTGTGTTGCTTGATGAGCTGCGTGAGCATCAGACGTGGGAAGCGTGGAGTGCTGTTAGTAAGACGACGATGGCTCGGCCTAACGCGCTTATCTGGTGCATGTCGAATGCGGGTGACGCGTCTAGTGTGGTGCTTCGCTCGCTTCGTGCAAAAGCTCATGCGCAGCTTGGTGACCCTGATGGGGTCGCTAAAGAGGCTGGCATGTTGGGTAACCCTGATGATGATGTTGATGATGATAGTCTCGGCATTTTCGAGTGGAGTGCGCCGGTCAATGCGGATATTCATGATCATGAGGCGTGGGCGCAAGCGAACCCGTCGCTTGGCTATGGGTTTGTTACTGAGCGTGCTCTTGCCTCTGCGTGTGCGACTGACCCTGAGGATGTGTTTAAAACTGAGTGCTTGTGCCAGTGGGTGACGGCTGCGATTCAGCCGCCTTTCGCTGAGGGTGCTTGGGAGGCTGGTATTCGCGCGGATAGCAAGATTGCTCCTGACTCGGTTTTGACTTTTGGCGTGGACGTGAGCGCTGACCGTCAGCATGCTTCGATTGCTGTATGCGGGCAGCGCGCTGACGGTAATTGGCATGGAGAAGTTATCGCTTACCGCAACGGTTTGGGTTGGCTTCCTGACGCTATTAGTGTTCTTGCGTCGAAGCAGCCGGCTGACGTGCCTCTTCGTGTGGCTTTACAGGCTAAGGGTGCTCCAGTTTCGAGTGTTCTTGATGGTATTGCTGCTGTTGATGGTGTGGAGATTATTCCGTGCCAGGGGCGTGATGTTGCTGGCTGGTGTGGCAGGCTGTGGGATGCGGTTGACGCGTCCAATCCGAACGCTGCGGAACCGTCTGATAGTGTGAAGCTTTTTCATATTTCTCAGCCTCGCCTTGATATTGCTGCGAATACTGCTGTTACTCGTCCTATGGGTGATGGTGCGTGGGCGTGGGACAGGGTGAAAAGTACGGAGGAGATTAGCCCGCTTGTAGCGTTGACGATGGCTTTTGGCGCGGCCACGCAGGTGGAGGAGCCTGAGGAGCCTGTGAAGGTCTCGGCTTACGCGTCGCATGATGTGATGTTTATTTAAAATTTTTCGCTTTTGAGGGAGTTGACAGTATGAGTTTTCTCGACCGTCTTTTTGGGCGCCCCGTGTACGTGCAGAGGGGTGGTGTTGCTGCTACTGCCGTATTGGGGAAGAGTCCGGCTGACTTGTATCGTGAACAGCCTGAGGTGCGTGCGGTAGTCAGTTTTATTCAGGATGCTGTCGCTTCCACCCCATTGAAAGTGTATAAGCGTGTTGATGAGAATGACCGTCAGCGTGACCGCACTAGTGTTGCTGCCCGCCTGTTGGCGTCTCCGTCGGATGGAGTGACAACGTTCGAGTCAATAAGTCGCCTTGTGGGTGACTTGTGTTTGTATGGTGCGTGCTTGTGGCATGTGGCGCCGAACGTGCAGCGTGACACGGGTTGGACTATCACATATATTCCTTACGCGTGGGTGCGAGACGTATACACGTTGGATGGTTTCACCCCGTCAGCTTACGTGGTGCAAAATCCTGTGTCTGGTCGTGCGCCTGTGACTATTCCTGCGTCGGATACGGTGCGTTTTGCTGCGTATAATCCGACTGGTGGCGTGGAAGCTGTCAGCCCTATTGACTCGTTGAAAAGTATTCTTGCTGAACGAGTCAGTGCGCTTGATTTCCGTAATAAGAATTGGCGCAATGGTGGCTGGGTGAACCGGTGGATTAGTCGCCCCGCTGGTACTATGTGGGATGATCAGCAGCGTCAACGTTTCGCTGCTTCCTGGAAAGCTCGTTTTGCGGGAAGCGAGGGCACTGATAGCGGTGGTACGCCAATTCTTGAAGATGGCATGGCATTGCATGATAGTACGTTTAACGCTCGTGAAGCACAGTTCGCAGAAGTCACGCAGCTAACTCGTGAAGATGTGTGCGCAGCATATCATTTGAATCCGTCGCTTATCTATCACACGAGTACGCAAACGTATGCGTCGGCAAAGGATAATGCTCGCGCATTGTATTCGGAGACTCTTACTCCGCTCATGGATTTGATTGTCGAACGTATCAACAAGGTTCTGCTGCCTATGCTTGGCGTGGACGCGGACACTTATGTTGAGTTTGACCTGTCTGCGAAAGTGAGCGCGAGCTTCGAAGAACAGGCACAAATGTTGACGAGTGCTGTGGGTGCTCCGTGGATGCTTGTTGATGAGGCGCGCGCGATCATGAACCGTCCAGCATTAGGCGGTAGCGCTTCTAAGCTCGTCCAACCACTAAACCTCGCTTACGGTGACGAGGGTGAGCCAAGCAACACGCTTAATAGTGGTGTTTCGGCCGTGAAATCGGGCGAACCGCATTTCAAGTCTCATCAAACGCCGAACGATGCGGATAGTGAGCTTGTTGCGAAACAGTTAGCGAAGTTTTTCACACGGCAGAAACGTAGCGTGCTCGCTGAGATCACTAAGCAAGCGAAAAACGGTACACTCCGTGTAAAAGCTGACGATGGTAATGATTATCCAGACTGGTGGGATGGGAAACGGTGGAGCAAAGAGCTCGCTGACGACCTCACCCCATTATTCCTCCAACTGAGTGAGAAGCATGCGAAAGAAACGTTGAAAGACGTACGTTTGAAACCGAACTCTTACGACGTGGAACGCACGCAAGCGTACATTCGCACTATGGCAGAAGGCAAAGCTACAGCGTTAAACAATGTGACTTTACGCCAGTTACAGGAAGCTCTCGAACGGCAAAACTCAGACGATAACGAGGATACGGATGACAGTATCCTGGCGAACTCGCCTGACGGAGTCTTCGAAAAAGCTGAATCATCGCGCTCGCTGTCGGCTGGTCTCGCATTCTCTACTGCTTGTGCAGTGTTCGGGAGTATGGAGGCGGTTAGGCAGCAAGCGCCGTCTAGCATTTTTAAGCGTTATAAGACGTGGGTTCATGGGGGAAGTTCGAACCCGCGCAGTGAGCATTTGGCTATGGATGGGGAGCGAGTCGAAATGGATGCTGAATTTTCCAATGGTTCGCAATATCCGCATGATCATGGCATGACTCCTGATGAATCCTGTAATTGCATGTGTTCTGTCGAAATTGAAATTTGGAAGGAATAAAAATGACACTCTACAAGAGTTTTCATGTTAAGGCTGAGGATGCTGGTGAAGGCATTATCGAGGGGTATGCGTCCACGTGGGATAAAGAGCCTGATTCGTATGGTGACATTGTTGCTAAAGGTGCTTTTACTCGCACGTTGAAAGAGCGTGGCGATAATCCTATCCCGTTCCTTTTTGGGCATCGTACTGATACGCCTGAAATGAACCTTGGCGCAGCTACGGCTGTAGAAGATGATAAGGGGTTGAAGTTCACTGCGAAGCTTGACCTTGATAATCCGAATGCAGCATACACTTATAAGCTTTTCAAAGAAGGTCGTATCAACCAGTTTTCGTTTGCGTATGCTGTGCGTGATGCGGGTGAGGTTGAGCTTGATGAGGGTGTGAAAGCGAATGAGCTTCGTGACCTTGACCTCTTTGAGATTAGTGCTGTTCCTATTCCTGCTAATCAGCATGCTGTTGTGACTGATGTGAAAGCTGGGCGTAGGAATAGTAAAGCGGATGCGGATATTCTCGACCAGATTCGAGAGTTCGCTCAGAACATTCTTGACTCTATTGACAAGCTCAATGGGGACAACACTGATGATGGACATGCGGACGAACCGTCCCAGGGTAAGCCAACAGCGCCAGAGAGCGATGATGGTTCGGATTCTGGTGATGAGGGTAAGGCAGCGTTCCTCGAAATGAAGAAACAAGCAATTCTATCTACTTTAGAAAGGTAAAAGATAATGAATTTGAAGGAAATGTTGGAGGCTGCTAAGTCTCGTATCGCTCAGGCTGATTCTGTTGAAGAGTTGAAGGCAGCCCAGGAAGAGTACGACAAGATTAGTGAGCAGATTAAGCTTGCTGAGCAGAAGGGTGCTATCCTGGACGGTCTCAAGCCTGCAAAGGAAACGCAGGTAGAGAAGAAGGAGACTCCAGCTTCTCTTGGTGCTTTCGCTGTTAAGGAGCTTGACACTCGCTCGCTTAAGTCTGCACGTGGCGCTGTAGGTACTGGATTCGGTTTCAAGGCGAACACTGACCTGCACACCACTCCAACCATCAACGTTACCGATACGAAGGTTGTTGACGTTCAGCCACGCCCTCTCTATGTTCGTGACTTGTTCGGCTCTGAGGCCATCTCTGGCAACTCTTTGACCTACTTCGTACTCCAGCCTACTGAGGGTAAGCCTGCAAAGACTGCCGAGGGTGCGAAGAAGCCACAAATTCACGTTGGCTACGATTCTAAGACTGTTGCTTTGGAAAAGATTGCAAGCTTCTTCAAGGAATCTGATGAGCTTCTCGAAGATGCAGCATTCATGGAGTCTGCGATTAACAATCGTGGTATTTATGAGCATAATCTTGCTGTTGAAAACGAGCTTGTTTCTACTCTGCTTGGCACTTCTGGTATTCAGACTGTCGCGTTTAAGGATAATGCTCAGGACACTCTCTACACTGCGATGACGAACATTCAGACTGCAACTGGTTACACTGCTGACGCTATCGTTATTAATCCTGCTGATTATCAGACTTTGCGCTTGGCAAAGGATACTAATGGTCAGTATATGGGTGGCGGCTTCTTCTACGGTGAATATGGTAACGGTTCTCTTGTTCAGCAGCCTGGCATTTGGGGTCTTCCAACTGTTGTTACTACTGCTGTTGATAAGGGTACTGCGATCGTTGGCGCGTTCAAGATTGCAGGTAGTGTCGTTACTAAGGCTGGTTCTGGTCTTCGCGTTGAAGTTTCCAACGCTAACGAAGACGATTTCATTACTAATCGTGTGACGGTTCGTGTGGAGGAGCGTCTCCTGCTCGCTACTCGTGTTCCTGCAGCATTCGCTAAGGTCACTCTCGCAGGCGCTGCAGCATAACCCTGTAACGTGATTTTTTAAAGGACAGTAAAACTGCTCATATGGTGGGGTGGTTTTTACTGTCCTTTTCTTATGCGTGAAAGGTTTTTTTGATGCTTAAAGTTTACGAGTTGAATGGTTTAACATTCCAATGGCATGATGGTGACCAGCCCGACAAAGCAACTCTTATTGACAAGCCTGAGCTTGGTGTGAAACGTCAGCCTGCTGTGAATAAGCGTCGAACCGTGAAAAATAAGACGGGTGATGCTCGTGCTGGCGACTAACTGGGGCTACAGTATCGACGTTGACAAGCTTCCACTGTTGCTTACAGTTGACGAATTTGACAGTATGGGTGGCTCTTCCATGAGTTCCAGTCGTGAGGCGAAGCAAGCAACATTGAACGGTGTCTCGCAAGCTATTCGTGACTATTGTGGCTGGCATGTAGCGCCAAAACTCACTTGCAAGGCTATTGTGCCTGATTCGGCTCACGTGATACTTCCAAGCATGGGCGTCACTGAGCTTACTGAGACTGTGCCAACAGTGGAACCACGCTATGCGAACTCGTATGGTGTGATTGATATGCGCCGTCAAGCGTTGCTTGAGGTGACGTATGTGGCTGGTTTTGACATGGTTGACGCGTTGAAACAGGCTGCGTATCAGATTGCGGCGAATCATCTTGTTGCTACTGCAGGTCTTCGTGAAGAGCACGCAGGTCAGGTTGGCGCAACCTACAATCAGACCGATAATGGCGTATCTGGCGGCGTCCGTTTACTTGCCTCTGATAAGGCTATGCTCGCACCGTACAAGCTTGTAGGAGTGTGATTTCGTATGGGTTTGCCTACATGGTGTAATGACACTCTCATGGTGTCTCGCCCTGGTGTGAAACAGTCACGTGGTGTGAACGTGAAAGATTGGGAACATCCAGTCACTCACATAATCAGTGGCTGTAGCGTGCAGCCTCAAGCGGAGAGTACTGATTATTCTCAACCTGCTCAACCTACAAGAGTGACGTGTGTTGCTTACGTGCCGTCTGGTGCGGATATTCAGCGTGGTGACAAGGTGACTTTTGAGGGTGCTGATTTTCGTGTGGAGACTATTCCTGTTGGGTGGCGCAGCCCGTTTGGGCGTGCGTCGCATATGACGGTGAATTTAACGGAATGGGAGGCATAATATGTCTCGAAAAGGTTTTCGTATCGAACTCAATTCTGCTGGAGTCCAACAACTGTTGAATGATGGCGGCTTATCTGCTGTGTGCGCTTCTAATGCACAGCGTATCGCTAGCAAAGCTGGTAAAGGTTTTCGTGTATCTCGCCAGTGGCAGGCAGGATATGGTGGTGGTCGTACCGCTGTATCAGTGCGTACTGCAACACCTGAAGCACGTGAAGCTGAAGCTGTGAATAAGACTCTTACACTGGCGGTGCAATCATGCAGAGCCTAACCAGACCGCAGGATGCTGAATGGTTGCTCGCTCAAGAAATCACCCGTCTTGCTCACGTGGATGCGAGCGCGAACCAGTCCACCAATATCACCGGTAAAAAACCATACGTGTGGGTATTTCAGACAGGGTGTACTCCGGTGACATCTGTGAGCTGGCAGCATGATTTCAGTATTGATATTTGGGCGGGTAAGGATGATGACTATTCGCAGGTTACGGACGTTGCGCGCACTATTGCTGGCTATCTTGCAAGTTTGAGCTTGCAGAGTGGTGAGTATGCGTGGCATGCGCCTGATGTGATGAACATGTATCCGAATCCTGACCCTCAACGTCCACACGTTCCACGCGTAACACTCACTTACAGTGTCCAGTTGCGTGGGGAATCAATTGATTTTTAGAAAACATTAAAAGTGAAAGGTTAAATTATGGCAGAAGTAACGCAGGGTATTGATGCTAATAAGGTTTATTTGCCGTCTCCTGACCAGTCTGCTACCACTGGCGCAGTGCAGATTGCGAAAGTTGGTGTAGCGAAGCCTACGGATGCTCGCATGGTCATGCCTTCTAACGAGTGGGGTACCTCTCTCGGCTATATTGGCGATGATGGTCTCACGATTAGTGGCGTGATGAGTGCTGGCGACAAGATTAAGGAATGGGGTGGTAGTGCTGTGCGCGTTACTAATGGTGATGCTGAGCCTACCATTAGTATTCCTAGCATTCAGGTTGATGAGACTCTCGCTAAGCTCATCGTTGGCGATGAGAATGTGAAGACTGTTGATGCTAATAGTGATCATGGTCGCCAGTTGGAGATTGCTTTTAACGGTAAGGTTGGGAAGCCTCGCGCTTGGGTGTTTAACATGAAGGACGGTAATCGTCGTATTCGTGCTTTCGCTCCGAATGCGCAGGTGTCTGAGCTTGACGATTTGCAGTTTGTTCCTACCGCGGCTAATTCTTACGCTTTGACGTTGAGCCTGAATGTTGACACGGCGGGTAACTTCCTTTACTTGTTCTATGACGACGGCAAGGTCGAAGCTGTCGCATAAACGACAGGGGTAAAGGGGATTCTGTTCTTGCTACCGGTTTCCATGTTGAGTGTATTCATGAAGTTTTCCAACCTCCTTATCTTCATGGCTCACCGTGAAAACTGGCAGCAGTTTTCAATTAAAGGAGAAAAAATATTATGGCTTTCGTACTCGAAAACGATGCTAAGAAGACTTTCGATTTCAAGATTGGTAAGCAGGGGAAAATGTATCATCTTCCACTGCTCGCAGATCTACCATTAACAGCGCAAGTAAAAATTGCCGCATTGACACGTAAGAATGAGACTGAAGAGCTTATCAAGCTGCTTATAGACGTGTTTGAAAAGTATGCTCCAGGCTCGACGAAAGAGTTGACAGCGGGCATGTTTACGCAGCTTATTACTGCATGGCGTGAAGCTTCCCCATTAGCGGGGGAATAATAGCCCTACTCAACGTTAACGAGGACACGAGTAGGGCGTTTGAAGCGGATATTATAGACCGTTTCCATATGAGTTTAAGTCAGGCCGTCACCACCATCGGGTGGGACGGTCTGATTGTTTTCTACAAACATTTAGACACATCAAGCCATACCTGGCAGGCGCAGCATAAGACTTTTGCCGGCTGGGATTCCACTCTTATCACGAACAGACTCATTGTCGCTCTGATTGATGAGATTCGCGCCGTCGAATACTTGTACGCGTCCGCGCATAGCAAAAAAGGTTCGAATGTGCGTAAGCCGAAACCGTTCCCGAGCCCATGGGCGAAACCAGATAAGGGCGAGAAGCATTTCGGCAAGGGGGCGATACCTCGTAAAGATTTCATGGCTTGGTACTACTCGACTGACTAGTGAAAGGCGTTTTTCATGGCTGAAAGTGGCGTAACTGTTGCTAACGCGTTCGTACAGGTGATGCCGTCCGCGAATGGTATTGAGGGCAACCTTACTAAAGAGCTGAGCTCAGCCATGGAAACTGCTGCCACGAGTTCCGGTAAGAGTGGTGGTGAAACTCTTGGCTCTAGCCTGCTTGACCAGCTTAAAGGCTTGGGCGGTAGTATTGCTGGCGTTGGCGGCGAGGTTGGTACGAGCCTGTATTCAGGTGCTGAAGCAGTACTTAGTGGTGCTGGTGTTGCCGCGTTGACCGCTGCGGGTGTTGCTCTTGCAGGTGCTGTGCTTGGCGGTTTGGAAGACATCGGCTCAGAGTTCGACGGAATGACCGATAGCATTGTTGTCGGCACAGGCGCATCAGGCAAAGCATTAGACAGTTTGACAGCTTCCGCTACCGAAGTCGGCAATAGCGTGCCGGTCAGTTTTGAAAAGGCTGGCGGTATCGTCGCTGATTTCAACACCCGCATGGGATTAACCAGTAGCACGTTGACTGACGTGTCGAAGAAAACCGCAGCATTAGGCGAAATCCTCGGCAAGGACATCAATATCAACCAGTTGACCGGAGCCATGAACGCTTTCGGCATTACTGGCCAGGATGTTGGCAAAAACATGGACTACCTGTTTGGTGTCAGCCAGGCGACCGGTATTGGATTCGACCAGTTAACCGGCATCGTTAAAAATGCTGGCCCAGCCATGCAGTCCCTCGGTTTCAGCTTCAAGGATACGGCTGACCTTGCCGGCCAGTTAGACAAGGCTGGTATTGACGCGAACGCTGTCATGGGCAGCATGAAGAAAGCTTTAACGGCCGTCGCGGAAAATGGTGGCGATGTTAAAAAGACCTTCAACGACAGTGTGAAGTCGATTGAAGATTTTGTTAAAGCCGGTAACGACGCGGCTGCTATTGACGCGGCTAAGGATATTTTTGGTGCGCGTAACGCTCCGCAGTTTGTTGCAGCGTTGAAGAGTGGCGCCGTGAACATGGAAGAGCTGGGTAAGAATGCTCTGGGCGCTAAGGGTGATATTGAGGGGACTGAGGAGGCTACCAAGGATTGGCCTGAAACATGGGAGCTACTGCAGAATCGTATCAAGAGTGCTTTCGAACCTTTAGGCACTGCAGTATTTAGTACTGCTACTGCGGCCATGGAAATACTGTTTACTGTTGTCACTTCGCTTATTAGTGGTTTTCAACAGTTTGGTGGTCTTGTTGGTAATGTTTTCGCACCATTGACGGCTAGTGTGCAGGGTGTTTCTGGCATACTGTCTAGTGTTTTTATGCCGATATGGCAGACTCTACAAGACTTGTTTAATACTGCTTACAGTATTATTGCCGCACAAGTTGCGCCAGCTTTCGATAGTGTTCAAGCGGCGATAAGTCGTGTGGCAAGCGTGTTTACGAGCACGTTCCTACCGGCGTTGCAGCCTGTTATTGTGCTTGTTGGTGCGATCGTGGGAACTCTTATCACTGTACTGATACCGGCATTGGGCGCTGTAGTTGGTTTCCTTATTGCTGAGTTTGGTACAGCGTTTACGATGGTGGCTAATCTTGTATCTTCGGCGATGCAGATTGTGTCTGGCGTTATTCAAACAGTTGTCGGTGTTATCGAAGCTATTGTTGGCACGTTTGTTGGTATTTTTACTGGTAACTGGCGGATGGCTGCTGACGGTATGCAGCGTATTCTTGGCGGTCTTGCAGGTATTGCGAATGGTGCTTTGAATGCTGTGTTTGCCGTCGTGCAAGGCGTCTTGTCTACTATTAGTAACGTTTTTACGAGCATTTTCAACGGTTTGACGGGTATTGTTAGTGGCGTTTTTAGTGCTATTGCGAATACGATTAGTGGCACGATGAATGGTGCGAAGAGTACGATTAGTGGCGCTTTGAATGCTATTGCTGGTTTCTTCCGTAACCTGCATTTGCAGCTGCCGTCTATTAAGCTTCCTCATTTTAAGGCGAGCGGTAGTTTCAATCTTGACCCCGCGCATTTCAGTTTGCCGTCTATTGGCGTGGAATGGTATGCGAAGGGTGGTATTGCTACTCGTGCTGCTGTGTTGGGTGAGGCTGGTGCGGAAGCTATCGTCCCATACACTAACTCGAACATTAAACCGTGGGCGACAGCATTGTCGAACGCTGCAGGCTTAACGAGCAACAGTGATGAGGCGACTGGCCAGCTTGTGGACATGCTCGCCTACTATCTGCCGGTCATTGTGCGCGGACAAGAAACGAACTTGACAAAACGTGACCTGCACCGTCTCATGCTCGCCAATAACATTCTCTAAGGTGGTTTTTGTTATGTTTAACCGGTTCACGTATTTTAGTGGAACACTGCAGAAAAAATACTCGCTGGATAGTCCTCAACTATCAAGCGGTGTTGGTAATGATATTCGCGACAGCGTATGGAATTACTCACTGTCAACACATAACATTACTGGCGTAACTCGCGTGGCTCGCGAAGCATCATTCACAGTGACGACAACTGATTATGATCTGTTGAATGAGCTTCAACAGGCGTATACGGTGGATGTGGAGAACAGTACTCCAGGCGTATTGTATGTTGATGATTGGCAACAGTCGGCATATTTGGTAAAAACGCAGGCTGACACTATTCGCCGTGGTTTACTTCTTGTGAAGATTACTGTTGTTCTGCTTGATGGTAAGTGGCATCGTGACACTGTAACAAGTTTCAAAACTTCTTACACGAGCGTGGACGATGATGAATGGTTGAACTATCCACACGATTACTCGTACAATTTCGGCAAACAGTTCGACTATGCAACATCGCTAAACGTGGAAACGTTAAGCAAGGCGCCAATTAGTCTCACTGTCTACGGGCAGGCAACAGCGCCGAGTATTACTATTGGCGGAAATGTTTACAGTGTGAATGTGAACGTGCCTACAGGTGGAGTCTTGAAAGTAAACGGTTTGGATAGGACTGTACGCTTGTTTGATGCGACTGGGCAAGAGTCAAACGTGTTTAGTAAAGCTTCTCGTAAGCCAGGCATGGATATATTCGGTGAGCTTACGACTGGCGCGAACACTGTTTCTTGGTCACGTGGTTTTGAGTTTGATGTTACTGTCCATGAGATTTCAGGGGGTCCATTATGGCAAGAAACACAGTTCAACGCGTAACACTCTACAAGGGGGATAGTTTTGAACCGTATGCACAGACGGATAATTTTCAACTCGACTACGCGTATGGTGATACGGAGAATAGTTTCGAACTGATTATTGAGCAGGCGGACATTGTTGATGTGACAATGTCCGCTTTTCGCTTGGAAGATTCCACTGATGTTGCGGGTTTCGTGGATGGAGTGGAAAGCGTGTATAAGAATGGTTATTATACGATTACATTCCACGGCACGAGCATGCAAGGTGTGCTTGATAAGCGTATCGTGCAACCATACGCCGGGCAGGACTATTACACGGTCAAAGGCACACTCTCCAACTGTTTAACTAAAGTGCTTGCTGACACTGGTTTAACCGGTCGTGTTCTGCTCGACAGTATTCCATCGGTGAATATCGATTATCAGTTCGAGCGATACTGCACTCTCTGGCAGGGGTTGCGCAAACTTGCTAAGCAGAATCATATGATTATCCGCTTAACATTTGACGATAATGCTCGCATCCTGTTGAGTTTCATCCCGTCGGATGATATGACAATCAATAGCGCGAATATTAGTTATGATGCGACGAAATACAGTAAGTTTATTACTCATGCTATCGCTTTGGGTGCTGGTGAGCTGCGTAACCGTGCTGTCGGGCACGCATATTGGGATGGTAAACAGGTTACTACCTCGAAGCCTTCTAATTTTGTTGAATCTTACATGATGACTTTCGAGGCAAGCAGTACAGAACAAGACAAAATCGCTCAGTATGCTGCGGATAAGCTCGCCGACGAGTTGAAGAATCGGCAGATTTTGCAGGTGAAAGAACCTGACGGAGAGTATCCTCTCGATTCAAGTTTTTCGATTACTGACATGCCAACCGGCATGACGGTGTCGGCAAGTATTAACAAGCTCATCATCAAAATCAGTAGGGGTGTGAAAACCCTTTCTATGGAGGTAGGTTAAAAATGGGTATCCAAACAGGCTTAACACAGTACGAGTGCGACCGGTGCGGTATTAAACAGATTATCGGCCCGAAGCAGGCTGCAGAAGAGAAGTGGTCGGAAAAGAAGTTTATTCGCGCTAACCAGTCAGACGTGAACGTTGTCCTATGCCGGTACTGTTCGGAAGACTGGCTGAAACTCATGGCTAAGGTTGACACATTTTTCGGTAATTTCATGGACAAGAAATAAAAGGAGCTTACAATGACTATCCACATGATCACGAGCCGCAAAAACATGGCTCACGTAACAGCTGACGATGCTGCACATTTGAACGCACGCATTATGGGCGACGGACAATACCTGCTGACGAAAAACTGGACACCAACACTAGCTTCCGCATCCACAGTAACCCTGCCTGTCGGCGAATGGTTATGGAACGGTCGCTACGTGCAGATTAGTGTCCAGGAGAGCGTCAATATCGGCAATGGTGTGAGCTCTGGTTCTACACGTGATGATCTTATCTGCCTGCATTATTCCCGGAATACGGGTACTGGTGTAGAAACTGTCTCCGCGGCGGTTATTAAGGGTGTCATCAATCAGGGTATTGGTGTACCTCCTATTACGACAAGTCTACTGAATACGCCGTCTGAAACGTATATGATTATTGCTGTTGTGCATTGGAATGGCTTGACCCCAACAGTGCAAGCGTTTGAGAATACTGAATATTTGCAGCCTTTCTCGCAGACGAATGAAACTCTCCGTAATCTTGATTATCGGCTTACACATGCTACAAGCACTACTGCGCGGCTACCGTACATGGATAGACCAGTAACTTTGCGTAAAACGGGTAATTTGGTTGTTGTGTCTGAGCAGGTTCTCACGAGTGGTAGTGGCGCGAACGCGCATTTTAACGCGTCGGAAACTATCCCTGACGGTTATCGTCCTGCTGTCCAAGGTGTTATCACGTGTATCGATAATTCGAGTACGGTCGCGAGTCTGTTTGTGAATAGTCGCGGTGGTATCGAGGTTAATGGTAACTTTACACAGTCGCGTTATCTACAAGTGTTGGGCGTTTGGTTTACTGCTTGACGGGTGCTTTAGGTGAAAAATTTTTTAGGAGACCACATGTTGTGTGGTCTTTTTTATTTTTAAGGAGAAAAAAGAATTGTGATTCCTATGAGTCCCTTCGACGTGGATAACGTGCTTGTCGCGCTCATCACAGGCCTTATTAGTTTCGCTGTCGCATTCATCACGAGTAGAACGCAAGCGAAGAGTAATGAGCAGAATGCGGATAAGACGCGTGCTGAAACTGAGTCACTGCTCCGACAGCAGTTAGAAGATACAGACAAAAGACTAAATAGCTTATCTCATGCTGTGTCTGATGAGATGAGGCAACGCTGTCAAGCAGAAGCAAATCTCTATGACGCTGAGCAGCAACTGTCTTCTTCTATCGCGTATGTGCGAGCGCTCGGGCATTGGCTGAATGCTATGTGCAAAATGCTTGATAAGGATTGGTTAGACGAGCATCCGAAACCCCGCTTGCCTGATGAAATCAGGAGCGGCGTAGAGCGAACGGCAAGTGAGCTCGGTTTAAACATAGACAAATTCGATATTCAAGAATAAAAGGAAGGAGAAAAAATTGTGAGTGTAATACAAGAAAAGATTGTGAATAATGGTCACGGTAGTCTTAACGCCTCGTATTTCTGCGTGCATTCCACTGCAAACGTGGGCGCGACCGCTGCAGATCACGTATGTTTGTGGTCGCGTAATTATTTGTATGCTGTTCACCTCGTGTCCGACTGGACGGAAGCGTTTCACACAGTGCCTTACAACCGTTTATGTTTCCAAGTTGGCGACGGTAATCCGTATGTTGAAGGTCTTGAAATTTGTGAGGCTACTAATGAGGAAGATTTCCGTAAAGGTATCGAGGTAGCTATCCAGGTCGTGCGTGAACGTCTTGCTGCGCATGGTTGGGGCGTTGACCGTCTTATCAATCATGATATCGCACGAAACTGGTGGGGCGGAACGGACCATCATGATCCGATTCCGTATTTCACGAAGTGGGGGTATTCGTGGGATCAATTCAAAAATGATGTCGTTAACGGCAGTATGTCGTTAACATCAACAAGTCAAACAGTACAAGTTAAGGAAGGTAGAAGCATGTATCTTATTGAAACAACAACCCCGTGGGGGACTACAGCGTATGCGCTGATTACTGAGCTTTCAGGAGCTCAAGCATTACAAGATATCGAAGCATTATCCTACGCGAACGGTTTAGGCTCTACAGGCAAAGTGAACTGGGATATGTATAATCTGCTCGTTTCACAAGCGTGGCAGCGTTATAACACGTTCATGAACGCGGTCGGTAAGACCGTAACGGAAAGCGTAGAACAGGCTACTAAGCGCGTAACCGAAGCAACAAAAACTACTAAAGATGGAGAATAAAAATGGGAGAACATGTCATGCAGGATAATCATGCTAGTGAAGATTTGAAAAGCTACGTGCCAGTTTTCAGTGCGCGAGTGCGCACAATCATCTACGTAGCAGGTCTTGTCGCTTCAGTGATTGGCCTTGGTTTTATGACGTTCGGCTACGCTGATATCGGCGGTTTCATCGCAACCGCCGCCGGCATTATCACCGGCGGTTTCGGCGTAGCTTATAGTCCGCTACGCTCAAACATGTAACGTTGATAGAGTCCTTCCACAATCTTTTGCGGTTGTGGGAGGACTTTTTTGCATTTTCTACTGTTTTCGAGGTCTGCCGCCGTGTCCTGGGCGATTAGCATTCCATTGTTCGATCGTGGATTTATTCCACCCCCGTGTACGCCCAATATACGCGTCGGGTTCTGGCATATTGTAGTTTGCTAATGCGCCTTTCTGTATGCCAAGAAACTCAGCCACCTCGGTAAAACTCATATATCGTTCTGCCATTGTTTACCGTTCCTTAGCGTACGTGAATGTGAATATGTTGCCCGCTATGATGAAGGTAACTCCTATGATGTACTGCCACCAGTGCGGCGTGATGCAGAGTGTAGCTATCCCTGCGAGGTTGCATAGGATACTTGCGATCAGTTGCAGTGTTTTTTTGTTCATGTTGGTTGTGATGATAGTCTTGGAGTGGAGCTTTCCGGATACTTGGTCTATTCGGAAAGCTCTTCATCTTACTTCTTCTTGATGCTTGCAATCAGTGCGATGATTGCGGCTGAAATTTCAAGAATCAGTTTGATGATTTCCAAGATGTCTTTCATCTTTCCTCCTTTCTTTTTCCTAATATTTATATAATAACACAGCAACTATATAAATACAAGTAAGACACGCCGAAGATAGGGGAACAAAGTAAAAAAACACAGAATACCGTTGAAAACAAAGGCGTTTGGAATAGTATTTGTCGAATCTCCTCGTCTCCGC
>NZ_KV812458.1:0-757 GCF_001813415.1 Alloscardovia sp. HMSC034E08 | reverse complement strand
GAGCCTAAGTATGAGGGTAAGTTGGTTGTTCCTGGTGTGAAGACTACGTCTGCTCCGTCGTTTACTGATAAGGGTGGTCAGGGTGTAGATGTTCCTGAGGGTTCGAAGTTCGCTATTACTGACGGCTTTACGGCTCCTGAGGGTTACACGGTGGCGATTGATAAGTCCACTGGTGTGATCACTGTTGAGTTCTCGGATAAGTCGAAGTTGAATAAGGACACGATCGAAAAGTTTGATGTTCCTGTTACGGTGACGTATAAGGATGGCAGCGCTGATGCGGTGAAGGCTAACTTTAAGCTGGATACTGATGGTGATGGCACGCCTGATACCGAGGATGAGGATGACGATAATGACGGCATCCCGGATAAGGATGACTCTAATCCGAAGGTTCCGAACGCGAATGATCACTTCGATCCTAAATACAAGGATGGCTCTGGCAAGCCTGGTGACACGGTAAATGTTCCTGCTCCGACCTTTACTGATAAGGGTGGTCAGGACACCAAGGCTCCTGATGGCACCAAGTTCACTCCTGGTAAGAACACGCCTGCTGGTGTGACCATTGATGAGAAGACTGGTCAGATCACGGTTGCTATTCCTGAGGGTGCTAAGCCTGGAACCAAGATCGAGGTTCCGGTTGTTGTGACCTACCCGGATGGCACCACTGACAACGTGACTGTCACTGTCACGGTTGCGCAGCCTGATGCGAAGGACAACCAGAAATACGAGCCTAAGTATGAGGGTAAGTTGGTTGTTCCTG
>NZ_KV812457.1:0-7805 GCF_001813415.1 Alloscardovia sp. HMSC034E08 | reverse complement strand
GCGTCTGGTCGGCTTCGTAAACGGCGGGGTGAAGACCCGTTGACTGCGTCGCTTGATGGTGAACCTTATGATCCTCACACGCATGTGGTGGTGATATGTGATGACGCAGACAAGTAAACGTCTCCTCTTACCGAAGTGTGGTGTGTGTGGTGTGCTTGGTTCGCCGTGTGATATTGAGCAAGCATTGAAAATACTTGACGCACACAAAGAATTGCAGCCGTTGCATAAGAATCGCGTGCATGCGCTGCCATTACCTCAAGGTTCTTTCCACTTTTAAATATTATGAAAGGTTATAAATTATGGGTATTCAAGAAACTGTTAAGCCTGCTGAATCGATTTTAGAACGCGTGCAGGAAGTTGAAAATCTTGCTGATTTAACAGACGAGCAGAAAGACGAGCTCAGTAAGAAGAATTTGTTGATTCTTGAAGCAAAACGCATAGCACTCTTACAGTCGCGTATTGAGGAATGCCAGACGGAAATCGACCAGATTAAGCAGCGCATTCTTGATACGCATAAGCCTGGCTCATATGAAGCAGACGAGTTGCTTGTGCAAGTGCGTGAGGGTTCTAGAAGGTTGGATGAGCGTAAGTTTATGAAAGCTTATCCTGCGTCGAAGTATCCTGACTTTTACCAGTTGAAGCCTCATACGAAAAATATTAAAAATGCTATCGCTCCAGCAGATTTAGATGCGTATCAGACTGTGAGCAAGCCTACCGTGGTGGTGAAATAACAGATGAGTAGCGTAGCTGACGTGCTTGCCGTAGCAGAGCAAGCAGAAAACAATACGCAGTCTGCAAATACGCCTACACCAGCGAATAATGAGCCGTTGTTGTGGAGCGAGATTCAGCAGATTATCGTGAACAATATTAATTCCGCTCCACGAAGTCTTCAAAAGACTATCGGTCCTAGCGAGCTTGGAACCGACTGCGTGCATTGCTTAGCGGCAAAGCTCGCCGGTTGGAAGCAAATCAAGGGCGCCGCGTGGCTACCATTCATTGGCACCTGTGTGCATGAACACTTCGAAAGGTTATTCACTCAACTATCTCAGTCTAAGGGTCTGGATTATAAGGTGGTGACTGAGGGGCCTGCTTACCCGAGGTTTGAGACGGAGAAACGTGTCAACGTTGGTCTGCTCAGATCGTACCAGGAGCCGATGGTTATTTCAGGCAGTATCGATCTGGTTGATTATGAGCATCATGCGACCGTGGATTGGAAGATTGTCGGCACTACCTCGTTGAAGAACGCTAAGGCTAATGAGCCAAGTCAACAATATCGCGTGCAAGCTTCACTCTATGGAATTGGCTTAGAAAACGAAGGCATTCGCGTGGATAAGAATTGTATTTATTTCCTTCCCCGTACTTCTATGAATTTGGGTGATATGTACGCATGGGAGGTTCCGTTCAACCGTGAGCTCGGTGAGTGGGCGTTATGGCGTGCACAATGGATTCTTCAACTGCTCGGACTGTTGGAGATTAATTATCAGGGTACGGATGTCAGGGATGCGTGGATTAGCAGGCTTCCTCGTTCGACCACGCATTGCTTTGATTGCGGAACGTGGGCGGATAGTGGTTTGGCTCAAGAGTTCGGTGATTTATCCAAGGTGGAGATTGATGAGCATTTACTAATGCTTGCGGATTTGATTCCTGCAACTTTCAATCGTGATGAATGGCATAAGTTAAACAAAATTAGTTAAGAATATTAAGGAGATTATTATGGTATATGGTAATGGTTACGCTCAACCTCAAGGTTATGGTCAGCAGTATGCGCCTGGACAGCAGGCTGTTCCTCAAGCTAAGCTTTCCACTCTTGGACAACTTATGAATGGTGGCGGCGCAAAAGCATTCTTCAATACGGATAGTCCTATTGGTGCTATGGTCGAGGGTGAAGTGGTCAGCATTGAGGTTTCTCAGGTGAAGGATTTTCAGACTAAGCAGCCTGCGTTTTTCCAATCTGGAGGCCCAAAGCAACAGATTCATATTGTTTTGCAGACTTCTTTGCCTCCTGAAGATGAGGATGATGATTCCCGCCGTTCCCTGTGGATTAAGGGGTGGGGTGTGCAGGTGAAGGCTTTGCGCGAAGCATGCAAGAAGGCGGGCGTGAAGGAACCTTCCATTGGTGATCACATGAGTATGAAGTATGTCGGGTTTGGTGAGCGTGGTAACGCTCCTCAACCTCCTAAAGTGTATGAGTTTACGGTAAAGCCAGCTAGTCAGGCTGCTGTAGGCGACCTATTGAATACGGGTGAACCTGCTCCTGCAGTGCCTACTACTCCAGCGCCTGTAGCTACTCCAACACCTGCACCTGTAACACCTGCTACTCCTGCTGCTGCTATTCCTGCTACAGCAGTATCGCAGCCTAACGTGAATGATATTAAAGCTTTGCTCAATATAGGTAAGAGTGAGGAAGAAGTCGCAGCGTTAATGAATACGTCTGTTGCTGTCGTCCATGCGTTAGCAGGTGCTCCTCAAACACCTGCTGTGGAGCAGGATAGCATCGCATTCTAACACTATTCCTTTTTTTAACGATGGGTAGCGTCATAAAAAACTGACGCTACCCTACTCACCTCCACCTCGTTTTTCCTGATTTTTTGTTGAAAGCATTGTTATGAAGCAAAAAGGCTTATATCATTTCACGCCAATCCCCGACGCTCCACAAATGGCAGACCGCGTCTACCGTGAACTGCAGGCAGTGGAATCCTTGGGATTGCTCAACTCTGATTATTCGTTCACCGACAGGTTGGGACGCACCGTGAGTATTCCCGTGAATATTCGTAAGAATAGTGTGAAGCCCATCACCGCTGAGGGCTACTGCAAAGCCGTCTGGGATTACAAGAACGGTGATATGCTACTGGGGGAGGATGAGAAGACAATCTACGTGCGCGACGTAGACCGCTCAGGCAAAAACGAGCTATTACCTTCATGGCATGCGATTAGTAATTTAGAAAATGAATATCACGTGCCAGGTAGGGAGACGTATACGCCGTGGAATGACCAGCTGCGTGTAGAGCTCAGTAAATGTAAAATGCGCGTGAGGCATGGTATTAAGTTCACTGACCGCGCCTTCCTCCGCTTCAACGGACAGGTAGTCGATATTGATATTTCGTCACCGTATTTTAATGAGCCTTTCGAAGTAACCATCGACGCATACTATGATGAAGATCTCGCCACGCAAGCACAAACGTTTTTGTATGATGTAACCGAAGATGACAAGAGCGCCGCCAATCTTACGCGCATGTTCGCCACTCCACTGCTGGAAGATTATAAGCATTTAACGTATGTGCTTTACGGTGACGGTGGGAACGGTAAAGGTATTTTGTTAAACACGTTAGCGTCATCTCTTCCAGGATTAACCGCGAGCGTTGACTCTCAAAAAATCTTAGGTGGGCGACGCGGTAATGGTGGCTTCGACACGCAACAAGAAACAGGTAAGCTGATTGGTGCGCTCTGGGCTTTCGACGAGGATGCGGATACGATTACGCCTGACCAGTTGACTGCGTTGAAGAAGATTTCTACTGGCGATAGTATGACCGCTCGGCGTATCCAAGAAAACGCGGTCAGCTTCACTCCACGTTGTACTTTCATTATCGCGACAAATAATCCTGTGATTACCACGATGTCGAATGCTGCATTTCGCCGCTTTGTTTACATTCGTATGAAGGATAATCGTAAACCAGATGATTTTTTGAAGCTCTTAGAATTTCGTAAGACTTTCGGCGTTGCTCCGTTCCTTATGGCATCCTGTTTGCTCTGGTTGCACGAGGGGGATAAACCATTTTATGACGTGAGTATTGGTTCAGCAAGTGATTTGAGTGAGGCTGAGCAATGGTTGGTTGACGAGATCTGCATGAACGGGTACGCGATTTCACGCAATAACCCGTATCCTGTTTCAGCGCGTGAGCATAAGAATGCGATAAGTAAGCTCGGCTTAAAAACTAGTGTGAAGTGGGTAAATAATTCTTCGCTTCGTGTGCTTGTCGTAGCGAATGAACAACGATTCACACCATATCGTGCTGCATGGCAGAAAGACCAGGAACAATTAGAAGGAGAATCAAAGCCAGTAGATGTGCCTGAACCGTTAGACGAGATTATAACTGCTGACAGTGTGGGGTTCGCCTGTGATTTCGTCCCAGCCACAGCAGACAAAACCGCATACCACTGGAAGCAGCTTGCGGAAGACCCTGATACAGACACATCTATTATCCCAGGTACCACTGCTTATGGTGTTGTACCACGCGAAGGCTATATCGTTCTTGATATGGATATGCCGAAGAATGATGGTGAAGATTCTGGTTGGCAGTCCTTGCAATTGTCTGTCGGACGCTATGGTTCTTTGGATTTCCCGAAGACGTATCTTGTGCAAACACCATCAGGTGGTGTACACGCCTACTATAAGCTTCCCGCTGAACTTACAGGGAATGTGAAGAATCGCGTAATGGTCGGCGGCTACCATATAGACCTGCGTGTAGACGGTAAAGGCTACGTGATAGGTGCTGGGTCACAAACTCACGCTGGAACATACTCTGTGTGTGACATGCCTAATGGTGACAGTATTCCTGAGTTAAGTCTTGCTTTAATACGTTGGCTCGACCAAATGGACTGCATTGCCAAGCCACAGCAACCTACCCCTGCAAACACAGCGAACACATCGTCTACTACGCCAGCTTCTCCTCTAGCGCAACTCTTGCAACGAGCCAACAATTACGGTGGTGATGATTCTGAACCGCCTGTAGACATGAGCGCCGTTCCGAAAGGCTCAAGAAACCAAGTCCTCCATGATTGGGCTTACGGGCGAGTGGTGAACCATCCTGAGAATATGGAACGTATTTACACTGACCTGTGCGAGCGCGCACGATTATCGGGTTTGCCTGAACGTGAAGTGATTGCTATGTGGAAGAGTATTTGCAGGCAGGTAGGAATCTAAACGCATATGACAGTCAACGAGAATAATGAGTTTGCGCCCTGGGTACAACAGATTACCAGCAAACCAAAAATCAGTAGACTATACGCCACCTATTGTACGTGTGGGCAGCCGATTATCGAATGGCGTGGAAAACCAGTCTGGGAAGTATATGATCAAAAACTTATCCACGGTGAAGACGATTTAACAGTCATGATTATTCTCAACCGTGCGTGGACGTTGACCAGCGTGCAGGTAGATGGTAATCCAGGTTTCCCTAGTTTGCGTACTGCTGTGTCCACCATGTTGAAGAAGGACTTGTATTATTTGCCGTTGCATTTTTGTAAGAAGGTGAATCCGAATAGTGTGCCAGCAGACTTTACTTTCCCTGTTAAGAAAGTGGAGACAGCGGATGATGTGTTCGCTTATTTACCTAAGTCAACTGAGGCTGAGTTAGAAGAATTTAAACGATTATGGTATCCAGCAGACTATAAGGAGGATGCATGGAAACTTTTCTGAACGAGCACGAGCTCCACGAATTCATACTCACCGTCTCCACCTGGGAGGGAAGGCTCCATGTACTGGATTTGTTGGCGAAGCGTGAAGCTCGCCTAATGAATAATAGTGTGCATGTGCACGCGTCTATAGTGGATGCGCCTCTCGATTTTGATAAGACAGAATTGTATGAGGAGTGTAGGCTGATTTTAGCGAATATGGCCACGAAACTCACGTCACATCATAACGCGCATATAAGTGAATGCACTAGTATTATTCTGCGTTGCGCGGCTAAGTTGAATACGCTTCCAGAGTTTCCCACTCTCTATGCGAGGTTTACGTTAGCGGATAAGAAACTCGAGAAAGCGTTAACCAAACCTGAAGAACGCAAACTAGCAGGCTACTGCGTACACTGCAGCAAACCATTATTCACTTCTGAGAGTCGGAAAGAGCAGGACTGCTCCTATTGCGGAACAGTTAATGATATTGCTACTGTAAGAGCTGAATTACAGAATTCACGTAGCTATCTGTTGCGTGAGAAAACCGTAAGAGGTACGTTAAAGCAGATAACGAATATGGTGAATATGGTGAACAGGAGCGCGTATTCCTTCTACCAAGTACGCAGGTTCTTAAAGTCGGGGAGGATTCTTGGAGAGAAGATTAATTCTACGGAATGGATCGTAGCAGCGAAAACGCTCCATCTTGATTAAAAATTTTAGCCCACCACTTTAGAGCTAAAGGTGGTGGGCTTTTAGAATCTTCAGATTTGAGCATACAGAGAGAGGCTAAGAAGACTACTCTTACCAACCTATTATAGGAGTAACGGTAACAATTCTACCTGCCTGTCAGCAGGTAACTGACTAATAATCTGCGCCTGCTTCATCTTATCTAACGCTTTAAGAATATTCACCTGCTGTTCAACAGGTAGTTTTTCAAGCACGCTTACAAGACTATTTGTCTCACTGTTATCTTTCGTTTTGCTTATTGTTGTTGCTTGTGCGTTGAGTTTTTCTGCGGTTTGCGAGCGCTGCTGTTGGCTAATCTGCTGATACACTGTCACTGTCTTAATATCCGCATGCCCAGCCACCTCCATAAGTTGAGCAAGCGATGCTCCCGCTTCTCCCCAATGAGTTAACGCGGTATGACGTAAATCGTGAAAATGCATGCCAGCAAGCCTAGGCACATGCTTTAACGCTTTATACCAGTTCACACGCAACTGTTGCGGAGCCAGCAAACCACGATTTCTAGGCGAGACGATAAGTAGCGCGTCATCTTGTTCTTCGACAAACCGTGCGATATGGTTTTTCAAAATCGATTCTAACCATTCAGGGTATGGCACTTTGCGTATACTATTCACGCTTTTAGGCGCTCCAACAATCAGCTTACGTTTCTGGCCAATCTCATTAATCTGTTTCACCGACTTATCAACGTTCACGCGCTGATAGTCAAAGTCGATATCCTTACGTGTCAGAGCGCAGACTTCTCCTTCACGCAAACCACACACACCAGCAAGATAAATAGAAATAGCAAGATAATCAGGCATGTGTGCTGCTAAGATTTTGAGCTCATCATAATCAGCAACCATGCTCTCATGCTTCTTACGCGGCTTGACCGCTTTAATCATGCACGGCGAAGACACTATGAGAGTCCTACCCGTATCATCAAGCGGTGCCTCCGCCGCATGCTTAAAAATAGAGCTCAAAAAAGTATAAATATTATAGCGTTGCGACCTACCGTTACCCGCCTTGTCAACGCCGAAGTTTTCCCACCATTGTTGAATATCGTACGGCTTGATAGCTCGCATGTCCCTCGAACCGAATGTCGGGTAAAGATCACGATGGAGCCATTCTTTATGCCGTGCAATAGTTGTCGGCGCAAGCATACTTCCATCGGCTTTACGATGTTCAACAATATATTGCTCGGCGTATTCTTTGAAAGTAATCGTTGCCGAGATAATATTCTTCTTCTTAAAACGTAGCGGCGGTTCCCACATGCCGTTTTTAATATCTTTTTCGGCTTGAGCTAGCCACACTTCGAGGTCTGCACGATAGGCTGCTCTCACGGTCTTTGTGATACGCGCAGGAAGAAGGGGATTTTCTTGCGCCGCGTCTACTGGTGTAGGGTACGACGCTTCCAAGTAGTCGTTGCCGTATTTTTTGACTTTCCTAATATTGCCGAACCTGCGCATAATTTCACACTCACTTCAGGTCTCTCATAGGGGAAGAAAATAGGGTTGATTTTTTCCCCTATCTTTTCCCCTATCTCACATGCTCTATTATGCTTTCATATGCTCTCTTACGCAACTAACAGGAAAGAAGTAAAACAGTCTAGAAACGTTGAAAACATGCGCCTAACGGCAAAAAATAAGGGTTTCAGAATTTTCTCCTGAAACCCATATGCGGATGATAAGGGA
>NZ_KV812456.1:0-17605 GCF_001813415.1 Alloscardovia sp. HMSC034E08 | reverse complement strand
CCGCCTACGACACCTGCCACATCTGCGGCAAACCCGTAGACAAAAGTCTGGCAGGAACAGTGCTGCCTGGAGCTCCAGAAGTCGACGAACTCATACCAGTCAGCAGAGGCGGCTCACCTTACGACTGGGCGAACGTGAGGCTCGCGCATCGAGCATGCAACAGACTTAGAAGCAACCACACCGTCAATTGGGCGAGAACACAGCTGCACATATGCCCGCCCGCGCTAGATATGAAACAAAACGTAACAAGCCAATGGTAGCGAAACAAACAGTGAGGGGAGGATACCTCCCCATAGGGGTCGTAGCCTCCTCGGGCATAGGGCTAATCTCTCCCCAGCAAGCTTGTTATCGTAACACCCCAATCGTAACACTAGAAAATATAAGGATTTGGAGGATTTATGCAATGTAAAAACTGCGGTAGATTCTTCAAAAGTACTGGGCATGGGCGTAAACCACAGTATTGCTCTGCAAAGTGTCGTGTGGATGCTAAATCGTAAAAAGAAGCGCGGAGAAAAAACCGAAAACACCGTGCAAGAAGACGTACAACCAGTCGTTATCAATCTTCCCTCGAAAAAAGTAAAAACAACGATTAGCAATAAGGATTTAACGAAGCAATTATTTGACCGTATGTTCGACGACTCACTAGAAGATGAACTACGGTTTACTCGTGACGTGCTTCATAAGGCCTTGATTAGTCCTGATACGCCAGCGAGCGCGCTCGCAGCAATCAGTCGAGAACTGATTAATATGACAGAAAAGCTTAATAATCTTGTCGAGCAATCTAATGATGACCCATTTAACTTGAGTGAAACGGAGGATGTGTATGACAGTGGTTCCTTCGACTCCTCGCTTATCTGAAATTGCACGACATGTCATTCTACCCGAAGGTATTGTGAGTTCTGATTTCCCAAAATATGAGCGATATTTGAATCGTATTGGTGTGCATTATGATGGTTGGCAGCGAGGGCTGCTCATGGCACTTTTTGGAAAACGTGAAAACGGCGAATACGCCTGTGGTATTAGTGGCGCAATTATTAGCATTCCTCGTCAGGTGGGTAAGACTTTCACGATTGGTACTGCGATCTTAATGTACTGTGCATTGACTCCGAAAATTCAAACGATTTGGACAGCGCATCACAGTCGTACGGCGGATGAAACTTTTTTGGATATGAAAAATATCGTCCGACAGCAAGGCTTCAGTAGTCTGCTTAAAAAAGTTCGTGAGGGGAACGGTAAGCAGGAAATCGAGTTTAATAACGGTTCTCGTATTATGTTCGGTGCTCGTGAAAGCGGCTTTGGTCTTGGTATGAAGAATATTAGTTGCGTGATTTTTGACGAATGTCAGCGGTTGTCTGAGAATGCGCTCGCGACAATGATTCCTACGACGAATACTGCGAAGAATCCGTTGATTATGTTTATGGGTACTCCTCCTCGCCCGTCTGATGATGGTGAAGCGTTCGAGTCGATGCGGTATAACGCGATTAAGGGCTTAGATAATAACTGCTTGTATGTTGAGTTTAGTGCTGACCGTAATGCGGATTTGGACGATCGTGACCAGTGGAAGAAAGCGAACCCGTCATACCCGACGCGTACATCGGAGAGCAGTATTCTTCGCATGCGTAATAAGTTTTCTGATGACAGCTTCCGTCGTGAGGCTCTCGGTATTTGGGATGAAACCGTAGCGCATACTGCGATTAATTTGTCTCAATGGGATAAAGCTACAGTCCAGAAACGTGTAGATGGTGGTTTTAAGTCGTATGCGTTGGATATGACTCCTGACCGTAGCGTTCTCACGATTGGTGCGTGTATGAAATATGAGGATGGGACTTGTCATATTGAAATGGTTGACCAGCGTAATGTTGCCGAAGAGGGATTGCAGTGGGCTGTCGATTGGCTTGCGGAACGATGGGACGACACCGCTAGCGTTGTCATTGATTCGCAAAGTCCCGCAATGACACTCGTCGATGACCTACGCAAAGCAGGTATTAGAGTCACGGTTTTGCAGACGAAAGATGTGGGGCAAGCGACAGGGCGTTTCCAAGACTTGCTCGCGACAGGAAAGTTGTCGCATTTGCCTGATGGTATGCAACAGTCGCTAGCTGTCGCCGTACGAAATGTTGTTAAAAGGCCACTCGGGAAGAGTGGTCTTTTTGGTTGGAATAAGACAGGCGCAGACGTGGACATTAGCCCGCTTGTCGCATGCACGTATGCAATGCAAGGAGCATACACGTCTAAACGTCGCCCTGGCGTGCACGAATTCATCTGGTAAAAAATAGGGGAGGTTCTTATGTTTACATTACCTCAGATGGTTCAAGGTATGAGCTTAGACGACCTCACCTTGTACCGCACGTTAAAGAAGCGCTTAATGGACAAGCGCCGTCGCAACAATCTACGTAACGCATATTATGACGGTAAAAATGAGCTCCACGATATCGGATACAGTCTGCCTCATGTCGCGAGCGATATTGATATTGTTGTGGGGTGGCCAGAAAAAGCAGTAGACGTGCTCGCAAACCGCATCATCATGGACGGTATCCGCACCGCAGACGGAAGCAAAAGCCTTCCCGATAATGTGTATCAGCTTATTCAGGATAATGCGTTGTTCGAGTCTGCAGCACAAGCTCATAAATCAGCGTTGGTTAACTCGTGTGCATTCATTGCCGCGCTCGCAGGTGATACGACTATTGGTGAACCGTCTACGATTATTGAAGTGTTTACGGCGGATCATGCATCAGGCGTCTGGGATGCACGTAGGCATGGTTTGGAAGCTGCGTTGCTTGTTGAGGTTGCTGATGATGATAAAGAGACCGCTTCTGTTATTTATATGATGACGTATGAGCATACGCTTGTCATCGAGCGTGCTAATCGTGGGTGGGAAGTGGTTTCTGACCAGGCGAATACAGGGCGTATTCCGTGTGAATTGTTGGCGTATCGTCCTGATGACAGGCGTCCTTTCGGCCGTAGTCGTATTACTCGCGCGGTTATGAGTTATACGGATTCTGCTGTGCGTACGTTTCTTCGTTCGGAGCTTCAAGCTGACTTATATTCTGTCGGTTCGAGGTATTTGCTGGGGGCAGATAAGAGTATGTTTACGGATGCTCAGGGTAATAGTATCCCGAAGTGGAAGATACTCCTTGACTCTGTTCTCGTGATTCCTGATAATCCGAAAACGGGGGATCGTATCGAGGTAGGACAATTCCAACAGTCATCCTTCCAACCGCATATCGACCAGCTACGCAATACGGCTTCACTGTTCGCTGCAGCAACGTCCCTTCCGCCTGACGAATTAGGAGTCTTGACAGACAATCCTAGTTCGGCGGAGGCTATCGATAAGGCTCAGAAGGAGCTGTGCTTGCTTGCAGAATCATGTCAGGCTTCTTTTGGTTTTGCGTGGTTGAATATTTTGAAGAAGGCGCTTGGTGCTGATGCGCCTGAGCTGGTGTTGCAGTGGCGTAATCCTGCGACCCCGTCGCGTGCGGCGGCTGCGGATGCTACTACGAAACTCGTGTCTGCTGGTATTCTTCCTGCAGACAGTGAAGTGGTCTATGACATGCTCGATTTAACGGATGACCAGCGTAAGAGTTTGCGTGCGTATCAGCAGGTGAAGCGTGCGCAGGAGAGGCTTGACCAGTTGTATTCTCAGCTTGATTCTGTGAATGGAGGCTCTGATGGCGATGTCGGAAATGGAGTTCGAGAAACTACTGAATAAAGCATTAAGTAAGCATCAGGAGGTTCTCGATAGTATTATTGAGGATGCGACGTGGGAGATTGAATCAGCTTTTGATAGGGGTTGGTCGATTGATGATCTTCGATATGTTATCGAGGATAATATTCGTCTCGCGTCGCAGGAAGCAAACTCCTATTACAATACTCTTCGCCAGCTGATGATTGAAGCTGGTGAAAATCTGGATGACATGCCTGTAACGGAACTTCTTGACCCTGACCGTGCCCTCTGGCAAGTCATGGGAGGCTTCAATGACACTGATTTTATGGGATTGACTTATGGTCAGGTGAAGGCTGGTCAGTCTCGTGCGGGTATGAGTATGGAGGATTTGTGGGGTAAGCTTCCGTGGAATAATATTGATGATTTACAGGCATCTCTCGCGGATTTGATGCGTGCTTCTGACCGTTTAACTACTGATAGGAATATGCGTATTGACCCTGCTCAACCTCGCTGGGCACGAGTACCAACTGGTTTTGAAACATGTGCTTTTTGTGCGATGCTCGCTGGGCGTGGTTTTGAATATCGGTCAGCGGAATCTGCTGGGTTGGAGAACTCGTATCATTCTCGTTGTGATTGTCAGATAGTTCCTGAATGGAATGGGCATAGTATGCCTGTTCAGGATTATCATCCTGAACAGTATGCGAAAATGTGGGATAAAGCGGTAAAAGCTACGAAGTCGAAAGATTATCGTGAACGCTTGAAAACAATGCGTAAGCAGAATCCTACAAAGCTTAAAGATGGAACTCAGAATCAAGCTATCCATGAGAGACTCTGGAATGAATCAAAAGATGTATTGAGCATGAGAAAAGAGTCGAAAGGTTCATTTAAATCGTGGCAAAAACGTCAAATTCTTGCGGGGGTGCCTGTGGATGTAGATCGTCTTTATTATCACGAAACTGTCTTTCTTGAAAAATTTAAAGAGATTGGACAACAGTTTGAATGGATTCCTAAATCTGATAGTGGGGATGCTACAAATGATTTTCGATGGATCACTCACCCGAATGGTGAAACATTAGCTGAACTCAAATCGGTGAAGACTTTAAAGTATAAATCTACTGCTTTAAGAATTTCTGACGCTGTTGAAAGAGCTAAGAATCATGGTGTAGTTAAAGATACTTTTATTATTGATTATGGTGATGCTAAGCTTCCTGATAAGCTTATTTATCAGCTTTCACAATATAATAAACGACATCCACAAGGCAATATAAAAGAATTGTGGATTTGGGATTTTAATGGTTTTCAACAGATAAAGTTTCAATAGAAAAACGCGGGATAACCCTCGTTCTTATGTTCCAGTCTTGAAAGCTGGTCGGCGAGGATCCCGCGTTAATTACATGTTATCACATTCGCTTCTTTAGCTCAATTGGTAGAGCAGATGACTTTTAATCATTGGGTTGCAAGTTCGAGTCTTGTAGGAGGCACTTTCGCAGACTCCGCACGCTGCGTTATTAACCGTGCGATACAACAAATAATTAAGGAGTTTACGTTATGAAGCGTATTCCATGGTATGTCCAATTCATCACTAACCCAGCCTCGCTTGAAGGTGGTTCAGGTTCGTCTGAATCTTCACAGAATACTGAAAGTGAATCTTCAACTTCTGAAGATGAAGGTTCTGATGATTCTGCTCGTGACCAGTCAAAAGACTTTAGTCGTGCTCTTGCTAAGCGAGTTGCCCAGATTGAAGCGAAATACGCTGATTACGAGGAGTTGAAGGCGAAAGCCCAAAAATTCGACAATGGCGAATCAGCTGAAAAATCCAAGCTTGAAGAGCTCAGTAGCAAGCTTGACAAGCTTGAAGCGGAGCGTGATGCGTTGAAAAAGCAAGAAGCTCATACTCAGCTTGTCAGTAAGACTGCGAAGGAACTGGGAGTATCTGCAGAAGCTCTCAGCCTTATTTCTGGTGATGGTGATGAGTTTACGGCGAATGCGACGAAATTAGCGGAATTCCTGAAAAAGACTGACTCTCAACTTCCTCCTGCAGGAAGGCGGGCACCTCATGGTGATGATGAGAAATTGACTCCTCAACAGCGCATGAGTGCTGCATATAGTCAGTCAAAGAAATAAGTGATTATGTAACAACTAGTATGAAAGGTTTATAGTTATGGCTGTAACATTACAGGAGGCTGCGAAGCTATCCACAGACCAGCTTCAGGCTGGGGTTATCGAGACTTTCATCCAGACTTCTCCAATTTTGGATCGTCTCCCATTCATTGAAATGCAGGGTAACTCCTTCGCCTACAATAGCGAAGCGACATTGCCTGGTGTCGCATTCCGTAACGTTAACGAAGCATACGCTGAGTCTACAGGTGTGATTAATCAGACTACTGAGAACTTGTATATTCTCGGTGGGGATGCTGATACTGACCGTTTCATCGAGCAGACTCGCTCTAACGTGAACGACCAGCGTGCGGTTCAGACAGCGTTGAAGACGAAGGCATTATCCTTCGCATTCCAGGACGCATTCTTCAACGGAGACATTTCCACAAATCCAAAGGGCTTCGATGGTCTCAAGAAGCGTCTTACAGGCGCACAGGTGCTGGACGCTGACACTAATGGTCTTCCAGTGCTTGGTTCTTCTAATGCGGATATTCATAAGTTCTTGGACAAGCTCGATGAGCTCCTCGCATCCGTCAACGGCATCGACGGCACCAACGGTGCTATCTACGCGAACACGGCTATCGTAAATAAGATCCGTTCAGCCGCGCGTCATATCAGCGCCGACCTTATCATCGGTGAGGATATTGCTGGCAAGCGTGCCCCAATGTGGAACGGTATCCCAATCCTCGATGCAGGCAATAAGACCGACGGCACACCAGTCCTTCCATTGACTGAGACTCAAGGGTCTGCGTCTAATACGTCTTCTATTTACGCTGTCCGCTACGGACAGGGTGAAGGAGATACAGGTGTTACAGGTTTGACTAACGGTGGTGTCATGGTTGACGATCTTGGGCTCTTACAGGAGAAGCCTGTTTATCGTACTCGTATCGAGTTCTATACAGGTCTCGCTGTGTTCGGTGGTAAGGCCGCTGCACGTTTGAAGGGCGTTGTTAATGGCTAGTAAAACCGTGAAAGCACGTATCGAGGAATTCGACATTATCAATCAAGATGATGTCGAATTTCATGTTGTGCGCAATATTGATACTGGTGAACAAACCGTCGTTAAACACGACAGTAATACTCCAGAAACTCCTGAGACTTCTGAGACTGAAGGTGAGTAGTTATGGCAGGCGGAGAATCGTTTGCTACAACCACTGATTTGGAGATTCGATGGCATGCGTTGACTGAGTCGGAGAAAAAGCGTGCTCAAGTTCTGCTTGAGGACGCTTCTGACAAGATACGCACAGACTATCCAACCGCTATTACGACAGTGTCTGAAGGGACGTTACGGCGTATCGTGTGTGCGATGGTTAAGCGTGCTATGACCGTGCAAACGGACTATGAGGGTGTTAAGCAGATGAGTCAAACGACTGGTTCATTCGCTGACTCGTACACGTTCGCGAATCCAGATGGAGACTTGTATTTTACGTCCAGTGAGAAGCAAAGCCTCACAGTGGGCGATAATCGCGTATTTACGGTGAGTTTAGGAGGATAATCGTGGAGAAAGTTATCCTCTTGAAATCGATTGGTGTGAGTGTGGATTCTGATGGGAATAGGGTGAGCCTGCCTCCACAGGAGGGGGGCTTTTTCTATGCTCTCTGCGCTCCAGACAACACAGCATCAGCTGATGTTGCACGTGAAACAGTCGTTGAAGCATTCACTGTCTATACGCGCGATACGAGCTTTAAAATCGAGTTGGATGATGTGGTTGAGATACGTAGTAAACAGTTTACTGTCGTATCTCCTCCGCAGGTGTGGAGTCGTGACGGTGCTCGCATCATCGGTATCGTCATGCGGGTAGAACGCACGGCTGATATGCCTCAGTTAAGGGGTAGCTGATGCGACTGAAAGGCAAGCTCAAACTGTATCCTGGCGCAATGCGAACTATGATTTACAAGAATCAGCAGATGGCGAGCGCCGTGCAGAAAGCTGCAGAGATGGCGAAGAAAGCACCGAGTGTGAAAGTCAAGCGTTACGATGACTCCAAACGCTGGCGCGTAGGCGTTAGTGATTTTCCAGGGCATGAGCTCAAGCACGGTACAGTTACAGGCACTGTAGGAGGTATACGCATATGATTCCTACAATTGCTGAACGTGTCGAACCTTACTTACTAGAGTGGCTTCGTCGTGAGTTACCTGATGTGAAATTCGCTACGCGAGCTCCTGAGACAGGTGAGGATTGTGTGCTCATACTCGTCGATTACCTGCAGAAGGCAACTGACATTACGCAGAAGGCGAATGTTCGACTCACTGTCTACAAGCAAGACCCGAAGCTAAAAGTGCTTGACCTTGACGGAGCATACAAGCTCATGAGCGACGTTCAACGAAGCATCATGAAACATGCAACAACGTATCCTCTTGTGGGTGCGCAAGTTTTTACTGGTACGTCTCGCATGCGAGATGACGCGTTAAAGACTGATTGCTTGTATGCGGTGATGCAAGTCCACGTTGTAGCAAACTAAACGAAAAGAAAAATTATTAGGAAGGATGAGAGACTATGACTGATTACAGTTTCGTCTCCGACGATAATATTAAGGAGAATGTGAAGCTGTTTAAGGAAGCAGCTATTTTCCTTTTTGATTTGGATGAGAATGTTGGCATTCTTGGTGCTAACTGGCGTCCACCAGAGGGCAAGAAAGCTCTTGGTTATTTCAGTGAAGACGGTATCGAGGTTGGCAAGGAGTCAGGTGATACCACTGAGATTAAGGGGCATAATGGTGATACTGTTCTTTCGGACACGAATGGAGCATACTTCACGATTAAGACGACTGCTCTCGAAGTCAAGAAAGACACTGTTGAACTGTACTTTAGTACAAAGGTTAAGGATGATGGGACGGTAGAAGTGGATGCGAACGCTTCCGCACCACACAAGAAGCTCGTTCTCGCAGGGTTAGACCAGCATGGAAAGCTCATTGTCTGCTACTGTCCAGAAATTCAAGTATCAGAAATAGAATCGTTCAACTGGAAGAACAGCGAACTGTTTAATTTGGGCATGACTTTCCGCACATTCCGTTCCAACAGGGGGCTTGATAAGAAGCTCGACCTCGTGTTCTACGGATTGGTTGGCGGCAAGGCTGTCGCCCCTGCTTCCTCTTCTGAAACCGCTCCTGCTGGCAGTTCAGAGTCTCACTAGTATATAGCAGAAAAACGGGTGTGAGTACTTCTAGACATGCTCACACCCACTTCACATTTTTTAGCTTTTAAGGATTTTATTATGGGTACTCCTATTCAACTTGAACCATCAAGCTTGTCAGATAATACGCTCGAAGACGTGCACATTCAGTACGGTGATGTGAAAATCGATTTACCAAACCTTGCTGATACGGGCAGGCTACCGTTGGATATTGTGCAAATCGGTATCGTATACGCGGGTGGAGCTCAGCGTGTTACTCAGGAACAACAGTTCGACATGATGAGTGTTTTTCTCGCATATTTCCGTCGTGACTATCCTCAACTTGTGCTTGAAATCGATCGTAAGAGTGGGGATAAGCTTGCGGATTTGGAACGTATTGTCGTCGCATGGGTGGAAGGTAGCAAGCTTGACCCAAAAGCATAGTGCTTCTGCTCTTATGGCAAAAGTATCGTCCAGCTTTACAGGCTGACTTCATTCAAACGTGGGGTCAGCCTTTCTCATTCACGTTTTACGACTGGACTGCGCTGTGGCTTATGGCGAAGGAAATTTTGAAAGACCATTCTTCACGGTGCTGGCAGAGTTTAGCCAAGTATACGTTCTATCCGACCGTGGTTGAGCAAGCGGTGTATGTGCTGAATTCGGCGTTCTCTAAGATTGCTCGCAAGGAATCGTGGTTGCAGGAGGATAAGTTGACGAGTGAGTCTACTCTTCGGATTTCGAAGCCTGTGGATAGGCAGAAGCGCAGCAAGCTGAAAGAATTGCTCGGCGACATTGACTAACACGATTTTAAGGTGGTGAATTATGGCTGCAGAAGATATTGGCGTTTACTATATCAACGTTGTTCCGACTGGTAAGGATTTTGCGAATAAGCTGGGTGAACAGTTAGATAACGGTGCTAATCGTGCTCAGGGCATGTTCGCAAAAGCTACCTCTTTCGGTGGAAAAATGTTTAGCAAGGTCGGCAAAATCGGTTTAGGGGCTATTACAACCGTTGCGACAGGTTTAGTTGGTTTAGCCGCTAAAGGCGGTTTCGACCGTGCACTCAACATCGAGCAAGCACAAGTCAAATTGAAAGCTCTCGGTTACTCTGCAGATGATGTTAAAGGCATCATGAACAGTGCTATGACGTCCGTGAAAGGTACAGCTTTCGGTTTAGGTGATGCTGCGTCAACTGCTGCAACGCTGATTGCTGGCGGTGTGAAGCAGGGTGACGAGTTAACGAACGTGTTGAAGACTGTTGCTGATACAGCGCAGATTTCTGGACGCTCCTTCAACGACATCGGGCTTATCTTCTCTCAGGTCGCTGCGAAAGGGCGTTTGAAGGGTGATGATATGCTTCAGCTGATGAGCTCAGGCATACCAGTACTCAAACTGCTCGCAGACCACTTCCACACCACCACCGACGACGCTCAAGACATGGTCACTAAAGGCAAGGTGAGTTTCGCTGAATTCGCGGCGGCTATGCAAGAAGGATTAGGTGGCGCAGCACTCTCCTCAGGACAATCATTCAAGGGTTCGATAGCGAATGTGAAAGCAGCGCTTTCACGCTTGGGTGAGAAGTTTGAAACACCAATGCTAACTGGATTGACGAAGATTTTCAATGCGCTCATTCCAACGATTGATAATTTTAATGATGCTATCGCGCCTGTTGCGAATGTGACTGGCGCTAAGTTCACGGAATGGGCTGACAAGATCGTCCAAATCCTCGACAAATTCAATAAAGGCGTGAAAGATGGGTCTATTAATCTGCAGGATATTGCCCGTAGCATTGCTACAGCTACAGCAGGATTCGCACTCTTGTCCCAAGGCGATAAGATTGGCGCGTTCGCGACTAAGCTTGTCCCGAAGATTGGTAAAGCTCAATCGGGTATTAGTAGCGCCCTCGAAGCATTGAATAAGGGTTCTGTAGCTAAATTCGATTCCGTTCGCCAAAACTTCTACTCGTTCTTTAATAAGGATTTGCGTGAAGCCGCGACAGTGGCTGGTGACCCGTTCGCTTCCTCTCTCACGAAAATTGAGAAGGGCTAACCAAGATTAATGTCCCGTTTAAGAAGGCAGAAGGCACTGTAGCAAACAGTGTCAAAAGCTTAGGTACATTCCTTTCCGATAATGTGGGCAGTCGTCTCGCTGCTGCAGGGGAAGTAATCTCATACAAGCTTCAAGGCTTCCAACGTATCGGCGGTAAAGCTATGGTCGCTTTGCAGAATGGTTTTGAAAGCGTCCAAAAGGGCACTATCGGTAAGATAGCTTCCTCTTTGACGTCGAATATGAAGACTGTAACAGCGGGTATGGGTGATGTGTTCGGTGGGCTGGGAGGTCTTATCGCTCCGAAGCTTCAAGGCGTAACGTCGCTTATTGGCTCGTTCTTGAGCCCCTCGAGCATCATGATGGCGATTGGCGTTGGCGGTATTATTGCTGCGCTTATCGCTGGCTTAGGCATGATTGACCAGTCCATGAACGGTCAGTTAGAGCAGATGATTCAACAGTTCTTCACGAAGCTCCCTGTTTTACTGACGGATAATGTGAATAATCTGACGAATAATATTCCAACATGGATTATGACTTGCTCCAACCTGTTAAAGACTATTTTTGATGGTATTACGCAGAACGCGGGTATTATTACTGATTCTGCCGTAGAAATCATTAATAGTCTCGTTACGGGGCTTGCTAATCAGCTTCCATCGCTTGTCCCTGCAGCGTTGAATATGGTTGTCGCGCTCGCGGGCGGGCTTATTGCTAATTTGCCTCAAATGATTAATAGCGGTCTCCAGCTGTTACTTGGATTGGCTCAAGGCTTGATGAATGCGTTGCCTAATCTTATTGCTCAGGTGCCTGTGATTTTCACGAATTTGTTGAGTAATATACAGTCTAATCTGCCTCAAATACTCAGCACGGGTGGTGAGATTATCCTCACGCTTGGGACAGGTTTAATCAATTCGTTACCTCTTATTGTCTCTGCGATGGCTCAGATTGTGGTAGCAATCTTCAACGCCGTCAAAAGTACGGATTGGATTAGCGTCGGTAAAAACGTTATCAGCGGTCTTATTAACGGTGTAAAAAGTATGGGTAGCGCGCTCTTGGATGCGATTAAGAAGATCTGTGCGTCTGCTTTGGATGCGGTCAAGAGCTTCTTCGGTATCCACTCTCCATCTCGTGTTATGCGTGATCAAGTCGGTAAGTTTATTCCGCTTGGTATGGCTGTAGGTATTGAACAGGAGTCGGATTCTGTGCTCGATGCGATGGACTCGATGATGAAGATACCTCAATTGTCTGCTGATAAGTATTCTGACTTGTTTGGTGATGTTACTGGCGCGAATTTGCAAGCTGGCTTGCAGCAGCAGTTTAATTTGGTGGATACGTCTCAAAAGTTGGATACGTTGATTGGTTTGCAGGCATCGATGTTGAATGAGTTGCCTGACATTATTAATAGTAGTGTGCCGACGGTGTCGAAGCGTCAGTTCGCACGCAACTTCTAAAAGAGGAAGGATAAAGGTGAAACGGTTAACGTATCATGCAGGAAGCGTAGATAAAGTCATTAGCTTATCTGGTGATGATGGTTTGTATGCGGAAACAGTGCCTAATCTGCGTTCTGGCGAATGGACATATAAGCAGGCAGGAAAGTTCCTACCCTCTCGTGTTCGTAAGTCTAAGACAGCTCAGATTAACGTGAAAGCTATTAAGGGGCAAGCTCTTGATAGCTTTCTTGATTTAGTCGACGCGGATGTCATCAACAATACGCCAGGAATCTTGACTGCTGTAGACGATGCTGACGTGGAGTGGCAGGCAATCGTCTACATCGTCAAAGACAGCGCGCAAACAGTGTCAGAGGGTGTGAATGAATGCCAGTTGACTGTGCTCGTCGCTGAAGGAGTATGGAGAGCGAAAACTGAATATCAGTATGTCATGGATGAAATCCGCGGGGAAGGTGTAGATTTCCCATTCGATTTCCCGTTCGATTTCAGTCGCAGCGATATTTCCAGCTTTGTCAAAAACGACTCTTACATCGATAGGAGTATCGATCTTGTCGTTTACGGGCCAGTATCTAACCCGCGCATCACTATCGCCGACAACACATACGCTGTCGATGTGAATGTGGGTGCTGGTGAACGATTAGAGGCCGATAGTTTGCGCTGTTTTATTCAGCTCGTCCATACGGATGGTTCACGTGAAAGCGTGATTTCGAAAGCGCATTTTAGTGATGGGATGAATATTTTCGCGAGCCTTCCACCTCATGGTGGAGTGGTTTCCTGGAATAATGCTTTCAGCTTTAATGTGACTGTGTGGCAGGAGAGAGGCAGGGCTCCATGGGCTTAAAACTCCATATCCTCAACTCTGACGGATACACGATAGCTATACTACAGCACTATTCACTCGACCTCGCATACGGGGTCGAGGAGAACAACTTCGAACTTTCATATACGGACGAACTGCCCTCTGATGTGCGTATTAGCAATGGGTGTATGTGGATGATTCCCGACTCGGAATATGGTGGGATTATTGACACTATCGAGGATGATAATGGGAGTATTACGTTCCAGGGGCGTTCCTGGCAGGGTGTGCTCGAGCGGAAAATTCTTGAACCAACTGCGGGGCAGGATTATTTGAGAGTGCAAGGCTCATTGTCTACTGTGCTTGCTGATTTGGTTGCTCGATGTCACTTGTCCACGCTCATCGAGGCTGACAGTGAGCTTGTAAGCGTAACGGTGAGCTATCAGTTTAACCGTTACGTCAGCCTCTACAGCGGGCTGAGAAGCCTTTTCAACGCATATCAGATGACAGTCGTCGTGTACTGGGATTTAAGTAAAAATAAGCTTGTTTTATCAGCTCGCAGGCAGAATAAGCTAACTCGAGCATCCGAGCAAGTCGATTTAAAAGCAACACGAGTCTATCGTCCCGTCAATCACCTTATCGGCTTAGGGCAGGGCGAACTGAGGAACCGTGCAACAAGCCACTGGTACGCGGACAGGCAAGGCAACGTTTCCCAGTCTCAGACTTTGACTGGCGTGGATGAAGTTGAGGAAATTTACGATTATTCGAGTGAGGATAATGCGAAGCTTGCTGATGATACTCGTAAGAAATTGCTCGAGTATCAGAATGAGAGTAAAGCTGAACTCACACTCAACGACCCCACAGACGATCTCTACGTCGGGGATATCGTCTCCGCATACTCGCCTGTTACAGGCTTGAGCTTGACGAATCCTGTGGGCAAGAAGGTCGTCACTATCGACGACGGGGTTTTATCCGTTGATTATACGTTGACGTCGAAAATCACAGTAACAAACTACTAAAAATGGGAGGCTATTTTGGCTAAAGAAACAGGCTACACCTTGTACACGTGCGATAGGTGCAACGCTAGCGCGTACCTGAAGGATAAGGATAGTGCGGTGAGTGATTATACTGTCGTGCATTATTTACGTCAGAATGGTACGCAGGCTGAGTTGACTTTGGATAATAGGTGTTATCAGCAGTGGTTGACTCAGCAGTCTCGACGTGACTACTTGTTTGATAAGTGGCTCGCGTGGGGTGCTTCTAACAATAAGGAAACTGAAGCTAATAAGGCGGCTGCTGATAGAGCTGCTAAGTATGAGTCGATGGATCCAACTGCAGGTAAATAAGAGTATTTTAAGGAGTTATGATGGCTGAACTCATCGTAGGACATTCTAATAGTAAGCATGTGAGCGGCGTAGACTTCGCGCTCACGCTATCTAGCATTGTCGGTGCAGGCACATTCCAGGCACCAGACAATAATGGGAACTATCCACAGGCGGTTGTGCAGGATGCGAATACTATTCAAATTCCTGCAGGATACTTCTTTATCGATGGACGTCCGATTAGGGTTCCTGCAGCAGAACCAGTAACTATCGATAATGGTCAAACGGGTTTCAAGCGTATTGATTTGATTTGCGCTCACTATCAGGCGGACAGTGATGGCATTGAGACGGTGAAGTTTGACGTGTTGAAGGGGCGTGCTACTACTGGTACACCTGTAGAACCGTCGTTGTCGTCTCCTGCGTGGAATGTAGAGTCTACAACGAATTCACGTAAACCTATTGCTCGAGTAACGTTGGACGGTTTGACTCCTACAGTACAAATTACAGCAGAGAAACTGTCGTCTTTACATAATGTGGAATCTCAGGTAACTAGCCTACAGGCAACGAAAAGTACTACTGTGCGTTTGCCGTATCAGACTGGCGGCGCGTATACGCTTACCCGCGAAGGTAATATTGTAACCTTGGGCGGGCAAGGTACGTGCGATAGCATTCAGAATGCTGGTAATCTCAAAGTGAATGAGGCTATCCCTGCAGGCTATCGACCGACCGCCCCTATGTCCGTTTCGTGGGGTGGCAATCAAAAAATGGATATGCTTATCAAGACGGACGGAACGATAACCTTGCTCGGAAATGCTTACGGATGGGTACATATCGGCGCATCGTGGATTACGCATGATCCTATGCCGAATTAAACCGCGTATACAAGCAAGCTAAAGTTCACGCTACCGCAAACAATCGGCGTATTCACGTTTGTAGGACTATATCCTGCAGGAATAGTCTCATTAGCTGTGGAATAATTCTGCTGCCCGCTCTGCGTAAATTTCATATTACCGTTCGCTAAAACCATATTGTCTACGCGCGTGAGCGTGATAACCTCACCAAGGTATGGAACTGCTATAACCTTCACGTGTACCGGCATAGCATTACTCACCCGATAATCGAGGTTACGCTTCTTGTGTCTAAGAATTTATCCCATTTGTCCAAGTTTTTATCCGTGTTTTGTCCCATTCGTCCCAAAGTGTCCCAGACTGTCCCATATAAAAATTTTAGGAGGTGTATTATATGGTGTTTCCCTTAGCGCCTATTGCGCTCGACAATATCATCGTCGCATTGATTACCGGAATTGTCTCATTCGCGGTCGCCTACAGTACTGCGCGAGCCACACAAGCGAACAATGCTGCGTCTGCCGAAAAAATACAAGCAGAGTTAGAAGGTGAGCTGCGTAAACAGCTCGCAGAAACGGACAAACGTGTGGGCGAGTTGAGCCATTTAGTATCAGCTGAACAACGCCAGCGCAGACACGTAGAATCTAAGCTTTATGAGTTGGAACAGAGCGACAATGTGAAGACCGCGTACGTGCGTGCGATTGGGCATTGGCTTGGCGGCTTATGTGGGGTTCTTGATGAGTCGTGGATGGACGAACATCCGAAGCCGAAACTTCCTGATGAGATTAGGGCTGCTATCGAACGGACAGCAGAGAGGGAGGGGTTGAGCGTGGAAAAGGATAAAGACACGCTCAACGCGTATATGCAAGCATTATCAACCAAAGAATAGTTTAGGAGAAAAGTTATGAAGAATCATTTCACAGCGAGTTTATGTATGACACTATCGAGCGTGCTATTAAGACGGCAGCACAGGCTGCTATCGGCGTGCTCGGTACGGGTGCTGTTGGTTTGCTTACGGTGGATTGGGTGAACGTGTTGTCAGTGACTGCTATGGCAGCACTGATTAGTGTGCTTACCAGTATTGCGAGCATGGGTGCGACCGACACGTTAACCCCCGCAAGTGTTGTACCATCTATCACTCGTGAGGGTAAGCATGTGGCAAGCGTAACTACAGGAGAGGAAGAATAGTGTATGAGTATTATTCAGGAGAGAATTGTTAATAATGGGCATGGAGGCTTATCAGCCTCCTTTTTTTGTGTCCATTCCACCGCGAATCCGGGAGCGACTGCGGCTAACCATGTAAGCCTGTGGAGCCGCGACTATGAGTATGCCGTACACCTCGTATCCGACTGGACGGAAGCCTACCACACCGTCCTTTACGATCGTCTCTGCTACCAGGTGGGTAACGGTAATGGTTATGTGGAGGGTTTGGAGATTTGCGAAGCCACCAACGCAGACGATTTCGTGAAAGGTATTCGGATTGCCGCGCAAGTGGTACGTGAACGCTTAACAGCTCATGGGTGGAGCACAGACAGGCTCATCACGCATAATGACGCGTCTCAGCGTTGGGGAGGCTCAGATCATACCGACCCATTGCCTTATTTTGCGCGTTTTAATTACACGTGGCAAGACTTCGTAAACCTGGTACAGGATAGTACCTCAACAATATCAACTAATGCTGCCTCGGCAGATACAAATAATTGGAAGGATAATAACATGTTCATGGTCGAGACGACGACACCTTGGGGTTCTACTGCGTATGCTTTGCTTGGTGAGGTGACAGGAGCACGTGCTCTCACTGATATTGAAGCGCTTGGTTATGCTCAGGGATTGACAACGCATGGCAAAGTGAATTTCGACATTTATAACATGCTGATTTCGCAGGCTTGGCAACGCCATAACGATTTCTTGACAGCTATGGGTAAGGAAGTTACGGAGAGTGTCGAGGAAGCTACACAGCGTATCGTGGACGCGACCAAAAAGTAAGTGAGACTATTGAATTATTGGAATTTTCCCAATAATTCAAGGTTATTCCCCCCTCATATTGCTCTATCCTAGAGTGATGTGAGGGGGGTTTTTGTTTGTGGAGTCAGTCAGTCCCCGGTTAACCGCCGTAAGATAGGGGAAGATATAGGGGAAGAAAATTCTCCATTTGCCTGTAAACCTTGTTTTATGAGGTGTGACGGGTGGTTACGGTTAATTCCCTTATCATCCGC
>NZ_KV812455.1:0-5580 GCF_001813415.1 Alloscardovia sp. HMSC034E08 | reverse complement strand
GTCGTAGGCGGCGAGGACTCGCGCTCGCAGTTTGTTTCTTCTGCTGCTGTTTGTGCGTCGGGGGTTTGCTTTGTTCATGTTACCCCCCTCTCTCGCTTTCGGGCAATACGACTTTTGTATGAGTGTGAGGCGGGTATGCTCGTGGTTTCTTGATGCTCGTAGAGGGGTTGCCGTGTGCGCTACTTGTCTCTTATTGCGGTGAGATTATTTTCGGGCACGTTCATTGTGGCTTTGTTTTTTATGGGGGCATGTGCAAGAAGATTGGCGAGCATACTCGCTTTTATATGAGTATAGCCACTCGCGTACACGAATGACTACTATACTCATTTAATCATGCAGTGGTTCGTGTTGTCAACTGTTTGTTTGTGAAGATTTTGTGCGTGGAGCGTGGTTTTTGGGTTTTCCTTACACGTGTGGTGTAAGGCTTCTCAGGCATTGGAATTAAAGGCTTGTATGGGTGTTGAGGGGTATGTCTTACATCTAAAACACTATATACCCATTTTTTATTCTCAAGATTTTCTGAAAAGTGGTGTAAGGATGTAAGGAATAGTGTCTAAGGCTAATGTTTTCAAGGGTTTTCAGCCTTACACCATATGTGTAAGGAAGTGTAAGAGGTGTAAGGATTATTTACCTATTTTCCAAGCCTTCTTGTTGAATGCGTGTAAAAAAATATAGAGGTTACTCATGCACGCTATGGGTAACCTCTCGCTAGTTTTTGCTTGTTTTAGTTGTGTATTGTTTCTTTGAGTATGTTTTGATAATCGCCTAGTACTTGTTGTGTGACGTTTAGTTCGATTCCTATGAGTATGTTATTGCTGTCGTAGATGTGTTCTGCTTGTATATAGTCGATTATGTTGATGAGCCAGAGTGCTGTTTCTTGTCGTGTTTTATTTTCGTTTTTTGGATCGTGTCCTGTGTGTTCATATTTGGCGTGGATAAGTTCGTGGGCGAGTGTACAGCGGTATTGCGTGGGATTGAGGGTGTTGTCGACGATGATTGTGCGTGTGGCGTTGTCATAGTAGCCCATATAGTTACCATCTAACGCGGTTTCGATGATGGTTATATGGCCTTGCTCGGCTATGTTCTGCAGGTCTTGAATATTTGGTGTGCTCATCGTGTGCGCTCTTCTCTTGGGTACGGTGGTATGGTTTATTCTACCTACCATGTTCGAACATTTGTTCGAAAGTGTGTTGAGATAAAAGCGCAAAAAGTTTTCGATTATTTTTGGGTTTTTAATATATAATACTTGCATAGAAATGGTTTTTATGGTAGTATTATAGTGTAACAAGGAAAGGAGGTGAGGAACATGGAAATGTTCTGGAAAGTGATTAGCGCAATCACTGAAGTTGGAACTTTCGTGATTGCGCTACTAACCTACTTGCACGACCGTGATAAGTAGTTAACAATTGGCTTCCTAGGTAACCTAGGGAGCCTGCCCTACCATTTTCCAGTGTACCATGTGGGTATTATGAATAAGTTTAAGATTGCGGCCTATGCAGGGCTTGTTGTAGGTCTTGTAGGCAGTATTGTCAGCTGGTGGTATCCCAGCGTTGGCGGTGCTTTTGCTATCAGTGCGGGCTTATTGTCTTTGACTGCTAGCTACGGGATTAAGGATTAGGCTATGACTGAGCGTTATATGAGTTATACCGAGGTTGCCGAGTATCTTAATGTTGCTAGGGGTTCGTTGGCTGGTTATAAGCTTCCTGAGCCTGATGTGTATATTGGGCGTACTCGTGGATGGAAGCGTGAAACGATTGAGACGTGGAATGCTCACCGTCCAGGCAAAGGCAACCACAAAGGACGATAAAATATGAGAAGGTGTGCAAGTACTGTACTTGCACACCTTTTTGATAATTATGAATTTTCTTCTTGTGTTGTAGATTTCGCGTTGAGACTTAGTTTATATTCTTCTGCTTCTGGTTCCACTTTGTATTCCACTAGTGCAACGTCTTTTTCCTTGAGTTTATCAAGTACTTCTTGAGGTGTGACTTTGTAGAATTCTTTGCGAGCATTTACCTTGTTAACTCTCCTGCCTTCGAATTCGTGGTGCAGCATTGTTTCTAAGTTAACTGCGTCTTTACTGAAGAAGAGTGCGTGCACATCGAATACGAATGGTACAGAAGCACTGGAAAGTTCACGGATACGATCCATTGGTTCGAGGCGTCGTGTCATGCCGATTTTGACTACATCTTTACCGAAGGCTCCGATATTGCTGATAACGTATACGTATCCTGCTCGGATGTTTGCGGCGCGGTAGTCTACATCGTCTACAGACTTTTGAATTTGCTCCAGCTTATTACGCAGTTTTTCGGCTTCTTCGAGGTCCCCGCGCTCTTCAACCGCTTTGAGAGCATTCTCGTAGTGTTCTTTCTCTTTTTTGAGACGTTCCATTTCTTTTTCGAGTTCTTTTTGAACTTTTGCTTGTTCGCGTAATTCTGCTTTACGTTCTCGTTCGGCTTCTTTTTCTACTTGAACTGCTTGGAGGTAGAGTGCTGTTGTTTCCAGTTCTTCTACTTTGAGTTTTTGATATGCTGGCGTAATACGCAGGTTGATAAGTGTGCCGAATTTGCTCACGTTTTCTGCGCTTTTAATGATGCGTGCTACTGCTGACGATAGGTTGCCTGCTTTTACTGTTTTGACAGCGTTTTCTGTTTCGCTATTAAAAAGGTTGAGGGCGAGTTTGCTGAGTTGGTTGATGAATTTTGTTCCGTCACTTTTCTTGCCGTTAAATGTGAAGCTGGTGATTGAGCTTGTTGCTTTGCCTTCTTTTATCATTTGTTTTTGTTGCGCTTTTAATTCAGTGAGTTTGGCTGCGTATTCAACGGAGTTTTGCGCTGGGTTGTCGAAATCGTAGAGGGATACGTCGAATTGAGCGCCTACGCCCTGGAGTTCCTCGATTTTCTTTTTGAGTGCCTCATATCGTTTTTCGGCGATTTTTGCGTCTCGCTCGCGTTTTACTGCTTCGTTGTTGGCAGGGCCTATGATGTTTTGCGCTTCGTTTTCTAGTCTTTTGATTTTTTCTTCTAGTTTGTTGATTTTTTCTTCGCGTTCTTGGATGGTGAGCATGCCTAATGTCTCTGCCTGTTGGCGGTATTTTTCTGCTTCGCTCCTATAGAAGTTGGACTCATCGTTGAGTTCTTGGATAAATTTCTTTCTACCGAAAAATGGTATAAAGGCGTTACCGTTTTGGTCGCGTTGAATCATTCTCTGTTCTCCTTTTGTTATTTTGGTTATGCGCCGAAGTCGTCGTATTCGCGTTCGGCTCGTTTGTTAGGATCTTCGCTGGCGGCAAGATTCCACTCTTCCGGTATTGCGGTAGGCACCCCGAGGCTGTACTCATGAGCTTCTGCGATAAGCGTGAATGTTGAGGTGTATCCGAGCATTTTTGCGATTTTGTCGAGGTCGTCTATGGAGAACGTTTTTAGTCCAGAGAGGCGTATGGATGCGTAGCTTTTTGCGCGTCCTAGTTTTTTAGCCACTTCTTCTACCGTGTAGCCTTTTTGGATGATTTGTTCTTTGATGAACCGTGCGATTGCTTTGGCTGCTTCGCTTACTGGCTCTAGTTGCTCGTTTCTTACCATGTGTCTAGTGTACCTCATTTGAGAACTTCACTATGGCATAATGCGACACGCCGTGTTCTCTATTGAGATTGCAAATTACATTAATGTAGTTTATAGTTGTAATTGTTCTCAATAGAGAACGTAATCTACTTTGATTGTTCTCAATAGAGAACTGTACTACGAGAGGAGGAAAAGTTGGCTGTACTGGATTATTACGCTCAGACGATTCGAGCAGAACTCGCCGCTAGGCATTTAACCCAGATTGGTTTGGCTGATTATCTCGGTATTGACCGTAGGACTCTTGACTATCGCTTGCGCAAAGAGCGCGCATGGACTGTAGATGAGCTCTCTAAAGCGGCCAATTTTCTTGGTTTGACTTATTGGCAACTCTCAGAGCTTGCGGCTGAGCGTGAGAAGCGCGAAAAGAAAGGACAAAATAATGAGTAACAAAACACCCAATGATATTAATGTTATTAAGTTTCTTATGCGTCAATACGTGCACGACTATTTATGTGAGTACTATAGTTCCGCGTATGTTTTGAGCAGAAAATTTAACATTTCTATTGACAAGTTTACTACTGCTATTGATGAGCATGATGTGTCAGGTTTTACTGATGATGAGATTTTCAAAATTTTTGGGTAACCTCACTCAACTTGATAGTGCGATTATTGAGGATACGCAAAAAAATGTAAAAGTGGAAGAAGATAGTAAGGCTGAGGTTGAGGCAGAAGCTGCCCAACTATGGTCTGATGTCGTCAATATTTCTTACATGCGTTCCCAAGTAAAGTCATGGTTGGCGGGTAACCCAAAGCTTATTATTCCTACTCTCAAGCTTATCGACTTATCTGATGAGAATATTAAACGCATTATTGCTAATGTGCATGGAATCGATCTTTTACCTGATATTGATGTTCTGTTCCTTTACGCTGTGCTGAAAATAAGTATATATAATGCGGTGAACGCGCTGTCGAATGCGGCTTCTTCTGTTACTTCATCTGAGAAAGATGAGTAGATCATGGATGTTGTTATCACGATTATTTTTGCTATTCTCACGTTTTTTGTCGCACTTTTCCCTGTTTTCGTTGAGCTGCATGTTATGTGGCGTGAATGGAAGAAGCGTGTGATAAAGCATTCCAAGCATGGCGAAAAGTCGAGGAATTGATAAATGCCCGCAAGGTAATGCGAGCATCGACCAATAAGGGAAATGAATATGAAAAACAATAGTAATACTACCACAATGAGCGACCGTGCACAGCAAACTCAGTTACAATTCGAACGCACAATCATACTGCTCGACACTATTCTCGTAAGTATCATGTGCATGAGCAGCTTCTTCTATCTCATGTTTGCGAATATGGGTAAGAATCCGCTTGTTAGTTTCTCGTTTTTGCTTGTGTATGTGGTGTCTTTGGTTGGTCTTGGTTTTTTGTCGTGGGATTTCATTCAAGACTTAACCGCTCACAGTAAGGAGCGGTCATGAATCAACCTGTTCGTAAGTTGGTGAAGCTGAGTGAGGCTGCACGTCAATTAGATATGGATGTGCGCACAGTAAAAAGCTTAGCGGTTAAAGGTTATCTACGTCTACGTCAGATTGGGACTCGTTTCTGGGTTTCGCAGAAAAGTATTGACGAGTTTTGTGATGGGAAAGGAACAAATTAAATTGGCTGTTCGCGAGTTCATTATTGAAGGTCAACCTGTTCCTAAGGCGCGTCCCCGCGTCTATGGGAAACGAGGGGTAACACCGAAGAAAACTATCGATGCTGAAACGCGGGTACGTGAAGCGTATTTAGCAGGTTATCCGAATTATCCAATTTTCGAAGGGAACGTTATTCTTCAATGTCGTTTCTTTTTGCAGGATAATCGCCGTGTAGACGTTGATAATTTGTTGAAGCTGGTGCAGGATGCGTTGAATGGTTTCGCTTTCAAGGATGATAGTCAGATTATACGGGTTATCGCGGCGAAGATTACTCCGTCAAGGCTTGTGGAAGGTGCGTCTGGTCGGCTTCGTAAACGGCGGGG